>CAWACK010000017.1:0-103598 GCA_963780545.1 Candidatus Bathyarchaeota archaeon
ATAGGCACACGCTTAGGGTATGGGGTCAAACCTTCAAGCTCGCCCTCTACGGCGAGATGCTTAGAAGCGACGTCGAGTTAATCAACAGAGTTTACGCCACCGGTCTCCTCACCGATGGGGGCAGGCAGGGGGCGAGGGTCGTTGGCGCAACGGCGGTGAACGTCCGCACGGGCGAGTACTATGTCTTCAAGGCAAAGGCGACTGTGCTCTGCACAGGCAAGGCTTCTGATAGGCCCTGGCTCTACTCCGGCTATAGAATAAATGGCCTCAGGGCACCCAACCTTGTTGGGAGCGGCTTCGCAATGGCTTGGAGGGCGGGAGCGGAACTCACCCAACTGGAAGGTAAAAGGGTGACTGGAATATCAAGGCACCCTGCATACGGCACCGGCAACCCACGCAACACGTGGTACCCCTGCAGCATCGTTGACGCCGATGGTAAGGAGGTACCATACGTTAGCCTCGACGGTAAAACGCTTACATCATTTGATCAACGTGTAAAGCCGTCAGCACTTGGTAAGCGGATCATAATGCCAGGTATCTCTACGGCCCGTGTGGGTAAGGCACTCGAGAGTGACATGCCCGTCTGCATATCGGATAAGCCGGAGTTCGAGGAGATGGTCAAGAAGGGGGAATACAAACTGCCCCTTTACGCTGATTTGACCTCAATGCCCGAACATGAGAGGAAGGCAATATTCGGCTTAATGGTCGCCCAAGAGGGTAAGACGTGGATCGTGTACCGCAACCTCACGCAAGCAGGCTTTGACCCGGAGAAGGACCTTCTCCAATACTATGGGGACTGGTTCAGCGCTGGTCCCTCTCTCGACGCCACTTCTAAGCGTGGCTGGACCATGTCCACCGGCAGCGGACTGATAGTTGACTGGGACCTCATGACTACCCTTGACGGCCTCTTCGCAGCTGGGGATACGATCTTCGGCAGCAACTTCCACTCCGCTGCCGCGACGGGTGGCCGGTGGGCAGGCGCCAAGGCAGCGGCGTACGCCAAACACGCTCCGCATTCCGAACTTGACGAATCCCAAATCCAACAAGGGATGGCAAGGATCTACGCCCCCACTGAAAGGAACGAGGGCATCGACTGGAAGGACCTTAACACCGGCGTCAGCAGCGTCCTGAGGACCTACTTTGGCGAGTACGTGAACGAGGAGCTGATCAGAATCGGTGAAACTTGGCTCAAGGAGCTTGAGGGTAAGGAAGCAAAGGAGCTGGTTGCCTCGAACCCCCACGAGCTTATGAGGGGATTGGAGACGCTTGACCTCCTCACCGTTTCCCAGATGATTTTAGAGTCCGCCCTTAATAGGAAGGCGAGCTCGAGGACACTAAACTTGCGTAGGCTCGACTACACACAGGATGACCCCGAAGAGTGGAACAAGTTCATGACGCTCAAGCAGGCGGGTGGCAAAGTCGTGGTGGGGGAGCGCCCATTCAGGTTCTGGCTAATGCCACCGTACGCCCCCACGTATAGTGAGAACTATGAGAAGCACAAGCCCTGGTGATTGCCATGAGTGAAAGGAAGATCTATGTGCCCGTCGAGGCGACGAAGTTTATCGAATTCGATCCCAAGGTCTGCACCGGTTGCCCGACGCTGGAGGAGCCGCGGTGCGTCAAAGCCTGTAGGATGGATATGCTGATCAAGAACCCCGAGGCGGGGAAGCCGCCGCTCACCATATACTCCGATGAGTGCTGTGACTGCGGCTGCTGTGTACATGCTTGCCCGAGGGCGCTTCAGGGCGCCATAAAGATGAATTACCCTATAGCTGAGAATGTTCGCTGGAAGGAGAAGAAGACTGGGAAACACTACAGGATAGGTATGCCGAGTCCACCGCCTCCGAACAACCGTCCTCCAAGCGGTGGTTGGTACCCGGAGAACAAGGAGACCTAGTTAACTCGTAGCTTGGCGCGCGCGAAAACCAACTCTGAGCCTAGAGTAACTTACTTGTTCCTGATCTCACGGTGATTTTATTATCCAGCTTCTCCTCCTTGGAGACTGCGACAAACTCGCGTACAACCCCTAGCAAGGTCTCATCGTCATCAACCTGCATAGCTGCACCCCTGCTCGCGCGTGGCTATGTGCACATTTAGGGATCATGTTAAACCATATTTTTTTAAAATCTTTAGTCCACCTTCGACCATCATTCTCAGAGGACTGTGACTTAGAGGACAAAATCGTGCAGGTTCCGGGGCAGCAGTGGCACAGAGACAAGTCGGTGACGCTGTGGTTCCCGGGGGAGTGGGAAATTCACCGCTGCAGAATGGCATGCGAAGGGGTGAAGCCGATGACAAGGGTCCAGATCAAGAAGGCTATCAGGAGCTCGCTGGGGACGAAGCCCCTGAGCAAACTCGCCGAAGGGAAGAGGGAGGCTGTCATAATCTTCGACGACTCCACCCGCCCAACGAAGACAAGCCAATACGCCCCGATTGTGCTCGAGGAGATCAAGAGAGCCGGTATAAGAGATGACTGCATTAGATTCATAGTGGCAGCCGGCAGCCACGGCACCTTCGGCCGACAGTTCTTCGCCAAGAAACTCGGCGAGGACATCCTCGAACGCTACCCCGTCTATAACCACAACCCATATGAGATGACGAAGCACATAGGTGAGACCAGCCGAGGGACCCCGATATGGGTCAACGCCGAGGTTATGGCGTGCGACCTTAAGATCGGGATAGGAACCGTCTTATTCCACGAATGACAGGCTTCAGTGGTGGAGCGAAGATGATCTGCCCCGGAGTTGCCGGGATAGAGACCATCAAACACAACCACGGCCCAGTGGGAGGCTTCGGCCCCGGACTGGAGCCCTACAGCAGCACGGGTCGTATGAGGAACGACGGAAACATCCTGCGCCTCGACATGGAGGAGTGCGCCAGAGCCGCCGGACTTGACTTCAAGATCGATACAGTTCTCAACCTCGAGCGGAACCCGCTGGAGGTGTACGCAGGCGACTTCGTTCAAACCCAGAGAAGCGCGTCGAAGGGCGTTCTTCGTTGGCACATCACAGAGTCCCCGACCGCAGACATCGTAGTCGCCAACAGCTACATGAGGCAGAATGAGCCCCAACTCAGCCTCTGGGCCGCGGAGGCCTCCGTTAAGCAGGGCGGCACGATAGTCCTCATCGCAGACGACCCCGATGGCGAAATCAACCACTGGATCTTCGGCGTCCACGGCAAGTACACCGCGGCCAGCCTATGGAGCGGCAAACCCAGATCGTTTAACAAAGCGGCCAGCCTAATCATATACGGCCTGAGCCGCGACAAAATCCTGGAGAATAGCTTCGGGGAAGGATCAGCCACCTGGATCAAAAGCTGGGGCGAAGTAATCGAGGCCCTCAAGACCCACCACAATGGGAGCCCACGAGTCGCGGTTCTCCCCGACGCCACCTCAGGCATCCCCGAGGCAACAGTTCACTCATCAGTCTAAGTTCACAAGTATCACGCGTAAGCATGATACTCATATATCAATCACAGGGAATAACAGCATTACACCTAAGATGGGGTCAACCTATAATGCCTCTTAATCCACTCGCTCGTGTTTTATTTTTGCACCCATGGAGCATTATGGTTCACGGTTCACGCGATATTGGTATATTTCACGCATACCCCACTTTCCCACGGATAGAGTATTGATGAGTGGAAACGAGGATAAACGAAGCGCACTACTGACTGACCTATATCAACTTACGATGAACGCCGCGTACATCGACAACGGCAAGGAGGACGAGATCGCCTCATTCGAGATGTTCATAAGGACTCTACCACCTGACTGGGGTTACTTTGTTGCCGCAGGAATCGATGAGGCAATCGACTACGCGACAAGGGTCAGATTCACCGACGACGACGTAGTCTATCTACAGGGGTTAAACACATTCAAAGACGATTACTTGGATTACCTCCGCCACTTCAGATTCGAGGGGGATATCATAGCGCTTAACGAGGGAACCCCAATCACCGCAGACTCACCGATGATGCGAGTGACCGCTAAGCGTCCACAGGCTCAGCTGCTGGAGACGGCGCTTCTAAACATCGTTAACTTTCAGACACTGATAGCCTCCAAGGCTAGCCGAGTCGTAAACGCGGCTGGAAAAGCCAAGATTATAGACTTTGGTCTAAGGAGGGCCCAGGGATTCGACGCAGGCGTGAAGGGTGCGCGAGCAGAGTACATAGGGGGAGTCGAGGCCACAAGCAACGTGGAAGCCGCCAGAGAGTACGACATTTCCCCCTCCGGAACCATGGCCCACAGCTTCGTGATGGGCTTCCCCGACGAGGCTGACGCCTTCAGGGCCTACGCGCACACTTTCCCAAAGAGCTCCGTGTTCCTGATAGACACTTACGACACGTTGGCAGGCGCGAGAAAGGCTGCGATGGTGGCGAAGGAAATGGAGTTAAGGGGAGACCGCTTATCGGCTGTGAGGATCGATTCAGGGAATATGGAGGGACTGTCAAAGAGGATCAGAGATCTGCTTGATGAGGAAGGTTTAGGCTATGTGAAGATAGGAGTGAGTAGCGATCTTAACGAGTACAAGATAGATGAGTACACGAAGTCTGGGGCACCCGTTGACTTCTACGGAGTCGGCACCGAGATGATCACCGCCAAACCCGTATCTGCCCTGCCTGGAGTCTACAAGCTTGTCGAGGACAACTTCGGGCCAAGGATCAAGCTTTCTGATAGCAAGAGGACTCATCCAGGCAGGAAACAACTGTGTAGAATCACCAACGAGAATGGGAAATACCTATACGATGTCCTACAGCTTGAAGAGGAGCAGAGCGTAGGGATACCCCTCCTCGAACCCGCTGTGAAAGGTGGGAGAAGGATCCGGAGAATCAGAGCCCTGCGCGATATCAGGGAATACTCAATGGGTTGCGTCGCAATGTTGCCAGATGATTGCAAAAAGGTTGTATGCCGCTAAACCCTACGAGCTCAAGATCAGTGACAAGCTTCAGAGCCTCACCGAAAAGCTGACGAGGCAATACTCTGCCTGGTGAGGTGAAGCGAAGTTGAGGAGAATCGTATTTTGGGATGTCGACACGCAGATTGACTTCATGGAGCCTGATGGAAAATTACCAGTACCAGGAGCCACCGCTATAAAAAATAACCTCGGGCGATTGACTACTTCAGCACCCAGTTTCTGCACCTTATCAGGGTCAGTAGATGCGCATACTCCTAGGGATCTAGAGTTCAAAATATGGCCGGAGCATTGTGTATACGGGACACCTGGGCAAAGGAAGATAACCCAGACTGCAACACAGGATATACTATTTATCCCATCCGTTAAGCTAACTGCCAAGCAGCTTTCAGAAGCAGTAGTCGATAATAAGCAAGTTCTCTTCGAAAAGCAACACAACGACGTGGAAACAAATCCAAACACCCGGCAATTCCTCGCGAAAATCGACCCCGATGAGCTCGTAGTCTACGGAGTAGCGACGGATGTATGTGTAGATCTAGCAGTTCGATACTTAGCCGACAGACTTGGCTACAAGGTAACCGTTGCCCTTGACGCGATAACGGGTATTGACCCCAATAAAACAAAAGCGTGCATCGATGCTTGGCGATCCATTAAAGTTAGCCTGCTAAATACGGAGCATATATTGGCGAAGATAAACAGGGTAGTTGGCAAGAAACAGTGAGAGTAAGATGATGGAGAACAGCAGGCTGTTGAAGGATTTCTGGAGAGAAATAGGTTGGGCAGCCACAGACGAAATTCAAGGCATTCAGGAGTGGATTAGAGAATACTTTAAACAACATCGACTCGAGTACGCGGTACTCGGGCTCTCAGGCGGGCTCGACTCAAGTGTAGTAGCTACCATCTTGGCTAATTCACTAGGACGTGAGAGGATTATGGGGGTGCTCCTACCGGACGGAGAAGTCACCGACACCAAGGATGTGGAGGATGCAGCTCATCTCGCCGATAAACTGGGTATTAAAAAGAAGAAGTATGATATCTCCTCCCTCGTCTCCGCCTTCGTTCAACAGGACCCGGAGATTGCTGAACGTGGTCTCGAAGGCGAGTACAGAAACGCAATCCAGTACGGCAACCTGAAGGCGAGGCTTAGGATGATCAAACTCTACGAGGTCAGCCAGCTGATGCCTAGGAGATCTGTAATTGTAGGTACGACAGACAAGTCGGAGTGGCTCATGGGGTACTTCACGAAATATGGCGATGGTGGGGTGGACTTGGAGCCGATCCTCAACGTGTACAAAACCCAAGTCAGAGAAATCGCCAAGGAACTGAATCTACCCAAGGATGTCATCTCAAAGAAGTCCTCACCTAATCTTGTTCCAGGCTTGACCGCCGAGAAGGAGCTTGGCTTTAGCTATGAGGAACTGGATCTAATTTTGGCCACCGTTGTTGACGGAGGAAAAAATAGAAAGCCTCCTCAGTCCGCCAAAGACTTCCTTTCAAATAATTACGGGATCAGTAGCTCAACTACGGATAAAGTCTTAGAGAAAATCTCAAGTACAGCGCACAAGCGACAAATGCCTCCAAGCCCACCAAACACTAATTTGAACTATGAACGATTACTGGGGAGGTAGATCCACTTTTGAGCACGTGCGTTTAAAGCGGTGTGCACCCTAAGCTCTTTTAAACTAGGCTTGGGGGATGCATAGATCTGGAGATTAAACATGATCATGAACTCAGAAGTAGCCGAAGAGGAGACACTCCTTACTGTTGCGAAGCTGATGGTGACCGCTGCAAGGACAGCCCCCAAGACGAGGGGTGAGGATAGTATTCACACCGCTATAGTAACAGGTGTAGAGAAAGATAATCTGGCGAAAACAATGGAGGAGCTCGGACGCGGGAGAGATGCCGGAAAACGTGCGAGCCTCGGGGGCTGTGGTGCTCATCGGCGTCGAGTGCGGCAAGCCGAGCGAGGAGTGGTGGCCCTTCTGGGCGAAGCTCATCGATCTCGGCATAGCTCTGGGCTCAGCCGCAAAGGTCGCTAGTGACATGAACGTTGATAATAGGATAATGCGTAGTGTGGGAGTCGCCGCTATGAAGATGAGCCTCGTCAAGGGAGACGACGTTGAGGGTATACCCCTCTCCATAAAGGGAAAGAGCATCTACTTCGACAGAAAAGCCTAGTTCGATAACTCTAAACCCTTTTTTTCCAAATATATTATACTTTAATTATCATGTAAGCACTAATCGTAACCTTTAGGAATTTGTCTCTTTAGGCATTTGTCCTGATGGTTAAGGTGAGGGTACGTTTTGGGGTTACTCTCCGGCAGCTGGTATTGAGCTGGCGACCATCATTGGGGAGAAGTCAAATTGCTCCGATTTCATGGCATCTTCAAGCCCCTTAACCCTGTTCCTCAACGTGACTTCCGTTGTACCTGCTGCTTCCGCGACCTCTTTCTGAGTCCTCTTTTCGCAGTTCTTTTGACAGCTCAAGTAGAGAGCCGCAGCTGCGAGTCCCCTCGGCTCCTTTCCTGAGAGTTCTTGCTTCTCCTTCGCGTCCCTGAGTATGTCGACTGCGACCTGCTCAGTCACTCTCTTCAGATTTAGCTTTGAGGCTATACTGGGTACAAACTTCATCGACTCGTTGAGTGGCATCTTCAACCCGAGGTCTTTAAGGAGTAGTCGATAAATTCTAGAAACCTCCCCAAAGTCGCGGTGACTTTCAGCTGTGATCATCTTTAGTGGGCGTGGTATCCCCTGCATTCGGCATGTTGCGTAGATGCAGGCGGCGACAAAGGAGTCAATGCTTCGTCCTCTAATCATATCCTTATTTAGAGCCTTTCTGTAGAGGGTTGCTGCGTGATTCTTTGCATTCTCTGGGAGGTGAATGGCTGCAGAGAGCCTGCTGAGCTCAGGCATCGCTATGCTTAGGTTACGTGCCTGTGTATCGTTCACTTTCGACCTGTTGTCATATTTCTTCAACCTGTACATTTTATCGATGGCTTTCAAGTTCAGTGGCTTCCCAGTACCATCCCTCAGGCAGTTGAAGCTGGTTGACAATCCCTGATCCCAGATGGAAGGGGTGATGGCTTGGCCCGCCCTCGATCTTCCGATCTCGAAGAACTCAAAAGTCCTCCACTCCGCGCCTGAATCAACTATAGAGTTGATTACAAGTCCACATTTAGCGCAGACTTCTTCACCCGCTTCCTGATCTCTAATAATATAGGTACCCTGACACTTCGGGCAAACCTGGCTGAACTCCTGCTCCATTTTCATTCTCTCCAAAGTTTTACATATTTTCCTGAAGAAGCTCAGAGGTCTCTAACTCTTGATGGTCATCTGGAATATTTGGTACTGAACCAGGCATCATAGTGACGAAGACAGAGCCTCCGCGGTCGAGGTGGAGAAAGAACTCTTCGAAATTAATCTCGCTAGTCTCCCTTACCTCCACCTCATCTTCGTCCTCGCTTAGGTAGAAGACGACAAGTTGTGACCCCTGCCACACAACCGTCGGAAATACGCTGTTTTTGCTCTTAATTATGAGCCTCTTCATAGGCACACGCCTGTTCTAAGGTTCTGAGTGGCATGGATAAAATTGGGTCAGTCACAATAGAACGTGCTAATTGATTGTAACAAATGAACGAACAATTTAAAAGAGTGGTGGTGGAGACGCAAATCATGGCAGCGGAGAGGCTCACTGATAGGCTAAAGGTATTAGGACTCGAGAAAGAGGATATAGACATCTACATATTCCTATCAGCGTCGGGTCCAACACCCGCCAGATTAGTAGCTAGAAGATTCAACCTCAATCGCATGAAGGCGTACCGAAGCCTCAAAGCGTTGGAGGATAAGGAGCTCGTCCAGCGAGTAATCGGGAGGCCAGTCAAGTTTATCGCTTCGCCTCTAAAAAAAGTCATAGACCGCCAGCTAAATGGGCTCCGGCAAACTCTCAACGACCTTGAGGAAAAGCAGGATGCTCTCATCAGGGAGTGGGAGACGCTCGCAAATAACACGGAGCAGAGCCCAGATGAACCTAGATTCCGGATCTTTCAGGGTAGACAGCAGGTCTTTGAACTTCTCTTAACTATGTACGATAATGCACACGATACAATAAGGCTAGTAACCACGACCAGCGACTTAGCCCGCCTCAGCCTCTGGGGGCTAGACGACAGACTCAAGTCACTCAATAGGCAAGGGAAGAAGATCAGGATACTCACCCAAGTCGACTCGGAGAAATGGAAGGGGGTTGAGACATACAATGGCTTCGCCGAGATTCGTCACATTACCCTCAAGACCCCCATCAGGTTCGCCATCATCGACGATAGTGAGGCACTAACAACGGTTGCCATGGATGACTCCATGAGTATGACTACAAACTCTGATACTGGTCTCTGGACCGATGCCAAAAGTTACGTCGTGGCTATGGGGATTTTCTTCGATGCGCTATGGAGCCTCGCCATAGATGCGGATCTGGTAATTCACTCACTTAAAACCGGTGAACCAACTCCCGAGATTCGAACATATACTACGCAAGAAGAGTACGCCTCAATCTTTAATGAAATGATTGTGAAGGCGAGGCGATCAATAGACATCATCACTAAGGACGCTACGACACTTCCAACCTCACTATCCATACTTGAGGACGTTGCGAATAGGGGAGTCAAGATCAGGTTACTTACTCGAACAAACGAGGATACACTCCAGGAGGTAAGTGGATTAGCTAATAGTCCAATATTTGTCTCGGAGAACGCCGCAGTTACTGACCTCGTCCTATTAGCAGTCGACGAACAGGAGGTTCTTCTCAATGTTCCCCACACCGAGACGCAGAATCGCACCGTATGGTCCAACGTGTCCGCCTACGTGGGTACTATGATGCTTGTCTTCATGGATTACTGGAATCTAGGTAAACCACTACAGGAGAGGCTACGACTCGCAGCTCAAAAAAAGAAGACAGAGCTTCTCGCTAAGAGAATTCGGGAGGGATTTGAGGAAGTTGGCTGGGTAGCTGAGGCACCCGGGGTCGTCGTAGGCATATCATCCAAGAACTACACTTTCGATGTATTCGCACGGAATTCCAGCCATAAGGACACTGACGTATACATTGACATAGTCGTGAATGAGCCGGTCTACAACAAGATAATCGAAAGGAGCAGTGTCGTCACCGATCTTATAGCTTCCAATTACATCATCGCCTCCCTCATGCCCGTCACGACCGAGGAACTGAGGCTAGCTGAACTCTATCGTATAAGGCTAATCCGCTCCGACACCGAGAATGAGCTCATTTTATCCCTCATTAACTCATTGTTGAAATGAGCGCGCGTTGTGGTTAAAGCAACCAAGGTATATAACTAAATATTCCTACAAACAATTAGGGAAAGCTATGCAAGCCAATGGTTGCATCCTACTCGCCTTCGATGGCTCGGCACAATCACTAAAGGCCCTCAACGAAGCGATCAAATTAACTAAAGCTCTCCAAACGAAGCTCATCGTGCTCCACGTCTACTGGGGAGAGGCGGCAGACGTGTATATCGACCCTAGAAGGATAGCTACCGAGGATGTCGACATCGAAGCACAGAACATGTCCAAGAGGTTGGAGAAGATCCTTAAGGATGAGAAGGTAGAGTACGTGCTTAAATCAGAAAGGAGCACCGACGTCCCCAACGCAATCAACGAAAACGCGGAGAAAGAGAACTGTGAGATGATCGTAATCGGTAACAGGGGCGTCGGCAGAGTTAGGGGGTTTCTACTAGGCTCCGTAGCTGAGAAGGTTGTATCCACATCGCAGCGTAGCGTCCTCATCGTCAAATAAGTTAAACCCAAATATTTCCACACATGCGCGCGATGCGTGTTTAAGTGCGATCATTATCTGATTTCATCGAGAGTGTCCGTTGTGCCTAAGGATCAAGCTTCGGGACCCAGACACGGTCTTTCCTTCATCGCGCTTCTCAGCTTCACAGCGAGCTTTCTTAGTGTCAGGGTATTTGCAACGCTTTTCCCAGGAGTAATAGTCGTCCAGGAAGGGATCCACTTCCACCACTTCTGGGTAGGTATCGCACTACTCTCAGCTGCAGGTTGGCTCGCGATAAGCTGGAGAAGAAGCCCCTACCTCGACCGAATTTACGCGATAGCATATGGCGTCGGGGCGGGCCTCATTGGGGATGAGGTGGGGTTACTATTGACACTTGGCAATTATACCTCGGAGCTCACATACGTTTTCTTCATTGGGGCACTATCATTCGCCACGTTGACACTCTTCATACTCAGGTTTTGGAAACAGGTATACGGAGACGTCGTTGAGCTTGAGAGAGGTGAACGACTTACACAATTCGGCGTCTTCGCTGCATGTCTATCCACAATATTTGTCACCATCAGCATCATGGCTTCAGTCACATTCCTAATCGTTGGCATAACCCTGATCCTCATCGGCAGAAACCGTAGAAGCAGCGAGCGTATATCAAAGAAATAAGATGATGATCCAGAATATTTAGATACTTAGACTGGATATCAAAGTTAAAAAAAGTTGATTTAATGGATTAGTTCTCATATATGCATCAGGAATATTAGCAATACGTAGCTGGTAAAAAAAACCAATCCGAAAGTTAGTCCATACCAAGGTATCTTCTTTTTCGAGATAAACAATAGCATAAGCAAGGACACCACAACCGTGGCGATAACACTAATGTAAACATGAATATCTAGAATCCATGTCGTAATAAAAAGCCCAATAGCGGGATATAATGTTGAATAAAGAACTTTTTCGCCGACCAGCGATCCGATGCTTAACGTGTCCTTGCCTCTGAACCCCCAGATTAACGCACTTGCCGTCTCAGGAATTGCTGTCGCTGCAGGGATTATTATTAGGGACAACCCGATCAAACTGGTTCCAAAGGAAATAGAGATTTGCTTAACTATCGAAACGAGTTGGTCAGCCCCAAGGTAAAGTATGATGACGGAAATAGCCAACTGAACAATGCTCGCAATTTCCTTATTGGAGATTATTTTAGAGAAATATGGATACTTAGCCTCTAATACAATCTCGAGAGTTCTTTGCCTATACATTAAGCCAAGGTAAGCAAAGTATAGGGTAAAAAACAACAACCCAAATAAAATCCGTATTTGAAATGAATTAAAAATCGATGGAATTAGAGCTAATGGAAAGAAAATCGTGACAAAAATGAAAGGTATAGTTAATGTTTGGCTAACTTCAAGGTAGCTGTGCTTTCTTCTTTTCAGATAGAAACCGAATAACGCGAAAACTCCGACTAAACCATAGGAAACACTCGACGCTATGAATGGTTCACCAAATATTGTTCCCACTCCTACCGCTGAACCACTTGCTCCCCCAAGACCGAAAACAGCGACCAACAAGACCACGAGTTCGGGAAGTGACGTGAAAAGCGGCGACAGAATAGCTCCCACGAAGGAACTTCCTATGTTAAACCTATAATCAAGGAACTCGATTGAGTTTACATATAGTAAAGCTGAGAGTAAAACAACTAAAACAATAATTAATAGAGATGCAACGAGTTCAAGCATTTTAAGCCTTCAGAAAACCTATTGAAGAATAGATGTATTTATGTTAATATTTGTTTTATAAGACGCTATCAAATAAAAATATGAAATAACTGTAATCAATTTATTCTCGATTCTATTTCGATTTAATAGTATACTTGAGACCCAACGGCGTAAGGGCCTCTCCAATCTTCTCCACCAACATATCTATCTGCTCCTTCTTTGGATTAACGAACCACTCGAAGACGAAGTCGTATCCATCGAGTTTAACGCCGGATTTGCTCACGATCGTGGCGCAGCGCTTCTCCATCGCCTCCTGCCCCGAGACTTCGAAGTATTCTAGTGTGCCTGTCATTGTATTGAATCGCGGTATCTCTGACTGGATGTAAGAGTTCATTATGCACACCTCGGGCATGCTCAACGCGAGCTTCTCCAAGGCTTTTACGCCATCTTTGGTTGCTTCTCCCTCAAGCTTAACATAGCTCTTCATATTCTTAGTCTCCGATGAAAGTTATAACATCCTGAAATATAAATATAAAAATATTCATGCGAAGATGCTGTGAATTTATAAATACCCGTTAACAAGGAGGTCGTCTGGTTGCAGTTTGTCCATAAATATTTAGTGGTTGGAGTGAGTAGGCTGAGATCTTGGCGCGCGCGGTCTCGAAGCGTCGCGAGCGATTTTGGAGCGGCTCTTAATAGAGTGTAACCTTGCTATTATGACGGAGTGAGTGGGTTTGGTGACCAATCTCCCGCCGCAGGCGAAAGAGAAGTGGAATGAGGTCACACTTACCCGAAACCCGGAGGAGAGGCTCCGGCTGATGGGAGAGTTTCTCAGCATCGTCCCCAAGCACAAGGGGACAGAGCGGATGTGCAGTCAGGTCAAGAAGCAGATGGCCACGCTCCGCGACGAGATTGAAAAGAAGAAGCGTCAGCAGAAAGCTGGGGGTGCCCCCACATACTTCGTCCCTAAAGCTGGCGTAGCCCAGGTCGCCATCGTTGGTCCTACAAACGTTGGGCGAAGTAGTCTTCTCAGAGTCGTCACAAATGCCCAAGTTATGGTCACACCCTACCCATATGGCACCAAAGTCCCCGTACCCGGCATGCTCCCCTACGAGGACATCCAGTTTCAGCTAGTCGAGGTACCTGCCATCGTTAAGGGGAGCAGCGAGGGGCGAGCCGAAGGCTTCATGAAGCTCAGTATGGCTCGCAACGCTGACGCAATCATTATAGTTGTTGATATTCGCGATGACCCTGCTGGCAACTTCTTGATGGTGGCACAGGAGCTTGCGAACAGCCATATCCTCATAATACGCCCCGAAGGGGAGGTGGAGATAGAGAAGCGGGCGGGAACGCAGATACAATTCCTCTGGGAGGGTGAGCTCTCCGGATGCTCCACAGAGGACATAATTGCACTCCTCACAGAATATAAGATCCGCTCGGCACTCGTCCGCATCAGGGGGGGAGTCACCCTAGAAACGGTTGAGGAGGCAATTTTTGAAAACACCGTCTACCGCCCCACCATCGTCCTAGCCAACAAATCTGACCTAAAACCTGACCCACGCACTATCGAGCAAATCAGAATGGCCGCTGAGCCACTCGACGTAATTGTCGCATCAGCGGAGCACACAAAAGACCTTGATGCCACTTTGGGTTACAAACTATTCAAGCTCCTCGATGTCACACGGGTGTACACTAAAGAGCCGGGGAAGGAACCGGCCAAGGTCCCAATGGTTTTCAAGGGAAGCGTCACAGTGGGTGAGCTCGCCCGAATGATCCATAACGACTTCTACCAGAACTTCAAATACGCTCGCATCTGGGGCAGCGCTGCGAAGTTTCCAAACGAGAAGGTCGGCCTCGACAGGAAACTAACCGACGGCACAATCGTTCAGCTCTACACATAACCAATAAATCGAGGTAGCTGAGGATTGTAAACTCGAATCGCCCCATATTTACCATAAGCTCGCTCTAGGGGTTGCGATTTCTACGCACCCTTCTAGATCTTTGGCGTTCGCAAGTTAAACATGCGTTTGTTGAGGCCCTGTTAATAGAGTTCCTGATTTGGTCCCCGTTAAATATGTCTTGTGCTGATCTGTTGTCATGGTTAACTTTGGCTTAGATCATGTCCACATCTATGTCAAAGACCTCGAAGAGGCTATCCGCTTTTATGAGATGGTGGGGCTCGAGTTCGTTGAAAACACTAACCATGGTGGTAAGGCAGCCCTGATGAGGGTCCCCGGTTCACCCGTGAGCTTCGAGATACAGGAGACCCGAGTTACAGACAATCCAGGGATCAACCACCTCGCCTTCGTAGTTGACGACTTGGACGACCTTTGTGATAGCTATAAGGCGAATGGGTGGAAAGTTGACGGGCCACTTGAAAATAAGGCGACTGGGCGCCGTCTTGCGACCATCAGGGATCCCCATGGTTTTCTTATCCAGTTAGTCCAGAAGAAGTAACTATTCTTTCTTCAAACTATACGCTCTTCTCTCATATAGCATCGCTGAGCCATAGCCACTCTTACCATCAGGTTTGAAGACAAATTCGTAGTTATAATCGCTAAAGACGAACGAGTCTGTGGCGAAGGGTTTCATTGGCATCTCCTTATCGTTACTTGTCTCGAGTCCTATGCAGAGTTTCTCATTCTTGAGGAATATTTCCGCAGAGTTCTCATCCGAAGAGTAAACCCCCACGTATCGCTCAGGCTTAACGAGGGGGAGATCGATATACTTGAATTTCCTGTGGCTTAGGAACCACTCGTAGAGCTCGTCGTTGTTGTAGGTCTCTGTCCAGCTGTCATGTTCTGCCTCTGGGTAAATGGTGTATTTGACTTTTCCATACTGCTTGAGGGCTAGGTTCATATCATCGGAATGCTTGATTGGTACGATAGGGTCCCTAGCTCCGTGGAATATCCATGTGGGAATATGTCGGAGCTTCCACGCTGAAGACGGATCGCCTCTTCCACAGATTGGCGATATAGCGGCGAAGAGTTCCGGGTACTTGGCGATTGTATCCCATGTTCCATAGCCTCCCATGCTCAATCCTGTGAGGTATACTCTGTCCTCGTCAACTTGAAGTGTCTTAATGATGTCTTTTGTGAGCAATGCGACGAGATCGGGAGACCACCATTCCCCTTCAGCGAGCTGAGGTGAAGCGACAATAAAGGGCATCTTTTTCCCTGCCTCGATCAACTTTGGTGGACCGTGTAATTTGACAAGCTCAAGGTCGTCTCCTCTTTCACCAGCTCCGTGGAGGAAAACTAGGAGTGGCCAAATGCGCTTAGCGTCGGATTTGTAACCCTTTGGTAGGTAGAGGAGATATTTGATCTCCTTAGAGAAGCTCTTGTTAGCCTGCTTTGAAGGCGGTTTTGCCATAGTTTTCAATCGTTGCTAACCGGCATAAATGTTATCGTTTCAACTCTGAGTAAGAAATTTATTTCCCTTCACAAAAGAGCATCGCGTAGTCATTTTTTCGTTACTTAATTTTATCCGTGTGTGGTAATTACATTAATCGAGTCTATGAGATTTTGGCTTCTATTAGACGCGTGCGCATATTATTTTGAAAATTAGTTTTAGCCTCCGTCTCAAGGCGTTTATGTAGCTTCATTGAACACGCAAATTGAACTTAAATTACTCCAAACTTACTCTCGATACCTTGCATATTTTTCTACTTCAGGCGAAATCCCGAGAGCTTGAGAGACTCGAGGATCACGTGGCTTTCAGCCTTCTCAATCCCCTCAATTCGGTTAAGCTTGGCTAGCAAGTCCAGAGCCATCTGCCTGTCCTTACTTATTGTAAGGGCGAGAAGCTCGCAGTCCCCGCTTACCCTCATCACGACATGGACTTCAGGGAACTCAGAGACCTTCCTACCTATCTCCCCGAGTTCGTAGCCTCCCTTAGCCGAAATCCTCAAGCAGAGCGGATATAGCCCCTCTGCGTCTGGGTTGATCACGGCAGCATATCCCCTGATTACTCCATCATCTTCGAGCTTCTTAATACGCGCTGAGATGTTTGCGTGGCTCAGCCCAAGCCTCTTAGCGATGTCCCTGTAGCTGAGACGAGCATCCATTGCTAAGATGTCGAGAATTTGTGCGTCTACCGAGTCTATATCCAATAGATTGCCCCCTATAGATTAATCACTGTGTTGCCGAGCTCGAGGAGGAGGGCTACCAGTTCCTCGTATCCTACGAGTTTGACCCGCTTTTGGAGTTTTTCCTTTACGCCCCGCTTCTCGGCGTCAGGGGCAAGGACGTAGACCTCAATTGCCTTAATTGGGGAAGTCGCTAGGTAAACCCCATCCTGGAGTAGGGCTACTGATGAGTTTTTAACGGATTCAGCTAACCCTAGCACTGACGCCTCGCTATTTCTAATGATAAATAGTTTCACCATTTCATCGCCTCAGAAGACGAGAGAAACTTCCGCTTCCGCCGCCAGCTCAGTGAGTTTTTCATCATTTGCAGGTTTGACGGTTTTAATTAGCTCGGAGTAAGCTATTCCCCTATCTCTCATCGCCCCAGAGTCTGCGTAAAGCTCAACACCGAGGTCAGGCAGATCGGATAGGAACTGGCTAGTTAGCTTCTGGTCAGAGGTTTTTATTGCGGCGTAGACGCCATCACCTGTGTAAAGAATCTTCAACTTATGCTCAATTAGCCCAGCAGCGACTCTAGTTCCCTCGTAGTAGTTCAGCGTCGTGAATGGAGGAGACCTTATGATGATTAGTAGATTCTTCTCCGGCAGAGTCATTCACCCCCCGCGAAGCTGAGGACCGTGTCGGATTCGGCGATTGACTCGCTGAGGTCGAAGAGCCCACCTACCTCTATGCCCTTGGGAATGTTCTCCTCCGAGATTCCCCTGAGCTCTGCGCAGACCCTGCAGAGGACAACCCGCGCCCCCTCATTAATCAGGCTCGAGAGTCTCTGGTGGATCGCCTCTACGTTGAATGGTTCCCCACTCTGCTTATTGTAAGCGGAGTAGACTCCATCCATCATGAGGAAAAGGTCAAGCCCATGCCCCCTGTTTAGAGCAGCACGCCCAATCTCTATTGCCTCATCGACGGACTCGTGGTGAAATGGGCTGTGGCATAGTAGGATGGTGAGTTGCGCCATTCAAAGCACCTAGATGAATAACTGGATGTCGCTATCCAGTGCGATGGCGAGAAAGCTCGCGGCACCAACTATGTCATCCACCTCCGGGATGAGCTCCTCCTTCTTCACACCCATCATCTCCATCGTGGTGCTGCAAGCGTATACCTTGAAGTTGCCCATCTGCCTGCACATCTTGAGGAGCTCGGTGAGGGTAGGGACCTTCGCATTCTTGATCCTTTCCTTCATCATCTCCGTACCATCATTCAGGTCGCCAGAGAGACTGGCTGATTCGAGTCCCCCCTTCTTTAGGGCGTTGAGCCCCCAGAACGTGAAGAATAGGTGGGTCTCCACATCCATGGCAACCCCTGTGCTGCTAAGCATGAAGACTGGGTAGAGCTTATCGAGGCTCCCGGAGTGGACTATAATCGCCATCTTCTTCGGTTTCTTAACTTCACTCATTTTCATCCCTTCCTAATCGTGTAGATGTAAACCCCGTTCTCCTCCTTTACATCTAGAAGTGTATGGCCCCCGTTCTTCGCCCAACCCTCGAAGTCCCTCTTCGAACCCGGATCCGTGGCGGTAACTCTGAGTATCTGGCCTTGCTTCATGTCTTTGATTGCTTTTGTGGCCTTCATGATAGGCATTGGGCACCTGAGTCCTTTAGCGTCAAGTTCAACGTCGGCGGACATTCTACATCTAATTAACCAATTGGTTGAAATAATATATAAATTATATCCAGTTGGTTAGATTAACGTGCGCGCTCATCTAAAATAAGTTCTTTAATAATTCAACAACGCCACGCAAGTTATTTCACCTTAAGCGGCTCATCTAACCTGATTACAATGAGTATATCTAGCCTAGGCGGCGACCTCTCGGGAATAGCCTTCCTAAGGGACGCGAAGAGGAGGAGGTTCAGTAGCTACGACCGCACCGGCGGAAACGAGGACTACATAACAATTCCGGCGGGAGAAACCGCTACCCTCGCTGAGATGAAAGGAGCCGGCATAATCAAACACATCTGGGTTACCATCAGCAGCCGTGACGAGTACTATCTCCGAAAACTCGTTCTTCGCGCTTATTGGGATGGAGAGGAGAACCCAAGCGTTGAGGTCCCGATTGGCGATTTCTTCGGCATCGGCCACGCCATCTCAAAGAACTACGTCTCAGCCCCACTGCAGATGAGCCCCGAAGACGGCAAAGGCTTCAACTCATGGTTCCCAATACCCTACTCCGACGGCGCAAAAGTCACCGTCGAGAACCAGGGAAACTTGGAATGCAAAGCCTTCTACTACTATATTGATTACGAGGAGCTCAAGAAACTCCCAGAGGGCCTCGGTAGGTTCCACGCCTTATGGAACCGCGAGAACCCCACCGATGGCGACAACAGCGAAGAGTGGGATAACCCAACATGGCTCTTCCATGGCAAGAACTTAGACGGCAAGGGCAATTACATAATCCTTGAGGCAGAGGGGAAAGGCCACTACGTCGGCTGCAATATGAACATACACAACCTCCGCCCTACCCAGCGCTTCAACTGGTACGGCGAAGGAGACGACATGATCTTCATAGACGGTGAGAAGCTCCCCAGCCTCAATGGCACAGGCACGGAAGACTATTACGGGATGAGCTGGTGTCCAACCCAAGAGTACTGTGCCCCATACCACGGCCTCCCACTACCCGGGACCGACAAAAATTGGAACGGCAAGATCACTTGGTACCGCTACCATATTCTCGATCCCATATACTTCGAAAAGAGCATCAAGGTCACCATAGAACATGGCCACGCAAATAAGCGAAGCGACGACTACAGCAGCACGGCATACTGGTATCAGACCGAGCCCCACAAGAAGTTTAAGCCCCTACTCCCAGTACAGGAGAGACTACCGAGGGAGAAGCCATGAAGGTTGGATTATTCAGCCCAAACGACGCCCGCCCCTGGGTCCGAGAGGACAACATCGACGCCATGATCAGCCAGGAAAAACTGGTAATTGAAGCCCTAAAGAAGGCTAAGGTCGTGGTAATCAGAGGCGGAGAGAACCACTCTAAGATGGACCAGATCGCCTGGAACACAAGGCTCGTCCAGGAGCATATAAAGCACATCGCGGAGGCGAGACCCGAGACCCTCATAATTAACCAAGGAGGATGGACCTTCCCCTGGGACAGCGTAGACGCAGTTAAGCGCTACGCTGCCGAGACAGGCGATGTCCCACGCGTAATAATGTTCAGCCACAAGGACCCCACCGTCCCCGGGCTTGTCGCCGGCATGGCAGCTGGAGGTGGACTAAACCGCATCGGTATCCCATTCAGCCACGTATTCGGCGACATAAAGAACGATCCTAATGTTATCAAGCAGCTCCTCACAATCCTCAAATTCAACGAAAGGCGGGCAACCGAGTCGGAGAAGGCGAAGAGAGTCATAACCGACCTCAAGTACCAGAAGTACCTTGCAATGGGCGGCATGAGTCTGAAGATGCCCACCACAACCGCCGATGTCGACCAGTGGCAGAAGATCTTCGGTCTCAGCTACGAGGCTCTAGACCAGTCGGAGGTTCTTCGTCGAGCTTTATTAATGGTGGAGTGGAGTGGAAAACCAGGCGAGGGCAGATACAAGATCCTCGACTGCCCGCCTAACCAAGGCCGCCGACTACATTCAGAAACACGGCAAAATAGACTACAGCCGCCCCAAGCTCAAGGAGTTCGCCAAGATTGTCCTCCAGCTAAGCCTCTACTACGCTGGTATGGATATCGCAGAAGAATACGCGGTCACCTTCGCCGGCGTCAAGTGCCAAGATGAGCTCAGTGCTCAACACTGCACCGCCTGCCTCATGGCAGCGTTCCTTAGCAACGACGTCGGACCAGACGGCAAACCGAAGAAGATCATTCCAGTCGCCTGCGAGAACGACATGGACTCCTCACTTACTCAGCTCATAATGCACCTAGCCACAGGGAAGCCAGCAGGCTTCGGTGACTTCCGCGACGTCGAGGGCGGCGTCCTCTACATAGTAAACTGCGGCCAGCACCCACCCTACTTCTTCGGCGGACCGGAGATGGACTCCGTCAAGAAACTCGACAACGTCGAGTACATGGGGCAGGAGATATTCTACGACGCCGGCGGCAGCAGCGTACGCGGCAGGACTCCGGGAGGCCACATTATGACTGTAGCCCGTCTCGGAAGGGAAAACCTCCGCTATAAACTCGTCGCTTCCGTCATCCAAACCCTGCCAGTTGAGCCGGAGGAGCACGAGAAGTATAATCCAAGCTGGCCCATAATCAAGGGAAAGATACCGATGAGCGACGAGGAGCTCATCAGCATCTGGCCCTGCAATCACCTCGGCTTCGCATACGGCGACCTAACACCGGTGCTCGCAGAGATCGCACACCGCCTAGATATCGGCTACACAATCTACGACGCCGACGGAAACAAATACAGTAAACCGACGTGAGCCCCTTGACTTATCTAGTCGGAACCGACATAGGCACACTCGGAACAAAAACAGTCGTCGTCGACGCCGAGGGGCACATCAAAGGCTCCGCCTTCCAGGAGTACAGCGTTCTTACACCAAAACAGGGGTGGGCTGAACAGTGGCCGAAAGTATGGGAAAAAGCCACCCAAACAACCATAAAGCTTGCCCTAGAAAAGTCGAAGATCGACCCTAGGGACGTCGCCGGGGCCGCGATCAGCAGCCTCTATGGGGGCAGTGGCATTCCCCTCGACAAAGACATGAACCCCATCCGTCCATGCATAATCTGGGCCGACCGCAGAGCCACCGACGAGTGTCGCTGGCTCCGAGACAACATCGGAGATGATGCCCTCTTCAAAGTCACTGGCAATGTCATCGATCCATACTACGGCTACACCAAGATGCTCTGGATAAAGAACAAAGAACCCGAAAACTGGCGCAGAATCCACCGTTTCGAGACACCCAACGGCTACGTAATACGCGGCCTCACAAAAGAGGAGAGCGTCGACTTCAGTAGCGCTGGAAACTACGGTGGACTCTTCGACATCCATAGACGCGACTGGTCCGACGAGACTATGGATACTCTAGGAATCCCACGTGACCTTTTTCCAGATAATATCATAAGCTCTGAGGACATAGTAGGCGAGGTAACAGATGAGGCCTCTAAGCTGACTGGCTTACCTAAAGGCACTCCAATCTGCGCTGGGGGAATCGACGCCAGCGTCAGTGCTCTAGCTGGGGGAGCAATCGAGGATGGCGACCTCGCCTCAATGCTCGGCACTAGCATGTGCAACGGCTTCATCAGTCATACACTTCGCCTCTCACCGAGGATGATCAACTTCCCCTACGTCGTTAAGGGACGCCAATACACCTATGGCTTCACAGGTATTGCCACAGCTGGCTTCAGCGTCCGCTGGTTCCGCGACGAGTTGGGACAGAAGGAAAAGGATGCAGAGAAAGAGACGGGCGTCGACGCATACAAACAGCTAGATGATCTCGCCACCAAAATCCCCATCGGAAGCGACGGCCTCGTTTTCCTCCCCCACCTAATGATCGGGGAACGCGCCCCCTACTGGGATGAGCATCTACGAGGCGGCTTCCTAGGTCTCAGCGTCTACCATAGTCGTGCCCACATGTTCCGCGCGGTTCTCGAGGGCGTTGCATATGCAATGCGCTACAGCCTCGAAGCCGCCTGGGAGACCGGCATAAAGCTGAATAGAGCGACCCTCGTAGACGGTGGCGCACGGTCACCGCTATGGAGGCAGATAATTGCCGACGTCACAGGAGTCCAGATGAGCTACATCCCTAACGCTCAAGGGGCACCACTCGGCGATGCCATCCTAGCCGGCCTAGGCACCGGTGTTCTCAATGACCATAAGGTTATCGAGAGGTGGATTCCAGAGAAGATCCCAATGATGCCTATCTCAGAGAATATCCGGGCTTACCAACACTCCTACGAACTCTACAAGATGAGTCTCGAGGCGAACCGCACCCTCTTCAAGGCAATGACAGCTTAGCCCGTAATGAAAGCACTAACATTCGATACCCGATATCGCATGTTGTGGTTGAAATAGGAAGACATCTTCACAACCACCCTATGTTTTTCGCACTCACCTCTAAGTTAAAACCTCTAGTGGAATTCAGTTTTGGAGTAGGAATCGAGGGAGAATGAGTGATTAAAAGAAGCTGTCTAAAGGATAATGCGGGCATCTACGACCCGAGCGCCCTGTTCATAGACGAGGACAGGGTTCATGTCGAGCTCCTTGATCTCGGGGCACTCCGTGAGCATCAGACTTGTAGCGAGTAGAATGTTAACGATGGTCTCCTTGTCTGCCTTAGGCATACCACGGGCACCATCGAGGATCTTTTTAGCTTTAATCTCGTCGAGCATCTCCCACGCGTCATCCTTCGTTATGGGTGAAAGACGGAAGCTGACATCCTTGAGGATCTCGACGAAGATGCCGCCTAGGCCGAACATGATGGTCGTGCCAAAGGTAGGGTCGTTCGTGGAGCCGATTATGATCTCGGTACCCTTAGGTGCCATCTCTTGGACGAGGATGCCCTCTATAACGGCGGCGGGCACATTCTTCTTGATGTTCGCGACGATTCTCTGGTAGCCCTCCCTGATCCCTTTCTCGTCGTTGACTCCGACGATGACGCCGCCCGCGTCGCTTTTGTGGAGAACCTGGGGTGACACGATCTTGAGGACTATAGGAAATCCGATCTTCTTAGCAGAAGCGACAGCTTCATCCTCGGTCTTTACTACCTCCATCTTTGTGATGGGCATGCCATAGAGGCCGCAGAGCATCTTAGCTTCGTGCTCGAAGAGGAACGTCCTGCTCTCAGCCTTGGCAACCTCGAAAATCTTGTCGATCTTTGGGTCCCTCATGGGCAACCTTCCTGAACTCTAACTAGGGATACCCCTTGTGCTTTTAAAAATATGGGCTCGGTCAGCGGAGGGTCTTCTCAGCCGCCTTAAGTCCCTGTTCGAAGAGTGCGATGATTTCATCTATCTCTTCTTTACTTACGCATAGGGGTGGACCAATCTGAATGTGGTCACCCCGTGTGCCGTCTACTGTGCCCGCACCCGGGTAAACTATGAGACCGCGGTCCCAGCACTCCTTGAAGACACGCTGATTGAAGCCGAGCTTAGGGTCAAGCGTCTCCTTCGTCTCCTTATCCTTGACGAACTCTACGCCAGCGAATAATCCCAGACCTCGTATATCACCTACTGTAGGATGATCATACAGCTCCTTGAGCCTCTTCATTAGATACTTACCGCTCTTCGCAGATTTCTCGACTAACTTATTCTTCTGCAGATAGTCGAGGCAGGCTGAGCCCGCAGCGCAGCAAAGGGCGTGGTTACTATAGGTGTGACCGTGGGCGAAGGGTCCCTTGAACGTCTCGTATACCTTATCGCTGGCTATTACGGCGCCGAGAGGCAGGTAACCGCTGCTTATTCCCTTCGCGGCGGTCATTATATCGGGCTCCACATCCCAATGCTCTATGCCCCAATTCTTCCCCGTTCTCCCGCAGCCTGTCATCACCTCATCGGCGATGAAAAGGACGCCGTGCTCGTCACAGATCTCGCGGATTATCTGAAAGTAGCCCTTGGGGGCTGGAACGGTGCCGAGAGTTGCACCTACGATGGGCTCAGCGATGAAGGCGCTACAATACTCCGGGCCAGTTGCCCGTATCATCGTGTCGAGTGCTCTGGCGCACTCCATATCGCACCTTTCCGGAGTCTTACCGAACCAGCAGCGGTAGCAGTAAGCGGGCGGGATGTGTGGATAGTCGATGAGCATCGGTGTGAAGCGCCTGCGCCTCCCGATGTGTCCACTCATACTCAGGGAGCCGAGGGTATTGCCGTGATAGCTCTGCCAGCGTGCTATCACTTTGTATCTCGTTTCGTCGCCGTTCTCCAGGTGATACTGGCGAGCCATCTTCGCGGCCGCCTCCGTCGCTTCTGAGCCTCCATTGCAGAAAAAGTTGTGTTTTAGCGTACCGGGGCAGAACAATGCAAGCTTCTCGCTCAGCTCCTTGACGGCGTCTGCAACAAAGAAGCCACTATAGGCGAAGCTGACAGCGTCCATTTGGCGCTTGATGGAGTCGTTTACCTCGTGGACACCATAACCGATGTTTACACAGAGTGGTCCACCACTCCCGTCAAGGTACCGTTTGCCGTCGGAGTCCCAGAGATAGACTCCTTCTCCCTTTATGAGAGTGGGTGTTTCGCCCGCCGCTCTTGAGAATAGGTTGTGGTCAACTGGCATTGAATATCGTTAAGAGATTGGGGGCGATGATGACTTAACATTAACGACTCGTTAAATGCGCAAAAATGTGCTTTTGAGCACACTAGCTTGGCTTTTTCATTATTGAGAAAACCAAATTATTTTTTCAATATATGCCTCCTGACGAGGTTGTGTAGGAGGACGACAAGCCTTTCGCTATAACTGTCCAGAGTCCCAGTGGCGACACTTTAGTTTTGATCGGTGGAAGCCTTATAAATAGACGCCCTGGGGTAAATGAAGTCGGGTTAAAAGTACCTTTTCGCCTTGAGGTATTCTGCGGTCTGTACCGCGCCTCCACCCGCCCCTTTAGCTAGGTTATCACTGGTTACGACATAGGCCAAGCCATTCTTGAAAACAGGGTCTCTCCTGAGGCGACCCACTAGGGTGACATCACCGCCATATTTCCTATGCAGCTTTGGCTGAGGCATCTCGGGTTCATCCAAGACTATTATTGGTTTCAGTGGGGCTGATGGTAGCTTCATCCTCTGCGGCTCGCTTATGTAGTTACTCATAGCCTCCTTGGCTTCATCTATTCCGCAGGGCCTCCTAGTGTCGACGTAGACGGCCTCGGTGTGTACGGTCTGGACGTGAACTCTTGTGCAGGTGGCTCCGATATTGATCCCAGCCCCCTTGATACAGTCGACAGAGAACTTCCCGAGTATCTTACTTGTCTCCTTTTGTACCTTCTCTTCCTCCCCATCGATATACGGGAGGACATTCATCTCAACGCTCTTCCTGTAGGTGGAGTCGAGGCGGAGTCCCTTCTCACCTGCACCACTGAGGGCCTGCTCAGAGACGACGTGGATGGCTCGGACGCCGTAGGAGTCCATCACTGGCTTGAGGCTGACGACAAGTCCGACAGTAGTGCAGTTGGGTCCAGGGCAGATGAATCCCTCCCATCCCCTTCTTTCCCGCTGAATATTCAGAAGTTTTGCGTGTTTCGGATTCACATCGGGGATTAATATCGGGACGTCAGGCTCGTACCTATATGCTGAGGCCGTGCTTATCACGGGGATGTGTTCCGCGAATCTAGGCTCTATCTCCTTCGCAACCTCGCTTGGGAGGGCGCTGAAGGCCAAATCATAGTCCTTTATCGAAACCTTCTCCGAGTCTAGTACCTTCATATCGAGGACCTCCTCGCAAGGAGCTACCTCAAAGAAGGCTGCACCCTCAATAGCTTTAGCATAAGTCAAACCAGCCGACTTGCTCGACGCCGCGAGCGCTTGTAGTTCAAACCATGGGTGGTTCGCAAGTGACTCAACTATGTTCTGCCCCGCTGCTCCGGTCGCACCGATCACTATCGCTTTCACCTTTCTCATTTTAGTCACCAAAGAACTCCTTATAGACGGCGGCGACGGCGAGAGGTAGGTCATCGTCGCTGACGCTGAACCTTATTATATTCTCACTATTCGGCTGTGTCGCCTGCTCTATGTTTACACCCTGCTCTGCGAGGGCGCCAGTCAGTCTGCTGAAAAATCCCTTGACTCCACGCATCTCAGACCCTATAACGCTTATTGTGCCTTTCCTGCCCTCTATCGGTTTGACCTCCATAGCGCAGGGTAACCCGTCAAGCGCCTTCAGGGCGACAATCACATCCTGCTCGGCAACGAGGAGGCTGATCTGGTAACCTGAAGTTGAGGCATACCTCACATCAACACCAGCAACCGCGAGGGCGCTAAATAGCTCAGCGTAAACCTCCGTGGGGAGAACCGACTGAGTTGGTAGTATCCTTACGCCGTAGAGGTTTCTCTGGAAGCTCACGGCCTTCGGCCTGCCATTACCGACTCCCCCGTTCTCGGGGCCGATGACTGTACCCTCTCCGAGGCTCCCTATACTCTTAAGTTGTAGCTTTATTCCACCCCTCATCAGAGGGTCGAGGACCTTGAAGTGTACGACCTTCGTTCTTTCCTCTCTGAGAAGCTCGGATGCCTCGACATAACTCAGGTAGGGAATTAGCCTAGGATTGGGTAGTTTCCCGACCTTTGACGCCAACTCAGGCTTCTCCATCTCTGTGATGAACTTCGGGTCGAGGCTCATTATTCCGCCCTCATCGACGAACTTGACGAGCCTCTTAACACCTAAGCTGTAAGCGAGGCAGGCAGCAGTGTCGTCGGTACCACCGCGCCCAAAGATAGTAATAAGGCCCGAGCCGCTCCTACCAGCGAAACCTGCTATAACTGGCACCACCCCCTCTAACACGCATGGGACAAGAGTTCCTCGACCCTGAGCTTTGTTTTACTAAGGTTGACTGCGGCCTCCCTGTTATTTTCGTCGGTAACGAGGAGATCCTCCCCATAGAAACATCTGCTCTTTACCCCACGAGCCTCAAGCTGGGCGGAGATTAGGCGCATCACGAAATTTTCACCTCTACTCACCGTATAGGCGTAGACGGAGTCGCCTATCTCCCCTGACGATCTGACGTAGCTGAGGACGTGTTCAAGTTTCTTAAACTCCCTCTTCAGCGGCTCGGGGTCTACATCCTTGGGAAGGGAGGATATGTGCTCCTCCATGAGCGAATCTACGAACGTTTTAGGTTCGAAGTTCTCGATTCTCACTTGGTTGAGAGCATTGATGATCTTGTCAGTGACTCCCCTCATCGCGGAGACTACGCAGACTGGGATGCGATCAGAGCCCTTTTCAGCCTCTACAACATCGGCTATTCTGCCAAGATCTTCACCGCTTCGAAGTATGGAGCCACCTAGTTTTAGCACAACGATATCCATCTTTTTGCCTCCCTTACTACAAGAGTAGTTTTCTAATGGAAGCGGACATGGACCTAGTGTCGAGGCGTGTTGGTGCGTTGGGAATCTTAGCCGTTATTCCCTTAAGCTTCCCAGTGTGGTAGCCGATAGTCGCTTCGGAGTCCTTCAGGAGATTCCCTGTTAAGACGCAAACAACTTCTTCGTTAGACTTTATCACTCCATTAGCTGTGAGTTTTTTGGCGCCCGCGACAGAAGCAGCCGAAGCAGGCTCGCAGCCAACGCCGCTGCGGTCAACAATGGCCTTCGCATCCATTATTTCGGCGTCCGAGACGACCTCGACTACTCCATCGGTCTCCCTGATGACCCTGAGCGCCTTCTCCCAACTCACTGGATTCCCGATTTTGATGGCTGTCGCCACGGTCTCGGGTTTCAACGCTTCAAGACTTGAGCCGCCCCCCTTCCACAGCTTATAGAAGGGTGCTGCGCCCTCAGCTTGTATCGACGCAATCCTTGGCACCTTCTCTATCCAGCCAAGTTCGACCAACTCCGAGAGGGCTTTTCCGAATGCGGAGGTATTACCAAGGTTACCGGCAGGGACCACTATCCAGTCGGGTGGCTCCCAACCCCTCTGATGGAGGAGCTCGAAGACGATTGTCTTCTGTCCCTCAACGCGCCATGGGTTTATAGAGTTGAGAAGATACAGTCCTAGATCCTTGCTTGTATCCTGTACGATTCTCATTGCGTCATCGAAGCTACCCGGGACCTGAACGACTTTTGAGCCGTATGCGATTGCCTGACTAAGCTTCCCATATGCTATTTCCCCCTCCGGGATGAAAACGATGCCCTGCAGCCCCGCTTGAGCAGCGTAGGCTGCCATCGAAGCAGAGGTGTTTCCCGTAGAGGCGCAAGCAACCACCTTCGCCTTTTGCCTGATGGCCTCCGAGACCGCGACGGTCATCCCCCTATCCTTGAAGCTGCCAGTTGGGTTCTCTCCCTCGTGTTTCATCGACAACTCTGGGACGCCGACGTAATCCGAGATGAGTTTGCGAGTATAGATGTTGGTGTTTCCTTCTGGTCGAGTCACTATCATCCTTGCGTCTAGACCTGGGTGTATCAGCTCCTTGTATCGCCAGACTCCGCTGCTAAAGGGAGCGCCCATCGGGCAGAGGCGAGAGTCAACGATGTGCCTGTCCCATCTGAGAGGCCTGTGCACCACCTCGAGAGGTCCACCGCACTCGCAGGTGAAAACCGTTCCAGGCTCGTACTCCCTGCCGCAGCGGATGCAACGAAAGATGGAGGTCATCAGACGACCCTTGCCCCGGAGTTACTGGGCTTAGTTACGTAAACCTCAGCGGATGTATCCCCGAAAGCCTCCACCATCGCCTTACCAATCTCCAATGTGTCCTCGCCAACGGCGAAGACGCTGGGGCCACCCCCCGAGATCGAACACCCGTAGGCTCCCGCTTGGAGAGCCGCAAGCTTAACGATTTGGAAGTTGGGTATCATCCCAGCCCTATGTGGTTCCACCATATAGTCGCAGATGCTTCTCCCAAAGAGGATGGGATCCTTCAGCGCAACCGCAGCAGCCATCCTGGAGGCGTAACCGATGTTCCTGACGGCATCTTTAAGCCCAACCATCTTTGGCAGAAGCTCACGCGCCATCTTCGTCTTATTCTCGTACCGAATATCCGGCACAGCTACGACGATGCCCACCTCGGGGGTATCCATCCTAACTACATCGTATCCCTCACCGACTAATGTGAAGCCCCCGAAAAGGCTCGCCGAGACATTATCGGCGTGGGCGCTACCAGCGACCACAGCCTCACCTTGAGCTGCAAGCTTGACAAGCTCATTCTGGGGGAGGTCGAATCCGAGGAGCTGACCCGCAGCGAAGGCGGCCGCCGCCGCTGAGGCGCCGGAGGAGCCCATTCCTTTACCCGGGGGAACACCCTTTACTATCTCCATCTTGACTCCGCCGGGCTCAACGAGCATATCAAGCGCCGCCTGCATAACGGCTCCGGCGCTGTTCAGATGCGCCTTAACCGGGATCTGGTCCGCTTCGAATCCCTTTACAACAACATGGACACCGGGCTCGTTGACTCTCTTTACATTAACATAGTCACCTATGCCGTCGAGAGCAATACCGAAAACGTCGAATCCGGGTCCAAGATTAGCGATAGAAGCGGGAGCGTAGACCTTAAACTGTTTGATGGTCACCCATCACTCTTTCACCTTAACCGCACTGATGGGAGTGCTCACCCTTTTTAACCTTTGCTAAATAGCGTATGTCTACATACATATACAAAATCAATAAAGCCAAAAAAAGGGGTTTTAAAACATTTAGAACGCGTTATAAGCCGAATTTAAGCATTTATAAGTACCTTATATTCTTGCCTTAATTAATGTTGGTTGATACCACACATTTCTAATGGGGATGAAGAACGATGAAGATTACGATTCTATTCTTACTCTTAGCCGTCATATGCACAGGTGCATCCGGCATTTTCTATAAACAAACTCCATCCAGCAAGCTCAATGTCCCCACGAATCAAATGATGACTTTAGATTACAAATCACCAGACATCGATGTAGCCAACGGGATCGTAACTGTCCAGAAAATAGCAACTAATAGTAGCACACAAACTGGTTTCTCATACAGCGGGTTTACAATTTCTCCGGAAGTCGTCGACGCGGGGAACCCAATCAACGTTACTGTAACGGTTAGGAATACGGGGAACCTTAACGGATCAACTACAGTTGCGCTTGTATTGAATGGCGTCGTCGAAGAGACGAAAGATGTAACACTCGACACAGGAAAAGATGCCGCTTTAAGCTTCGTGTTGAATACCGAAGATTATGTTGGTAACTATAATGTAAAGATCGATGGTCACCAAGGCAATTTTACGGTGCTCCTCCTCACGATTCCTGATGCCTCATTGGAATACTACGGTCTCCAAATTACTCCTACCACGGTGAACACCGGAGGCAACATCACGATCACTCTCAATGTAAGAAACAAGGGTAGCGTAGCTGGACTTTACAATGTTGCTCTCTCATTAGACGGATCCGTGAAAAGCTTAAGAACCGGCCCTCTCACAGGAGGTAACTCCACCACCGTAAAATTTACCCTGATTAGCTCCAACCCAGGCATTCATGAGATCCAGGTTGGCAATTTCAGTGGCAGTTTCACGGTCACTAATCCCACCCCTCCTCAGCAGAATGGGACAAGAGAGTATTTCCTGTACCTGTTGGTCGGGATCGAGGCGATAATTATCCTCCTGGTTATTCTCCTTTTTCTTAGGAGGAGGAGAGCGAGTCAGCCATCCCCACCATAAAATGAGCTCAGAAGCCCTATCTACCCTATCAAGGTTTAAAAGGCTCCTCACAACCTCATCACTGAAGGTGCGATTTTGGAAAAGGCAGAAGTACAGAAGGCACTCGATGACGTGAGGCCCCAGCTCCAGATGGATGGCGGCGACGTCGAGCTAATAGACGTTAAGGATGGCGTCGTAAAGGTCAAACTTAAGGGCCACTGTGCGGGTTGCCCAATGAGCCAGATGACCGTGAAATATGGCGTCGAGATGTACCTAAAGAAGAAGATACCCGGCGTAAAAGCGGTTGAGGCAGTTTAGGGGGAGTAGGAAGAGACGCTAGCAGCCGATCTCGAAAAGACAAAGGATTATGGGGACGTTTTCACCCTCGTGAAGAAGGCCGTGAAAAAGACCTTAGGCCTACACAGAGTGGGCCTCATGCTTCTACTGGGAAACCTCCCACTCAACGTGGGTGCATTTCACCCAATGGGAACGAACGAAATAGTTCTCAACCGACGGCTCATGAAGAGCAAGACCGGGATGAGCGAGAGGAGCCACCTGTTCACGATCCTCCTACACGAGTATCTGCATACACTCGGCTTCGAGGATGAAGAGCATGTAAGACGCCTAACTTACAAGGTTTGTATCGAGAACTTCGGAAGGGGAAGCCCAGTAGTTGAGGCCGTTTTAACCGGCCCGTGGGCTGACTTGACGGAAGAGGACTTTGATGAGTTGGAGCCGGAACTTAACCTCGAGCTCGTAAGGAATTTCGAAAGGCCTGATGGCGGCTACATCATTTAACGGTTCTGTTTTAGTCGAGGCAGAAGGGGCATATGAGCCTCTGCTCATATCCTGTGGGGTAGTTTACAACTAAGCCGTGTTTCTCACACCTGAAGGCGTAGAAGGGCATCTCACCACTCCAGCCTGGTAGCTTGAAGTTTCCTATAAAAACGGAACCACTAAGACGAAGCTTCAAAATATGATAGGATGATAGATTCGAGGCCAGGTCTCGTAAAATGGCGTCCCGCTTCGAGGCTTGTTGCTCTACATCATCTACTTTTTTTTCATCCGTAATGTTGTTTTCGACGTTTTTGCCTTCCATAGTTTCCATTTGCTGTTTAACAGGTAAAAAGTAATGATGTGTATCTAATAACTACACACAACTATGATGTGCGCGCATGAATGACTTTTTTTTAGAGTCGCATATCTTGATGTGTGATGGACATGACGATCTTTGATCTCCTCTACAGATACGTTACGGCGTGTTGAGAACCCTGACGTGAATGCTTCATTTAAAAAAATATAGTTCTTCTGGCTAGCGTTTCTCGATCACGCTGCAGAGAGATGCAGTAAAGACAGCTTTGATTTGCAGAGGGGGAGGCTAACACCGATGAGTGACAGCGACCTCGGAGTCCCACATTCTTTATCCGTAGGATTTATCGGCATTTTAGTAACCCTTGAAATAACGTATATAGTTGATTCAACAAATTTATCCAAACACGGAATTGTAAATCCAGATAATTTCTGAGATGATGAAATGGCTTCTCCAGACATCACAGAAAAAGAGTTAGAAACTAAGTCAGAGACCTCTAATGAGACCATCCTTAGGGTAATAGATCTCACTAAGAAGTTTGGCAGCTTCACGGCGGTTGACCATATTAATTTCGAGATCCATAAGGGGGAGGTATTTGGACTGCTCGGCCACAATGGAGCTGGCAAGACCACGACAGTCAATATGCTTGCTGGTCTAAAACTCCCGACCGAAGGCACAGCCACGATTTCCGGATTCGACATAAGGGAGAAACCCTTGGATGCTCGTAGAAGGATAGGGTTCCTGCCAGATAACCCCGGAAACTACCTAAACCTCACAGCAAAGCAGAACCTAGAATTTTTCGCTGAGCTCTCAGACCTAAAGAAAGAAGAGGCATCTAAACGAATCACTGATTTGCTAGAGCTGGTCGGTTTAACAGAGTGGCGCGACAAAAAAGTGGATGTATTCAGCAGGGGTATGAAGCAGCGTCTTGGACTAGCTCAGAGTCTGATGCGTTATCCAGTTTTGCTGTTCTTCGATGAGCCTACCCTCGGAATCGACCCTGAGGGAACTCGACAGATGCGTGGATTGATTAAGAAATTAGCGGGAGAGGGAAAGGGTATCCTGATCTGCAGCCATTTATTGAGTGAGGTCAGTAGGATTTGCGACACAATTGCGATCATGAGAAGAGGCAAAATAGTGGTGATGGGCACCATTCCGGAGCTGAGGCAAAAGCTTGGACTTGGTGATGACCTCGATCTGGAGGATATTTTCATTCATGTCCATGAGGGTGAATAATTGCCTGGAATACTCACAATCGCCAAGAAAGAGTTCACAGATCATGTCTCAGATCAGACCTTTCTCCTATGCTTCGGAACTCTGCTCGTCGTGATGGTTGCCTCAACATTCTATCAATTGGACTACATACACCAGCAGATGGTCAGCTTGGTACCAAACGCTGGATTAATGGAAAGTATGCTCTGGAAGGATCCCGCAAATTCCGAAATGCTGCAGACCGTATTAACCGGAGATATAGCTTCCATTGGTGCCCTAGTTGCAATAGCACTAAGCTTCAACTCAATCAACAAAGAGCGAACCGAAGGGAGTTTACGAGTCCTGTTATCCTACCCTATTAGTAAGTCCAAGATAATTCTTGGGAAGCTACTTGGAGGTTTCCTAGTCATCGTAATAGTCGTCCTGACCTCGATGACGATATCGTTGAGCATAGAAATGTACACATTATCAATACCCCTCACAAGCGAGGTTCTCTTAAGACTGGTTACCATAATAGGCCTCGGGATAGTTCTATTGGCATTCTTCCTCTGCCTCGGCACAGCCGTGTCAATCGTGGTCAGGGACCCATCCACATGCCTCATAAGTCTACTTATCATTTCCACACTCCTTCAAGTAAACACCATAGCTATGATTTTAGTAACTATAGGCAACATATTCCCAAGATCCCTACACATAAACGGGGGTCGAGCTAGTCTACAATACTCACCAAGCACATACAGCTGGCAAATACCCCCGATACTCACACAGATAGATAAAAACTGGCTGAAAGTATCACCGGTTCTTGCCTACCGCACACTCTCAGACAACATATTTCACTTTCAGAACGTCTATTTTACAGTGTTAAATCTCACAGTTGGACCTGATATAATACCAATACAATTCTCATGGCTACTTCCTAGAAATGTTGATCTCATGTGGACGCCTGTGATATACCTGATCGTAGCGTTCACGGCTTGCATTGTCCTGTTTCTATGGAGGGACATCGATTGACTGGGTGGTCACAATCAGGCGATGACAACATGGTGGGACCATAGATGCCGGGGATATCCACAATAATAAAAAAGGAGATCTCAGACGCGGTTACTAACAGGTCATTTCTACTCTCCTTCGGGATCCTCGTCCTCTGCATGGTTATAGCGGGCTTCGCGGCTGGAAACACATTCAACTCAGAGCGCTTTGGATTGTCAAAAGATAGATTGATCATTTTAAGTGACATTGCTCCAATAATCACTCTACTTGGAGCGCTCGTAGCAGTAGCCCTGGGCTTTAACTCGATCAATAAGGAGAGACCTGAGGGAAGTCTCAAAGTTATGTTATCTTACCCAATCTACCGTGACCAGATTATCCTAGGGAAACTGTTTGGCAATCTAATAATTATGTCCATCGCGACCACCGCCTCGACGGGAATATCTCTGGCGCTTTATCTGCAAATGACGAAAATCGTGCTAGACTCCGAGATGCTCGTACGCTATACAACATTAACACTACTGGCCATACTTCTACTCAGTGGATACCTAGGACTCAGCATATCTGTTATCAGCATACATAGAAGATCCAAAGACGACGCTCTTAATCACATTTCTCTTTCTAGGCATCTTCAACTCCGAAACACTTTACTCAATCGGACAGATAACATCCGACCTCGTATACGGGAACATACCAAGAGTCTTTGGACTAGGAGGATCTGTCCCAGTTTACCCCCCCGCGAAGGCACTGCAAGATTTCATCTCCAGTCTCTCCCCCGCATTCGACTTTACATCATTCTCCACAAATCTTGGTAATTATCTTCAACCCATGACGGTGAATGAGGTAGTTATCAACTCCCGTTTTTGGGATCTAATAACAAATAACCTAGTATTCCTTCCGGTCTTAATCATTTTACCAATTGCAACTTTCATCGGTTGCTATATACTATTCACTAGAACGGACATCTCCTAGAAAAACCTTAATCAAGTTTTTATTTTATTAAAAAAACCTCAATAAATCAATGTATTTGTGCGACATGAATTTATCGTCTTAAAATACTTTGTACTGAATGCTCCTCTGAAGATTGCTCACACAAATCCGTAAATAATAAACCAGCGATTATAGGCTCTATGGGTTTCTCTGAGTATTACGGTCGGCATATAGACCAAGCTGAGTGGAACCGAAGCCTCAAGATCCCAAGAATGATTGCTCTAATTTTTCTAACGATCCTAATTATTCAAGTCGTTGCGATAACAAGGGCTGATACATACAACTTTCACGGAGTTATCGTGGATGAGGAGGGTAACCCACTATCAAACGTAGAAATCCAGGTCTATGATATGCTTAAGGTATCAAGCCAGAATAATCAGAACGGTTACTACGTCACGACTGCGTCAACCCAAAGTGATGGCTCCTATAAGATTTCACTCTATTCTGGCACTTTCAAACTAGTATACATCAAAGACGGCTACGTGAAGCAGACGAAGATACTAGGATTCACGACGGTGCAAGACGTCGACCTTGGAGCTATAACACTCATACGAAGCGTCTCCATCACGCTAACCACAACGGAGAGGACAGTTCCTCCCGGCACTATCCTTAACGTCCCATTAACAATCGTTAACGTCGGCGACCAGGATGAATCCGTCCAACTGCAGACATTCAACAAAGCAAACTGGACTACAACAATCCTAGATAGTATAGGTGAGGTAGATGCAGTAACTGTGAATCCCGGGGCATCTGCTCAGTTGAATCTGAGAGTAATCGTCCCCGTAAACGCTACTGGAAATACGGTTGTCAATATAACCGCAGTTGGCAGTGCAACGGCTGAAGCAGCCCTGAAAATCAATGTTAGTGGTGGTATCTCGCACTTTGTTACTTGTCAGTTTCCATCGAGAGAGACTTCGCCTGGAGCAGAAGTTAACTTCGAGGTAGTTGTCAGCAACCCATATCCCTATCCGGCCGATGCGGTGTTCACGTTGACGGGGGTCTCAGCCGACTGGGCTCCCGTGATTCTAAACGGTGCGATGGCCCAGATTCAGTCCACGAGTATACCAGCCGGTGGGTCAAGCGAGATTACGGTGAGTGTCGATGTCCCGCAAACAATAAAGGAAAATACGACAGCTTCCCTTGAGCTTCAGACTAGCCTTGGGGGACTAGTTGATTATACTCCGCTCAGCCTCGTTGTTCAACATCAGATGTTAGCACTAGGGTTTAAAACGGGTTACGTAACTCAATCCGTTGAACTCGGTAATCAGGCTTCTTTTCCGATCACGCTCGAAAACCCAGGGGAGACGGATGAGCTGTTGACCCTTTCGATGGCTAATCTACCAGCTAAGTGGACTGGAAACTTCATAACAGAAACAGGTGGATCAGTTCAGTCAATACTTATAGATGCACGCTCAAGCGTGAACCTTTCCGTAGTATTCAAACCCGACGTCGATGCGACACCATCGATCTACCATATCCAGATTAAAGGAGTCTCAACCAATCTGAATGGAACACTAAACCTTGAAGTAGATCTCGTCGGAAACACCGCCATGAAATTAGACGTTGCTAACCTCTACAGCCAAATAAACGTGGGGGAGACTCAGGATATCCAAATTACTCTTGAGAATACGGGATATACCGTCATCTCCTATCCCACACTCCTCATAGACCCCTCCGTCAACACATTATTAGTCCAGTACTCTCCAATCGACGTGATCCAGATCGCGCCGGGTCAGTCACAGGTATTTACACTTTCGGTAACGCCACAGGAGGGAACTGCCCAAGGTGATTACATAGTTGAAGTGAGAGGGTCTAGCCCCGAGATTCTAACGGATCCCATCGATATCAGAATAACTGTGGCGGCTAGCAGCTCACAGACCCTAATAATTGCCGGTGTACTGGTTGTGGCGTTTGCCTCAATATTCCTCGTATATAGAAAGTTTAGAAGAAAGTGATTACACGCTCCTTATCTAAACCTTTTAACGGATTACCGTATACACTATCCCGTGGTTTTGATGGATAGAGAAAAGATTGACACGTTCAAGTATGTCCGCGAGATGAATGAGCTTCTAAAAGGTAATGGACTATTCCTCGTAACAGGCGCGCACACACCCAATGTGATGACCATCGGTTGGGGCTTCCTCGGCACAATGTGGTCAAGACCAGTATTTGTTGTCGCCGTACGTCACAGTAGGCATACACACAAACTGATTGAGGAGGCGAAGAGCTGGACGATCTGCTTCCCAGCGAAGGGAATGGAGGCTGCGCTAGATTTCTGCGGAACAAAATCGGGCAGAGATGTGGCTAAGTTCAAAGAGATGAAGTTCACAGCGAAGAAAGGAATCAACGTGGATGCACCCTACATCGAGGAGTGCCCCATCCACATCGAGTGCACAACCATCTTCAAGACGGAAATGAATCCGGGGCAGCTGGAAGCCAGCATAGAGAAGGAGATGTACAAGACTAAGGACTACCACACAATCTACCTCGGAGAGGTACACGGCGTCTATGCTGTAAAGGATGCTGGCAAGAAGCTTCCATAGGCGCTAACCATGAAGGTACTCATAGTATTCGACTCTAGCACAGGAAACACCGAAAAAATGGCGCACGCAGTAGAGGAAGGCGTAAAAAAGGCGGGCATAGACCCCGTCATAAAGCACGTCGACGAGACATCCGTCGACGAGATCCCGCAGTATCAGGGCCTTATCCTTGGCTCCCCCGTATACTACGGGCTCCCAAGCGGCAAGATCAAGGCGTTAATCGATGAATCCGTAAAGTACCACGGAAAACTCGAAGGAATGGTAGGAGGCGCATTCGCAAGCGCTGGCGGCAGCCACACTGGGGCGGAGACAACGATAATTGCCATCAATGAGATGCTCCTAGTCCACGGTATGGTCATACAGGGATCCTCTGCGGGAAGCCACTATGGCGTTGCTTCGGTCGGCTCTCCAAACGACGCGGCCATAGAAGCCTGCATGAAGCTTGGCGAACGCGTCGGAAAGCTTGTGAAGAAACTGAATAAGTAGGGAATCATTTCTCAACGGAGTCAAGTCTTCATCTTCGCGAGTCTGTGGCCAGCCCACTCAAGCATCTCGAGTTTATGCTCTCGGGAGACCTGAGTTACCGTGACTAGGTCGAATACTGTGAAGCCGACTCGTTTGATATAATCCTCGAGGTGTAAAAGGGCTTTAACACAGCCATTTCCAGTTCCGCCGGCGGATGCGATTCCGACCGCGAGTTTCCCGTTGAGGCTCCTGAACTCTCCCTTTACCTCACAGCGACGTAGCCGGTCTAGGAAGATTTTCGCCGACTCACTGAGGTCTCCCCAGTAAACAGGTGTGGCGAAGACTGTCGCGTCCGCCTCATGTATCTTGTCACGAATTAGCTGGAACTCGTCGTCGAGAACACATGTTCCCTCCCTTCGGCACTGACCCCAGCCTCCCTCGCAGGCGACACAGGGATTCATTGTGATCTGGTTCAGGTGGATGAGTTCGATCTCAGCACCCTCCGCCTCGGCGCCCTTCAGTATCGCCTTCGCCGTCTTTGCGGTGAGGCCATCCTCGTTTGGACTGGATTGAATTGCCAGAATTTTCATATCGTCACTCACGGTTTTGTTGAATCTGCTTCGAAGGCTTTAAAGCTCACCATGTGTTGGGAAAGGTACGTTTATATAATGGTTCTGAAGGTGAACTGTTTATTCGGTGAACAAAAGATGGGGGAGATCGTTGGGAGTGAAAGGATAGATCGTATGCTTGACGACATATACTTGGTTATCCCCCTCTTTCATCGCACTGTTCTGAAACTAGACGGTCTGACGCATAGCTCGGCTAACTCCGAGTTTAAGGTCTTGATGATACTTATGAGGCACGACACTGTGCCCACCTCACGAATTGGTGCTTGGTTGGGAGTCTCAAAGCCCAATATGACCGCGGTCATCGATAATCTTATCACAGATGGCTTCGTCGAAAGGAAGCCTAACCTCAAGGATAGACGCGTGATCGACATCTCAATTACGGAAAAAGGTAAAAAGTACATGTTTGAGTGCTGGAATGAAGTACGCGAATCTGTTAAAAAGAAGCTCTCCTCGCTGTCCGAGCAGGAGATCGACTCCCTCTATACATCACTGGAAAACATAAGGGTGATACTTATGAAATTAAACGAAATTGGAAAAGAGAACAGCATCCAATCGATGGGTGCACCTTGGGAGACCTAGATTTGGCTAACCCTCTCCTCCGAATCCTGGGCTATATTAGGCCATATACGCGCATCGCCATCTATGCAGTACTACTTTTACTTGGCTCCATCGCGGCGGATTTGACAATACCAACCTTGATTCAGCGCATAATAGATGAGGGGATAACCCCAAAAAATCTAACCGTGATAGCTACCTTAGCCGGCGCTATGATTGTGGTAGCCGGCTTCGAGGCTTTGGCGACGATAGGTAATACGTTTCTCGCCGTCAGGGTGGCGCAGAGTTTCGCCGCCGACGTTAGAAGCGCGGCATTCCACAAGATACAGAAGTACAGCTTCGGCAACCTCGACAAGTTTCAGACAGGGCAGCTCATAGTCCGCCTCACTAGCGACGTCAACTCCGTCCAGATGATGGTGATGTTGGGGCTGAGGATGTTCATCCGTGCCCCGATAATGATCGTGGGTAGCATAATCATTATGTATTTAATCAACGCGGAGCTCGCAAAAATCGTTCTTCTGCTACTTCCCTTCACCCTCCTCCTTGCAGGCGTCTTCGTCTGGAAGGCCCAGCCAATGTTCCTCGAGGTCCAGAGGAGGCTCGACAAGCTCAACACGGTGCTGCAGGAGAACCTCGCAGGCGTCAGGGTCGTGAAGGCCTTCGTTAGACAGGATCACGAGGCTCAGAGATTTGAGGATGCTAACGTCGACTTAACCAAGCAGTCAACCAGCGTGCTCACAATATTCGCTATCCTATTCCCTTCGATGCAGATAATCATCAACTTCGCCCTCCTCGCCGTTGTCTGGTACGGGGGACTCGAGGTCATTGGGGGGGTGTTCAGCGTAGGCGATGTCCTAGCGTTCGCCAACTACCTCCTAACAGCCATAATGCCACTGCTCTTCCTCGCGATGATGGCGAGCCAGTTATCGGCTGCTGTAGCCTCTGCAAAGCGCATCTATGAGATTATCGACTCAGAGCCTCTGGTGCAGAATAAGCCCGAAGCTAAGCAACTAAACGATGTGAAGGGCAAGGTCGCATTCGAGGATGTCTCATTCAGCTACTCGAGTGATCTTAGTGAGCCGGTTCTCCAGAACATCAACCTTGTTGCGGAGCCGGGGCAGACTATAGCCCTCCTCGGCGCTACGGGCTCCGGAAAATCAACAATAATCGACCTCATACCCAGGTTCTACGACGTGACAAAAGGTAGACTCACCGTGGACGGAGTCGATGTAAGAGACGTTACCCTAGAATCCCTCCGATCAAATATAGGAGTAGCACTTCAGGAGGCAATTCTCTTCAGCGGAAGCATCCGAGACAACATACGATACGGTAAGCCGGAGGCCTCCGAGGAGGAGGTTGTCGCTGCCGCAAAGGCAGCGCAGGCTCATGAGTTCATCATGAGCTTCCCCCAGGGATACGACACCGATGTCGGAGAGAGAGGTACAGGTCTCTCCGGGGGTCAGAAACAGAGGATAAGCATAGCGAGGGCCCTTCTCGTCCAGCCTAAAATACTGATCCTCGACGACAGCACCAGCTCCGTAGACGTGGAGACTGAGGCGAAGATACAGGAACAGCTCGACAAGATCATGGAGAACAGGACGAGTTTCATCATCGCGCAAAGGATCAGTACGGTTCTCAAGGCCGACAAGATAGTAGTCCTCGACAAAGGCCGCGTGGTCGCCGAAGGGATCCATGATGTGCTGATGAGGACGAGCCCGATCTATAGGGAGATCTACGACTCCCAGCTAGGTGGAGGAATTAGGCTATGAGCAGCCAACCTCAATCCGGTCGACCAGTTGCAGGTCCCAGGGGGGGTCCCGGAGCTGGCTTCGCCATGGGTGTATCAAGGGCTAAAAATCCAGGAGTAACTCTCGCACGGCTAGCCCGCTACCTTTTAGCTTACAAGTTACAGCTCGCGTTGATTGGGGCATTCGTTATTCTCGGTACGGTCACATCACTTCTAGGCCCATATTACGTTGGTGTCGCCATAGATCAGTACATCCAGACCCGCGACGTGCTAGGGCTCTACAGCATAGCAATTACATTGCTTATCATATTCGTTGTCGGCTATGCATCGAACTCGATTCAGGCAATACTAATGGCGAGGATTTCCCAGAAAGTTCTTAAACAGTTAAGGAAGGAGCTCTTCGAGCACCTACAGACTCTCAGCCTCAGTTTCTTCGACAAGCGCACACAGGGGGAGCTTATGAGCAGACTAACAAACGATATAGACGCTATCAATCAAGCCCTAAGTCAGAGCCTCACTCAGTTGATTTCGAGCTTCCTCGCAATCATCGGGATATTGATAGCCATGTTCATCCTAAACGCATACCTGGCGCTTGGAAGTCTGCTTGTATTCCCAGTGATGATATTCGTCACTATCTTCATCGGTGGAAAAACACTCGCCGGGTTCAGGGGTCTCCAGCGAGACCTTGGAAAACTGAACAGTACCATGGAGGAGACCATCAGTGGTGAACGGGTAGTATTAGCCTTCAGTAGGCAGGACCGCGTCTTAAAGGACTTCGACGAGGTGAATGAGTCAGTCAGGAAGATAGCAACTCAGGCCAATAGCTACGCGTTCGTAATTATGCCCATCATGAATATTATGGGCACCGTTGCGATAGCGGTTGTCGCCGGGCTAGGAGGCTGGATGGCCTTACAGGGAATGGTCACAATCGGTGTTATAACAACCTTCATTTTCTACGCACGCAATTTTTCACAGCCTCTCCAGCAGTTGGGAAACCTTTACAACACGGTCCAGTCTGCTCTCGCCGGAGCTGAACGAATCTTTGAGACCATCGATGAGAAGCCCGAAATAAACGATAAGCCAGACGCGAAACCACTCGCAGAGATAAAGGGAGATATCGTCTTCGATAAAGTCGACTTTAGCTACGATGGTAAGACACCTATTCTCAAGAACATGAGCTTCCACGCAATGCCTGGACAACTTATGGCCCTAGTCGGGCCGACGGGAGCCGGAAAGACGACGATGGTCAACGTCCTCAGCAGGTTCTATGATATTCAGAGCAGGCTCCATCAGGATAGACGGAGTTGACATTAGAGACGTGACAAGGGACAGCCTCAGGAAGCAGCTAGGGACAGTACTTCAAGACAACTTCCTATTCGCTGACACAGTGTTGGAGAATATACGCTACGGTAACCTCGAGGCGACAGACGAAGATTGCATCGCCGCGGCGAAGCTGGCGAACGCGGATCAATTCATCACACGTCTCCCCGAGGGATATCAGACCATGCTCACAGAGCGTGGCAGTAACCTCAGCCAAGGTCAGCGCCAACTCCTCGCCATAGCCCGCGCCATAATAGCAGACCCGAAGATCCTGATCCTCGACGAGGCTACGAGCAACGTGGATACAAGGACCGAGATAAGGATACAGGAGGCACTCCTCAGGCTTATGGAAGGCAGGACGAGCTTCGTCATCGCTCACCGCCTAAGCACGATTAGAAAGGCTGACCAGGTCCTCGTAATAAACAACGGTGAAATAGTTGAGAGAGGAACCCATGACTCCCTGCTCACGGCTAGAGGATTCTACTATAACCTCTATGTGAGCCAGTTCAAGGGAACACAGATCGGAGTGGAGGAAGTCACTTGATCAGGGTATTATCTCGCATCCGTTGTTGATCTCGGGATAGTCGAGTGCTCCTGGTGCGAGGACGCCATTCCTCATCAGTCTCTTGGTTGATTCAACTATTTGCCCTAGTTCATTTACCATGCGACGCGTTGAGTTACACACTCTATCAAACCAGTTAATGCCCCAGAACATTGTCTTGTTGGCGAAGAGACAGCGGCCACCGCAGACCCATTTATCCGGACATATACTGCATGGCTCGCTTACAGGCAGAATATCTCTGAGGGAGGCAGGTACGCTGTTCCTTATGTCTCCAACGGGAGAATAGGATAACTCAGGCGCTATCGGGCAGACGTCGATGCGACCATTAGTCAATATAGCGAAGCTATCCCTCCCTGATCCGCACCAAATGTGACTAAGAGGTTTTCCTGTGATGAGAGTGCGTAGAATGGGGATGAATGGGACGATGCCAAGCACCTTTCCATGATGCAAGGCTTTATCGAAGTCGGCTACAAGTCGGATAATACCCTCGTCGTAATGGTCGAGCCAGCTTTCAATCTCTTGCTCATTCCTGATCGCGCGCCAAAAGACATCGAGCTGCCAGTGAATGTGGGAAAATCGTGGCTCCTTCAGAGTGAGTAAGTGGGTGACATCGCGGTGGATGTCTCCCCTCCTGCTGAATGCCATCCTCGCGACTAGATCTCCAGTGTAACCCCTGTCGCGGATCAAAATGCAGTTCCTCAAGACGGTTTCATAGACGCCCATTCTACGGTTAGCATCGGTTACCTCCATCCCACCGTCTATGCTGACAAGCACTGCTTCTAGCCGGTTGAGGTATGATGGGTCGACCTCGTCAAGGTGTGTGCCATTCGTCTGGAGTGTGAATGCTTTGGCGGGGACACGATCCATAATCTCATACATCCTGTCTTTGGCTAGGAGAGGCTCTCCCCCGTAAAAGCCAATAACCGCCTCTGGGTCGCGCGATACAAAGGAGGCTAATTCGTCCACATCGTAGGTAATGTCCAGTGGTATCCCGTCAACATGCCGAGTACCCCCGCAATATCCGCAGCTGAGGTTGCACCGCTCCGTGAGGACGACGTGGTACTGCAAGTTAAAGAAACCGCCATCCGAAGATCGATAAAAACATTATAGGAATGTGCAATCAAGGTTGCTCATTTCACTTATTACCGATGTGTCGCCTCTTATCACAAACTTAAAGCAGGTGTCAAGATGCCAAGCAACGAATTCTACCTGAGCCAGTTCAAGGCAAGAAGCCCAATCAACCCGCCAAAGCGAGTCTGGTTATTCGACACAAGTCTACGAGATGGGGAGCAGACCCCGGGAGTTACTTATACTGTCGATGAGAAGGTTGAAATCGCTCGAAACCTCGACGAACTCGGGGTACCCAAGATCGAAGCTGGTTTCGCCATCGCGAGCGACGGCGAGGCTGAGGCGGTGAAGAGGATCGCCGCCCAGGGCTATAAGAGCATAATTACCACGTTGGCGCGTCCATTAAAGGAGGACATCGACAAGGCCCTCTGGTGTGATGTCCCCTACATTCACATATTCATCAGTACAAGCGACCTCCACATCGAAACTATGATGAAGACGACAAGGGAGGAGGTCCTCAGGCAGAGTGTTGAAAGTATCGAATACGCGAAGGACCACGGTGTTCGCGTCGAGTATAGTCCACAGGACGCTACTCGCACAGATATGGACTACCTCATCGAGATCTGTAGGGCCGCGGAGGATGCTGGAGCCGAGGTGCTAAACATACCAGATACAGTTGGCGTCATGACGCCCCGAATGACGTTTGAGTTCTTCAGCGAGTTGAAGAAGCACACACATGTCCCCCTTAGCGCCCACGCTCACAACGATCTAGGGCAAGCGGTAGCTAATACCCTCGCCGCCATCGAGGCGGGTGCAGAGCAGGCCCATGTAACGATCAACGGCCTCGGCGAGCGTGCAGGGAACGCTAGTTTGGAACAGGTTGCAGTCTGCTTAGAGGCGCAGTATAAGATCGAGACCGGGCTAAAGTTCGAAAAGATTGCCGCGATATCAGAGCTAGTCCAGCATTACAGCGGCATCTATCTCCCCCCGACGACGCCGATAGTTGGAGACAACGCCTTCGCCCACGAGTCAGGGATCCATGTCCACGGTGTCCTGGCGCACAGCGGCAACTATGAGATCCTCTCCCCCGAGTTTGTTGGTAAGAAGAGGAGGATCGTTGCGGGGAAGCATGCAGGACGACACGGCATTGGCACGATGATTGAGGACATGGGTCTTCAACCCTCAAAGGAGCAGCTAAAGGACATCGCCACAGCGGTCAAGACGCTTGGCGACTCCGGCAAGTCAGTCACCGACACCGACCTATACGCGATCGCGAAGAACATAATGAATATCAAAAGCGACGAGAGAGTGAAACTCAAGGAACTTGTAGTCGTCACCGGCAACACGGTTACCCCCACGGCATCAGCAATAATCGTCATCGACGGTAAAGAATACACAGGCGCAGGCACCGGCAATGGCCCCATCGATGCCGCCGTTAAGGCCCTCACCAATGTAGAGAAGGGCTTCAAGGAAATGAGCCTAGAGAAGTTCAACATGAAGGCCATAACAGGTGGAACCAACGCCGTCGCCGACGTCACGGTGAGCATGCGCCGCAATGGCAGACACGTCACCGCGAGCAGCGTCAACGGTGACACAGTCATGGCGAGCGTCGAGGCAATCCTAAAGGGCATGAATAGGCTCATGGAGTCGGAGAAGGAATAATGGGCCAAACTGTAAGCCAGAAGATTCTAGCCGAACACGCGGGCCGTAAAAGCGTCGAACCAGGCGAGATCGTCAAAGCCAAGATAGATATCGCCATGGCCCCTGACCTAACCGCGGTCCTAGCATACAACGCGATGAAGAGCATGGGGGTCGATAGAGTCTGGGACAAGAGCAGAGTCATCTTCCTCAACGACCACATTGCTCCCCCAACAACTGTCCAGAACGCGACCCTACAGAAACAGTGTAGGGAGATCGCGTATGACGAGGGCTTCACGAACTTCTATGACATCAACGCCGGTGTCTGCCACCAAGTGCTACCCGAGAAGGGACACGTTTGGCCTGGGATGGTCCTCGTCGGCGCGGACAGCCACACATGCACACACGGCGCCTTCGGCGCCTTCGCTACTGGCATAGGGTCGACTGACATGGGTGCCGTCCTGGCGACGGGTAAACTATGGTTCAAGGTACCTGAGACGATAAGGGTTGAGGTTGATGGGAAACTCCCGAAGTGGGTGGCCGCAAAGGATGTAGTACTCAAGTCAGCCAAGGAGATTGGCGCAGATGGAGCCACCTATATGGCCATCGAGTACGGTGGTGGAACGATTCGTACCTTGAGTATGGCCGGCAGGATGACTCTCTGCAACATGGCTGTAGAGATGGGGGGCAAGACGGGCATCGTCGAACCCGACGGAATCACAGACGATTTTCTAAAGGAACGAGTCAAGAACAAGTACAAAAAAATCACGTCCGATCCCGATGCCGAATACACGAAGACTGTAAATATTGACGCCTCAGCTCTGGAGCCGCAGGTGGCGTGTCCACATTCCGTAGATAATGTCAAACCCGTCACCGAGGTCGCTGACACGAAGGTTAATCAGGTCTTCATCGGGTCCTGCACGAACGGGCGATTAGAGGACCTTGAGGTGGCAGCGACGATACTGAAGGGAAAGAAGATCCACAGAGACGTCAGACTTATGGTCACACCGGCCAGCTTCGAGGTCTATGGCGAGGCCAACGCAAAAGGAATCATAAAGATACTGATGGACGCGGGTGGCGTAGTCTGCAACCCAAGCTGCGGAGCCTGCTTCGGCGGTAACAACGGACTAATAGCCCCCGGCGAGGTCAGCCTATCAACAAGTAACAGGAACTTCAAGGGGCGCCAAGGAAGCACAGAGGGATTCGTTTACCTCTCCTCCCCAGCGACGGCTGCAGCATCAGCGCTTAGGGGTGTCATATCGGACCCAAGGGAGGTCAAATGAATGAACATAAAGGGTAAGGCGTGGAACTACGGCGACAACATAAACACCGACTTCATGTTCCCAGGCAGATATCTAGAGCTGATCGACCCTAAGGAGATCGCGAAGCACGCCATGGAGGGGATAGATCCCACCTTCGCGAAGAAGGTTCAGAAGGGCGACATACTGGTTGGCGGCAACAACGTTGGACTCGGCTCCAGTAGAGAGCAGGCTCCGCTTGCGTTGAAGCACTCCGGCGTCGGAGCCGTCGTAGCGGAGAGCTTCGCCCGAATATTCTACAGGAACGCCTTCAACGTCGGACTTCCAGCTATCGAATGCCCAGGAGTCTCAAAGAAGGTGAAGACCGGCGATGAGATCGAGATTGACACCGCGACGGGTACCATCACTATCAACGGCAAAGAAAAGCTAAAGATCAAACCACTTCCCGAGTTCATGATTCAACTCCTAAACGAGGGGGGTTTAGCACCATACCTAAAGAAGCACATGAAGGAATGGTGAAGACATGACAAAATACAGGGTAGCAGTCATACCCGGCGACGGTATTGGCCCAGAGGTGATGTCTGCGGCCGTCTCCGTACTTCAAGCAATGGAGGACCAATCCGGCAAGTTCGGCTTCGTGTTCACCGAGTATATGGCGGGGGACGCCTATAAGGCGAAGACCGGAGTCGCGATGACGGAGGAGACCTTCGAAGCCGTGAAGGCTTCAGACGCCTGCCTCTTCGCAGCTGTTGGCGAGTCGGCTAAGGAGGTAATCATCCCGCTTCGCCAGAGGCTAAACCTCTATGCCAACATCCGCCCCGCGAAGGTGTACCCAAACGTCCCCAATGTGAAGGGCCAGATGGATATGGTCATCGTCAGGGAGAACACAGAGTGCCTATACAAGCGGATACAGGACGGCGGCCCAGACTGGGGCGTAGCGCTGAGGGTCATTACCAGAACCGCGTCCGAACGAATAGCGAAGTATGCCTTTGAGCTCGCCCGAAGGGAGGGAAGGAGGAAGGTCACCTGCGTCCACAAATCGAATATGATGGAGACGACCTGCGGCCTCTTCCAGGACAGCTGCAGGAAAGTCGCGGCGGGTTACAGTGACATCGGCTACAATGAGGAGATCGTTGACGCTTGTGCCATGAAGATGGTTATGTTCCCTGAGCGCTTCGACGTCATGGTTACGACGAACCTATTCGGTGATATCCTCAGCGACTTAGCCGCTGGAATCGTCGGCGGACTCGGTATGGCCCCCTCCGCTAACATCGGTGACAAGATGGCGGTCTTCGAACCCGTACACGGCTCAGCGCCAGACATAGCGGGAAAGGGAATAGCCAATCCCATAGCCCAAATTCTTAGCGCCGGGATGATGTTAGAATGGCTCGGTCAAAAGCAGGCGGCTAAGACACTCGAGGCGGCTATCATCGAGGTCCTCAAGGATGGAAAAATCCTCACACCGGACCTTAAGGGGAGTGCAAAGACAGTTGATGTGGCAAAGGCCGTCGTCTCTAAGCTCGCCGAAAAAACCTTTTAAACAATTTATTCCAGCTCTTGTGCACTGATTAAATTTCATATTACTGTAGTAATGAGTATTCAATTCCTTCTGAAGAAATCGTTTGTGTTTACGACGTGGAGACAAAAAGCCTCTCCAGATGCTGCAGGTAACGCGTGTTAACAGAACCATATGTCGCAAGGTCCAAGCATACAACAAAACCTTTTATTCATCTAGATACGCTAACCCTGCCGGGAGCAAGAATGTCCGGTGAACGTTTCCTCCAGCAGTAAAGCTGGATTCTACCCGACTCCCGAATTCAAGAATCTTCTTCAATCACTCAACGACCTGAAGAAAGAAGTATCCAGATTCGGGAAGACCCACCCAGACAAGATCGGATATAACCGATTGATCAAAAATGTAGACTCTCTGGAGGAGTCGATGAAGGAGCACTATCGTGAGCTCTATGCTATAGAAGGCGCCCTTGAAACAGCTTCAAGCAGAAGACTCACGGAGAAGCAGAGAATGATGCTCCAAATAATCTCCGAGGTCCAGGGGGAGACCCTCTACACGACTCTCATAGAGAAAGTCTCTAAGGAGCTCGAGATACCCAAGTCGACGGTGCGCTGGAACCTTAAGGGACTACGCGACTCTGGGCTCATAACCGCAGGGGACCGAGACAATAAAGGCATCCCGGTGAGGCTCACGGAGACGGGCCGGATCATGGCTGGCGTCGTCTCCCCAGCTGATTAAGAAACTATTTTAAACACTCAGGCATGGTCTGTGGTGATGTAGAATGTCCGTCAAGGCATACATCATGATCAACGTCAAAACCGGGACAGAGGACGAGGTCTGCGAGAAGGTCCTCAAATTCAGCGAAGTCGAGGAGGCAGCCGCCATCTACGGTGAGTTCGACCTGATACTCAAAGTCAAGGCGAAGGACATGAACAACCTCGACAAGCTTATCGTGGACAAGCTGAGGGGGATACCCGACATCCTCCTCACAGCAACGATGCTCATCGCTAAGGAGTACAAGTAACGCGATTCAACGATTTCTCGAAGATACTTCATTCAAGTGACCACCATGAGAATTGGTCTCATAACGATTCTCACCGACCACATGGAGTCGATGAGAAGTTTCTACGAGAGATATCCTTGGATTTAGTGTCAAGGAGGACCTCGGTAACTACGTTGAGTTCGAGAATCGAGGCGTTCGATTTGCCCTAACAACGCGTGGAGTGATGTCTGACGGAACCGGACATCAAAGCTACAGTGCTAAGGCGATAGGGCAACGCTTCGAGCTCGCGTTCCCCGTTGAATCACCTGGGCAGGTCGATACCAAGTACAATGAAATTGTTGCGAAGGGTGCGGATCCCATTAAAGCACCAGAGGACATGCCTTGGGGAAGAAGGACCGCCTTCATTTCTGACCCGGATGGCAACATACACGAGATTTACTCGCTCCGAGCCGGCGAGGAGATCTAAAACGGCGTAAAGTTTAATATGGAAACCTCATTCAATTCATCGGCGTGCCCTGGTAGTATAGTCCGGCCTAGTATGTTCGGCTGTCACCCGAAAGATCCCGGGTCCAAATCCCGGCCAGGGCGCCACTACACTCACTATTATCTGATTTAATAAATGATGAAGCAAATTTCATTTTAATATTTTTTTTATTTAGTAGTAATTCCTTTTTTGGTTTTCTGAAATCAATATTCCCTTTTTTAGAGTGTAGCCTCGAGCTGGTTAATAAAATCCTCAAACTGCTGAATGCCTTTCATCCAGAAGTTCTCATCTGTGATGTCGAAGCCAAGATCCTTAGCTAGGTCTTTGGGGGATCTACTCGACCCGGCAGAGAGCAGTGCCCTAAGCTTCGGAACAAAGGCCTTCCCCTGCTCCTTGTAAAGCCTATAGAGTGCATAGACAAAAAGCTGGGAGTACACATAGGGGTAGTTGTAAAACCTATAGTTGGGAATGTAGTAATGGGGCTTCATTGTCCACTCCCACTTCATCTCTGGTAGCCAATCTACCGCGTCGCCGTAGATCTTGTCTCGGGAAGTAGTCCAGAGGTCTGAGACGGTTTCACCGTCCAGGAACTTCCCCGCCTCGATGGCTTCATACATGGATTGCTCGAACCAGACGCGGGCACTAACTTGGAAGGCGGCCATGCCGAACTCGTCAAGGACGTTTGCGAGGACGGCTTGCTTCTCCTCCTTAGTCTTCGCCTCAGCTAGAAGTCTGTCGGTGAGGAGAAGCTCCCCAAAACCGCTGCCACACTCTGCGATGCAGCTACCTATCTCGTAGTTACTAGGCTTCTGGTGGCGGCTACCGAGGTATGCATGGACTGCGTGACCTAGTTCATGGGCCTGAGTGTAGACATCCCCCATGCGACCGTTGAAGCTCATAAGGACCCAAGCGGACTTCCCAGCTAGCCAGCTGGCGCAGAATGCGCCTGAGCGTTTCCCGTTTCGAACCTCGCCGTCGATGTGACGTTGGCTATACATTTCTTCGACCCATCTTCCGAATTCCTCGTCGAAGCCTCTCGTAGGCGGAGACAACCTCCTTCCGTGAGTCTTCCCAGGTATACAATTTATCGGGTGCCTTGGGTAAAGGCGCTATAAGATCCCAGTTCCCGAGCTTCTCTAGCCCCATCAGCTTTGCTTTGAGGCGTAAGTATCGACGATATGCGCTGGTGTTCCTCTCCATGGTCCGCATGAGTACTTCGATGGTTTCCTTTTCGACATCATTCGCGATTAGGCTCTGGGTCATCGGGGATGAGTACTTTCTCCACTCGCACATCTGTAGGTGATCTGAGCAGATAGCTCGGATCGCACTCGCCCAAACTATTTCGTCTTTGCCTAAGCCATCGTAGACTACCCTGTTTGCTTCGCGCCGTAGGGCCCTATTTGGGCTCTGGTAGAGGCTGATGACCTCGCCATAGGGCATCGTCTTCTCCTCGCCGTCGACGACGATCCTGAAGCTTCGGGTGCTGAGCCAGTCTCCTTGAAGCTGGGACCAAGCGTCTACGCCGTTCTGATCCTTTGCCATTGTAAGCTTCTCAAGATCCTCCGTCATGATGTGGGGTGTTCTGAGGACAATCCTCTCAAGTAGGTGTCTATACTCGGCGAGTCTCCGATCAGCGACGATATCCGGTTTTACCTTGAGGAGGTCACAGAGCTCTATTTCCATGAATGCGAGGATCTGCCCTGCCTTTGTTCCTGTTCTTCTAGCTGCCTCGTAGAGTCGCTTGGATATTGGGTCGATGGAGTCTGCGCTGTATCTTAAGCTGCAGTATTCGGAGACTCCCTCATATCTTAGGGAGATATCGTCTCTCAGTTCGAGTAGGGTGAGGAGTCCAGCAGCGTCGAGGCTAGTGATCTTGCCTCTGTATTTCTCAGCGATCTTGTTCGCCTCCGCGACCATCTCATCGAGTTTGTCGGTGATCCATTCTGGGGTAGAGTTCTCGACCATCTGAGCTATGTCCCATCTCCTCTTCTCTGACAAAACTGAGCCTCCGTTGCTTGATGGTTGTTCGGCCTCGGAGATAATAGTTGCTTTAAGAAATCTGTAGCGAGGAAGATGGAATAGCTTATCTCGGTCCTCCTGTTCCCTGTTTTTGATGCAACTATGCCTCTCCACAAGATGCTCGATAAGGCGGATAGGCTCCTAAAGGCTGGGAGGATCGAGCGTCTAGAAGGCGGCCACTTCAACGTCATAGGTGACCATGGAACCTACTCGCTTGTTGTGAAGGATGGGCGCGTCTACTGTAGTTGCCCGGGTTTCCAGGAGAAAGGCGTGTGCAGCCACAGTCTGGCCGTGATGAAGCTCACTCAGAGCCCCCGCGACAGATATTGAGTCGATGAAAAAATTGAAAGGGCACGGCGATAAACCATCTTCGAACTGTTTTGACTTCGTCTGAGGGTTTCATTGAAGTCGATGGCTTTAGGATACACTACGCCACCTGGGGGAGGAGAGGTGGAAAGATCGTCATCCTGCACAGCATGGGGATGGACGCGTATAGCATGGAGAAGATGTGTGAGGCGCTTGAGGATAAGTATAGCATCCTCGCCCTAACGATCCTCGCCCACGGGGACTCCACTGTCCCCACGGCGACGGTTACTCTCCCGGAACACGCGGAGCTGCTCAGAGAATGTTACAGAAAGCTGGGGTACATTCCCTGCGTCCTAATCGGTCATAGCATTGGTGGGAGGATGAGCATGATACTAGCAGCGGATCATCCCGATGAGGTTAAAGGGGTGGTTCTGGTCGATATCGCCCCACCTGACCCTGTATCGCGGTCATGGAGTCAGACGAGCCCAGAGTTACTGAAGAATGAGGCTGATGCATTGGCTTATTTGAACGCAGAGATATCCAGGCTTCTCACCAGAGTATATCGAGAATAGGCTAAAACACGGCTTCATTAGACAACCCGATGGAAGCCTTAAACCTAAACCCACAGGTACCCCAGCGATGACGAGCTACTACACGGACCTTTGGCCCTACGTGGAGAAGATACGGGTCCCCACGAAGCTGATCCTGGGCTCCGAAAGCACACTCGTCACCCCAGAGAAGAGGGAGAGAATGGCTAAGTTGATACCCGGGCTTGAGGTAGTGACTGTAGAAGGGGCAAGTCATATGGTGCCACAGGACAAACCAATAGAGTTCGAGAAAGAGGTACGGTCCTTCCTCCAACGACTAAGATGGTAGTCTAACCATGCGAGCACTATGAGGGGGAGGCTCATTGAGGGTCGTTGTTTTTGGGGCAACAGGCGGAACAGGTAAGCTGCTTATACAACAGGCAATCGCAGATAGTTACCAAGTTGTGGCTTACGCCCGTAATCCTTCAAAGATAGATTTTAAGAGTGAGCAGTTAACCATCGTGAAAGGCGAATTATCTGACGAGAGGTCGATTGAGAACGCAATAAACGGCGCAGACGCAGTGATCAGCCTACTTGGACCTAGAGGAGACTCAAAACACAAACCGCTCACAAATGGCATGCAGAACATCGTCAAAGCAATGAAGACTAAGAGCGTACGAAGGCTCGTCGCCTCGTCAACTCTGAGCGCAAGAGATCCTGAGGATAAACCCAATTTTACGGTGAGCTTCATGGTGGGTATCGTTAAAACTACAATGCACGCTGCATACGATGATATCATAGGAGCTGCAGAGGTTGTACGTGGCTCCGACCTCGATTGGACAATCGTTAGGGTAGCAACTCTGAATGATAAGCCGAAGGCCGGAGCAGTTAAGGTTGGGTACGTGGGCTCAGGTCAAGATGGGTTTAGGCATCTCTCGTGGCGACTTCGCCGATTTTATGCTCAAACAAGTCGAGGATAAGAGACACATGAGACAAGCACCCTCAATCAGTAATTAACGAGGAAAAATAGGGTTATGAAAAGACAGTATGCGACAGATTGATCAACAAAGGTTCATACATTCTACGAGACTCTTCTGATAAATGTTTCAAATCAAAGACTGATAAAATCGCTCACGAAATACTGAATTGATAAACGATTTATCCAAAATCAATTCTCAGTCATGGTCAGGCAAAGGTTCCGTGTCATCAAAGCGCATAAGTCTTCATTTTCTTACGTGATGTTGGCCTCTCCAGGTGATAGAGGTCAGCATTGGTCGGGAGGATCCGGAGATGAGGGGATGGTTCTGGTGTACAAATGAGAAGGGGATGGAGATGTGGGTTCCTTCCACTTACTTGAACATCGAGGGGTCGATTGGTGTCTTCAGTCAACCATACAACTCGAAGGAGATAGATGCGAAGCCGGGTGACATTGTGCAATTCCTCGGCGAAACTCTCGGGTGGGTTGAGTGTCTCGATAAAGGTTGGGGATACGGCTGGATAGAGCGAGATAAACTAGTCCAAGTCTGAATCCCAGTTAACGGAGTTCAGAGAATCATGATTAATAGTTAACTGTAATCCTTTGGAGTGTTTTTTAGTCTTTCATTTATTAAATCTATAATTTCAGCGTCTAGAAATGCTGGACAATTTTTACATGTAAGACCTATGGCCTTTATTCTCCAATACTTTGATCCATCTACATCAATAAACAGTTTAGAATAGTCATCTCCAGCGAATTCATTAGATTGTTGAAAAAAAGGTGGTAATTCTTTTAATTTCCAATACTTGCAGTATCTATTTTCTCCGATAAATAGGCATCTACTAACCTTTGATACCAAAAAATACCTTTGAAGATCTTTAGTAAAATTATCAAGATTAATTAAATACTTCTTGGCTTTGATATTGTTGGTTGTTTGTGAAGTACTATCGAGTTCAACTTTTCCTTTCTTCTCTTTAAGTGATTGGATGAGATTCCATGTTTCATCGTTGTATTTTCCTAGGCTTTTTTCATCTTTATTTTTTTCTGGTCGTGATATAACGATATTTTTTTAAGGTTTTAATGCGGAAGTACCAGCCTTGCTTTACTAGAAGCGTAATTTCCTCTTTTGTTGGTTTTACCAATATATTTTTCCCGTCGGGATAATTGTTTTTTCAAGTATATATTGTTTCCCGTTAAGTTTCCCGTTATTTAATTTTAGTTTCCCAGTTTCCCGTCTAAAACATTTTAATAAAAACCAAATTAGTTTCACGTGTTTTCCTTTGAGTGAACAATGATCGTGCGCGCGTCCAAGGAAGCTTGAGCGAAGTGGTTGCAGACATACTCTCGACTCATAGCCCTCAGCAATCCGGATGACCTTGATAGGGAGGCCTTTGCAGAGTCGGTGGAATATCGACCCCTCCCTTGGGGGATGATCGAGTCAGAGAAGAACAACCCTCCATCATTAAAGAGCTAAAGAGTCTGGGGTATGCGGATAACCAGTTCCCTAAATGGGTCTCAAGTGGAGCCTTGAAGCCTAACGTCGAGCGTCAGGGTACCACTCAGGGTCTGGGTCAAGGTGGTGTCACCACTTCTAAACGCTCCACAACCCTCCAATACCCCTATGGTATCTGGTCCTTTAGCGACCCAGAGACCAATCCCCACCCAGACCGACTCTGACCCCAACTCGCGCGCGCACCAGACCCATCCACGAGGCGAACTCCTTGTCGCCGCGGAACCTGCCGACGTCGCCGACCTCCGATACGACGAGCATCGCTGTGAAGTACCCGACGCCCGTCATCGTCATCAACAGCCGCACACGCCGGTCCTCCTCCGCGAGGACCGCGATCTTCTCCTCGATGAGTGTGACCTGAGCATCCTCCGCTCCGGTGGAGGGTGCTCCTCCTCTTTCGCTATGCGGTTGAGGACGTGCTCCTCCGCCGTCTGCTGGGAAGTCCGCGAAGGTGCGGGGGCCTCCTCTCTGTGCAGGGTACTTCAGGTCCTCACGTGCACCTGCTGGTGAGTCCTGCTCCTCCTCCGGGAGTCCTGCTAGCTGCGGTACTGCGCGTGCAGGCGCAGCCTCCTGCACCGCTCTGCACCGCACCGCTCTGCACTCACCAGCACTACCAGCACTAGCACCCGCAACAGCACTCCTGGGAGCACTATTTGGCGCACTCAGCGTGTCCGGTTGGAAATTTCCCCAATTTTCCCCAACATTATTTTCCCCTAGTGAAGCAACCGGGAAACCCCTTGGGGGCGGCGTTTCACCACGCCACAGTGCGCTCTAGCCTGTTTAGAAATTATATCAGATCATAAACATAACATCCATTGAGAACAGGTTGAATGTTGCGCGCTTGATGGATCAAACTCTAGGTCCTGTTGGGTACAGGTATCAATATGGAGTTTGGGGGGAGGAGTGCTCACACCTACTCAACCTAGCTGGTTGACCTAGTTGAAGACCAAGCAACCAAGCAGGCAGGCAAACAGCTCAGCTGGGGGGACTTACAGAATGCTTAGGATTTAATGCAGTTAACAAGCTTCTTGGGGAGGACAGGTTAAGAATCGATTGTCTAGGCTAGAGAGTTTCTATTCAGCCTAGCGAGTATGGGAGCGTGCGATGGTTGCTATTGGAAGAGGTATCAGCTGATGACTGGTGAGATGACTACATTGAGCCTAAGTTACCGAGGTATGTCCTCGATGAGTCCCTCGGCAATGCAGAGATTCTTCCGATATTATACATGATCGTGTATGCGATTATGAACGGCTTGCTACTACTTTTTCCCGTCTTGAATATTATTGGGTGTTTTTACTTTGTATCCGGAGTTTCCCGTTGCAAGATAGGCTTCACTTTATTTGTATAGTGATTTTCATTAGTTTCCCGTTTTTCAGTTTTTTCGTCAATTGAGTCATTTGCAGATTCAAACCATAAAAATATCGGGTAAAAGCTAAATGGGATGTTTACTAAAAATGATTGATTAGAATTTGCGTAGACGCAATAAGATAATAATCATCGTCTTTGCTGCTCTCGTCATTATCGGAATCGGTTTCACCGTTTGGGCTGAAACTCCACTAGGCCCTATGAAGGAAGCGCTTGATGCCTTGAACTCCGACAAATCCGTAGCTGTGACTGATGGAAGCTGGCTAACTTTCCAGCCCCTCAACGGGACAAAGAGTGTCGGTTTCATCATCTATCCCGGGGGAAGAGTCGACTACAGATCATATGCACCTGAAGCACACGCCATAGCCTCAAAGGGGTACCTTGTAGTAATCGTTAGAATGCCACTCAACCTAGCAGTGTTCGGAATTAATGCTGCACAGAATGTTATCGATAGCCACCCTGAGATCAGTTCGTGGGCCGTCGGGGGGCACTCGCTGGGAGGCACCATGGCTGCGCAGTACATTTCCAATGCACCTCCAATTGTTAGGGGTCTTATGTTATGGACCTCATACCCTGCTTCTGGAAACGACCTTTCCGGCAAGAAAATCTCGGTAGTAACAATTCATGGTTCAAGAGATGGCCTGGTCAGCACCTCGCAGATAGACGACTCGATGAAGATGCTTCCACCAGATACGATTAGGGTCGAGATTCCGGGTGGTAACCACGCTCAGTTTGGGTGGTATGGGCCACAGCCCGGAGACAACGATGCAACGATCACTAGAGATGAGCAGCAGCTACAGGTGGTACAGGCCACCATTCAGCTACTCGAAAAAATTGGTTAGGTTCTCAAACATTCTTGTTTTGTGATCGTGCAGGTGCATCGCTGAAGGGAACAATTTTTCAACTCATACACGAGCCAATGAAAGCAGCTTTATCTATCAAAAAAGAAAAAGCAATAAAACTAAGCACACAATAACAAAAACGGTATTCTCCATGAAGTCAAACTGGAATCTAGTCAGGTTCGGAAACATACTCGCCTACATAGTCGTAGTAATTGTGAACTCAATTGCAGGAGCCGTAGGCATCAATGGACACCTAACAGGTGAAATATCTGACAAGTATGCAACCCTCATCGCCCCAGCTGGATACGTCTTCGGCATCTGGGGAGTAATCTATCTACTCCTACTAGGCTACGTCGCCTACCAATTCTCCGCGAAGAGAAAAGAGTCTCCCTTCCAAGATAAGATAGGGTACCTCTTCATACTCAGTTGCATCATCAACATCTGCTGGTTGCTGCTTTGGCACTATGAGATGATAACAGCATCAGTGATTCTAATGCTTGGTCTACTCGCCACTCTAATCACCATCTACACTCGCCTCGGTGTGGGAGTGGAGAAAGTCCAGAGAAACGAGATGTTACTCGTACAACTCCCATTCAGCGTCTACCTAGGTTGGATAACAGTTGCCACAATAGCTAACGTTGCAGCTGCACTTGTGTCACTCGGACACACAAACATAATCCTTGGGGCAGTCAACTGGACCATCCTCGTAATAGTCGTCGCGGTACTCATCACTGGTATGGTGCTCTGGACACGACGAGACGTGGCCTACGCCGCGGTCCTAGTTTGGGCGCTAGTTGGAATATACGTAAAGCAATCTAGTGCACATGTCCCAGTAGCATACACTGCGCTTATCGGAGCAGCCATCATAGCAGTTGACGCGGCTCTAGTCTTAATACGAGGCAGGAAGAAATAGAGTGATGCAGGAGGTCCCACCGTTGGTAGAGACCCCAAAATATGAGGTTAGTAGAAGACTAGATGGCGTAGAGATTCGAAAATACCCGCAGATGTTCCTAGCTACAGCAAAGGGAGACGCTGATCTATTCGGGATTCTGTTCCGCTATATCACAGGAGCCAACAAAGGAAGTAACAAGATCTCGATGACTGCACCAGTCATAACCCCCGAGAAGATTAGCGATGACTTCACCCGTTTTTACGGACGCGGAATCAATGTCCTTCATCGTCCCCTCAAATTACACAAGAGAAACCATCCCTGAGCCAACGGATCCACATATAACTATCCAGGAGCAACCCGCTAAGTCACTGGCGGTCCTCAGGTTCAGCGGCTGGGCAAGAGACAATACGGTTGAGAAGAAGAAGAAAATACTTCTCGACACGCTACAGAGAAACAACATAGAGCCAAAGGGAGAAGTGGTGTTAATGAGATACAATCCACCATTCACACCGTGGTTCATGAGAAGAAACGAAGTCGCTGTAGAGGTCAATATCTAAATAAACCGACTTGTTTCAATTTAACACATCAATCATTCTTTATTAACCGCGATTCATCATAAAAATCAGGTGTTCTAAATGCCGACAATAGTAGATGTAGCTGTTCAAGCAGGCACATTCAAGACGTTAGTGGCAGCAGTACAGGCTGCTGGACTAGTTGATACACTAAACGGGCCAGGTCCCTTCACAGTATTCGCACCAACCGACGAAGCGTTCAGCAAACTGCCCGCGGGAACCGTCGAAGCACTTCTACAGGATACTCCAAAACTGAAGAATATCCTGCTTTACCATGTAGTACCGGGAAAGGTCATGGCCGATGATGCAACTAATCTAACCTCAGTTAAGACTGTTCAGGGCCAGGAGATCAAGATCGATGCGAGTGAGAAGGAAGAGTTGGGGAGAAACGATCCTGCATTCGCCAGGGACCCTGTCCACTGGCACAGGTACCTACTATTAAACGATAAATCATATGTTGTAAAAGCGAACGTGAGTGCCGACAACGGAGTCATCCACGTTATTAACGCTGTGCTACTTCCCAAGTGAAAAAAAGATACAGCCATCGCATTTTTTCCAGCCTTATAATCAATTTTACAAGAATTGTTAGTTCGCGCGGTTTTTTATTCTGTTAAACTACAAAACCATCAATGGTGTCACCGTTGGATGACATCGTGGTTGTAGCGCGCGCGCATTTTTCACTAACAGTTCTTTACGTTTAGGCTCTACGAGATCGAGGGTTTCTGTTCTGATTTTCGCATTTGGATGAGCACGCACATGACATAAGACTTATCTAACTAATAGATCTCGAATTGAGGATTCAGATGGTTAAAGCACTTGTACTCTATCACTCGCAACAGTATGGGAACACGGGCAAGATGGCGGAAGCCGTCGCGATGGGTTTGAAGGAGGAGAACTGCGAAGTCACCCTCCATAACGCGAATGAGGGAAGATTCGACATAACGAAGTATCCACAGTATGACTGTGTCGCCTTAGGGACACCTGATTACTTCAGCTACATGGCTGGGACAATCAAGACATTTTTAGACGATTGGTACATAAAGAGAAATGAACCGGGCTACCAGGCTAGACCATACGTCGTCTTCTTCACCCACGGCGGAGGGGGAAGAGGAAAGGAGACATTAACTTGTTCAACAGACTCGGTAAACAGGTGGGAAAAACGGTTGAGTGCCAAGGCACCCCCGACGCGCAGACTCTAAATGCTTGTAAGACGTTGGGTGCAGAACTGGGAAGAGCAGTCGAGAAGTAAATTATCCCCCAAAAACGCATCGATGTTTCTAAGCTATTGATGGTTGATTCCTCATTATCCTATATGCACGCGCGTCGTCTACTTTAGGACGCACATTCGTAACCCTTAACAGAAATGAAAAAGTCTAATGTTACATGTCTTCTACACTTCGCATAAGCGACTCCGTATTCTCAAGAGTAAACAACCACGAAGACTACACACGCTTCCTCAAGAAGAATATACCCGACTCGGATCCACTCATAGTTAAGGCAGATTGGGTAGGAATAGAGGAGAATTCCCCAGGAACCTCGAAGCCCTGCGATGCATCGCCGAGGCAGCAAAGGGAAAGATCATCGTGACTGAGGGCCACCAACTCTGGAGGTCAAGAATACTTGAGCCTAATGGCCTAAAATTTACTGTAGATGATAAAGAGGTCGACTGGAACTGGCTGCTTGAGGGCAAGGGTTGGACGTGGCTGATTCGCCAACGCGCCGATTGGGGCTTCTTCATAGATGGGCCTCACTGGAGCCACTTGATGAAGGAGGAGCGTGCCTTACTTGAGAAACACGGATTCACCGACTTCTTCAATGATAATGGCATCGAATACGTCAACGTGACTGATGAGATCTGCGTCGGGGAGGATAGCTAGTCCAAAGATCGTTAAGGAAGTCGTTGAGTCTAAATATGCACCCGCGTTCACCGAGAAACTGTATGGATTCGTTCCGGAGAAGTTGTTCAGGCATCGCGGTTCCTCGTTAGTGAGTTTAAGCAAGCGTAAAGACTATCAGAGCTTCACCATGAAGAACATGTTTGGCCTCGTACCTGATCCAGTGAGGGCATGGTGGCACGGCTTTAAGGAAGCGAACGCATATGCACCTAAAACCTTCAGGCTAGCTCAGAGCATCCTCGACATAAACAAGGTCTATGGGGCGCTGTTCGACCTCGTGGGAGTCTTCGAGGCTCCCCGCGGCGATTGGTCAACGTTTACGAGGGATGTAGGTGTAAGCAGAAGCTTGGCTCAGCTGGATGCTATCCTGAATCATTTGTCTGGCTGCGACCCAGAGTCGGCAGCCTACATCTCGTTGGGGAACGGTGTATTCGGGGCTTTTGACTCTGAACTGCTTAAGGAGGCTGAGGCTCACATAGGGGGCTGGTTCCCGGCTCCAAAAAAGGCATAAAAGGTTTGCGCGTGCGTAGGAAATGTTTAGCAATCTCTATAGCGCGCGAAGCTAGTTTCTGAGGGGTAGTATATGAGATTCGGTAAAGTAGTCCTGCAGCAGTCCAACGATCCCGAGATATTCAAGAAGGTGATTTCTGAGCTGAACCTCAAACCACCAGTGATCATTAAGCCGAACTGGGGGACAATCAACAACTACACCGAAGCCCAGGTCATCGACGGGGTGCTATCGGCGATTAACGGTGAGTCGATCATCGTTGAGAGCTATGGCTGGGCCAGAACCGAGGACGCATTGAATGGCAAGGGCATGGGCTCAATAAAGACAACAGATCTCCGGAAGAGCGATGAGTGGTTCCTAAAGACCTCAGGCATAGGCGACGTCTTGAAGAAGCATGGTGTTGAGTACCTGAACGTCACTGAGGAGGTTAGGGCGAAGCGGGTCGTCGATCCAAGTGTCATCAAAAAAATTGCTGAGAAGTACCCCGCGGTCTTGTTTGAGGAGATGTACGCTAATGTGCCTACACGTCTATTCGACTTGAGGGAAGGCACATTCCTCAGTCTAGCAAAGTACAGGCTGAACCACTTCCCCATCGTCGTCAGCCTCACCCTGAAGAACCTATTCGGCATGATACCCGGACCTAGTCGCTGGAGGTTCCACGGGAAAAACGATGAAAAGCTGGCTCAGAACATCGTCGACATTAACAAGGTGTACCACTCGCTGTTCAACGTGAAGGGAATGGTTGACGCGGTGCTGACTGCTTCGAATGCCCCAACTGAAGCGGAGGCGATCAGACCAAAGACCGCGAAGAACAAGGGGTTGCTGCTGGGTTGCGAGGACTGCGTGAAGCTGGACGCGTTTGTGGCTTGTCTCGAGGGAAAGGACCCGGAGAAGATTGAGTATCTAAAGCTGGCGGCTTCCTACTTTGGAGGCTGGGATGAGAACGATCTAGTAGCTGCACGAAAGAGTGGTGTTCGGGTCTTCTAGCTGCAAGCGCAGGTGAGAGAGACAAAATAAAGATGAGTGATTAATCCTTTTTATTAGAAACAACACGCGCACGCAAGACGATGAGACTTGGGGAGGTGGCGGTCTCAGTCGTGGGCGGAGTAATCATTCACGCCACTGTATTCATTTACATAATCATGCGCACACGGAAAAGTTATCACCATTCTTCATCTGCTCTAATGCATGGTTAACACAACTTACCAAAAGCTGAAGAAACATGTGGATAAGGTTAGAATAATCGACACCCACGAACATCTCCCACAAGAGAAAGATCGAGTTGGTCGAGTTGTGGACGCCCTATCAGAACTGTTCATACACTATACTTCTTCGGACCTTATTTCAGCAGGGATGAGAGAGGCGGACGTAACCGCCATCAGGGACACATCTAAGCCTCTCGAGGAACGCTGGGGCATCTTGGAACCCTGGTGGGAGAGGATCAGAAACACGGGTTACGCCAGAGCCGTAGAGATCTCTGCCCACGATCTGTATGAGGTACCGAGCATCTGCTCAAACACAATCAGGGACCTCTCGAATAGGATGAGAGACAAGAATAGGGAGGGACTCTACAGGTGGGTGCTCAAGGATAAAGCGGGAATAGATATTTCGATACTGGATGACCTGACGGGCAGCTATGAGGTTGATCGTAGCTTCTTCGCCCCGGTTCTTAGAGTGGATAATATAGTGACTCCAAGTGACAGAAACGAGCTGGAAATCCTGGCGAAACTGCATGGCGTACGGATCCACGACTTCAACGACTACGTATCCCTAGTCAGGAAGAGATTCGATGACAACATGGGAAAAATAGTCGGGATCAAAATAGCACTCGCATACAACCGCCCAATATTCTTCGAGAAGCGCTCCTACTCGGAGGGGGAGGAAGCCTTCAACAAGCTCTACAAGACCCGAGGATTCACAAGATACACCCCCGATCCGACGAGGAGTGAGAGCAGAATGGTGCCTTGGGGCCCAAGCATCGAGGAACTGATACCTATGCAGGACTACCTAGTACACGTAGCTATCCAGGAGGCGGAGAAGCGTAGGCTGCCTATACAGATCCACACTGGACTCCAAGAGGGTAACGAGAACATACTTTCGAACTCGAACCCGGAGCTCCTCGTGAACCTTTTCATGGAGTACCGCGACGCCAAGTTTGACATATTCCACGGCTCTTGGCCATTTTGCGGTGAACTCTCGGCTCTCGCCAAGAACTTTCCCAACGTGTATCTGGATATGAGCTGGATGCATATTATCAGTCCCTCGAGGTCCCGCAGTGCACTCTACGAGTGGCTCGATGAGGTTCCCGTCAGCAAGATCCTGGGTTTCGGCGGCGACTTCCTCTGTGTTGAAGGAGCTTATGGTCACTCCGTCATCGCGAGGGAAAACATCGCCAAGGTCCTCGCATTAAAGGTGGAGGATGGCGACTTCAAACTCGAGGATGCGATGAGATACGCCACATGGATGCTTAGAAAAAACGCCGAGGAGCTTTTCTTCCCAGAAGGCCGTTGATGTCCAGGTGTACAAGTTCACGGTTTAGGTTTTATGTGGGGTTGCGCGCGCCTCTGTGCTAAAATTATGCGTCACGAATGACTTCAATGGCTGATCCCAAATCCCTTTCAACCTCCGATGTGGAACCGGCCCCGAAGATGCACCCCTTCACAGGGAGGCTGAAGACGTACGTGAAGGCTGCTTTGGGCTCCACTCGGCCTCCAGCTAAAGGTTTTATGGCGTATACATCTCTACTCGCCCCATTCACGGCCGCTTCTGCTGAGGCCTTTGTCGGGAACATCATAACCCCAAGAGGATTAAGGGGAGTCAAGTAACCATCGAAGTGATCAAGCTCCTCCTCTAGTTTTGGGATCGTCATACCCGCGTGGTGTACGCCGAATAGAGTGCCACTGAACCCGGCCTCAAGAATCTTGTCCATGAGTTCCCCTAGGAGGTCAAATCGGCCGGTTAACGCCAGGAAATCGGTTTCTGACCCAGGCTCAACGTACTGTACCGGCAGCTCCTTTAATTGACTCATGTTCTCCTCGATCTGCCTCCAGTTCAGATTCAAGTCTCGAAAATCACCTCCGCTGTACGGTTTGCTTGTGGGGAGCAGCTCTCTCCACCCTTCCCTGAAGTTCAGAATAGGATCATCTAGCATATTTTGCCTAACCTCGGGGTAGGTCTTCGATTCGTAGGCTAGGTATGTTGCCCAACGCCTGAAGTCGTCAACCCTTCTTTCTCCAATCCTCATCGGGATACCCAAGCAGGGTATAAGTTGGATATCTAATCCCCGGTCGGCGAAGTCTCTCAGGACTCGGAGGTGGAGGGATGCTGATGGAGATGAGTCGGGTGTGGCTGAGGCAAACTTCCTCACACCCAAATTAATTGCCACCTCTATTACCTTCACTACTTCGTTTTCATCTGAGAACCTTTTACGGTACTCCTCGTCCCTCATCCTATTCTGGTATGAGACGCCGATTATGGGCATGTGACCTAGGATAAGTGTGTCTTCGATCTTCTTGGTTCCCATTTCTCCCTAAGTTGTCTTAGCTCCTTTGGATATAAACAGGTTTTTTGGAGTAATTGTGCGTAGGTGATATTAAGAAATTAGCAAAGTAGCGGGGAAGTGAGCTACATTCCGTTTGAGCTACTGCACAGGTATATGTCTGTACGTTGATCGCGTGTGACCTCGATCAGATCCATGCCGGGTTCGCGTGTGTTATCGATGGTTTATAATTGCATCTCATAGGATCGGTCTAGTTGGATCTCAGCCTCTTACTGCCTTGAGGGCAGGCATACACACATAAGCCGCAGTTAACGTCGCCAAAGACAGGGATCCTGCTCTCAGTATACCCATCACAGAGGTCAGCCTTGAGCCTCAGCTCTCTCGGCTCATCTGAGCTGAAGGCTCTCCCCAGAATAGCCTTAGATGGACATATTTCAGTGCACTTCATGCAATCTCCACACCTGTTCTTTATCGGGTTTCCAGTTGCTAACTGTGCGTCTGTGAGCACTGTAGCGAACCTCACCCTCGGCCCAAACTCTGGTGTGATGAGCAGGCAGTTCTTACCTATCCACCCTAAGCCAGCTAAGTTTGCGGCTACCTTATGTGAGAAGGTGGCCTCGAGCTTACCATTGTTCAGCATCGAGGATGCAGGTATCATGTAGGCGCGGAACCCCTCGTCCTGGATCCTCTTCGCAACAAGGAACGCAGCCCTATCGAGTGCGGCGTTCACGGTGATGTAGAGCCCACGATAGATGGAGATTGTTCCTAAGTCATCGTGGTTACAGAGTTGATCTACGACTTGGTCGAGGAGTCTGATTCCCAGTGAAACCGCCCTCGGGAAAGTAGCCGGGTATTTTCCTCCCTGGTTCTCTATGTATTGTTTGGCTGATGTGAGATCAGCTACACCGAACAGGTCCACGCCGAGGCTCTTCGCGTAGGCTCTGAGTTCCTCGTCTAACTTACTCAATATATACACCAGAATCAAAATTCTTCTACAGGATGGCTAATTAATCTTGCCTAAGCATGAGGCCTTGTTCTCCAATTCTTCAGCTTGAAAAATTGATAAATAATGGGTAAAGAACTTTGAATTGATTCGAAATGAAGCAACTCAGCGGAGTCATATCACTGGTCCCTACACCTCTAACGAAGAAGGGTGAACTAGACAAGAAGGATTTGAAGAGGCTCATTGACTTCCAATTCGAGAACGACTGTGATGGCGTGGGCGTGTTAGCGGGAATCGGTGAGGGGTACCTCATGCGCGGCGCCGACTGGATGGGTGTCGTGAAGGTGGCTGTCGATTATGTTAACGGTCGTGGTCCACTCATCGTTGGGTGCCCAGCTATGGGAACCGATGTAGCTGTGGATTACGTCAAGGATGCGGCGGACATTGGAGCCGACGCTGTGCTTTCCTTCAACCCAATTGGGTACAGGGGCTACACCGTTGATGAAACCTACAGGCACTTCAAAGCCCAAGCGGAGGCAGCGGAGGTCGCCCTCGTGCCATATGCCCGCGACATGGATATGATCCACCCCGAGGTCATAAAGAGGCTCGTTGACGAGGGATATATTAAGCATATGAAGTATGGGTTCCACAGCTGTAGCATCCTGAGGCAGTTGGCCTCATTGACAGGTGACAGGCTCTACAGGTTCTGTGGAGCTGACACGTGGACCCTCCGCTACCTCCTTATTGGGTGCCAAGGCATAATGACCGCAACAGCCGCGTTGTTCCCCAAGGAGAACGTTGAGCTGCTGAAACTCGTGAAATCCGGGAAGATCGAGGAAGCGAGGGAGCTGTACTACAGGGTCTTCCTACCGTGGAATGACGCTGGCTTCTATGAGAACTGGCAGTGGGCTCACAAGTACGCGTTCAAGCTCCTGGGACTAGTGAAGAGTGATACTGTGGTGCAGCCTCAGGCGCTGGGTGAGGAATACCACAAAACGGAAATCGAGGCTCTCCTCAGACACCTTGGAAAAATTTAGTCTCAATCATAAGCAGCTTGTGTATGGTGCGTGTGTGACTAGCTAGAAGCACGCGAAGCTTTGACTTAACGTCAGCTTAAAGTATTGAGTTTGATGGTATGGGAAAATATAACATCAACAACAACCTTACACTGATTAAATGTCAGTCGCCATAGATATTCCAACAATCTCAGTGCTGGTAGCCTCCGCTAGCGTAATAGTGGGGGCCATCTACTACATACTAGAGACTAAACATCAGCGCAGAGTACGCCAAATTGAAAACATCATCAGGCTCTCACCATGGTTCAATATGAGCGCCAAAGAGATCCAGGAGACCATCAATTCAGTTTGCTCCGTGAAGTACACGAGTATTGAGGAGTACTTTGAGAAGTACTCAGGTAAACCTGAACAGACATCGCTTAAGGTGTTGGGCAACTACTTTGAGGGGATTGGTGTTTTAGTTTTCAGAAATCTCGTTGAAATGGATCTCGTTTATGATTTCTGGGGAGACATAGCACTGTCAACGTGGGATAATAACGAGAAGATCATTAAAGCATGCGTGAGAGGAGTGGTGAGCCGAGGATGTTTGAGTACTGGGAGCATTTCTCAAAGGAGATGCGTAGAAGGAAGAAGGCGACGGGAATCATTCAGAAACAGGGTCTCCAAGTTTAATCTTGTGTGAATAAAACGTTGTTTAATTCGCTCATATTCAGTTGGAGTTTTAAAGATTAGCATGTGAAATAATTTCTCAGGTAATCTTCTTCTCAGTTGCGAGTACTTAATGAATAATGCCTGAAAATATTTTTTTCACAAGTCTCATTTTACATGCAATAGTTTTATCCTTGGCTCCTCGCGTGCTTGAACTTGATTGGTTGACCTGAATATTCTTAACACGCGAGAGAGCAAGGCTTTTATATAATTACATATTCAATTATATCGATATAAATGGCTGTTGAGGAAGAAAAGTCATGTGCTTGCCAGACAACACCAAGCACAACAGGGGAAACACAGTGTGGTTGTACAAAAGACCAATTGGAACCTCAAGCTGATCTAAAGAAAATGTCCGCGTAGCGAAAGCACCAAACATCTACAGAGAGAGGCGTTCAGTCAGAGGGGAGGTAGTCACTGTAATAGACGTGGCCTTCAGTAGCAAGGGCATCGAGCTCACTGAGTCTTGGAGTCGTGCAATTCCAAAGGGAGACATCCACGAGATTATGGTTTGGAACCCACTCGAAGAGATGGATGAGGATGCAGCTGCCATCGCCTTCATAGAGATAACCTAAGGTGGTAACATAGTAAACGGCGACGAGGTCTGGATAGACGGTGAGGAGATTGGCCACCTTGCGGGCTTCGACTATAATCACATGCCAAACCACATGAATATCGTCGTTGAGGTGGACAGCTTAGAAATTCCGCTTAAACTCGGCAGCGTTTTCGAGTTCATCCCGAACCCGATGCTCCAATTAATTGATGAGAAGTGCTGCTGAGACTTATGATGCGCGCGGCTAGGTTCTCCAAGGGGACTTGTACTTTTTTAACTTGTTGACAGAGACTCTGCTTCTCAACCATCTTTAGGGCGTGAAATATTCTCTCCTCACAGAATCCGCGATTCACAGTCCCCGGATTAGATGACTTTCTCGTAGTTTGAGGTTCTATCAAAGAACTCGCGCGTACGATCTAGGTGAATGTGATGAAGAGTACGATTACTCACATCAATATTCTTAAATACGTCGCTACGTCTGCCTCTTTAGACCATAATGGCGAGCGCGAAGGAGATCAAGGAAGCAGTAAAGAAGAGATACACGGCGGTGGCTGAGTCGAGCAGCTGCGGCTGCGGAAGCAGCTGTGGTTGCGGTAGCGAAGCCGAGAGCGGTAGCTGCTGCGGCGCAGGTATCGACCCGAAGCAGGCGGCCGAGATGATAGGATACAACGTTAAAGAGCTTGAGGAGATTCCGCAGGAGGCCATACTTGGCCTCGGATGCGGATCCCCAGTGGCATATGTTGGGCTTAAGCCGGGTGAAACTGTGCTTGACCTCGGTAGCGGTGGGGGCATAGATGTCTTCCTCGCTGCCAAGAAGGTGGGCTCTAAGGGTAAGGTCTATGGAGTCGACATGAATGAGGCGATGATAAGGAGGGCGAGGGAGGCAGCGGAGGAGTATGGCTTCAAGAACGTCGAGTTCCGCCTCGGAGAGATCGAGGAGATGCCAATTGAGGATGGCACGGTCGACGCCATAATAAGCAACTGCGTAATCAACCTCAGCCCCGATAAGCCGCAGGTCTTCCGCGAGGCGCACCGCGTACTCAAGCCAGGCGGCAGGATAACCGTCAGCGACATCGTCACCGAGGGCAGGATACCGGAGGAGATCAGGCGCGACCTAGATTCTTGGGCAAGCTGCGTCTCCGGCGCTCTCCCCCAGGAGGAGTACCTCAAAGATATTGAGGCAGCAGGCTTCGAGAAGCCTAAGATACTCACAGAGTCCTTCTACGACACCAGTGAGTACGACGTGAACTTCAAAATTAAGAGCGTCACCGTTGAAGCCTACAAGAAGTAATACCTATTTTTTGAACTTCTATTCATGCACGTTACTTCGTGAGCTCTTGAGGGATGGTAATAATTGTCAATGGTTTTCATCGGCGGGATAGTCGGGGCTGAGAGCAGGTTCCCGAGCTATTAGCAAGAGATTGCTCGATGAGTGAAGTTGATCACTTTGTCAGAGAAGCTTGATCTCAGGCTCAAGGGAGACTTTGGCTTTGATTGATTGCCAGATGAGGCTGTATTTTTCCGCTAGCTCTAGGGCGCGGTTGACCCTCTCCTCACTACATCCGCGAACCACAATCCTAGGACGCAGTATCACACTGTCGAAGGTTGAGGTCCGATCAAGAAACTCCTCGACGTGCCCCTCAGCTTCACATGTGTAACTCACTAGGTCGATCTTCAGCCTCTCCACGCTCCATATGAACATCAGCATATAGCAGGTGTTAAGTGCCGCCACGAAGGCGTCCTCCGGCGTCAAAACTCCCTCTATACCATGGGCGGCAACCGGAGCTGAGAAGGGAAGCACGGGGCCATTGCTCAGCTGCACCTCCCCCATGTGACCGCTCTTCCACTCCGTCACAGTCTTGTAATACGTCACTAGCACGCCTCCTGAATCGCATCCACCTTAGCGGCGAGTAACTCGGCTAACCGTCTCGCATTATCCAAACCCTCGAGTCTAGAGCCCTTCTACTCTTCGGAGGCGCGACACCCCATTCATTCAGTTGCGCCTCGACATCGACTCCAGCAGCGGGAGCCTTGCTGAACTTGGTTACAGCCTTCCTCGCGCAGAGCTTACCACAGCCGTCTACAGCAATCGTAGGATGCTCCTTTGCGAAGCCATGCTCTCCCGTCTCACCCGTGAGGAAGAGAGGGAGGCATATGGTGACAGTCTGGTCTGGGCGGAGCTGCTCCAACACTAGACGCGTCGACACTCTGCTCAATGTGCCGAGGCCACAGCACTCGCCGCTACATGAAACGACTCCTATTTTGGGCTTTATCTTCACGCCGGTTCCCTCCGTGAGCTCATCAACCTTCGCCGCTATCTTATCCGCCAGCAGCTTGGACAGCTTCTCGCCGTCCTCGTCAAGGAAAGTCACAGTCCTGGGCTTGAGGCTCCTGTTCTCCCTGAGCAGGTCCATGACCTTGAACTCGGCTACTATGTCGCCTCCGCTGCGCACCACGTTGTTGTTTGAGCAGGCGAGTGGGCAGCCATCCACGGTGATGCATTGGCTGGCGGATACCTTGCTTCGTGCGTCATCGTCTCCCATGACCAGGAGCGACAGGCAGAGTGTGTTCGCTTTCCCTGGGCGGAGTTCGTCGCATACCCGGAATGTGGCGTCGCGGGCTATGGAGCCAAATGGCTTCCCTATGCCGCTGCATGGAAGAATGAGTATTGGTTTCTTCATGGTTTCACATTCCCTTGATCTTTTTCAGCTCCTCGATCGACTTTGCCCTTCATCGAACTCGAAGTAGTCCTCAGCGGAGAGGAGACCTTCGACACCTGATTCTGGTTTAATGACAGCCACCCAACCCTCACCATAGGGATCACTATTGATGACTTCAGGCTTAGAGTCGAATGAGTGGATTATTCTCGGATGACTGTCACCCTCAACGGGGCTTATTATGTCCTGAACAACCTTCACAGTCTCATAGAGCCGACGAGTTCACCTCGCCGAACGGAGGTTCCGACCTCCTGGACCTCGACGAAGACTATGTCGCCTCCCCGTCTCTGAGCGAGGTCCGTGATGCCTATCCGAACCTTGTCTCCCTCGACTTTTGTCCAAGTCTCCTCCATAGAGTAGAGGAGATCCCTTCTTTACCTTGAAGACGAACTTGTCAGCCTTAAAATCATAAAACTCCTGATCCATCACTTCCCTCCTTCATTCTGATCTTGTCTCTCCTGCGTAAAGCGAGCCACACGAGCGTGAGCATGACCGGTATCTCGATAAGTGGGCCAACGACCGTTGAGACGGCGACCATAGGCAGCGAGGCGAAGGCAGTCAAAGCGATAGCAATCGCTAATTCGAAGTTTCTTCCAGTGCAGTGGAAGCCCATCGTGACGGAGTCCTCGTAGTTGTAACCCATCCTGCGCGTCACATAGTAGACGAGGTTGAAGAGGATGAAGAAGAAGAGGACGATAGGAATCGCCATCTGCCAGATTAGGTTGGGGTTATCGATTATGACGCCTCCCTTCAGCGAGAACATTACAACCATTGTGAAGAGTAGGGCGAGGAGCTGCATCTTGCTGAAAATTGGCAGTAACCTGTGGTTGAGCCAATCTGCTCCCTTTCGCCTTATTACCTCTCTACGGGTTAAGACCCCAAAGAGGAGGGGCAACCCGAGGTATAGGAGGACGCTCTGCCCGATCAGCGTGATGTCTATGGTGATGTATGTGCCGACGAGGAGGGCGATGTAGAGTGGAGTCGTTACAACCTGTATTATCGAGTTCCATGCCATGAGTACTATTCCGAGGGCTCCGTTTCCCTTGGCCAAATCAGTCCACACTAGAACCATTGCGATGCAGGGAGCCACACCTAGGAGTATCAGCCCCGTCCAGAGGAAGCGCGCCGTCTCGGGTGTGATTAGCCCGAAGTATGGGAGTATCTTCTCGAAGAAGGCCCACCCGAGGGCATAGAGGAGGAAAGGGTTTATGGCGTAGTTGAAGAAGGCGATGACAGCGACCTGCCTCTTGCTCCCCAGCGCCTCTCGGAGCTCACCGAGCTCGATCTTGGTCATAGCGGGATATATCATGAGGAAAAGGCCGATCGGTATTCCCATCCCCAGATTGCTGCTAAGGCCGGGTAGGTACTTGCCCATTGCGAGGCCAATTATTATGCACATGACTATCCATACGGCTAGAAGCTTCTCGATCCATCCAAGCTTCGCCTCGTTCTCGGCCAAAGTTATTCTTCCTTATGAATACCAGCTATCTTTATATCCACAAATATAAATATATACATCTAGAAATGGTCACCGTACTATTCATCTGCGTTCACAATGCCGGCCGGAGCCAGATGGCGGAAGCGTTCTTCAACAAGCTGTCTGGGGGTCGACATAGAGGAATCAGCGCGGGAAGCAAGCCTTCGGAGGCTGTTAACCCGGTTGTTGTGGAGGCGATGCGTGAGGTTGAGATCGATATCAGCGGCAATAAGCCGAAGAAGCTGACTAAGGAGATGATTCTCGAAGCTGACCTAGCAATCACGATGGGTTGCGGGGAGGAGGCGTGCCCCGTTGTTCCGAATGAGCTCAGGGAATGGCAAGTTGATGATCCACATGGAAAGCCAATCGAGAAGGTTAGACTAATCAGAGATGATATTTTACAAAGGGTCAAAGCCCTAATTATTGAACTAAATGAAGCACCATCTTCAGCTTAATCGCGCACAGACAAGGATACCTGGCAAGTTACCTGAGTGTGCTTAATGGATCACTAAGGATTCCTTACCTATTGTGAGTGTGTTTCATCGTCCAATTGGGCAGGCGTCTAAACATATTGTGCACTCGATGAAACTGTTTTTTGATGGTCTTCGAATAACCCGCTTCTCCATTTCACGCACGTCCGCGGGCACCTTCTCCGAGTCCGGGTTCTCAGCCGCGTAGACTATGCATCTATGTATATCAATTTTATAGGGCTCCCAGCGCCTTCACTGGGCACGCGTCAAGGCATCTAGTACACTCTCCACACAGATCTTCTGTAAACAGCTCATCATCCTCAAGCTCGGCGGAGGTAAGAACGGCGGCGAAGCGTAAACGGGTCCCATAGGAGGGGGATACCACAACGGTTTGCTTTCCCTGGGCGCCTATACCCGCAAGCACAGCCGCTTTCTTGAGGCAGATGGCCCTCGTTGATATCGATTCATATCCATTAGATTCGAGGTAGGATGCGACCTCCCATGCCTTGTTTGATGCGACTTCGGCGTAGAGTTGATGGAATGGAGCGTTGTCAGCGAGGTCGAACCGTGTCGCTACGAGGTTGTAGATTGGGTCCCAGACCTCGTACCCGAGGACGACCACGGACCTGACTGAGGGGAGTAGACTATCAGGTGAGCGGAGTGTAGAAACATCCGCCACCGGACCAATCGGTATAAGCTTCATCCTTTCCCTGCCAATTATTCCGGCGGTGGCGAACCCTTTACTCAGCGCATAGGCCTTGACCTCAGCGGATGAAACGATTTTTACTCTACCTCCAATGCCGATTCACACAGCTATTCTATTAAATCCTTTCCAGCACCCACGATGTGCGCGCACAAACTTAATGACAGACTAAATGATCCAACGCAGGTATTATGAAGTCCGCCCAAAATAATGCGAAATTGCGCTGATGAGGTCTGACTTTGGTTTGTTTCCTAGAGGGAATACGATTTACCAATGATCAATATGTAGCCTAGACTCAAAATCCTCTTGTTCAGCATCAATTGGTGCCTCCCCAGGATATCCGAAGGGGATAACGGATGCAACCTCGTAACCATCAGGTATCTCTAAATAGTTCTTCAACCCATCCGAATCGTAAGCAGTGTATGTGCAACCATAAAGCCCCTCAGCAGCTAAGGCGAGCATAATGTTCTCGATACACATCCAGATTGAGGCAAGCGGATTCAACTCGAAAAGCGACCTCACCTCGGAGAGCCTCTTCATCTTGTAGCATACTATGAGGAGCTCAGGCGCTTCAAGCATCATGGTCAGCTGAAGTGGAAGCGACCTCCTATACACCTCCTTAAGGGCCTCGTTGCCGAGGGGGGATATGAATTTCTCCACCTCAACTTTATCCTTGAGGTCCCTTGCCTTGAGGCCCTCCACTATAGCCTCCCTACGCTTCACCGCATCCTTCAACAGGATGAATTCCCAGTACTTCAGATGCGCGTTACAGGGTGCCTTCAAACCCGCCTCGAGTACCCGCTTAACCTTCGCTACCTCGACTGGAGTGGCCTTGAATCTTCTGACCGTTCTACGCTTATCCACCGTTTCATAAAATTCCATTCTCTTACCTCCGTTAACTTTGAGTGTATTCTATGAGGTTGTCAAGTACCCTGACGAGAAGCTCGTTGAGCTGCGTGACCTCATCCTCGGTGAAGTCCTTGTAGTAGATCTGCCTCATCCTTTCGGAGGTCTCATCGTATTTTTCCTTTAGACGTATATTTTTCTCTGTTAGCCGAACAAGAGTGGTTCTTCGGTTACCGGACATCTGTTCACGTGTCAGGTGTCCCGATTCCTCTAGGCGGTCAAGCATCTTTGTCAGCGTCGATTTGTGTAACTGCGTCTCCTTGGCGAGCTCCGTGATTGGTACGTCATCCTGCTTCCATAACGCGAATAGGATCCTTCCCTGGGCTGGGTTGATGTCATCGATTTCAGCTTCTTTCAGTAGCTTTGAGAATATTCGCTCTGATGTTTGGTGGATTTTTGAGATCAGGTACCCTGCCTGTGTCCTCATAAACACATCAGACAGTTTACCATAAAACAGTTGTATATAATACTATCGTATTTACTATCATTTGTACGCGCATTATTGTGAAGACTGATGCTGGCGCGAGCGTGTATGCAAGCCGAGTATGAGACTAATGCCTTACATAAACGAGGCAAAACAGTTTTTGAGGTTGTTATTTTTACAATGAAAATTTGTTAGTGGCTCGGATTAGTTCTTGGTTCACATTCGCGTTTGGTGAGTGCCCCGCATCATCAACGATCACTAACTCAGCCTTTGGCCACACTCGTTTAAGCACCCATGCGTTGCCGATTGGCGCCTGAAAATCAAAGCGCCCATTCACAAGTATCCCAGGAATATTGGCAAGCTTACCAGCATTACGAAGTAAGATCCCATCCTCAAGCCACCCATTGTGGCTGACGTAATGCGTTACGATACGTGCGTAAGCCGTAGCAAAACTACTGTCCTTGAACCTCTCAGCGAGTCTATTCGTCGGAGGCCACTCCGGGGTTGCGGACTCCCACATACACCAAGCGTCAACAGCCCGCCGCCTAACCTCCGGGTCGGCATCATTCAACAGTCTACAATATACTTCCACAAGATCATTATCCCTCTCATCAAGCGGCAAAGCGGAGCGGAGACTTTCCCACTGTTCAGGGAAGAAGATAGCAACTCCGCCGCGGAATAACCAGTTGAACTCACAGCGTCGCCCAGTGGTGACGCCGAATAGAATCATCTCTGACACTCGATCCGGATTAGCCTCAGCGTAGGCTAGCGCTAGCGTGCTACCCCATGAGCCGCCGATTGTCAGCCACTTGTCTATATTGAGGTGTTGACGCAACAGTTCTATGTCCGATATCAAGTTTGCCGTATTATTATTACTAAGATCAGTATCGTATGCGCCTGCGTGAGGTCTGCTTCGCCCACAACCGCGCTGGTCGAACAACACTATGCGATAAATGCCTGGATCAAACAGTCTACGCCACCAGGGTGAGCAACCTGAACCTGGGCCGCCATGAATGGTGATTGCGGGTTTACCTTGCGGGTTGCCGCATGTTTCCCAGTAGATTAGGTTGCCGTCACCCACGTCCAGCATTCCATAGTGGTAGGGTTCTATCTCTGGATACAGCTCAATCATGGCTAATTCTATCCTTACGCTGCACTTGCCATTGCTGCAGTAGCTGATACACAAACAATTTGTACAATTAAAATGATTGTTTGAAAGTCAAACATTCGAGCGCGCTATAACAAGGCTTGTTTTTTTTGTTCATCTTAACCACAAATGGCACCATTTTGTCTGAGACGAGGACATCTTTGGCGTTGACAGATGGGAAAAGTAGTTAGGAAATCAAACATGGGTATAGTTTCATCTCTCCCCACACCAAATATCAGGTTTAAAATACATGAAAAATAAAATTGTGCGCGCGAAATATTAAATCACAGAGACAGCCGATTTAATCTCTGAATTTCCGGAAGTGAATGCTCATGGAGTTGGGGGAAAGAGGCAGAATAGGAATGATTCTACCAGCGATGAACACCGTCGCTGAACCCGAAATCTACAGCCTACTTCCAAAGGGAGTGACCGCCCACACCGCTCGCATGTACGCTCCCGTTGACATAAGCAGCGAAGAGAACTTCGTACGCATGTGCGAGGTCGGCTGCAGCAATGGCGAGAAAGCCGCGCAGGAGCTAGCAACAGCCAAAGTAGACGTGCTAGCCTTCGCGTTCACAGCCGGTAGCTTCTTCCGCGGCTCCGGATGGGACGAGGAACTTGCGCAGCGTATGCAGAAGGCAGGAGGAGCTCCATGCATAGTGACCTCAACCGCTGCGGTACAGGCACTAAAAACGATGGATCTAAAACGAATCGCCGTCGGATCCCCCTACGAGGTCGCTAGCCCCCGTCTGAGGAAGTTCATGGAACAGAAGGGCATGGAGGTCACGAAGATAGAGGGCCTAGTATTACCGACAGCCGTGCATGTCGGCCGCCAACCAATAGACCAGTTTGAGTACATCGCCAGGAAAGTCGATAGCAGCGATGCGGAGGGAATCTTCGTATCCTGCACCAACTTCGCAACACTTGCCCGAATCGATGAATTCGAGAAAAAGATGGGGAAACCCGTAGTAACCTCAAACCAAGCGACGTTCTGGGCTACCCTAAGGAAAATGAATATCGAGGACAAAATCAAGGGCTTCGGTAGCCTGTTTAGGGAGCATTAACAATCAAAGAGCGCGTATCCAGCTTCACCTTAGATTTTTTCAATAGGAAACAACGTCTATTAAATGGAACAAACCTCATGAGAACACTTTTGCTTGGAAAACAAGAAGTGTCCGAAGCATTGAACATGAAAAAATGCATAGATATCTGCGAGAAGGCATACGTCTTAGCATCAGAGGGACATGTTCAGAGTTTTCCAAGAATATGGCTAAGATCAGAATATGGTGGACTACTAGGAACCGCCTTCGTTAAGGAACCGGGCTACCTCGCCCTGAAGCTCCTTACAAGGGGCGTACAGGTCATACTACTCGTCGACTACGCAAAAAACAACGTTGTCTTGATGGATGGAAGCCTCATTACGGGTCTCCGAACGGGAGCTGCGGCGGCATTATCAGCCAAATACCTGGCGAGAAAGGACTCCAAAACAGTCGGAGTCCTCGGGACAGGATTCGTGGCGAGGCACACCCTGTGGGCGCTATGCGAAACGATGAAGATCGAATCTGTCAAGGTGTACAGCAGATCCAGCGAGAACAGAGCTCGCTACGTTAAAGAAATGGGGGAAAAACTCGGAATACAAATTAACGAGGCGACGTCACCTGCTGGAGCAGTGAAGGATACCGACATCATTATAACTGGCACAAAAGCCGAGGAACCCATTCTACAATGCGAAGACGTCCCACCCGGGTCACATATAGCAGCTATGGGTAACCAACTTGAGGTAGATCCGAAGATCTTCCTAAGAGCCAACGTATTCACAGAGTTGTTGGCGCAGAGTAAGCTGGAGGGAAAACTTGGCTACGCAATCAGATCGGGTGTCGTAGATGAAAACGTTATTTTCCCAGACCTAGGCGACGTAATCACTGGGAAAAAGCTCGGAAGAACGTCACCCGACGAAGTAACGCTCTACGACTCTCAGGGGTTGGCCGCCCATGACGCCGTCTGTGCGTGGGAAGCGTACTCTCAACTCTCCGAGAGAGGAAAGGGTAAATGGGTTGACCTAGATTTCCAGAAAGAATTTCCGAACTACTAAATGAATGCACGCGCGGAGATCTTAACACGCGTCATCATAACACCGAAGAGAGGAGTCACGCGTGCGCGGAGTTCTTCAAGAAAATCCCATCAAGACAATAAACCGTCAAATCCCCAGGTATGGGACACATCTCACCCAGATCACAGGTCTCGCATAAACCACTAATATCCTCACGCCCCAACCCAAGCAGATCACGCTTACCCAACTCTTCGTGAAGCAGCTTCAGGTACTTACCCTCAGCGATCCGAGGCACCTCATTCCTGCCACCCAAACCATAGAACTCGTAAAGCCTCCGATCACCCTTACTAGAGTTACACGATGCGCAGGCCATCACCGCGTTATCAGGGTGATCGGGTCCACCCCGAGAAGTCGGGATCATGTGATCCACGGTGAGCTTCTCCCTGGATCCGCAGTAGATGCATTGAGATGGGTTCTCCATCTCCCGGACCCACTCCCTGATGCTGGTGGACCACTCGATCTCACCCGATTTTAGCTTCTTGTATCTGTCCATTATGAATCCGAAGTTACCCTTACCGAAGCCGGCTGAGTCGGATATGATCTTTGCGTACTGCCAGTAGATTAGATCCCCGAGGGTCTTCACGGCCTTGGGCGGCATATCAAATGAAAGGTATACTGTGGAGTTATTCTAACTTTCTATGTGGATGCACGTGCTCTGGTTTTATTGCTTTCCATGCCCCAAACTCAGTTAAATCATCCCGCGTGTGTTACATGTCTTAATTGATTGCGTATGTGTGCGACATTTCACCGAATCAATTTACCCGATCCCTCGAAGTACTCAGCAATCCTCGGATTATCACGGGGGTCCAGGGCGACAGGCTGATCCCATGGATACCCCATCTGGATCTTCATCACCCTATAGTTCAACGAGTTCAACTCGTAGGTCGGGTACATTATCACAACTTGGCTTGACGGAAACGAACGCGACGTTATCGGAGGCACGAATATACCCCTCAACTCCACTTCACCGTTCACCACGATTGTAAAGTTCCCATGTAGACGCCACCCCATGAGTTCCAGTCTATCAGCGGATCTCTCCAGTTAGTGTAAACTCGTGACTCGTAACGTTATAATATTGAATGTCCGAGTCGGACACTATCTTAGTGTTGTTTTGGGCGAGGATGATGGCAAATTCGCCTGTTTGGGTTGGAGATTGATGGATCATGATGAGCCATAATGAGAGCGCAGTCACGATACCCAGGATGATGGCTGTGGAGGTTCTTCTACCCAAGTGTTGTCACTGATTCAATTGGTTAATTGGTTATTTGAAGGTTCGAGCTCGAATGTGTTTGGGTTTGCGGATAAGACTATATAAAGTGGGGGGGATGGGTTTGAGGTCAGCGTAGCGGAACCGAATCAAAGGTGTACCTTCGATCTGTTGTATTGCCCGATAATGACACCCATCCCCACCTAGACGGCGCGCGCGATGGTGCGTTCTTTGGCATCATTTATGCTAAGACACATAACCTTGCTGTGACCTAGGTGACACATTTCATAGCTGATGTGGTGAGGCTTATCACGCTCATGTTAATATTCTAAATTTTTTTTGGAGCGCGAATGCATTAGCACGCGGTTATCTTTATTTTATAGTTTAGTTTTAAAAAGGGGTGCAAGCCAATGTGAGATTGTGCAAGCGTTAAAAGGGAATGGCTTTTGAGCGAGTTTGCCACTCGTAACTTGTAACTTGAAAAATAAATGGAAGTACTCCGGCCCAATTTTTGATGCGCACACACACATTGAAAGCATCAATGAAATATCTAGGATGATTGCATTCGAAGATGAATTCGGGGTTTCAAGACAGATTGGGATTGTACATAGTGAGGAGGGGTTTCAAGCAGCTAAGGAGATGTATCCTCATAGGTTTATCTTCGCTAAATATCTCTCCTTGAAAGATATAGCAAATTACAATGTTGAACCCGTTCTCGATGAGATATCGAAAATCTGGGATCAGGGGTATTCTCTCGCCAAGTCATGGTTTGGTCCACGTTGGCGTGACTGGTATGAGGTCCCGAAGGATTTTCGAATTAATCATCGTAAGCTTGAACCCATTTTTCGGGCCCTAGAGGATAACGAGATACCACTCATCATTCACATGGGTGATCCCGACACCTATTATGCGTCTCAGTACAAAGATTCGGAGAAATATGGCACTAAGGATGAGCACCTCAAACAGCTAGAGGATGTTTTATCCAGACACCCTAAACTAAAATTTCAGATCCCGCATTTTGGTTCACAGCCTGAGATACATAGGTTACCCAATCTAACTAGGTGGATGGAGAAGTTTCCCAATATTGTAGTCGACACCGCGTCATCAAGGTGGATGGCCCGTGAGTTGAGTAAAGACTTGGAGAAAGCTAGAGAATTCATGTTGAAGTACTCAGATAGGGTACTGTTTGGAACGGATCTATTTTCCAGTAACGATGATCGTGATTACTTCTCTGGTCGATATATTGCGCAGAGAATTCTTTGGGAAACCAATGAACGTAGCACTCCTCTGCCTTTTCCCGATGCCGATACTGAGGCTACCGGGGGGACATTCATAAACGGTCTTGATCTGCCTCTCTCTGTTCTTGAAAAGTTGTATTGGGGGAATGCAGATCGATTATATGTACGTTCACGTAAGCTTTAAATTAAAAAATAAGCTACACGCCTATTCTATAAAGAAAATATTGGAACAATAGCACGCGCATAAAATCACATCGCAATAATGTTAAATCGCTGATTGATGAAAAGCTCATGACCGGAATTTGGTTCATTACATCTGCTTCTGCATGATGACGCCGGAGTTCCTTAAACTACTTTTGGAGGAGAGGGAGAATTGGATACCTAAATGGACTGAGACCGCTAAGGAGTTTGGGCTAAAGCTCCTATTCCATGGGACAACAATTGGAGTAGCTGAGCATGTTGTATTTGTTTATGAGTCGCCAAAATACTCGGAGAATTACTTCAAGTTTCTCAGAGCCTGGCTCGAACTAGGTACACCTAACGCTGGTAAATTGATAGAATATACTAGAACAGTCACAGTAAACTAATCTGATGTAATGATTTCTAAACAGGTGTGCTTCACGCGCGAGAGAATTGCTTTGTACGCGTAAAGTGGGTGAACAAGCCGGTTTACAGAGGAAAATCATTGATGCGACATATCTTTGATGGATTTCTCGAATATCTCAAGGCCCATGTCGGCCTGCTCTTGGGATAGAACGAGGGGGGGCGCTAAGCGTATGCTACTCGGTCCAGCTCCTAGTAGTAATAAGCCTCGCTTGAAGGTCTCTTCTATCAACTTGTCGCGTTCCTTTGTCGCTGGCTGCTTCGTCGTTCTGTCAGTGACTAGCTCGATTCCAATCATCAGTCCCCTGCCGCGAACATCTCCGATGAGTTCAACTTTATTCGACATCTCCACGAACCGCTTCCTCATGTAATCCCCGACCTTCTTGGAGTTTTCAACCAACTTCTCTTTCGTAATCACATTTAGCACTGCCTTGGCAGCTGACATGATTATCGGGTTCCCGCCCAATGTGTTCTCATGTACCCCCTCGTCCCAGTCCATGACGCTGCTTTTAGCCGCGCATATCCCGAGGGGGAGGCCAGCAGCAACCGCCTTGCTCATGCACATTATGTCTGGCCTCAGATCCCAGTGCTCTGTGGCCCACATCTTTCCGGTCCTGCCGAAGCCCGTCTGAACCTCATCGGCGATGAACAGAATGTTGTTCTCGGTGCACATCCTTCTTAGTTTCTGCCAGTAACCCTCTGGAGGCACAACGTATCCACCTGCGCCGAGGATGGGTTCTAGGATGACTCCGGCGACCTCTTGGGGGTTCACGAGGTATTTGAGTATCTGGTCCTCGATGTAGTGCAGACACGCCATGTCACATTTGCCCTCGTCGTTTCCCATGGGGCACCTGTAACAGTAGGGATATGGCGCGTGGTATACCCCGGGCATGAGGGGTCCGAAGTGCTTCCGGGCCGAGTTGCTCGTGGAGGTGAAGGCGAGGGACCCCATAGTCCTCCCGTGGAAGCCACGTATGTAGCCGATGAAGTATTGTCTCTTCGAGTGGTATCTGGCAAGCTTAATCGCACACTCCACTGCCTCACTCCCACTGTTGCCATAAAAGAACCGGTAAGGTCCACCCTGAGGCATCAGCATCTGGAGGGACTCGGCGAACTCGACCTGCGGGATGGTGTAGTAATCGCTGCTGTTCACGTGATCGCATTTAGTCGCCTGACTCACTATCGCCTGCGACACATCGGGGTGGCAATGGCCCACGTTGGCGACGGCGATTCCCGCGCCGAAGTCTAGGAAGATGTTCCCGTCAACGTCCTTTATCCAGACTCCATGCGCCTCTTCTCCGACTAGGGAAGCGGTTCGCGAGAGTGAGGGTGAAAGGACCTTGTGGTCCCTCTCTATCAGCGCCTTCGCCTTGGGTCCAGGAGGCTCAACCAGTATCTTTGGCTTAGAAAACGTAGCCATGTTTCGCAACCATTTTTTACGACGTGATTCACATATTTATCGCTTTAAAGCAGCTTGCATATAAGCTGCTTATAACATGTTTTTACACGCTTTGTAGCCTGAGTCAAACGCTTTCATGTTGCTTTCGACTGTGGAGGGCGGCACTCTACCCCTGATTGCTTCTCTGAGATTATCTGGTTTGAACGGTGTGAGACCCGTCGCGGCGAGCGCACCTAGGAGGACTACGTTCATCGTTCTGTCGCTACCAGCCTCGATCGCTAACTTTGTGGCGTCGAAGGCTAGTACCTTCCCCGACAACTTCTCGAGGCCGATGACAACCTCTTTGATGTCCGGGTACTTCGCTGCGCCTATGTTGACGTCCATTGAAGGTACTTCTCGTATGTTTGTGATGACGACGGAGGAGGGGCCACAGTATTTCAAGGCAAGGCGCAGAGTCTCGTTGGGCTCACATCCCAGCAGTACATCCACGGAGTTCTCCCTGCACAGTGGACCGTAGACATCTCTTCCAATTCTGACATGGGAATGGACCTTACCTCCTCTCTGGGCGGCGCCGAATGTTTCTCCTACACGGACCCTGAGACCATCCATTATTGCTGCCTCCGCGATGATGTGGCTGGCAAGAACGCTTCCCTGCCCGCCTACGCCAGCGAATATCAGGTTAAACTCGTCTGTTGGCATCAATGATCCCTCAGAAGTTACCCTCACCCTTCTTGTCGTGGGCATCGAAGCTACATACCTCCTTCTGGTCGCATAGTCCGCATCCAACACACTGTAAGCTATCGATGAACGCCACGCCTCTTTCGGAGTCGAACCCGATCGCTGGGCAGCCAAGGTAGAGGCACTGTTTACATCCCGTACAGTTCTCGTTGACCTGATATGTAGGAGGCTTTGCTCTCACCTTACGTAAGTCTCTCATGCGCTCGAGGGCGCAGACCCTCTTGGTGACTATGACCGCCGGCCCTCCTCTGTGTTCCAGAGCCTCCTGTATCGTCTTGATGGCCGATCCTAGGTCGTAAGGGTCGACGCTCCTGACGTACTTCACGCCGAATGCGCTACAGATTCCTTCGATCTCTGGAACTTCGGACTTCTCGCCACAAGCTGTCATCCCCGTAGCGGGATTGGGTTGGTGTCCGGTCATGCAGGTCCAATAGTTGTCTAGTACCAGTATGAGCTGCTCCGACTTGTTGTACACGGCGTTGACGATTGGTGAGAGGTTGGTGTGGTAGAATGAGGAGTCACCGAGGATGCTCACTATCTTGCCGTCTCCGTAGCCGACGTGGTACTCGCCCTGCGCCAACGCAGTCTCGCTCCCCATGATGTAGAGGGTGTCGGTCATCTCGTAGGGTGTTAAGGCGCGCCACTGCTTGGATTCGCTGGTTTCGGTAGCCTCTATGGTGGCTGCGGCTATACCGTAGCCGCTCATCTCGTAGCAGCCGATGCCCGTGTTCAGGATGTTGACCTTGTTGGGGAGAGCCTTCTTCAGGGCCCAGAAGCTCCCGATGTGGGGGCAACCCGCGCACCATGATGCGCTACGCTCAGCCACGAGGGGTGCAAGAGACTTTTTCAAGGCCACCCTATCTTCGAGCTTTTTCAGTTCCGCGTGTGTGAACTTGGAAACGGCCTCTTCGACTATGTCAGGTGTCAGCTCGTCGGTGTCGGGCACGATTTTCCCGGAAAGCTTTCCAAGTATCTTCGCTGATTTCCCGTTTTGGACCGCTACCTGAGATAATTGCCTCTCGATCAGAGGGTCCCCCTCCTCAACGACGAGGATCTCATCACTTCTAGACATCAGATCGAGGGCTTTCTTTTCCGGCAGAGGATACGGCATACCAACAATGAGCAGATTGACCTCGTGTTCCTTACCGAGCCTCTTCAAGGACTCGACTGCATAGGCTGAGGAGACCCCACTGGATACGATGCCTAGTTTGGCGCCTTTCTCCGGCCGGTAAGTGTTAAACGGTGTTTCGTCGCTGTAGTGTTTAATCTCGGGCAGCTTCCCCTTCTGCAACTTATGCTTGTTGACTACGCCTGGTGGGCCATACACGTTCCATCTGTATGGAGTTTTCCAGTGCTTATCGAAGACAATCTTATTCCTATGGGCTTCGATCGCGCCCAGAGTGACGTCACCTGATGCGTGGCTGAGTCGTGTGCAGCTCCTCACCATGACCGGCAGCTCGATCTTTTCAGACAGCTCGAAGGCCGCCTTCGTCATGTCCTTGGCGCTCTGCTGATCCGAGGGCTCGAAGACAGGTATCTCCGCGTAGAACCCGGCTATCCTCGTGTCCTGTTCGTTTGAGCTGTACCACGCCCCAGGGTCGTCAGCTGACACTACGACGAAGCCCCCCCTGACGCCTGTGTAGGGGAGAGTCATCAGCATATCCATGACCACGTTGAGGCCGGCGTTCTTGCATGAGAACAGAGACCTGCCCCCGACGAGGGCTGCCCCCGCGGCCACCTGGAAGGCTACGGTCTCGTTGGTGGACCACTCGGCGTAGAATCCAAGTTTCTTTGATGCCTCAATGAGGTTCTCCATAATCTCCGAAGAGGGTGTGCCAGGGTATGAGGCACCGAGTTGAATCCCGGCCTCGATCGCACCCCTGGCTATGGCCTCGTTTCCCAAGAAGAGTACCCTCTTCCCAGGCTTATCCTCAGTTATGGACATGTTCCTCTACTATCCGTCTTTCGGGAATATCAATATGCAGGGCGCTATAGGCGTGAAGAAAACTCAGAGCCTTGATCGCCCTTTCAGGAGTCGGGAAGACGGGGATCTTGTTCTTTTCGAATTTCCTTATCTCCTCTTCCTGTACCTCGGCTCCCCCTAGGTAATTTATAGCGACTGGGATTCCTTTTCCCCACGCCTCCTTCACCAATGGCAGAATTGTGCTGCAGGATTCAGGTATAGGATCCCCAAATATGGTTAGCACCGCGTCGACGTTCGGGTCCGCTATCGCCTTCTCGATAGCCCGCTTAAAGAGGGTGACATCGTTCAGCGCGTTTCCAGTCAAGTCGATTGGGTTTCCAATTATACACCAGTCGGGCAATGTGCTCCTCAAACCCTGAATCGTGTCATCGTTTAGCCTCGATAAGACGAGATTCGACGACGCGATGGCGTCGACGGCTAGGATCCCTGACCCCCCCGAGCTAGTTATTATCTGGACTCTATTTCCCTTGGCTCTCGGCGAGGCTGCGAAGATGACGGAGGCGTCGAAGAGCTGCTCAAGGTTCTCGACGCATAGTCCGCCGCTCTGTTTGACCGCGGCCTCGAACACCTCGTTGCTGCCAGCGAGGGAACCGGTGTGTGCCATGACCGCCTTCTTGCCTATTTCGGTCTTACCGCCCTTCAGCACCAGGATCGGTTTCTTGGTTGAAGCCTCTCTAATGGTGTTCATCAGCGCTCTGCCGTCGGGAACCCCCTCCATATAGACGGCTACCACCTCAGTCGAGTCATCTTTCGCCATCTTGGAGATGAGGTCGGACTCGTTGACATCCGACTTGTTCCCTAGGGCTACCGCCATGCTGTAGCCCAGCCCTCTCTTACTCAGGTAGGATGGGATCTCCAGGGCGAGTGAGCCGCTCTGGGATATGACGCCGACGCTTCCAACCTCCTTGATTATCGGCCACGTCCCGTAGAAGCCAATCTTGGGGACGCTGACCCCCTGACAGTTGGGGCCTATTATCCTCAGGTTACCACATTCCGCGATCTTGAGCACCTGCTTCTCTAGCTCTGCTCCTTCTTTACCCACGTCCCTGAATCCACTCGAGATTATGACCGCTCCTTTTACTCCCTTTTTCACGCACTCGCCGATCACCGACGGGACCACCTTGGCTGGGACGACCACGACGACCGTGTCTACCTCGTCCTCAACGTCGAGGACGCTCCTGTAAGCCCTCAGTCCAAGTATCTCGCCGCCGCTCGGGTTGATGGGGTATATTTTGCCCTTGAAACCGCCGTCGATGCAGTTCTTCAGGATCTTGTATCCTATCTTGTCGGGGTTCGAAGACGCGCCAATAATCGCGATGGCGCGAGGCTCCATCACGCGGTCTAGGGGCGCGTTCAGTTTAGCCAGCTTAGTTTGAGGGGCTTCCTCGATCAGTATCCTAACGTCGATCAACTTAGCACCCTTTTCATAGACGATGACAGGGTTTAGATCAAGCGCGCTGATCTCAGGGTACTCCGCCATGATTTTGGAAACCTTCACGAGAATGCCGGTTATAGAGCTGATATCAGCCGGCGGCGTTCCCCTGCTACCGAAGAGTATCTGCTTTGACCTGATCTCATGAACCATCTTCAAAGCATCTTGCTCGCTTATCGGGGCGATGCGGAACGACACGTCTTTGATTATCTCGGTCAAGATGCCCCCGACGCCGAACATCACGACAGGACCAAACTGCGGGTCTCTCACACCACCCACGATGACCTCGACGGAGGGCTCGGCCATCTCCTGAACGAGCACACCCTCAACGACTGCATCCGGGCTCTTCCTGTGAATGTTATCGAGAATCTGGTCGTAGCCACTCCGCGCCTCTTCGATGTTCCGCAAGTTGACTATTACGCCTCCGACATCCGATTTATGCAGGATCTGTGGGGAGACTACCTTTATCGCCAAAGGGAATCCAATCCGCCGGCACACGGAGGCTAGCTCGCCTTTTTCTCTCGCGAAGGCGGTTCTCGCGAGGGGTAAATCAAAGTTGGCTAAAAAATCATAAGCATCGAGCCCGGTGAGGAACTTCTTTCCTTCCTTGAGGGCTCGATGAATTTGGGAGCCTTTTTCCGTCGAGGACATGGATAAAAAATAGGTTGCTAGCTAAAATTTATGTTGTATGCGAGCGCGAAAGGCCGAGCTCTAAATGGCAGTGTGCTCTTATCGCGTGAATTTGTAGTAAATGTGATTAATGGTACTCAATTGCATATCAAACAAGTGATGGCATGGTTTTTGACACCGTCATCAGGAACGGCAGAATAGTCGATGGTACCGGTTCACCCTGGTTCATGGGAGACCTGGCGATCAAGAATGGCAGGATAGCCCACGTGGGTAGAGTCGACGCCGGTGAAGCCGAGGAGGTGCTAGACGTTGAGGGCCTAATCGTCTCACCCGGGATCGTGGACATCCACTCACACAGCGACTACTCTATAATAGAGAACCCCAGAGCCGACAGCTTCGTACGACAGGGCATAACGACCGTCCTGAACGGTAACTGCGGAGGCTCAGCTGCACCCCTCAACGAGGAGGCGCGAAGAATCTTCGATGAGATGAATGACAGGGTGAGTGGGTGGCTCACAACCGACGAGTACCATAAAAAGATCGAGGAGAACGGCGTGTCCATAAACGCGGCGACGTGCACTGGCCTCGCGAACCTCCTCGTCATGACCATGGGCCTGGAGGCTTGGGACCGCCCACCGAAAGAGAGAGAGCTCCCGGTTATGAAGAAGCTACTGGCACAGGCCATGCGGGAAGGCTCCTTCGGCCTCTCCTCGGGACTCGAGTACGACCCCCAGACACTAACGACTACTCGGGACCTCGTCGAGCTCTGCGGTGTGGTGGCTGAGCACGGGGGCATCTACGCCACGCACATCAGGAGCAGGGACGAGCAGGTTGAGGCAGCCGCAAGGGAGGCCATAGAGATAGGGGAAAGGTCGGGCGCTGCGGTCGAAGGCGTACACTGGGGGGCCAGGTTCCCCTCCGACGGCAAAGCCAAGCTGATAGTCGAGATGGTTGAGGAGGCGAGGGAGAGAGGCGTCGACATAGGAATCAACCAGGTCCCCTGGACCATGAGCGAGGACGGAGTCGGGTGGTGCGGCTGCTCCATGATCGAGCCGATAACATCTGGGTCGAAGTACACCAAGAGAGGCAAGATCACCCTGGCGATGCTGAAAGACCCGGAGGTGGTCGCTTACCTAAAGGCCGACCTGCACAACCGCCAATACGGCCCAATACTCGCGGCGAAGAGGGGTTTATTCGACTCATGGGACAGGGTGCTCCTCGCCCACTGCGAGAAGAGCCCAAGATACAACATGAAGAACCTCAGAGAGATAGGGGAGATGATGGGTAAGGACCCCTTCGACGCCCTGATTGGCATACTTGTCGCCGAGGGAGAGGGATTCGACAGGGTCTGGGGGACCGTAGGTATAACGAGCAGGTGGGACACGGAGTTCTCCCTCCTCCACCCACTATCCTCGGTGGCAATCGACTCCACGAACAACTCACTCGAGGGTCCACTATCATTGAAGCCGGTGGGGGAGGACACGACCAGGGCATTCGGCCAGTTCCCCTACTTCTTCCAGGAGTGGGTCGCTAGGAGGCACGCACTGAGCCTGGAGGAGGCGGTCAGGAAGTGCACGGGACTCCCGGCCCAGAGACTGCAGCTCATGGACAGGGGACTGCTGAGGGTTGGGATGTGGGCGGATGTGCTCGTCTGGGATCCGGAGAAGATCAAGGATAACTCGACGTGGGAGAGGCCCCGCAGGTACCCCAGCGGCATCAGCCAGGTCTACGTGAATGGAGTCCTGACGATACGTGAAAACGAGCACACGGGCGCCCTCAACGGGAAGGTGCTGCGCCTAAACAAGCTGAGTAAATGAGGGCAATAATCGCTAGGTGTTTCGGCGAGCACACCTTAACCCTTTACGCGCGCTGCGCACGCATAGCTCATATGAGCACGATTCCTTTAATATCACTCACAAACAAATTACGCTAAGATATACTCGGGATTCACAATTTATTTAATCTAAATTCAAAATCACATCACTGATATGGACTTATTTCGCATTTTCGGAGGATCCAATAATTCCAGCAAATATGGCACAGAATCAATGACCATCACGGGTATCCCTGTTAAGAGTAAGGGTGAAAAGATCATAGCAGATTACCTAACAAGAAACCAAATAAGATACGAATATGAACGGGAAGCCAGGGGAGGCTGGTTCATCTTCTCCAAGAAGATAGGGCTTCCCGACTTCTACTTACCTGACTACGATGTCTACGTGGAGTACTGGGGTATGCTGGATGTCGAGAACAGCCTTGATAGGGGCAGATACGAGAAGAGCATGAGGTGGAAAATGGCTCAATATCACAGGTATAACATCAAATTCATCTCCCTTTATGAGCGAAACCTCCAGAATCTGGATCGGGTCTTCAGGAAGAAGTTCGAAGATGTGACTGGCAGGTCACTGCCTCGGATGTTCAATGATCTATAAGAATTATGGTAGATCAAGATTTAGTATAATCAAAGTAGAAATCTAGCTCGTTTAAAGTCTGGCATATTACCTACTCGCGCGAAGAACAGGATTTACATCTACGCTAGGCGCGTACGCATACAACAGTGAATACGAGTGAAATACCCCTCACAATATGCGCACACGGGATTATTGAGACTTGTAAAGAAGAATCAGGATGAAGCTGATGCCAAGTAGCGCCGCGGAAAACGTGAACACAGACTGTACACCCGAACCCTCCATCAGCCACGAAACACCCATCAGAGACGCGACGCCGACTAGGTTCGACACAATCATAGAGGTGCTGTAGCCGATGCTCCTAACCTCAAGCGGACTAGTATCAGCGATCAACATGTTAGTCAAAGGCATCGACGCGGAGTATAGGCCCCTCCATACCATATACATCACAGCCACCAGCAACAGGGTTACCCCTAAAGGTATCAGCACCACCGAAACAGCCATGCCAGCTATCACCAATAGGTAGGAGGTTCTCCTCCTCAGCCTGTCACCCAACGCGTGCGCGCAATTTGTAGATGCTGCACGCGCGCACACAATTCTTAGACCATAAGTCGTTACACGTGCGAAAAAAGGTCGCGCACTCTTCAATTATGAAACCCTCGATATAATCGCGCGCTTCAGAAGTGCGGAAAAAGAAGACTTGAGCGAAATTTAACTAATTAATTCGTAAGACTTAGTTTGATTCGACCATTTATATGTTATTTTTACAGGATTTATGGGACTCAGTCTTTCAGAATCAAACATACTATTTTTTTCAGCAGTAAACTCGATGGAGAAGCCGGACGCATTTTTATTAACAATAAAATAAAATATCCTTCCCCCAGATCCCACATTACCTAATAAGTAATATTCTTCTTTGTAAGAATTACTGACATTATATTCTTTTTGTTGCAATGAAGTCGATAAAGTAATGTTGGTAAATTGGAGATTGAAAGTAACAAGTCCATTAAAACCGCCTGTGTTTTTATATTGAATTTTAAAATAATTTTCATTTTGAATATAAATTTTCGTTTGTGGCATATCTATATAGTATTCTACCACAGGTTGCGTTGATGAAAAATACAAATAAGTAGCCAATAACGCAACTAAAATGCCAGCGATCGCGATTTGTAGGTATCTTGATACCAATTTTAATCAGGTATCTAATTCTTTGGTACCTAAATAGTTATGCGCGCGCATTTGCATACTCGAAACAGCCAGGGGCGAACGAGAAAGGGGAGAGTTCCCGAATTACGCGCAAAAATAAATTGGTAAATTGATCGCCGAAGTAGGGTATACGTCCCTTCGCCTTCTGAAGGCTCGGCGACACTATACATCTACTGTGGCTTCTTCTTCTCCGGGTGTGCTTTAGCTACATGAGCATCTCTCTGCTTAGCACTCGGAAAGACTTCACCACACACCTTGCATTTACATGGCATACAGGGTCTAAAAACAAAGAAAATTGATCCCTATTTATCTTTTTGTATAGCATGCGCGCGCCGGAATCTTTGTTACTGCTTATAGGCTACAAACTCTACAGACTCGGTGGACCAGAGCATACCTGATACAAGTCTCAATTTGTAAAAAGGGATATCAGATTTGAGAGCAAGATGAGGGTAAGTAATCTTGATTGAAGTGGAGAACCTAACCGCGAGCGCGAAATGGAAGTAGAGACTTAGGAGGGCTTGAAGATATGAAAGCTATGAAACTAAGGCTCTTAGCGATGGGAAGCATCCTCTCGGTTTTTAGGAGCCATCCTGCTTACTGTGCGCGGTTACTCAACGAGTCTCGTTGGATTGCTCGGCGTAGGAATAGTGTTACTCGTGGTTGGAGTAATCTAGAAGTAGCCGAGGGGCAAAGATAGCAGACTCATTACTTGTGCACTAGTGCAGGTCAAACCAAACTCACCTGCGCGCGTGGGGGCTGAACCGTAAAAAAATACAGTCTTCGGTAGCTCAATCGGTTTATTTGTCTCCGATCCTTTGAGCTAGATGAGGGAATTTAATGGTGAATGTGATAGTTAAAGAAAAGGTGAAGGATCACGATAAGTGGTTTAAAGTATTCTTAGAGGATGCGAAGAACAGAGGCGGGTCCCTGGGCGGTACAGTTTACCAGTGCGCAGAGGATCCTAACCAGCATTTAATTGTGTTTGACTGGAAGGATCGCGGGAGCTTGGATGCTTTTTTTAAGGTCTTGGAGTCTGACGCCATGAAGCCGGTCTTCGAGAAGGCGGGCCTCATCGAGCATGAGCACCACATATGCGAGAAAGCGACGAAGTTCAAGCAGTGATTTACATATTCAATTTGCTGCGTATTATCTTAGGTGCGCGCGACGTGCTAGAGGGAGTGGGTTAGGAAATCTGTCCGTCCACCGTCAACGGCCAGGATCTGACCCGTGATGAAGCTCGCCTCGTCGGATGATAGAAAAAGGGCAGCGTTGGCGATGTCCTCTGGTTCTCCCTCGCGCCTCAGCATGGTGTGCTCCTCAAAGTATTGGCTGCGTTTTCTGACCTCGTCGGGACTCCGCCCCTGAACGGTCATGTCGGTTAGGATATGACCCGGCGCAATTGCGTTCACGTTTATGTGGTGTTGACCTAGCTCCACGGCGAAGCGCTTTGTGAGAATAATCACGGCAGCCTTGGTCGTTGCGTAGAGTGTGGTACCTGTGAGGGCGGTTCCTATGCCCGCTACTGAGGCTATGTTAACGATCTTGCCATAGTGGTTCTTAATCATGTGAGGTGCAACATTTTGGCAGCAGAACAGCATTCCTTTGACGTTCGTATTCATCAATGCGTCGAGGTCTCCCTCCTTGAGCTCCAGCATAGACCCGCCACCCCCGCCTATGCCCGCGTTGTTCACCAAGATGTCGACTCCGCCGAAACGCTTCATAGTCTCACCGACCATCTCCTGAACGGCGGCTCTGTCGGAGACATCTGCCTTAAACGAGAAGGCTTCTCCGCCCGACCTTTTAATCACGTCCAAAACCTCCTCGGCTTTGCTGCTACTCCGGCTGTAGTTCACCACGACCTTCGCACCCTCACGGGCAAGAGCTATGGATGTGGCCCTCCCGATGCCGCGGGAACCCCCAGTCACGATGGCCGATAAGCCTTCGACTCGGCCGCGCCTGTTACCGCTCTTCGGTTTCTCGCTCACAACGAATCCCCTCTCACGTAGATGTTGCATCGTTTCATGGAGTTGAGGTTGTCGCTCCACGATCAGCGATATGATCCCCTGTTTAGTCCCTAAAATAGGCGCGTGCGATAAAATAAAAACTCGGAGATAAATCTAGAAAATATGGTTATTGAAGATCAATTAAAGAAACTGGGATTAAAGCTTCCAGATCCGCCACCACCGGAGGGTAACTACGTAGGGGCCATACTGTCTGGCATAATGGCCTTCACCAGTGGTCAAACTCCCTTCACCACGACTAAAAGAGGGTTGGTTGGAAAGGATCTGACGATAGAGGAGGGGTATTCCGCGGCTCGGGAGGCATGTCTTAACTGTTTAGCCCAGTTAAAGTGTTTGCTTGGGAGTCTAGATAGAATAAAACAAGTTATTCAGGTCATTGGATACATCAACAGCGCTGAAGGATTCCTGGACCAAGCAAAGGTTCTGAATGGTTTCACTGACCTTCTTACTCAATTATTTGGTGAGGTTGATGGTAGACCAGTGCGTGCTGCGATCCCGATTCACCATCTGGGTTTGGAGGCTATTGAGGCTTGGATGATTGTTGAGGTGAAGTAGTCTCATAAGAATCTACTACACGCGCGCTGAGGAGATGCATGTTGGTATAGGGGGTTCGAAGATGACTGCGTTCAAGGGGGGGCACATGTTCTTGTTTTGGAGGTAAACGGAGTTCCTTGATGCGGTTCTGGGTTTCTTGGAATCACAGAAAACAGAATCGTTGAAAGGTGGTTAGACGATGCATTCTGGATTGATCAGCCCTAGGGGCCGGACCTCGGAGGCATCATGCCGCCCAACAGTTCGGTCAGAGACGGCATAGTTATCGGTTCATCTTCCACGATTCTCCCGTTTGCGAGACGGTAATAGGTGATGACTCGGGCAGAGGCCTTTTTCCCGTTGGCGAGGGTGAGATTCATGTTTCCCCGCAACACGACCGAATCGCCTTCTGCTACCAGATCCGTGATTTCAAAATCGCGTGTCGGCGCGAAGGCCTTTAGGCCGGAAACCACAGCCTTGAAGCCGGTTCGATCGGCGGTGCCCATACTCGGATTCGCATAATTCGGTGCAAGCAATTCGTCGATAAGGTCGATATTGCCGCCGCTTAACACCTCTTTCGCGAATCTCCGGACTACGGCTTTGTTCCCATCGGTGGTCATTTCAAATTCTCCCATATTCTCAAAACTATCCTTTGAATATAAACCATATGCGTGCGCAAAACAGACAAAAATGCGCTCGCTGCGAAAAATTGTATATTCTCAACAGATGATAAAAAAACGATGAAAGCGCACGCGTTAGCGCTCGCATAGCTATTGTATTGGAAGAGTTACCGTGAAGGTTGTTCCCTTATCGATCTTTGACTCGAAGTTTATGGAGCCACCCATCGCCTCAACAGCCCTCCGACAGTAAGTCAACCCCAAACCCATACCTCCAGCCTTCGTTGTGTACAGCGGAGAGAAGATTCGCTCCCTCGACCCCTCAGGTATCCCCATACCCGTATCGCTGACGCGAATCAATACGACATCTTTCCCCTTCTCCGCACTGATCACTACTTTGCCCCCATTTGGCATCGCATCAACCGCGTTCTTCACAAGGTTATCGATGACCCTGTGCATTATATCGGGATCCAACTTGATGGGGTCAAGGCCTTTCCCGAATGAAGTCTCCAACGGTCACGTTACCTGGGATCGTTGATCCCTTCAAGATACTATTAACTAGGCTACTCAGATCAGTTTTAATTGGGTGAGGGAGGATCTCGCGTGTGCTTGACCTCCAGTCGGCAATCATCTTCAGTGACCTGGTCGCGTTCTCCTCTACGATCTGGAGCATCCGTTGCATGAGGCTTGGATCCCGCTTCGCCATGTTTACCGCTTGAACCACTTGGGCTAGCGGTCCGCGCAGATCATGGGCGACTGTGGCACCCATCTGTTCCACCGCCGCGATCACTTCAGCCCTCTGAAGATCCTTCTGGAGTTCCCTCTGCCTCGAAATATTCCTGGAGATGATTCCCACGTTTGAGCCGATTAGGAAGACGGTGTTAGAGTGCCAGATATTCGGTGAGACCCAGCTTGCACCCTCCCAGTGTGCCGGTTCACCGGTTCTGAGAACCTTCATCATCGCCTCGTATCTCTCCGTCTTCTCTATGCCGGGGAAGATCTCTTCGTATTTTTTGCCTATGAGATCCTCTTTTGTTGTGCCCATTGGAAGGCCCATTAGGAATAATTTGAGAGCAACTTTGTTTAGGTCCAGTAGGCGAAGCTCGGAGTCGAATAATCCGAAGCCGTCCTCAGTTGATTCCATGAAGGCGGTGAGCCTCGTCTCACTCTCATTGAGCTTCGTACTCCTCTCCTCAACCATATTCTCAAGTTTGATGGCGTACTCCTGCTCCCGCAGATTGGCTATCTTCAGGTCCTCCTCAATAGCAGCCAGCTCCTTATTCTTTGCCCGAAGCTCCTCCTCCGCTTCCCTCCTCGCTTCACGCTCCCGAATAGATAATATGCCGAGGCTGATGTCATCCGCAAGCTGATGAAGAAGATCGACCTCCTCAGTCGACCATGGATTAACTTCACGGGAGTAGATTGAGACGGCTCCATAGGACCTCACAGCGTTCATGAGTGGGAAGACGATGGATGAGGCGTAGCCCCGCTTTAGGGCATCTGAGCGCCACGGTTCGAATCGTTGGTCATTGAGCATATCGCGGCAGAAGGTTACCTGCCCGGTGCGGATCGCCGTTCCCGTTGGGCCGCGGCCGCGCTCGTCGTCCGCCCAAGTTACCCTCATCTGGTTGATGTAGCCCATGTCGAAGCCAGCATAGGCGACGGGTCGGACGCTCTTCGCCTTGTCGTCTTCAGCTAGGCCTACCCAAACCATCCGGTAATCAGTGTCTCTGATAATAATCTTGCAGACCTCATCCAAGTAAGAGAACTCATTTATAGCCTTCGCGAGGGCCCTGTTGCCGTCGCTGAGGGTTCTGAGTATGCTGCTGAGCCGCTTCATCTCCTTCTCCGTCTTCTTCCTAGAGGTTATGTCTTGGAAGACGGTGGCGAACTTGTCCTCTCCGGAGGAGAAGACGGATATGTTGAAGTGCCTGTTCATGGGCGAAAAGTAGGTTTCGAATGTTTCGGGTTTCCCGGTGGCGGCTACCTTCGCATAGATTTCGAGATTGGGGGCGTGTTCTGTGCCGTATACCTCGGTGGCGAGCTTTCCGACGACATCCGCTTTCTTAAGATCGGTTATTTGTTCGAAGGAGGGGTTAACATCTGTTATGATGTAGTCAATTGATTCTCCGCTGTCATTTTTTACGATTTTGTGTAGGGCTACGCCTTCCACCATGGATGTGTAGAGGGAATAGTATTTCTCCTCGCTCGACTTCAGTTCTTCCTCAGCCCGTTTCTTCTCCACAGCGTGTCTGATCCTCTTCTCAAGAACCTTGTAGTGGCTGAGTTCCTTCTCCTTCCTGACGTAGTCGTTGGCTCCGGCTGCGAAGGCAGCTGAGGCTACTTCCTCACTCCCATGACCCGTGTAAATTATGAAGGGAATCGAATTCGTTTTCCTGATCTCAGCGCAGAACTGTATTCCGTTCATTTCCGGCATAATGTAGTCTGATACGATGCAGTCAAAGGCCTGTTCAGAGAGAAGTTTTAGTGCGTCGGCTGGTCTTGAGATGGTTGTGACTTTGAGTGATGTGTCAGCGTCCTCGAGGCTGAGTTTCGCCAGCTCCATCTGAGTCTCTTCGTCGTCGACCAGGAGAACGCGAATTGCTTTAACGGCTCCTGAGACCGCTTCCTCGGGCAAACCATTCACCGATTATTTAGTAATGGATCAAGGTGGCTGTATAACAACTTCGTACGGGCTTGTTAAGCCTGCGACGTCTCTTGGTGGTGTTGATGCTATCTCTACGATACCTTCGATCTCAAATCAGGGGGATCTTAGCATGGAGAAGCAGGAGGAGATAGGGATTACCAGAAGTTTGGTTCACGTCTCCGTAGGTATCGAGGATTTCAGCGATCCTAAAGATTTTGAAGAAGCATTATCCTTCGTGCACATTAGATGTCACAAGCAATAAATACAAAAATTTCCTGATTTTCACCCGATGTTTTCCATATGTACGCTCTACTCACCCGAGGGCCACCTAGATAAGGACCTACAGGACCTCCGTGAGGGCGAGAAAAACTTCACAAAAGAGCTCGGCGTCCTAGAGCGCAGCTTCTATCAATGCATCCAACTCCCAAATATCATCTGGGTAAACACAAGGTAGGTAAGCGAGAACCACCACAACATCGCCGCCGAGAACATAATGAAGGTCCGTAGGGATGACAGGGTATCGGCGGCGTATTTCCCAAACGGCCTATATTATGAGGTGTTCTGCGATGAGATCTAGGATGTAGCCTACACCGCCTCCGAAAAACGCGGAGATGGCCTTGTCGTGATCTGCCATGGCATTATGGCGCTCAAGAGGCTGGACATCTGGAGAGAAACTCTGAAGAAGCGGGTAGAGAGTCTGAGTAATTACGACTCGCTTGTCAGCCTACGCACATTCATCAACTATTACAGCCCAGTGGAATTTATCGGCGTGATGAAGTGGAGGTCGGAGTCAGATTATGATGCAAACCGCATCAAGGACGGGTACTATATTGAGGAGACCCTCTTCACGGGGTTGAGGGAGGGCTCATATCTCTTAGCTGCCTATAACCAGTTCCTCTGTAGGCCCATTTCGATGAAGTAGTATACATAGTGCGCGCACTGGCAAAGAAAAGAGGATGATTGACTTGTCTAAAGACGATGGAGAAGTAACGCGCTCCCTCTTAGAGCAATTTAGATTAATCTTTGACATGTACGAGGAAGCCATAGATAAGATACCGGAAACCCAATGGAGAAGCGGTGAAATAGATTACCTCATACCAGCTAGACTGATTCTACACGCCATCGAGGTAGGTGACTTCTACGCCTCACCATCTCCCGAAAGCTACACGCCTGGTGAGCGATTAGGGGCAGACGCCTCAAAGGAAGGTTTCGTTTGGGATCTAAAACCCGAGAACCTGCCCTCTAGGGAGGTCGTGCTTGAGTATCATCGCGAGGTTCGGATTACTGTTGAGGGTTGGTTGAGAGGGATGAGTGAAGAAAATCTTCTAGGGAGGGAGGATAAGTTCCCCTGGACTGGGTCGACTCGTCTTGGAAGAGCCCTGTATCTCCTCGGGCACTACCGTCAGCACTTCGGGGAGGTCAACGGTGAGTTGCGGAGAAGGGGTCTGCCGAGGATTAAATGGCGTACTTTACGCTCAAAGCCTTACATAGCATACTTAAGATTAGAAAATCTTAACCCGAATCACTCAGTTGTAAGCCTAGTTTTGAATAAGGGCCCAATCGAGTGATGAGGAATTTATTCCACTTGCTTTTCTCCAATATCTTGAGAAAATCTCAACAAGTAACCATCAGGATCCTGTACAAGGATTTGTCGACATCCGCTGAGGAAATCACCAACCTTATACCAGCTATCTTTAATGGGTCTTCTCAGGGGATAATCCGAATCTTTCAATGAATTATTTATTCTATCAACATCGTCGGTGTCTATTTGAAAATTTATTCCCCGACCAAGAGGATACTCAAAACTCCCCGTAATAAACGCTTTATCTTCATTGGGGTCCAGTTCTTGAATCATTATTTGGCTACCTTGATATGATAAAAATGCAAATGAGGGATTTTCCCGCTGGTATTCAACGGTGAATCCGAGAATGTTTTGATAAAAATTTAGGCTAATTTGAAAATCAGTAACGTATAACTCGGGTTTCAGAGGATTTGATTTCATATCAGGAGAATGACGGTGTTTAGCTTTTAAGTAGTTTTTTTTCCAATGGTAAGGTGGGTGTCCTCAAGACTGAGCAGTTTTCCCTAATAGAAAGCCCGGCGGCGGGATACGTGGGGCTGGGTCAGCAGTTCGAGAAGGCGTTCAGTGTAGGTAAAAAACTGTTAATATGGTGTCATCATGAGCCGACTAGGGTCACGCGCGCTGTTTTTGATGCCACGTTCATAAAAGCAGAAACCTGATTGTGTGCATTAGTTTAATTCAAAGAACAAGGTAGACATATTTCTAGCCAGTTCACCTTATTATTGACCACCAAATTAGTAAACAACTAAAAATATTCAGAGATTTGAGCGACCAAAAACAGCGTGAAACCGGAGCATATATTATGAAGGAAATAAATGGGGATTTCCAATTGGTGAACCCAAAGGTCGGTGATAAGAGCGAGATTGAATTTGATGATCCACCCCCAAATACAATAGGTTGCATGCATACGCATTTAACAACTTCCTAACCAAATAATGCCGATTTGAGTGGTTTTATCAATAGTCTAGTAGAGCATGTGATGATTGTTGTTTATCCATTCGACGCAATTGGGTTTTGGAAGAAAAGTGGCGATAACATTATGCAGTATTTTGGTTTAGTAGGTGGAACATTAAAAAGAGTCTCAGTTCATGTTGCGCATGCGATATATCAGAAAACGTGAATTTCTCCCACCGATTGTTGAAGGCGAGTAATCACTTGTATTCTCCGCTCATAGAGATACCAACTAGGAAGTGGGGTGAGTCGACTTTTTTATATATGAAAATATGTTTCAAACCACGTGGGATGTAGATGCCCGCAGTCTTCTTTATGATGTGGCTCTCCTCCTCATTGCCGAGTTTGATCTCGATCTCCGCTCCTAGGTATTCGATGTCGAAGGGGTTAGTTCCCATGAATAGGATGATCTCATCATGTGGATGGGCGTGGAACTGTAGCCAGGGATTTGGGTCGGGAATGGTGTGTATTCCTGAGATGAATACGTGCTGTGGGACCCCCTTTATCAAAGAGTCCTCTATGTAAGTGTGGCTCATCGTTCTCCCTTTGACTCGCTGGCCTTCAGGTAGAACGCCGTGGGCAAGTCTCTGAACATGTGGTGTGTCAATAACGTATTTTCCATACTTTGATTCAGTCATGGATTCACCTCGATGCGCGTGCATATACCTCCTGCGTTAAATCACTTAACGAATAAGCTGATACTTATCGTCTTTTGAGCGTATGTAATAATCTGGTGGAGCGCGCGCACCATAAATTTAAACTATATCTGTTAAACCTAATTTGGTTATAATGGATGAAGAGAAACAGAAGCCAAAAAAGTCACTCGACAAAGCGAAAGAGATGCTAGGTAAGACAGCAAATAGGAAGAGAATCGATTTTGTCGTAACATATGAATTGGAGGGATCCAGATCCAAGAAACAGAGGGTACACGCTTATTCGAAAGAAGAGGCGGAGAAGATTATGGCAACGAAACTAGAGTCACAAGTATCATCCGGGGAGATCAATGGTTTCAAAATCATCTCGGTAGAAACAGAAAAATAGCAATTATAAAATCACGCGCGACGTGTCTTTTTAATCACATGTGCAAGCCACTTTGAAGTTGCAGCTTGAAACGCAATATATCGGAATAACTAGTCTCTGATTTATGGTTAGCTGCTTTAGTAGCGTATTAATGGACGTTATTAGCGGTTAAGGAATCGCTAATTGATAGTAGGGTGTAATGGAACACGCTTATACCTATGAGGCGGTGATTCCTTTGCCCAGGTGGGAGCGGACGAAAGGTCCAAGCAGTGGAAGGCCCGAAGCCGCGAAACGTGGGGAGTGGGCTGCGAAGGAACTTGGCTGGCTTTGGCTGGTCGAGAAACCTGCACTCCCCAGCTGACATCGCGCAAGCGGGGTCGGCTACGGGATCTTGACTGGGCACCCTTATTACTCGAGAAATTTTGTTTACGCCTTTGACAATAGTCGAGCGGTATAAATTCCCCCAACTGTAAGGATACCCAGTGTTCCCTATATGACTAAAACCCTCGAAGAACTGGGCCAAACAGAGATCTCCAAACTTCTCGACAAGCGCCTGGTAATATTCTCACCCGAAGAATCCGTCAGCAGAGTCCTCGGCGAACTCGAGAGGACGGGCCGCTACGAAGCGGTGGTTCAAGCAGGCGACAAGGTCGGCCTGATAACCCTCAGGCACCTACTCAACGTCGAGCGACCCGAAGGCACGAAGCTTGTGCATCTATGGAAGCCCCTAATACAGGTCACCCCAGACAGCACCGTGACCGGCGTCGCAGCTGAGCTCATCAGGATAAACGAGAGGGCCCTACCCGTCCTCGAAGGAACCAAACCGGTGGGAATCATATCCCAACTCGATATAATCAAGGCGATGGCCGACTGCCCCGAGCTAGGCATGAACCCTGCGATAGAGCTGGCTAAAGCGCCGGTAACAAGCCTGGACGTCAAGGAGGCGATAGCGAAGGCGCGTAGCGTCATGCTGGATAAAGGATTCAGCCACATCCCAGTGACCCGAGACGGGAAACTCGTCGGGATGGTAACCGCACAAGACCTCATCCGGATATTCCTCAAACCCCAGGGACGCAGCAAGCAGGGCGAAAAACCCAGCGAAAACATAACGAGGTACAAAGGTGAGCTGGGCGGAATAATGGATGAACAGCCACTCGCAGTCGGCGTCGACGCATCAGCCCTCGAGGTCGTCCGCAGCCTGAGGGACAGGGAGAAGAACGCCTGCCTGTTGACCGACCCTCAAGGCGTTATCCAAGGTATAATCACCCCACGTGAACTCCTCGCACTAATAGCGAGACGCCCCGTCGTAAAGGAGCTGCCCATACAGATAATCGGTCTCAAGAAGGAGGACTTCTTCGATCAAGCCGAAGCCGAGCAGAAAGTCGACCGAGTAATAAAGAAAGGGATGAAGATCCACCCGAACATAGACGAAGTCTCAATAGTCGTTAAGAGGAGGACTGAGGGAGAGGGTCGCAGCAGATACGAGATGAACGCGAGGGTCATCAGTGCAACTGAGCAGATAAACGCCAAGGGGGAAGGGTATGATCTGCTGCAGACCTTCGAGGATATGCTTAACACCCTCGAGAGTGAGCTGATGAAATCAAAGACTGGCCCTCACACCGCCCGACGTGGTGAGCATGATAAGGAGCAGTCTCAGCAATACGAAAAGTAGCTGACCGCACACCTTAGAACCCACTTTTCTCATCATTTTTTCGCGTACATGAAAGCACACGCCGAAGGGTACGCATGGGATAAGGAGAATTAAAGAGTGGGATTTACCACAGATTAACCATGCAAGAATACGGCGTTTACGAAGAACTGGAAGAATTGTATCCGTGCGGGATATGCGAGGAGTTGTTCAGCGATGATGAAGACTCACTCGATGAGAAGATGCTCATCACCTGCTCAGAGAAGGATAACGATAACCGTGAGTCCGAGCACGAGGAGGAACGCGAGAGAGAACACGAAGAGGAAGAAGCCGAAACAGAAGATGAGGAGAATCAGGAGGATGAGAGAGAAGATCGGGAAGAGTGGGAAAAAGAAGGAGAGTTTGCGGTAGAGACTCCCGAAGAGAAGGAAGAGGAAGAACGCGAAGAAGACGAGGAAGAGGACAGAGATTAAAACTAATCAATCGCCCGCGTTTATTTACACGAACTACCTTAAGCAGGCGTGCGAGGACTCTCGCCGCAGCTCGTCTGTTTTAATACCGGTGCGCGCGCCCCAGTAATAGTGAGAACAATAAAATCGAGGGAGAGGACCCTCTAGCAAAATTCGGGAAGAATTCAGCTGAGCAGCTTCGGAGGGAAGACGGCTTCAATTATGTACCCGATATTCTCCTGGTGAGTATAAACGATGCGGAGAAGGATGAGGTGGCTGCATTTGAAGAATTTATTGGTAGCCACGGAGACGTAGGAAGCAGCCAGTCAAACCCATTCATAATGTATTCGTCTAAATGGAACATTGAGGATGTGGAGATAGTTGGAGCCAAGAACGTTTACCAGCTATTTAAGAGAGAGATGGCGAACGCCTCAACAAAGTTTTACGAAGTAAAACGGAATGGGGATGGAACATTACAGGGGGGAAATGATAAGACGGTTAAGTTTGTTTATCCGCATGCGTTGGTTTTCCAGAATTCTTAGTAAAAAGCCATCGGATTAAGGTAATTTTCTTTTGGGGATAATGAGTCTCAGTTCGATGTTTAATCACGTCCTCCAGAACCTGATAATCGTACGTGAGATTAATCACCGATGAGCCTGTACGCATGAGTACTCCGAATACAACGACTTTGTAAGTTCCAGCTTCTAAATTAACTGTTTTAATATCCCTCGAGGAGTTCAGGGCATAATAAGCTACAGATCCTAGGTGCTTCAAGAGGTCAGGTAACTTTGGAACCACTATAGATGTAATTAGCGGAATTGAAAGACCATCGGTAAAAACCGCAGTTGCGCCGGCCACGCCCAGCGTTAGTATTATACTTTTATAGAAACTATCATAGGTGGATTGTTGCATCACAGCAACTAACGAAACCTGCTTTGTGCTCGCGCGCGCGCGACTATTTCGCCCAGTTTTTTAAAGGAAAAGGAGAGACTTGATCGGCTAAATCGACGGCGAAGCTAGACTAGACGATTTGTACAAATTACTTGTCGAACCAATTAAATTAAACAACTCATTTTTTTAGGTTTTTATACTCGAATAGTAAATACTCAATTGGAATTAACATGTCCAAAGATAAGAAAAAGACAATCGAGAAAAAGGCTGGAGAAGCTGGGGAAGCCGTCGGAAAGGAATTGAAAAAGGACGCTAAAAAGACCGTGGAGGTAGCTAAAGCATTCGGTAAAGGCGTGAAGGGGGAAATAGAGAAAGAGGAAAAGAAAGTAGAAAAGAAATAGCTCGGCTTAATTTTTCATGAGTTTTCCAGACAGTATATACATAGGTTGATTTATTATTTCACTCATTTTTAATATGC
>CAWACK010000018.1:0-12299 GCA_963780545.1 Candidatus Bathyarchaeota archaeon
ACCCGAGAGACAACAGAGGCATCCATGAACTCTATGTGCAAATTTGTAAATCCTCACTGAAAACAATTGTCTCATTTAGGTTCGGTTTTTAAAGATCGACCACTAAAAACTGAGAGGATGAATACTAAGACCACCGCGGCACTCATGCTCATCCTGATCATGGGGATCTCAGCGTTCGCTTACTGGGTCACATCCAACCGATCCGCGCCTCCGGGAGTCAACGTGGGAGATCAAGCGCTTGACATGAAGTTTAACGACACCAGCGGGCAGACGTTCAGCCTATCGGATCAGAGAGGCAAAACCGTAGTCCTCGACTTCGTGACAACCACCTGCTCCACCTGCATCGAAGAGTTCGATGCCCTCAGACAATTACAGGATCAAAAGGGACTGGTAATAGTTTCAATCAACGTTGACGGCGCTAGCGAGTCAAACCTGGCGACTTTCACCCAGAACAATAAAGTAGGTTGGCTAATAGGCAACTCGCCAACTGCTATCGATGACTACAAGGTCAGCGCGGTGCCAACACTTGTTGTTGTAGACAAGTCTGGAACCATAAGGTACCGCGGCTTCTACACGTCCTACGAGCAGTTGATCCAGATAATTAACGCGAATGGTTAGTGATTTGAAGATGGATGCAGCGCAGCTGAGCCTCGCGTTCACCGCCGGGGCTCTTTCTTTCCTGAGCCCCTGTGCGCTGCCCTTGATGCCGAGTTACATATCGTATTATATTAGCAGTGAAGGAGCTGGAAAACGGCTGGCAAGTGGCCTCCTTCAATCCTGCCTAATGTCAACCGGGTTCCTAGCGCGCTGCCTTGTCCCATTATTGGTTAAAAATGGTTTTAAACAACAGTTACCGTTTTCAGACAATATTATGGCTTATCTCCCAGAAGACTCGCGACCCGCCAAGAAACCCACTAAAGACCCAACTACGGGGAAAGGTGGCTAAAAATACCAATTTTAAAACACTTGACGCTGTTCAGATCGATTTTATTCCTTTAGCAGCGTCTGAAATCACTGACAGATGTGAATTCTCTGTGTTTTTAATGGATCACCTTTTCTGAGGAATTGAGATGGGTGGTTTCTGGGGTAAAGTTGGGCTTCCGTTTAAGGCTCTGTATTGCCTCTAAATCCATTAATGGGGATTTAGACCATTTATAACCAGTATCCGATTAATTTCGGGACAAGGCAGCGCGCGCCATGCTATATAATTAAGGCCATCAAGTTAATTTCACACATCCGTGAATTCAACTCGCCGGAGATCGCTAAGGAGCTCGAAGAGTTAAGATCAAAAACCGAGTTTAACCCCCTCAGTTACCGTATACTGGGAGAAGTCCTCGCAAACGATTCGCTGAGAGAGTCGGCATTCTACGCGCTGGAGAAGGGGGCTCTATCACGAAGCATCCTGGTGAACGAGCTGGGGATGAGCCTAGCAGGATCCACAAGGGTGATACAGACGCTTGTGTCCGGTGGCTTCCTCTACCCCGCCATCGCGTTACGGAGGCCTAGGTCCAAGAGGGGAGGGCCCAGGGTGAAGATCTACCAGACCCCCGACGCCGTCCCGGAGCAGGTATCCCAGGCGGTGGAGCTTCAGAGGAGGCTCGAGTCTCCGAAGTACAGGCAGGCGATGCTCGTCGCCCAGACGCTGCTCGACGACTACCCAGTGATCCTGTCCCGCGGCAAGACAAGCATTAGTGAGATCCTGAACACCATACTGAAGATGAACATCACATATAGCTTACCCGACATCGCCCAGCTGGCCTCCAAGATCCTCCACGAGAGAGGCATACGGGTCTGGAAATAGCACCAGCAACATTGGTCCAGGGGCTTGGGGAGAAAATGCGCTCCGCGCTCAGCCACAAGGCCCCTAAGCCCAGCGCCGACCCTCCACAATACACCTCAGGCCTTCTCCACCAGGCTGAGTCCCTCGCTTTAAGGATAAAATAGGAATCCTGGGTGGGGAAGTGAGGGGTGCAAACTTCCCCACCTACAGTTCATATTTTCCCCAAGCGCCCGCGCTCGGGTTGAATGCTACTTTCGTCATGATCTGCTGGGTCCTCACATAAGCATCCTGCACAGTGACCTGCGCTACCTCCGCACCGGTGGAGGGTGCTCCTCCTTCGCTGTGCGGTGGAGGACGTGCTCCTCCGCCGTCCGCTGGGAAGTCCGCGAAGGTGCGGGGTCCTCCTCTCTGTGCAGGGTACTGCAGGTCCTCACGTGCACCTGCTGGCGACTGCAGGTCCGTGCGTGCAGGTGCTGGCGCGTCCTGCTCCTCCTCCGGGACTCCTGCTAGCTGCGGTACAGCGCATGCAGGCGGAGTCTCCTGCACTCCCCTGCTCTGCACCGCACCGCACTGCTCAGCACCGCACTGCTCAGCACCGCACTGCTCAGCACCCTTCTGCACTACACCTATTTGGCGCACGCGCGCGCGGTGTTAAAATTCTTTGAGGATTCCGGTGTCATTATGATGGGGGTAACTCCTGACGACTTAGTAGCTGCACTTTTGAAGACTAAAGAATATCTTCACTAGCCGCGCGTGCGCAGACACTTAAGCAACCTCAACTTGCGTGTGCTCATGCGAGCCAACTAACACACCGAGACATTGGTGGTTTGATGAGTGAGTTTTATAAATTTCTCCATTTATGGATAAATTAAACGAAGGAGGAAAAAAAGACGTGTTAAAATGCACTACGTTTATCTTGTTTGACGGTGACTGCGCCGAGGCAATGACCTTTTACCAAAAATGCGCGTGCGTTTAGTCCGAGAATTTCTGAACAATCAAGCGTGCGTCTCAGTGAGTGGAACATGAGATACACGGGTCATATGCTCTCACTAACATTTCTATGGTGAGTTCAACTTCTCTATCTGCCTTATCCATGATTTTTGGTAAGAGGGACTTCATGTCCAGCTCAATGTTTCCATGATTCTGATTGGTGGGGATCACAAAGTTAGCTTTCATGCATATGCCCTTGTTGTTATATGTGTAGTCATGGAAGAGTATCCCTCTAGGTACCTCAATTGCTCCGATGCCCCGCCCCGCCTTAACCGTGATATTTGGATTGTTATATTCGGGTTGACTTTTGTAGCCTAGATTCCAGATCGTTGATTAGTCTGATGGAGTCCTCGACGCAGTGAACAATCTCTACGAGTTGGGCCATGTTGTTCATGAAGGGGTTGTGACACATGGGGTGAAGGTCTATTTTTTCAGCTGTTTTCTTTGCTTTGGATGATAGTTGGTCATAGTTGTTATTTAGTCTGGCTAAGGCGCCAACCATGTAGGACTCGCGGGTGTGTTTGGTTCTTTTGGCTGTGGAGTTTGCTACGATGTACTCGTTTGTGTAGGAGAGATATTCACTTTTGGGTACGATGCCCGTGTCAGATGAGGTGAGTTCTCCATCATAAAATGGATACTCGTTGGGGTTTGACAGAGAGATGAATTCCGTTTCTCTTACGAAGTCGGGAAACTTTTTTGAGAGACCTGTAATCAGGTCGACTACCGATTCGAGATCCTTTGCCACTTCTTCTAAATTCTGCTTAAGTGTATGCAGTTCTTTAATTGAGGGGATTTTTGAGAAGCCGCCTAGGACGAGTCTCTGCGGGTGAGTGGTCCTTCCGCATATAACGTTGGACATCTCGTTCGCTGTTCTGTGTAGACGCAGAAGGGCTTTGACTTCGTCGGGGTTGGATGAACTCAGTGGTATGACTGAACCGACACTCATCAGATCTGGTAAAACGAGGAACCCCAGATGTAATATGTGGCTCTGCAGAGTCTCCGCGTTTAAAGCCAATTTCCTGAGTTTGAGGTCCTGGTCATTTAGGGTTATCCCCATCGCGGACTCGGTTGCTCTCAGCGATGCGATGGTGTGGCCGATTGAGCATATCCCACAGATCCGTGAGGTGATGTGATGAATTTCTCCACATTGTCTCCCTAAAGCCATAGCCTCGAAGAATCTAGGTGCCTCAGGGATGCTCCATTCGCATTTTTCCACGACTCCGTTGCTGACTTTTATGTTAATGTTTCCATGGCCTTCGACCCGTGTGAGGTGGTGAAGCACCAGGTCGATGTTCCTTTCCGTCATTTGTTTTCCTCCTGCCAACCGAAGTACAGTCTAAATTTGCCGATGGCGTCATCGACCGTTAACCCATATTTGATTAGGATCTCCTTGTGGGAGTTCTCATTAGGATTATCCACGAGGCCGCGGCATCCCCAGCAGATTGTCCCCTCGTTTACGCAACATGAGTCGCAGCCGGCCCTCGTTACTGTCCCCACGCAGAATTGTCCTCTTTCGAATGCGCAGATATTCTCATTTTTCTTACATTCTACGCAGACAGGATAATTGGGTAAATCAGGCTTCTTTCCCAGCAGAAGCGATTTTACTACGTGTAGAAACTCGTTCCTGTCTATTGGGCAGCCATAGACGTATGCGTCAATGGGTATGACCGCGTTTATTGGCCTCGCGGCATATGAGTCAAACTGCTTAGCGTCGCCGTAGACTATTTTTCTTACCTCGTCAAGGTCTTTATAGTTCCTGAGGGAGTTGATTCCCCCAATCGCTGCGCATGACCCTAAGGCTACAACGACCTTCGCATTCTTTCTGATCTGTCTTAATCTGTCCTCATCTTGAAGCCTGGTGCATGAGCCCTCAACGAAGGCGATGTCGTATTCATCGCTATGCTCTTTCATTATCTCTCTAAAGCTCACTATCTCAACCTGACCCAGCAGCGTGAGAAGGTCCTCCTCGAGATTTGCGACTTGCAGCTGATCGCCCTCGCATCCGGCGAAGTCGAAGAAGGCGACCTTAGGATTCATTAGAGAGCCTCCGGTATTCCCTTTATCTTCGAATAGTTGAAGACGGGGCCCTCCTTGCACACGTAGACCTGATTAATCTGGCAGTGACCGCATTTCCCGACGCCACACTTCATCCTGCGCTCAAGTGACATGAGGATATGATCATCTGGGAGGCCTTCTTTTTTCAAGTCTCGTATGACATACTTGTACATGACAGGTGGCCCGCAGATCACCGCATAGGTGCTCTCGGGGTTGAAACTAACCTGAGGTATCAGTGTGGTTATGACGCCGATGTTTTCGGTCCAGAGCTCACCCAAGGGACAACTGTCGACGGTGGGTTTGAACTCTACATCGTCTCTTTTTGTTAGGGCTTCCAATTCGTCGCCGAATAACTGCTCCCGCGGTTCTTTGCAGCCATATAGTAGATAAACTCGGCCAAAGTCACCTCGTTTATCTAGTACGTAGTTAAACATTGACCGTAGCGGCGCGATTCCTAATCCTCCCGCGATGAATAGCAGATCCTTACCTTTCAGAGCCTCTGCGTCAAATCCATTTCCAAAGGGTCCTCTTATCCCTACTTTATCTCCCGTTTTCATGGTGTGCAGTTTTTGTGTTACGTCTCCTAGCTTGCGTACACAGATCTCAAAACTGCCCTTCTTGGTTGGGGATGAGGATATTGAGATTGGGGCTTCACCTATGCCGAAGACAGAGACCTCTACGAATTGGCCTGGAGTGTGGCCGAGTTCCGAGTCGTCGTCTAGAGATATTTCGAATAAGGTCTCGTTTGCCGTCATAGGAATTTTGTTGATGATTGTTCCAAGCCTGGGGATGTAGTCAATGTTCCCTTCGGATTGAATATTGATCTCCGGCGCTGAAGTTGAACTCAGCTCAATTCCCTTATCTTTTACTTCGCGGTGCATGTCGTTGAAGAGGTTAACGGGATTAGCTATGTCTGGGAGACAGTTTGACCCACACCTGCCGCAACCTACGCATGATATGAACCCGAATCTATCGAAGAGATATTTTCCCTTCTTGAAGTATCTGTGTCTATATCTCGTTGGACGAGTAGGGCGGAAGTTTTCCCCTGAGGCTACTTTTGCGAAATCTTCCAGCAGACAGGCATCCCATGTTCTCACCCTTTCGCCGTGTTCAAGGGATAGATCGGAGTCATCTTTCACGTCGAAGCAGTAGCATGTTGGACAGACTAGTACGCATGAACCGCAGGCGAGGCACTTCTCAGAGTGTTTTTCCCAGAAGTCGCTTTGCTCGTAAGTTTTTTCAAGTAGTTTAGGGATGAGCTCGATTGGAAAATTAAGTGTCTGTTTTGACATGCTCATTATGTCTCGTTTCTTCTGGCCAACCAGCTGTATGTCACGCGCTGGTGCGCTGGAGACGTTTTTCGCGTATTTAGTTAGAAGATCGTCCCCTTTCTGCGTCCCAATGTTGATTATGTATCTGTTCCCAACTTCCGTCAGCATAAGGTCATAGCCATAATCAACTGTGGCACACCCCATTTGTGGTGCAAAACACCATTTAGACATCTTTTGGATGTTGACTCCTATGATTATGGAGGAGTTCCGCTTCTCAAAATAGTAGGGATCAGACTTCGTATCCCTGAATACTTCATCCATGTGAAGCAAAGCTATGATGTCGTATGGGTGGACCCCGATGATGACCGAGGTTTTAACATTCTTTTCATTCTTCGAGGAGAGTCCGCTGTTTAAATCGTAGGTGAAAAGTGTTTCTCGTTGAGGAAAAAAGTACTTCTTCGGGGGAAGAAGCGTCACATCATAGTCTAGCCGTAGTTCATCTGCGGATTCAAGGACATCAAAAATGTACTTGTCTCCCCGTGGCTTGACGCCAATTGTGTTCAGAGAATCGTCTTTAATTAGGTTGTTAACAAATGCATTAAAATCATCTTTTGAGATTATCTTCATGCAATCACATTAACAATTCACTGTTTCACGGGCCCGAATATTTACCCTTCCAAAAAATATTCTAAGGGTTTTTGGTTTCTTTTTAATCAATGAAGGGCCATGCGCTAAGGCCCCCATCCAAGAACTTTACATCATTAAACCCAAGGCCCCTAAGCATCCTCTCTGCGTCATATGCTAACACACCAGTCTGATCGATTATCACTATCTCTTTCCTCGGTAATTCATGGAAATTGGACTTGAGCTCATCTATGGGGATGTTAACGACCCCCCGATCCTTGAAGGATCTGGTTTTTCACATCCTGTTTTGACCTAACATCCAAAATGACAAAGTCATCGCTCCCAGCCATCTTTAACCTTAGCTCGGATGAGGAGACGTTGTGGGCTAGCCCGTCGCATTTATTCCGCAAAACATTTGCCGCGTGAGCTACGGCATCTATGGCTGTTGAGTAAGGTGGGGCGTACCCGAGATCAAGGTCAGCTAGATCGGAGATAGATGCTCCAAATTTTAGGCAGGTTGAGACAACATCTATCCTCTTGATCGCTTCGCCTGGTCCAATAGCCTGGCATCCGAGGATCTTGCGGCTGATTCTATCGGCGATTAATTTGATTATGAAGGGTTGATGTTTAGGGTAATAATCGATGCAGTCGGTTCTAGGGGTAGTTACGGTTACTACATCGAAGCCTAGATCCAGAGCCTCCTCTTCAGTTAGACCCGTTTTTCCAACGTTAAAATCCAGAACCTTAAAGACTACGGTTGAATTAACACCGGGAAATCTTGTCTGTCCACCAGTCACATTATCGCCGATGACGCGTCCATGTTTATTCGCGGTTGAGCCGAGCGGAAAGTAGACCTTCCTTCCCGTTACAAGGTCCACGTTTTCAACACAGTCACCTCCAGCATAAATGTCGGGATCACTTGTTTGCAAATACCCATTTACGGCGATGGCTCCGGTGTCACCTATCTTCAACCCAGCCTCCTCCGCCAGCTTAATGTTTGGCTTAACCCCAACAGCTACAACCACAAGATCAGCGTCGAAGCTTTCTCCATTCTCCGTCTGAACAACCATAGCCCTCTCGGGATCTTCGCCAATTATCCGGGACACTCGACTGCCGAGCCTGATATTGACTCCGCGCTCTCGGAGGTACTTCTCGAGCAGGAGAGACACGTTTGAGTCGAGGAGAGCCGGAACAAGTCTATCCATCATCTCCAACACAGAGACGTAGCAGCCTCTGGAGACAAAGGCGCCACAAACCTCCATCGCTATCAACCCACCGCCGACGATTACGACTCTCCTAGCGCCCTCATCGATCTTTTCCTTAATTGCTACTGCATCTTCCGGACTGTACAGCCTATAAACACCTTGAAGGTCTATACCCTCGATCGGGGGCTTCGCTGGGCTCGCTCCGATGCCGAGAATCAGCTTATCATACGGAATATCCTCAACTTGGTCTAACCTTAAATTTTTGAGAGTTACGGTTTTCGAGGATCTATTGATCTTTATCGCCTCAGTCTGGCCTAGAAGCTTTATGCCCTTAACTTTAGTGAAGTAGGATTCATTTCTACGCACTCCTTGATGCGTACATAATAATTCGTCTATGCTGGCTAGCTGGCCTTCGATATAGAAGGGCATACCGCACCCCGTGTAACTGAACATATTTCCCTTCTCTACAACCGTGATGTCTGCATCGGGATCACGTCTTCTCGCCCTTGCTGCGGCCTTTGGTCCAAGAGCTACGCCGCCTATGATGAGAATCCTGTTTTGCATTGAATCCGCCCTAAATCAATTAAAACAGGGAAGTATATAATCTAAAATTGCGCGCGCGGACAAACTTGGTCACCGTTTAGTACGTAGAAATTCTTTTTAATAAACTAAGAATCATGAGTATCGCGCGCGCTGCATAGGTTCATCTGTTTCTCAAGAACCTCTATCTGAGCCTGTGTAGGCTGCAGGCGGTACTTGTAGGAGAGGTTCATAGTCGTTTCTGCGCCTCGACGGCTTTCTTATCCGAATCCTTGGGGCCACAGAACTCAGCGTTGAATCTTTATATAAAATAGCCAGTTTTACCACTTTCAGCTAACCCCATTCATCCCATGACTAAAGTCATGGGCTTTCTGGGGAACCGATCGTGAGAAGGATAGCGTCTCGAGTATGCGGGGCAGTGCCTCGAGCGTGTGGATGTGTGCCCTTGCACTTGTGAAGCGCTTCATAGCTGGATGCATGACAAGCCATCGAGGAGACGCGCGCCTCATCCCCACCGAGAATTTTTCACGACGTCGTGAAAAAGACGAAAGTTAAGCCGACCTAAAACGGCTGCGTCAACGCCAAAAGTCAAGAAGACTACGAAGCGCGCGCAATCAGGACTTGGACAGCCTAGCCGACAGGATGACTTTTTCGCAGGTGCTAAAATGGTGACGACATAATCATAATATTTATAATAAATGTCGTCACATATTTCACTGTGAAACTGTACCGCATAGAATCTCGAGGTCTCAAAAGGTCTGAGATATACTACCTAGTCAAAGATGTGAGGATAGGCGACACCGTATCAAAGGTGAGGATAAAACTGGGCTACACGAGACCCGACCCCAAGGCTGAGTCACAACTAACAACCACACCGATGGTTGACCTTGAGGTAAAGGCACTTGAGAAACATCTAGGCACGATACATCACATCGCAAAGTACCTCACCCCGGAAGAACAACGCAGGATTGAGGAGACTCGGTACTGGATACCTCTCTTCCACCTATTCCTTAGCCCCAGCGAGTACGAGCAAGTCGAGGCTCTGCATGAGGCTGAGTATATAGCTGGGACTACAGCCATCGAGGGCAACACTCTCACGGTTCAGCAGGTGGATGACCTACTCCATAAGGGAATCTCGCCGGTGGGAAAATCCCTGAAGGAACAGCTTGAAGTCAAGAACGCGGAGAAGGCGGCTAAATACCGCATGAGCTACGCTAGCAGGGTTACGCTCCCCTTCATAAAGAAGCTGCACAGCATGATGATGAACACCATAGACGATCAAGCGGGGTCGTTCAGGAGAATAGACAGCATCGGGATACTTGGCGAGGACTTCGCTGTGGCACCGGCGATAGTGATCGAGAGCGAATTGGAGGAGGCGATTGGGGACTACTACGCTAACGTGAGGGCGGGGGCTAACCCTTTCGAGGAGGCTGTGAAGTTCCATGAGAGGTTCGAGATGATCCATCCCTTCATCGACGGAAACGGGAGGGTTGGGCGTGAGGTGCTACGACACATGCTGGCTAGGGCAGGATACCCGGACATCCTCATCAGGAGTGAGGACAGGGAGAAGTACATTAACGCTCTGAGGGACGGACATAGAGAAAATACAGAACAGATGGTGAAGGCGTTTTCCGAACTCCTACTCATGGATCAGAGGGAGAAACTATTCAGGGAGATTCTAAGCCGAAGGGTTGAGAACGCCCCTGTCAACTACCCACCCCTAAAGGGGTGGGCTTGTAGTTCAAGCTCCACACCTGGGGCAGACCACAATAGGCTGGTTGACCTCAGCCCTCCACTGAATATTCCTAGCCGCATTCAAGTCAGCATTCACCTCAAACCCGCACATGCGGCACCTGAACAGCGACTGGTTGACCCTGTTACGCCCCTCAACGTGCCCACACGCTGAACACCTCCGACTCGTATCCCTCGGATCAACCAATACAACGGGCACACCCGCCAGCTTCGCCTTATACTCGACAAAGGCCCTGAGCTGGTTGAACGCCCACTTACCATGCCTCCCCCGTTGCCCATGCCTAACCGTAGTCCGAAGAGCGTATGCCCTTCAGATCCTCCAGGGCAATCGCCCTCTTCGTGCCTTCAGCAACGGCCACTATCTTCTTACTGATCACGTGGTTCGTCTGCTTCTTGAATCTCGTCTCCCTCCCCGACAGCTTGCGTAGATGCCTCTTAGCGCTCTCCGACCCGACCCTCTGAAGCACGGCCCTCAGCCCCGTGTAGCGCCTCCTCGTCTCCTCGACCCCATCGCCCGAGTGGGACACTCCGTCGCTCTTTTAACTAAATTTCTCATATATTAAATCTTTTTAATAACGCGACCCCAGTTCCTATACGTTTCTAGATTAAACGATTGGATAAGGGAGGGCTCTACATAGCAGTGAAGTGTACATCTATTACATTCTCTATAGTTAGACCAATCATATCGTCTCCACAATGAGCTGATGCCCCCATCAGAGATATTCGTAGACGACCTATAGTTACTAAGACAGTAACAAGGCTGAATAACCTTACCCTCAGGGTCAACGTTCGCCACCAGCCAGGGCTTACACTCCCAACTCTGTAATCCTCCCATGACCCTGAGATAATCAACCGAGTGAACAATAGGGTAGCCCTGTTTCTTCATCTCAATCAGCGTGTGAGCAATCCTGCCTATCTCTCGGCTTGAAAGCTGCTCAATAGAGACGCCTTCATAGTTGTACACGAGGGCAAGCGAGATACCTACATTAAGCTCCTTCGCCAACTTTACTAGTTCCGGTACCTCACCAACGTTCTCCTTCATGATCGTTGTATTAATCGTGACGAAGGCTTTACCTGAACAGCTTCTAATTCCCTCAACGGCCTTATTGTAGCATCCCTTTAAGCCCCTGATCCTGTCATGTGTTTCACCAACCCCGTCTAGGGAGACGTATATTGATCCGTCGATATAGGGCGCGATTGAGTCAATTTTCCTGCTAAGCAGGACGCCATTCGTGATTATGCTTGTACTCAAGCCCAAGGTCTTGGAGTACTCTAGTATCTCTGGGAGATCCTCCCTAAGTAGGGGTTCTCCCCCCTCGAACGCTATTAGGCATACGCCGGCGTCGTATAGTGCCTTGATTACGCGTTTTTCCTCCCCGAGTGAGGTGTCTTTGTAGGATCTACTCCAGAAGGGGCACATGCTGCATTTGAGGTTGCAGTTGTAGGTGAGTTTGTGGCCGCTTATTATGGGGTATTTTAGGCCTAGCGTGTTCAGGAAGAAGCCTCGGTAGAGTCTGAGGCCTAGTTTGAGGTAGTGAAGATAGTAGCTTAGTGGCTTATTAGGGGTGAAAAAATTCGCCTTATTTATGTTGTCAAAGTTATTGCTCATTTTCTTCACTCATTGTATGTGTCTATTCAGTGTGTAGTTGTTTACCTGTAGCTATAGTCTTCCCTGAAGGAGTCTAACGATTATCACAATTACCGCGATCACTATTAAAACGTGTATTAGCGCCCCACCGATTCCGGTGATAAACCCGAGTAGCCAGAGAATCACGAGAATCGCAGCTATCGTCCAGAAGAGATCCATCTTAAAACCTTCCCATTTAATTTTTGGAATGAAGATTAATAAACGTATAATTTAACGTCTGCATCACGTTTAAAAACTTGTAAAAAGAGCACGTCGCGTGCGCTTGATACAAGGTTTACGTAAAGATTAAATTGATTATTGGATCGCACGATCGATACTAATAATAATATTTTTCAGGATAACTTATATATTGAGCTATTTTCGGAAGCGAAACTATTGCCTAAAAAAATAGAACCAAAAACAAATGAAGACAAGGATCAACTTTCGCGCGCGCT
>CAWACK010000019.1:0-73567 GCA_963780545.1 Candidatus Bathyarchaeota archaeon
GAACTTCAAGTGCGTCATCGATAAGAACACGGGAATCACGACAGTCACCGCTGACTCCATAAAATACGTTAACGGGAATAACCAGTTCTCCGCCGATAACTTCGTCTGGTCGATGACATCGGATTACGCTGTATATAATTAAATGGAGGGCGGCGTTATCCCTCCGGTCAGCCGGTAAGTAGGACATATCGCGCGCGACCACGGTTTGTGTTATTGTAAAAACTTCTATGTTTTGAAATATTCGCGACTTAACGTTCTCTCAATGTTTTGGGATTATCTATAGTTAATTTTCGCCGAGCAATGGTCGATAGCCTAGATTAACGACCTCCCTCAAGGCAGATTCATCCTTTTCATCGATGTATTTACGCCCCACTTCGAATAATATCCTCCTCAATCTTCCTCTTGCTACTTGTTCCGGGCTTTTCAGAATCCCCGAGAAACCTTATCTTGAAGTAATCCGCGCAAAGGCCGACTCAAGCGCGTTCGCTTCATCGTCAGATATCGACGCTTTATCTTTAATTCTTCTAACGAGTCTTACGGCGATAATAGCCGCTTCTTCTTCGGTTAAACGGTCAACATTTGCCCCACGGTACCAATTCTTACCCGAAGAGAAATCTCGCAATAAGTTGGTATATTCTGAATCCCTTATCTCTTCGCGCTTAAATTGAATTTTTTGAATATAGATTCAACTTTTGCGGAGCGAGATGTGGGATGGGTATTTTCTACCCAAACTATGGCGACGTGATTTCCAGTTCTCTCCAGCCAAGCCTCGGCTACTGTGGTTGGCTGGCTTTCTAATTCCAGCAGTATCGGTTTTGATTTGCTACCGCATCCAATGCTTGGTGCCGCTGGACATACTAGAGGCGCCCTGTATATACTGACGCGCTCATCGGCTCCGCGAGCTTTTTTCTCCCCCGTTTTATTCTTACCATATAATTCTGTCCCTTCTTTGATTACCTTATTCACTTCACCGAGGCAGCAGCTTCCGGAAGGGTTGTTTCTTTCACAGCTGCATTCTCCAGCTTTTACTTTGGCGCCGATTTCCTGTGTGGCAGTGCTGTATCCCTGTTGTTTTATTTGGTCAAAGATCTCCTCTCGGGTCCATCCAAAGCAGTAGCAGACTGGGATAGGGTCTTCTGTTTCCTTGATGCCGACCCAGACTTTTACGTCTTTCTTTTGTAAATAGATCTGCTGTTCATTGTTGAAGTAAACGACTTTGCATGTTGGAGTTTCACAAAAATGGAATCCGTCGAGATTCTTGATTGCTTCAAGTTTTTGGCTTTTGACTAGATTTCTCAGAGTTATTTCATTAACTGGTCTACCATTGTTGCCGCATTCTTTGCATTTGGAAGCTTCTCTAATTTCAGGGATATTTGCAGCAATGTTCGCTCGTTTGCATGTTGAAGCACCGATTAATTAGTTGGATGGCGAGTTGCAATTAGATTAAACTATTGGTGGCCTCGCGCGCGCGACTGCCTAAAGATCGACCCATCGTATGTATCCATCTTTCAGTTGAAACTGCTCGACGCACATATCGTTCTCTATCGCGATTGTGAAAAGGCTCAGTAAACCTTTTAAATAGTCGGTTACAAAATACGCGGCCTTCTTCGGTTAAAGTATAGAATTTCTTCTCCTCATTCCCGATCATCTCTGGAATTGACCGAGATCAGTTTCTTTTCTTCAAGCTGCTGCAAGAATGAGTATATAACGTCGAGGCTGATCTTTTTCCCGATTCGGTCGTCTAATTTTCTCAGTATGCTGTATCCATACGCTGGGCTTTCGTAAAGTATTGTTAGTATGTAGAATCTTGAGAAGTCTGAGACTAACTCGTTTAACTTCCCATAAGTATCATTTAGAAAAATAATTGGGAAAGAATAAATCTTATTAGAGAAAAATGAACAAATTTAGGTTATATATTTAGTCATATGCAAAAAAATCGCGTATAGGAGCTGGCGTATCGGCTTTATGCTTCTGAGGTCTTGTATTAAAGAAATTATTTAGCTTGATTTGAGGGGGGTGATTTAAACGGGAGTAAGCAATCTCGGCGCGCTTCTTTTTCTTTAGGAGTCTCGACATCAAATCTTCCTCTTTTTTTTTTCCATACTTTTAGACTTCTCTTTCACGTACTCCTCGTGTTCTTTCTTGAGTTCCTCCTTGTGCTCAGCCGCTCGTGCGTCGGCGATCTCATGCAATTGGTCGACTCGCGTCCTGACCACCGAGCTCACCCTCCCCCTTAACTCATCGGGAGAGATGTTCTCACCACGCAACGCAGCGACCTGACCCGCCAGTGAGACATCTCCCAGCATCCTGAACCAACGATCAAAGTCTCCACGTTCAACGTGGAAACTGACTGAAGATGGGTCGATACTGTTCACGATGGTGGCAAATTCCTCTAGGCTTTTTGAGGCAGCACCGAGAGGTTGTTCGATTTCCCTGTAAAAATAAAAAACCTCGTCGGGCGTTACTGTTCTGAGCGCCCTAGCCGCTTCATCTTTTGAAAGCATAATTTCACTCATGTATTCTCGTTACATCCAGTCTGATTTAATCGTTACCAGAAGTAAAATCTCTAAACTATCAGCGAGCTCATTCGAGGTGAGTCTAGGCTAGAGAATTTCTAACCAGCCAAGCGAGCACGAGGAAGAAATTCGCGTACACGAGAGCATGCAATTACGCTACTTTGAAGATCACTCCGCCCCGCTGGGTTCTATTTGGTAGAACCAACGCAAGAGGCTCCCTCTCGCCAAGTATCCATGTCGCTTTAGCCCACGCGGAGGCGAAATCCTTCGTCGGCACCATCCCCACGGAGCGGGCCGCCTCTGGGTTCTGAGCACCAGCGCATATCACGGTGTAGTTGTCAAGAGCCCACTGAGCGTTGTAGAACATCCAGAAGGGATGTATGGGGTGGAAGGCCCTCGCGTGCCTGTACCGGAAGATGTAGTCGTCACGGTGGTTGAACTCGTCCTCGTAGTCCACAAGGTTCGCGGCGTTCTGCCCCTCCTTGTTGAATATCTTGATGACCTCCTGGTCTGACTGGCGCGCTTCAGAGATGCTTCCATCGCACGGCGCTGCGACTATGAAGACTCCCCCTTTTCGGAGGAAGGGTTTCCCGACATAGTCCTTCAGAGGATGCGAGCTCACCTGAGAAGCCAGTATAGCCAAAGGGTTGTTCGAGGTGTCGTACGTCGTCTGCGGGCCGCAGCCAGCTATCCCAACATCTACCTCGGAGGGGAGCTCCACTATTCTCTCCTTATCCAAGACACTCCACATCGGCTCCTGGATCTCCCTATAGTGGCCGGCTCTGAAGATACTCCACTTCGAGTTGATGTTCCCGAAGCCATCCACGTTGAATATCGGCTTCCCAGTCGCCTCCTCCACCCTATCCTGTATCGCGTGTTTGTGCTCTCTGTAGAGGTTGTTCCTCGGCGAGCAGTGCGTGGATATGGGGTCCGCTATAATCGAGTACGTGTGGGTCGAACCAATCGCCTTCGCGCTCCCGAGGCCAACCGTCAAGCCGCTGCTGCCACCATACCCCCCGTAGGTACCCAGAGGGGCGAAGCAGCCACCGAGGAAAATCACCAAGTCCGAGTCCTGAACACACCTATTATACTCCACATAGTCGCCGAGCTTCGAGTACCCTAGAAACACCAATCTGTCCTGGTCAGAGCAGTCTGGGTTCCTAATCCCTCGGGGGTACACCGTGCCCGGTGGCCAGAACTTATTCACTACCTCAGGCGTCAGCATGGAGGCTTCTGCACCCGATCGATTAGGATGGACTGCCCAGGGGGCATCAGCGCCGGCAGAGGGCAGTAACTCCCTCCTCCCGAGCTTCGGGTAGCATCCGAGCCCCGGCATGAAAGTGATATCCGAATCCTCGACCCCCGCACCATGAAGCTCCTCGAGGACCACCGGCGCACTGATGGAGCTATGGCCCTGATGGGTATGGAATCCTATGGTCACCTTGCTCCCCTTCTTAACGATCTCGGATATCCTATCCATGCCGAGGGGGTTCTCCAAACATCGTCTGACTGCCTCAGAGGGATCCAGCAGGCCAGGGGTTACTTGCTCCACTGGAATGTTTTTGAATACGATAGCTGATTCCGGGACATGAATCGTCCAACTCGCGTTACCGTACTCTACCTCCTGAACTTTCTTCATCTCGACCAACCGGGTGTCTCCTTGTTTTTTGGTGTTGGTTGGATCCTTGGTTAAGCTTATGCATTGATTACGCATGCACGCGCGCGTGACGCCCTGAAACAAGGCTATTAACTTTCTGAACAAGCACACTGTATATTGCCAAGTTTGGCTCGTTCCCTAGAAAGGCATCCACGCCAAAGGAGAATGCTCTCTCAACCACCCTTTGATCATCCTGATACGTGAATAGAATGAAGGGTGTATCGTTTTCCTCAACCCTCAGTCTCTCACAGAGCTCTAAACCGTTCATCCTAGGCATTACATAATCGCTTATTATGCAGTCGAAGGGTCTGTTGTGAATGAGCTCCAGAGCCTTCTCGGCGGAGTTCGCGGATTCAATGAGAAATGACTCATCTATGCTCCTAATTGATATATCGAGGAGTTCAAGCTGATTAGGATCGTCATCAACCAGCAGCACTCTAATGTTTGAGCTGGGTTGAATCATTCTGCTGAAAATCAGGGAACCGTGGAATTTATACTAAATTTACATTTGACGAATACGCGTGCACACTATTTTTTTGCTCTTCAGTGCGTACGCGGATAAGTGTTTATGTTACGCGCGCGCGAAGACGTATATTATCCAGTTGAAGTTCTCGATGAGTTCGATGCCCGCGAAGATGAAGATGGCCCTTAATAAAATGGCTCCAAGGATCCCGTAGAATAGGGACTTATGCTGTTTCGCGAAGGGGACGACAAAGTAGCTGAAGATCACTATGAAGACGAACAGGTTGTCGACGCTGAGAGCGAGTTCTGTGACGTAGGCGGTTACGTACTTTATCCCTTCCTGCTGCCCGAAGTTTAGATAGATGTAGCCACCAAGTGAGATGGCTACTCCGATTATTAGAATGCTCCAGAGAATGTTTCTACGAAGCGTCGGCTCTTTCTTTTTTGGCAGGAGGTCGTATACGAGTAGGCTGATGATGGTGAGGTGGAATATGACCCAGAATATTAGGGGGACTTCGACCAAATCAAACAGTCCTCCAGATTAAATACTCACTGATAAATCACCTGACCTCCTAAAATGATTTGGGTGATAGTTCGAAAGCGAGTGGACTTATCTGATCTATAATTTCATTAGCAGTCGAGTTGTGACAATCCTATTATTCACGTACTTCGATGAACCTAGAGGAGTTCCATCCAATTTGCAACCTTGTAAGGAGCAAGAGAGCTAAACGCGCGCGCGAATGCGCTTCTCGCGAGCATATTTTTACATATTATTGGGTGGTGACATCTTTGATTCCTTTATTCTCCTCGTCAGCAGAAACATGACCCCTATCACAATCGCCACAATCAGCACCACAAGGATTATGAACGGCGTATAATCCGTCGCTTGAGTCACAGGAACAACCGCCGATGGACCACCTACCGCATACAGGTAGCCATCATAACAACCAACGTAAATCATCCCATTAGAGGCGATAGCTGGGGAGGAGTCTATGTAGTCTCCAGCCTCAAACTTCCACTTAAGCGACCCATTTGGACTCAGGGCGTAGAGATAGTTGTCGTCGCTTCCAAAATATATGGTTCCATTAGTTGTAACGGCGGGGGAAGACTCTATGTAGCTTCCCGTCTGATATTTCCACTTCAAACTGCCGCTGGGGGTAAGTGCGTAGAGATAATAATCGTAGCTTCCGAAGTAGATTGTCCCGTCGGCAGCCACAGCGGGGGAGGAGAAAACGGAGTCCCCTGTTCCAAACTTCCACTTGAAGGTGCCGTCGGGTTTAATGGCGTATAGGTACCCATCGTCGCTGCCAACGTATATGGTCCCGTCGGGTGCAATCGAGGGGGAGGATTCAACGTAACCGCCCGTTGTGAACCTCCACTTCAGGGTGCCGTTCTGGCTAATGGCGTAGGTGTTATTGTCTACGCTTCCCACATAAATGGTTCCATCCGGGCCTATGGCTGGAGATGAGTCTATTATATTACCAGTCTTGAGGCTCCACCTCAGGGATCCGTTAGGGTTGATCGCGTAGAGAGAACCATCGTCGCTGCCCACATACACCGTGCCATTGACCGCTATGTTTGGCGACGACTCAACGGGGTCACCTGCGTTGAACTTCCACTTCAACGAGCCATTCGGGTTCAAAGCGTAGGTATTGTTATCGAAGGATCCGACGTAGATTGTGCCGTCGGAGGCTACGGCTGGGGAGGACTCGACTGGGCCTCCCGTCTGGAACCTCCACCTCAGCGTGCCGTTAGGGTTTATTGCGTAGACGTAGCCATCGTAGCTTCCAATGTACACTGTGCCATCGACAGCCAGGGAAGCTGAAGAGTTAACGACGTCGTTTGTCTTATACTTCCAGCTAAGGCCACCGGATTTGGCGTCCGGTGACGAGGTTAAGCCACTACGCTGAGGGTCGTGTCTGAAGGCTGGCCATGGGGAGTTGGCGAGCGCCGATGACGCGGCTGTGTTTTTAATAGGGGAGCCTGAGGCACTGTTTATTATCGTTGGGCTCACGCAAAGCATGAGCAACATCAGGATTGAGACGGTTTCCTTCCTCAACTTTCTCAAGTATCGCCGTATAAGCCACGATATAAGAATTATTTTTTTAAGTTTAATACGGTAAAAATCGCGCGCGAGAAATAAAAAAAACGGGGGATGGCTCCTGGTCAGCATAGCTAGGCTAGGTTACAGATGCACCTTTGATCTGTTGTGTCGCCAGATGGCGACGCCCACACCGGCGGCGACGGCGAGGCCGATGAATATTGCCGTAGGCAGGAAGGCCGCTGCGGCTGGCGCGGGTGATATTAGGGGCGCTGGTGATATCAGGTTCGGGTTACTAGATATTAGCATGCCCTGTGTATGGTTTGCTACTGGTGCGATTACTCTTTCAGTGATTTTAGCTAGTAGACTCATTTTAAGTCTGAGAGTAAGATCTACTTAATCCTGATATTATCCTGATTATTAGAACGAGTTGAATATAAATTCGAACGGAACTCCTGAATTGTTCTACTGCTCAGAACAGGTTAGAATAGTCTGCCTATATTCTAGTTTTTGGATACAGAATGCTCCCCACCCATTCGTGACCAATCCGAGATCCAGTACGATGTTTAGGGCCTCACCTACCGAGTCTCTGACGTCATGGGCGATAGAGGGAGCAATTAACGCGCTCGCTACAGTGGCCTTTAATCAGATTTCTCTCCTTTCCTCAATTCATAACGAGACCGGATGAAAATGAGGACCAGGCATATGATGATGCCCAAAGCCGAGTAGCTGTTGAAATTAAAGTTGTTGTTCGCGTTTTTCGGGGGCTTGGTTGTAGCGAGTGAGAGCGCGCACGCCCGACTCAGGCCCTGAATAGGGGTGTCTGAATCACCACCTATTGGAACCTTGATTAGAAAATAAATCAAGGAAGATATATTATTTACTATTTCAGTCGAAGTAGAGCGCGTATCTGGGATAAGACGACTTGACAACTCTGAATCGACCCAAAAAACATCCTCATTCTGGGTGAGATTCAGTGTTACTACGAAACAAGTTGCTTACTTAGTAACATGTGGTCCACGTCGACTTTTTTTACAAAATCTCGTTGCTTAGGGAAGTGGGTGAAAAATGGTTGAGTAATTCGAGAAAAGGCATCACTCAGATGCAGACGATCATCGTCGCCGTTGTAGCCGTCGTTTTAGTCGCGGCTGGTGTATACTACTTTATGAGTATGCAAATGGGCTCGCCGACGGCGACAGAGCAAGCCAACATGGCTATCGCGCGCAACATGTGGGAAACAGTAAACAAGGGGGACATAAACGCTCTTGATCAATTCTATGCACCAAATTACAGGCGATACCTATCGCTTGCTTCCCCTCCGCTAAATTCCACGCAACAAAAGCAGAGGTTGACTGGGCTGCACGCTGCGTTCTCCAATTTTAACCTCACCGTTGTGAATATGGCTACTCAGGGTGACCTCGTCGTAGCCCGCTTGACCTTTACAGGCACTCAGACGGGCACGTTCCAAGGTGTCCCACCGACAGGCAAAACGGGCAAGATCATTTTCCTCGAGGAGGTTCGAATCGTAAATGGAAAAGTCGTTGATCACTATGGCGGGCCTGACTGGTCGGATATGCTGAAACAATTAGGCGTGAAATTCACAGCGGGAACATAAAAAGAAATAATGCATAGTTCGCGAGCGATGCTCGCGACGCAGCGGCGGGTGTAAGCTTGGTTAACATTAGATTAGCTAATCCGAATAACGAGGTTGCCTCGAAGCTTCCAAAGAACATAACTAAATTCTACTATGATTATTCGGAATTGGTGTACTCAGAGCTTTCAAGGGAGGTCGTTCAAAATTACATCGAGTATATCATCAACAGGGAAAGTTTCGACACTTCAAAGATCACGGAGATCAGAATAATGCGGTTTCCATTCGGATATTCGACTGCAGGAAATGTCCTACAATGAAAGAACACGGCGACCACCTGGAATTATTTTCGGGCATTTTGTTTCTACTTTGGGGGTGATAGACATTTATCCTCCAGAATTTCCTCAGGATTCACAGGTTTCCTGGCTTAAAGAGCATAAGGAAGCAGGGTACTACTTCACCCTATTTGAGCCTCTTAGAACATACATCCACGAGCTGCTTCGTGTTAAGTATCTAGGTGAGGAAAATACCGTTGATAGACTCACTGACAGGTATATGCGTCGCTTTGAGAGAAAGACGTTTGGCGGGGTAATTTTTTCTGACAGAAAACCATTTTGGGAGTCGCTAAAGCGTACAGAATTTTGACTCGGATCTTTTCTATGATTGTGTGTGTGATTAGTCAGCGACGCTTCTTCTTGTGCGCCACATGGACAGCTCCATTATCTTAAGCTCTGACACATCGTTATCCTTGATTCTTGATCCACTTTCGAGCTCATTCTTCACTGTTCGAAACCCGGTTGTCTGTACTCCGAAGTAGGCGCTGCCCGTAATCTTATTGCCAGCCACATCGAGACTCTTTGAACCGATGCGAAGACCCGCCGTACCGTCCAGTAGGTTGATTTGGTTATTAGTCATCGACCCCGTCATAAAATCACTCGACTTTCCGCTGAGAGATAGCTCGAGGACCGTGATACCACAGTAGTCGGGCTTCAGGAGTTGGAGGACGTTGTCCTCTATCTCAACTTTGAAACCTAGTTTCCGGTACATAAAGGAGCATTGTGCAAAAATCCCGAAACCCGCGTCATCTCCAGTGAATGGATATGAGCCCTTTATCTCTGATTTGATGAGGTTCTGCTTGATACTTACCACGGATGTTGGGAGGTTGTTTATAACCGATATTCCTCTACCGTTCATGTTAATGATAGTGTTTTCTTTTATCGATACCTTCCCCGATAGATTTAGGAGGTTTATGCCCATCCCAATGTAGTATTCGTGGTTATTTAGGTCAGGGAAGTTTTGGGTATTATTCTGATTAGGTTCAGGATAAGTTATAAAAGGTATATTTCGTTGTTCGGGCTGAAAAGCGAAGTCGATGTAGTTCCTTTCAATTGTGACCCCCGCGTCAAAGTTACTTTCCCCAAAGTTTTCTGGGAGTCCATCGACCCATATCCCGGTGACCGTGTCGCCAAATCGCTCATACTTCCAACCCCTCCCATAACCACTTCCTAAAGTTATCGCGTTGTTCCTGATCCTGAGACTTCTACCAAGTATCCCGTGAATACATGAGCAGTTGAAGTCGGTGAAGTGAATGTTCTCTATTGTCACATCCGCGTCTTTGCCGACGATCTTGAATACCGAGTCGAAGTTCGCTGAGGGAAACGTCCACCCCCTCTTATGGAGTTTAGTGGAGGGAAACCCATCCTTTCTACCCTCACCCTTTATCGTTACACTTCTATCCACTAGAATCGATTGCTTGCCGAGCTCAAATGTTCCCCTTAGCACGACCTCCATATAGTTATTAACAGCATTCTGTAAAGCCTGAGCATCGCCTTCCCCATTCTTTCCCTCTAGAACTATTTTACCGAGCTTACTTCTAGGTGGCTCAAAGTCGGCTAATAGCTCGTCCGAGGCCACCTCCGCCTCTTCTGTTCCCTTCCTTACATTTTCCCAACTGTACTGAAAGAGTTGGCTACACCACCTCATCGACTTCTCATCGGATGAGACGAAGCCTATGTAGTCGAATTTTCCATCCCTAGTGGGGAAAGCTACCGCACATTTAGACTCTGAATAAATTATGAATTCGTCGGCTCTCTTCGAAGTCATTTGCTCCACATGAGGCATAAATCCAATCCTACTGATGGCCTCCGAATCTTCGAGTGATGCCAAGTCCATACTTGGGCCTGCGGTCGTCTCACTTGACTCAATGATTCTAACCCTTACCCCGCGTTTAATGGCGTTGATCATCGACCCGATGACCATAAGGGGATACTGATCTACAAGTAAACTCACGAACTCCTTCGACTCGTTGATGATCGTGTCCATGTAATGCAGGAAATCCATCAGGCTCTTAGTCTCGTGACTTCCGGAGAGTTCACTTAGACTTTTAAGAAACTCTTGTGGCAAGTGGCTTACACGATGGTTTATGAAATAGCTTTTGTGTTTGGATATGAATTCGAACTCTCTTAGCAGAGTGATGGTTAGTTCTCCTAACGGGGATAGGTGATAAAATCCTTCGACGTCCTTGTATGTAAGTCCAACTTCATTGAGGCGAGACAGGTTACGGCTAATCTCCTGAGTTGTGAAGTTTTGATGTTTCGCTATCTCCATTACTCTGAGGGGCTCCTTGGAAAGCAGTACTAAAATGTCGCAACGATATTCATTAGAAATTTCAAATAAAAGGTCATACAGGCTTTCCGTAAGCTTCACCTCATGATTTCTTTTTCCAAGGGGCGATATCAGCTTTACTCAGATGGTGGCGCATTTGATCGTGAGCAATTTTGTTTTTACGCGTCTGTCGCTTCTCATCTTCAGCCTTACGTCTCTCGAACCTTGAAACCGCGCGCGCATAATTGGTATCTTTATTCTGTATATTGGGCTCAAATTTGATTTATATATATTAAGTCTGTTGGCGGCAGTTGTGTTAATGGTTGAATTTATTTTCATGGTTGTAGCTAGCAAATCCATTTTTAAGTGATTAAAGTTTGGCACCTTAGATGTTTTTTTATTGTGCTTAGAGCCCTCATAATTCGTGATACCATCGCTTAGACGACGGGTCTAATTATCTTCTTACAGATAGAAGTCTTAGAAGATACAAGGAAGAATCTATATACCCACCCTTAGACCAACCGTTACTGTAAAAAACTAAGCGCGCGCGACGTAGCTCCTCAGACTTTATTATATGAGCTTCAGACTTAAAATGAATATATTAAATGATATCTAGATTCGCGCGCACGAAAGAATAAATAGATAGGCTTCAAAGAAACTTACGCGCAGTATTGAGGTGTTGATGTTGGTATCTGAGAAGGTAATGCGGTTTCAAGGTAAGAACAAAGATCTGGGTCAATTATCGCAACAGATTGTCAAGCAGCTCGAGAGCGATGGATACAAGACGCAGTCAACCACTGCGCCTTTGGGGCAGGTTATTCAAGCTAAGAAGGCGGGGATTTTACGTGACATAATTACTGCGGATAGAGCGTTCAGTATTCTGATAACGGGGCAACCAGATGATTTTTCGATCCACATAGGGATAGGTAAGTGGATCCAAAACATTGCAGTCGCAGCGGCTGAGACTATACTATTAACTTGGTTGTTCCTCGCTGTTGATGTGCCTGAGATGCTCTGGACTCGACATGTTGAGGGGGAAATCGCTAAAGAGATTACTCAGATCGTTGGTTAACTTAAAATCAGTGTTTTTTTACATCACGCGAGCTTATTTTGCATATTACGAGTCGCGCACGCGTGCGAAAAGTAAAACTTATTTTTCCTTGGAACGCTGCTCCATTTTCTCCTTCTCCCACCAGTCATCAAGAGCCTCGCCATCGTACACGTAGTCGGTTACGATCCTCCACTCCTCGCCGTCCCTCTCCACGCCAGCGAACATGTTCCTCGACTTATAGTCAGCGCTTATGATTATGGCCCTGTTTCCCTGCTCCTTCTCGATGTACGCCAGGTGGTACCCACCGTCGGCTTTCACTTTAATGTACTCCGGATGCTTATCGTCGACACCTTTCTCGTACTCCATGGCGTTCATATGCGCGATGTGATACGGCAGCCCATGCTTCATCAGCTCGGCCTCGATGACCTCGTGCGCTATTGTGCCCAGGAGCTTCTCGTGGCGGTCCTTATATAGTCCATCCTTTGGGTTTGTGGTCTGCTGCGCGATGAGGACTACGTCGTCACCATACGTCCAGTCTATGCCGTAGTCCTTCGCTGCGAACTGGTTCATGCCGCCGATGGACTTGTCTCCGTGGATGGCCTTGTTGGTGAATATCACGCGGTACTGGAATGGTTTTATAGCTAGGTCGTTGTAGTGGGGGAGAGTGATCTTGCCGAGGTCTATGTCGAAGTGGATAGGTTTCCCCGTCTCGTAGTCGAGAACATCGAAGCTCATGAACCCATATTTGACCTTGGAACTGGATTTGAACGTTTGTTTTACCATGTATTAGAGCAACGTGGATGAGTTATAAATGCCATTTTAAATCCACTCTCCAGCGTGTTCGGTTGGTTAAAACTCTCATTCGAGAAAATGCGCGCGTTTCTATTTCAGAGCTGTAACCAACAATCTAAATCATGGGCACCATTAAGGTACGGACGCGTTACGAGGGTGAGTGCGTGACATTTAACAAGATACTTTTCTAAATACCCTAGACGGTATGAGAAACGTTTTCAGGACAGGACCTGAGGGTGTCGCGGGTGGCCTAGGCCCGCCACGCGCTTGGTCCGTGTGAGACCGTGGGCTAGACTGGGCCAGATCCCGAGCGGCTACCAGAGTGGTCCCAAGAGACCCGATAGAAGCGTGCCGCACGAAGACCAACCGAGAGGTGACACCCGTGAAGATCGTGGGAATAGACGTCCATAAAAAGATGTGCCAGGCAGCTGTCCTCGACGAGGACGGTAAATTACTAGATGAATTACGCTTCCCCAACGACCCCGAGGGAATCGAGGAGTTCGCCGCGAAGCTGACGTCGTTCAGAGACGAGGTGCTTGCCGTGGTTGAATCGACGGGGAACCTGTGGATACCGATCCATGACAGGCTCGAGAAACGGGGAGTCGACGTGGCACTCTCCAACCCCTCGAAGACCAGGATAATCTCGGAGGCGAAGGTGAAGACGGATAGGAGAGACACTAATATCCTCGCGTCCCTGCTCCGCGCCGACATGCTCTGCACCTGCTATGTCCCCGGTGAGGAGCTGAGGAGCCGGAGGGAGCTCCTCCGCCAGAGGCCTCCGCGGCCTGAGCCTCAGCTTCATGGACGACGCGATACTCCGCAGCGACTTGGCGCTCCTCGAGGCGCTGGACTCGCAGGTGAATGTGATGGAGGATAAGATAGCAGCCGTGGCGGCCGAGGACCGGCGTGTGCGGCTGTTGATGACGATGACGGGCGTCGGCTACTTCACCGCGATGCTCGTCGTGTCGGAGGTCGGCGACGTCGGCAGGTTCCGTGGCGACAAGGAGTTCGCGTCCTGGATGGGGCTGACGCCGTCGGTGCACCAGAGCGGAGAGAGGACACGGATGGGGAGCGTGTGCGGGCCGGGGAACAGGAGGCTCTGCTGGGCGATGGTCGAGGCGGCCCACACGGCTGTCCAACACGATTTGAGGCTCGGAGGGATGTATGAGCGTGTGTCGAGGCGGAGGGGAAATGGCTGTGCTGTTGTGGCGGTAGCACATGAGATGGCGAGGATAATGTTCTTCATGTTGAGCAGGCGCACGCGTTTGATGGTCTTCGGAACTAGACTGGGACGCCGCCCGGACACTCCGCGTGTCCTGAAAACTCACTCATAGAAGCGCGCGAATAATAGACACTCCTCATTTATCAGTGTCTCTAAGGTCTGGTGCTCTCAATTTCGGATCCTCTTAACCTCTACAATCGTCTCAAAGAAGTTGTTTAGACTCTTTGTATCTGAATCTTATAGATATTCTCGCTTACCCTTTTTCCCATGACTCGCAGACTCACTCTTCATTTTAAAATCCTTCTTACTAATCCGTTGACAGTAATTAATCAGAAAGTCATCGATTAAATAGCGATAAAGCTCTTGGAAGTCACAGACTAGGCTCAGCTTAACCATCTGATTACGCGCGCGCGAACAGGAAAAATGTAAAATTAACTAAAGTGATGGGTTAATATTCTATGAGTTTCTTCTGTGATTTGAAGAATAATGTCATATATAATGGAGGTTAATTTTGGTGACTTTAAGGATAAGATTCTAAAATGTGATGGGCTTATCCTTCTCGAGTTCTACAGTCACGCTTGCCCACATTGTCAAGCCTTCAGCATCGTGTACAATCGTCTTGATGAACTATTAGGTAAAGAGATGAAGTTCGCGAAGTTAGACGTGTTGGCGAATGAAGATAACCGCCAACTGGCCTTATCACGGGGAGTTAGGGGTGTTCCAACAATGGAGTTGTTTTACAAAGGGAGAGTTATCTGTAGTATCCTCGGTAATCACCCATTCGAGAAGATGGTCGCGATTCTCGAGGAAAGTATTAGAAGGAAAGATGAAAACGTAGCTCCCCACACCCTATTGTACGAGCTCCAGACCTAATGTTAGCATGGTCCACGTCAACAATATATTCCCCACTGATGGGTAAGAGTGGTTCTGGGGCGACGTCTACCTGCTGCTGATATTTGTTTCCTACATTATCACTTTCCTTTAAATATCGCATTCGGTGTATCTCACCCATATGTTTTCACTATATTAAAATCAGGTGAAGGTTTTTTATCTTTTAAGAGTTAATCTAGTTGTGTTTTTTCATGTAATGCGCGCGAAGATGTATGAAGAATTTATCGAAGCGGCGCTCAGGTCAAACCATGAGCGCCGTAGTCTGTGGGCTAGACGTCCACAAGGAAACCACCTACGCAACGGTACTTGACCCCAGCGGCCAAGTACTCATCCAGAGGAAGCTCCAGAACGAGGACATACCCGCCTTCCTCGACATGACGAAACCAGAGAAGCTTGCGATGGAGGCATCCACATACATCATCCCACTCTACCGCAAGCTGACGGAGAACGGATACAACGTCACCGTCAGCCACCCGAGGAAGACACGCCTCATCGCGGAGGCAAGAATAAAATCCGATCGAGTCGACTCAAGGGCATTAGCGGAGCTGCTGAGGCTGGACAGCTTGCCCACAAGCTACATACCCCCGAGGGAGATAGCCCAGATCCGTGAGAAGGTACGCCGAAGGGCCTTCCTCGTCAGGCAGGTCACGAAGCTGAAGATCAAGATCAGGGACGCCCTCGCCGCCGAGGGCGTCAAGCCGCCATCAGGATATGGCCTCTTCACCGTGAAGGGCGTAGAGTGGCTCCGTGGTTTCGGCATGGAACCCGTTGACTGCTACCTCCGCCTCATCGAGCCGCTGAAGGAGGAGGTGAAGCTCGTCTCACGGGACCTGAAGCGGAGCGCTGGCAAGGACGCTGAGATGCAGCTCCTCATGACGATACCCGGGGTGGGCTACTACGTGGCGCTCCTGGTGAAGTCGGAGATCGGGGATGTTCGTAGGTTCAGCAGCGGGGACCACCTCGCCAGCTACGCGGGTCTGGTGCCATCCACAAGGAGTAGCGGCGGGGTCGAGAGGCATTGTGGCATCACCCGTGAGGGGTCCAGGTGGCTCCGTTGGGCTCTGGTGGAGGCGGCGATGGTTCACGTCCGGGTCGACACACCCGTCACCAGGTTCTACCACGGTGTCGCGGAGAGGAGGGGACGGAGGCCCGCTCTCGTCGCTGCTGCCCGTAAGCTTACGGAGGTTTGTTACTCGGTGCTGGTACACGGGAGGCCTTACTTCAACCCGTTGGATGCTCAGGCGTAGATATGTCTCGCCGTGTTTGCGCTGACCCCGGGTGGGTGGTCGTGCGCGCGATTGGCGGTGCCTGGTGGCGCAGTGTCATTTTGCCCCTGTGTTGGTGGGCGGATAGGCGCTTGCGGTTAATTCACGGTGAGGGAGTTAGGGTGGGAGGATACTCTAAATACGACTTCATATAGACGCGCAGATCGTTGAGGTCGCTTATTCTGTTAAAGTACTCACGTCGGGGATTAACTTCCTGAGCTTGGTCAGCTGAGCGTAACACCCGGACAGCGTATATACACATAATCCGATTTGATGCAATGATAGATCAGGAAATCAATAAATGAAAACGGGTCGCGCGCGCGTACGTAAGATGAGGCTTAACCCAAAGTAAATTTGGGATAAGATTTTTTCGAGTAGCCGGTGTATCAGAGGATCAACCTATGCAGGCAAGACCGTAAAACTCGGGGGAACACAATTACGCGATAGCAGTCATGGGGGTAGCATGACCATCTTATCCAGCGGACGAAGACGATTCGCAGCAGAATGAAACATCATCCCGACACCACTCCTCACGAGAGATGACTCAAGATGCCTCTGCAACTCCTCATTCGACCCAAACCCCGTAATCTCACGACCTTGATTCCGCCTAGTCTGACCAACAAGAGACCCCATCAAACGAACATATCCCTCACCCACAGAAACCCCAGCCTTACCCTCATCTACCAGAGCCTAAGCCGCCAGACGCCCAGACAAAGCGGCTGAATCCATGCCGACTCCCCGAGTCTGATCAACAAGCCCCGCAGCATCCCCCACCGCAAGAACACGCCCCTCCCCAAGCCAAACACGGTCCCTCGAACTCAAATCGACTGAATGCGAGTAACCCTCCTTCTTAACAATCGCCCCATCCAGGTGGAACTCCTTAGTGATGTAATCGTAGAACAGGGATTGGCGATCCAGCACTCTCCCCGAGCTGCACCCGGTGCCAACCACCCAGTAATCCTTGCCATCGTCTAAGGTCTTCATGTACACCCAGGCGAACATGCTGTCGCACCAGTCCAGGTTCCAAAACTGGTAAAGGGTGTTCACGTCCAGCTCAGCGGCTCCATCGATGTAGTAACTCAATGTCGCCCCCATCGATTTTCTTTGGAAGTCCCCCGGACGCAGCTTCATCCGGATGCTGCTGCGCAGACCTGAGGCATCCACCACATACTTCGCCTTGTATCGCTGGGTTTCGCCCCCCTTCTTTTGGAGATCCACTTGTACGTGATCGTTTTCTGGGGTTATGTCTCTAAGGAAGCATTCGTCTATGAACTCGGCGCCGTGATGTTTGGCGACCTGGTTTAGCCAGTCGTCGAATGGTTTTCTCATGAAGTTTAGCATCTTGAATGGGGAGCTGTATGATTTGCCGTTGGGTAGTACCATTTTGACTCTGTTTAGTTCTATGTTGCATAGTCGGTCTTTTGGGATCTTTTCTCCTAGGATTCTCTCAAAGTAGGGGAATTGTATTCCTGAGCACGGTTTTTCTCTTGGCGTTTTTTCTTTTTCTATGAGTAGTGTCTTTAATCCGCCTTGGGCGGCATATTTTGCGGTGGTTGATCCCGCGATGCCTCCGCCGACGATGATCACGTCGTATTCTTGCACGTGTTCGACGACTGTTTTCTCGCTTTTAACACGTTACACGCTGTGTGAGTAGCTGATGAATGGATTTTCACTATCTTTACGATCTGGTAATGAGTGGAATTGAGGATAAGCTATTCGACCTCTTTCATGATCCCCTCTCCTCTTGCCTTATGCCGATGCTTTATCAGTGGATTGACTCACAATCGCCTGAGAAGTTGAGCTTCATACCTCACGCCCTTAGAATGTTTTACTCCAACGGATTCGAGGAGAACGACACTCATAGGAGATGGTCGGGACTATGGCGAAAGCAGTTCAAACTAAGGCTCTATGATAGGACCTTTATCAGCCTCAACAAACTCCGGCCCAGACTCACTTTTCAGAATCTAAAGCGGTACTCGGTCAGGTTCGCGCCGGTGAACCTCTACATGAGCACACTCAACTGGCTCATGCCCGAACGAGTCGCTGAGAAGTCGAAGGCCAACCACGCCTAACCCATCAGCGGGGAATACGTGGTTGATGTGGATCATTACCTCAATTACATTCCTCACCCACATCGAACCACCGAGGAGGGAGTCTGCGAGGGATGCCTCGAGAACTCTAAGGAGATCAGCCTTCGACTCCTCGATGCTATGAGTAGCAACTACTAAGTTTGAAGTAGTCTTCTCGGGGAGGCAAGGCTTCCACATTCATGTCCTGGACTTCGACCCATCGCACGTGCGAAAAAAATATTGGATATGAATGTAGTCACGTGCGGTAATGTTTTATCATTGTGCATTAAACCATGACTCGGTGAATGTTCTGGTCAGAGTAGATAACCTGCTTGATAAGAAAATAATAGGCACTGATGGCTACTTTGTAGGCGATATGAAGGGTTTGGAGGCTGACACTTCCGACTGGAAGATCACGCACCTACGTGTGAAGCTTTCAGATCAGGCAGCGGAGGAAATGGGATTCAAAAGGATGCTTAGAAGAAGCCCCATGGTCTGCATCCCAGTGTCCTATATCTCAGCTGTAGGAGATATAGTCACGGTTAACAAGTCGGCAGCGGAGCTCAAGAGTAGCAAGGATATCACGGAGTGCAAATCCTAAGCAGCATGTAAGCACATGTGAAAGACGTAACCAGTTGGCGAATACGCACGTAATAAAATTAGATTTTTTTAAGACCCTAAGGAGCAGAAAAATGGTTTTGGACAGTTTCGCGCGCACGAATCCTCAATAGCGTTACGGGAAGCCTTAGAACTAAGGTTTATTTTCATTGTTTCCCATGTGTGCACGCGCGCACTCAAAGTCCCTGCAGTCTCCCGCACCGCGCGCGGGTATTAAAAAAAATTGAGTGCATTAATGTAGATTCAATATTTATTTTTTCTTTAATTTTTCTTCTAGGCTTTTAATTCTTGCTTCCAACTCATCGATTCTTTTCTTTTCCGATCCCTTTACCTTTTCTTCCAATTCTTCAAGCTTTTTCTTCATCTTTTCCATTTCTGCAGACATCAAATTAACCTCAAAACAAATACATTGAGTGTAATATAAAAAACTTAATGCGCGCGCAAGTGAGGATTGAGATAGGGTCACCTTCTCATACCCCGGGTGCTGCTGCCTCCAAGTCTCATAAACCTCACCATAGAGATACTCAGCATACTCAGCAGCAGTGGGGAAGTTCCACAATTTCCGTATCTCAACCCAGACGTGCGCGCTTCACCGAGACGTCCCTCTCCGAGAGAGGAGTACTGCCTACGAGGCGCTCGCGTTGTCATTGATCACTCAAAATCGACGAATGAAAGTGAAATACGAGTGACGCAAGACGAAGTTGCCCGCGCGCGCTATAATACTGAAGCATATGAAAAGTGGAGGCACTCTACTCTGGAATTGCGAGCGCGCAGCTCGCTAAGCAGCTCAACATCGGTGACTCGACGCTTGTAGAGCACCTCAGGAAAGCGGAGAGACGACTCCTTGACCACATGCTCGCAGATAACACGCTATGAATACTTCGAGGTCGGAGAATGGTCGCGCGTGAAAGTGGATCAGGCGGAGAGGAAGCCGCCGTCGACCGGAAGTAGAACCCCGGTTACGTAGCTGGAGAGGTCGCAGGCGAGGAACAGCGCCGCGCGGGCGATCTCGTCGGGGTCACCCACACGCCCCATGGGCAGCCTGCTCATGAAGTCGTACCCTGTCTTCGCGAGACCAATATGCCCCTTGAAGAACTCGGTGGCAGCCCCCCTCGTGCCCGGGGTAACTATACCGCCGGGGAGAAGAGCATTCACTCGGAATCCCTTATCGCTGAAGTCGCGGGCGAGGCCCCGTGTGAGCCCGATTATCCCCGCCTTCGAGGCATCGTAGTGGATCATCCCCTTCTTAAATGGGAGGACAGCCTCGATACTGCTAACGTTAATGACGACGCCACCCTTCTTCTCCCGGGCACTTATCATGTGTTGACACATCCAGAGCACCGCCTCAAGGTTGATGGAGTGGACCTTCTCGAAGAGGGACTCATCGATGTCGAGGAAGTCGCAGAAGGGGTAGATGCCTGCGTTGTTGACGAGGGTGTCGGGCTCCGAATCCTTGAGTTCCACCCATAGGCCATCAATCTCAGCCTTTTTAGATAGGTCGATCCTCTTCGACACAACGTCTACGCCCCACTTCTTTAGCTCTTGCGCGGTCTCCTCCAGCTTCTTCTTATCGATATCCACTAATATGAGGTCGGCCCCAGCCTCGGCATAGCGGTTGGCTATGGCTCTGCCTATGCCTGCGGCTGAACCCGTGATAAGGGCTTGTCTCCCCTTAAGGGAGATGAGTTCATTGAGGGGCTTTTGGTGGTTCGGCATTCTCCTTCAACCTGTAAGATTCATGTGAGTCTTCAATATTTTTCTCTTCCGCCTGTTCGTATCGATATTAGTCTCATCTTGAGGACCCTAACTGGCTTGATTTGGTCATTCCGCCAAGGGGACCCAGAATACTTATCAGAGCGGTTAAGAAGAGCGGACGCACGCACATCATATCGTTCATGCCACCTAGACTGATATCAATGGGGAAAGCTACGTTACTGACGGGGCAGCGCGCGCGGGTGCTAAACCCTCTTTGATCGCCTCGCTATCATCGTTCTCCTCTTCAAATGATCATATTATTGCGCGTGTAGCGTTTGTTGTCCACGTTGCGCTCAGCCCGGTGACGTGATTTAATACGTACTTTAAAAAAAGTTTATTTTCCAATTTTTGTTTAGATATGAAATGGATGAGATATTGGATCTAAAAATCGAAAGAGAAGCTGCCAAAGTATTATTGAATGTTTTACTCAGTTGTAAAGATCCCATTCGAGAAGATTTAGAGAAAAAATTAATTGACTATTTTTTGTCCAAAAAGAATGAACGAATCTTCGATTTTCAAAAAATGGTTACGATCGCGGAAGAATCTGGTAGTGACACGGGTTTTCATAGATTGAGAGATTTTTGTCTGTATTCTAAGAACGATTTGGACGAAGTCATTATTACACGTGAAGATGTTTACCGACATTTTTGTAGTACTTATCACTGGAAAGTCGTTGAAGATTCACTAGTATCTAGCTACAAGAGCATAATTAATATTCCAACTTGGTTTGTAGGCCACATGCTTCTTCCAGTGAAATTAAAGAAGCGGAATAAGGCAACATATGCCGAGTATTCCTTCTCAAACCTTACAATTGATATGCAAAATGTTTTCGTTCCCCCCGAATTCAAAGTTCAAGAAAGTGGGATTTACGCGATTCACTTTGCTTCGATAGTATCGGAAATAAATCCCGCGGTTTCCAGAATGATGAATCAACAACTAGAATCTGTCAATCGATTTATCGAGTTTAGGAAGGATATAGGGGAAATAGATTACACGAAGTTTCAAAGATTTGGTGACTATTCTAAATTTTGCCAAGAGAGGTATCTGAAATATTTCTAATTTTTATTTAGTACAGAGTTTCTATATTTTTACATCGAAGAACGTGTGCGCGCATGCCAAATGCCCTGCAAGATTAAGGACAACAAGGTGAACGCGCGCGGTACTACTCCCCGTCTTTACGTAGCGGATCTGATACTAGATACGTTGTTACCCTTGTCTTGATCAGTTTAACTAACTCAGGGTCACCCCTGGAATAGTAGTCGGGGATATCCAAGACCACAACCTTACCCATCGCCTCAGGACACATCTTTACGACTTTTTTACGATGGTGGCCCTCCATGCAAAAGATGATGTCCGCCCACTCGATGAGTTCTTTGGAAATGGGAACAGTAGCATAGTCCACATCTGTCCCAGCCGATTTGACATCGAAGCCGGACTGACCCTTGAAGATGTCTTCACCCGTAGGGCTTCTGTCGATGTTAGCGGTGCATACAAAGAGTAGTCTAATCAAGTCGATTCACTCTCCTCGGGACGCCACCTGAACTTCTCCTTCTCCCTCTCAAACTCCTTGGTATTTGATCCATATCTCATGGCTAGCAACGCCATGTTCCAGGGTCCTATGGTGTAGCCGTAGAGTGTCCCATACATGTACTCGGTTGAGTCATCCGCGAATCCCTGAAGGGTCACAGCGACGTGCTCACGCATATCCTCTCCGGCTTTGACAACCATTTGATAATTGGCATCGCTGAACAGTTTCGTGTAGTAACCCTGTTTCACCTTCTGCTTTGTGACACCCAATACGTAGTCCCAGTTCTGGGCCGGTACCACTATGGGCCAGCCACTGTTTTGCTCATTGGTGAGGGCTATCAAGGTGTCAGCGCGGTTCAACTTCCCTTCACCCTACTCCCTACACCAGCTCCTCTTTACAGAGTAACTCTAGGTTCACCCACGCCTCTACTCCGTATTTGCCCTCATCAAATGAGCCAACGCGTTCGCTGACCCAAGTCCTCTCGCTTCTGCTACCCCAGTTACCCGTGTCCTCTATGTAGGCATCCACGAAAGCTCTCTTGCTCTTGAAGTAGCCGAAGTAGAAGGTTCCATCAGGGTCGTCGTAGCTGAAGCTCTTGTACCCCTTCAACTGCTTCTCATGCATCTGCGTCTCTTCGAGCCAGGTCGTCTTCAAATTCAAGGTCTTGAGCAGTTCACGTGCAGCGTATCTGATGCCCTCGGCTTTAGCGAGCTCGTGTTTCAGTGGTTTTCGGTCCTGTTTTTCAGGGATGCTCACCTCGATGCTCGCAATCTCCCTGTTAAGTTTCTCTAGGTAGACTCTGAGTATCGACGCAGAGAACTTAGGCTCGGTATTAATCTTCGCTGTTTCGTTACTGGGTTTAGAGGCGGAACACGCTTCTATTATAGGCTGCTCTTCAGGGTTGTTTTGATCCATTTCTAAGCCACCTTGTTTTAATTTTCTGGCACATTTGATCGAGATGTACGCGTCTTACATGTACCACACAACTTGGCTGTTAAGACGGTTATTTCTCTAGGTTCCATCTTTCTCTGATTTCCGATTCCGCACTTGTTTCCTTCACACATGGCTTATGCGATAATGATGCGTCAGGTAATACTCTAATTTTACATGATTCATACTAGAATCAAAGAGATGATTGTGTAAGAATTTTTTCCAATAATCCCAGAAAAAAAACTTACGCGCGCGCGGTGATAAGATTAACAAGAATGCTTTGATAACCCTTATTCATACAGCTGCGTCGCGTAAGCTAATTATTATCCAATTCATCTTGTATGCGCAGGTTCATTGAAACTTCTAATCATTCATATGCTTCTCAAAGAATGCTCCTAACTCCTCGAAGGACATCAGAGGCTGTACCTCAATATGCATGCTAGTCACCATCGGCAAACCGATGAGCTCCTGCAGTTCAACGGCGCTTGACGCGTTAATTACCATGTACCCCCCACGACCACCACCAAAGGCGCCTCCGCTCTCCACCTTACCGGAGGCTAATAACTTCTGGAGCTGCACTCCGACTGCCGTCCTGATTGGCTTGTCGTCTGCATTCGTTTCAAATACATTAAACTTCACAAAAAATCTCATATCTACAAGAAAAAATTTGGAACCCACGTTATTAAACACTCTGGCATTAACGATGCGTGTGTGCGCACGCATGCACGTAACATCCATTGAACCGGTATAGCTAACCGGGTATGCGACTCGAAGGAACGGATTGACTACGGTCTTCTACAACGCGCACGCGATCCGCTTCATTTGAGAACATGTTAATTGGCCCTTTGTTACAAGCGTGCCATGAGTTTCGATTCACAGCTTGCTTTGAATCCAATTGGAGATTTTTTCCACCGTTTCTCCATCTAGAATACGGTCTTCTGCATTATATCGTAAGCCTACCTCTGAGGCCCTGAGCTCCTCCTTGGGCCTCTCCTCATGTTTCAGCACGTGGTCAGAGTATTCCGGGTACACAAAAGTTGCATTGCCCTCCTTAGCCTTAGCAGCTTCCAACGCCTTACCATCGATCTGCCAATCAACCTGAATGTCCTTCTTACCAATCACCACAAGCATCGGCTCCCTCACCTTCGCTATTTTCTGGGAGGGATCATAAACCCAAAGCTCCCGGGCGAAAGGCAGGTTAGCCGGAGTCGACAGCCCGAGCAGCAGCATCTTGAAACCATCAGGAATAGAGGGGTCAGGTACAACCGGCTTACCGGCAACGAAAGCCGAGACGGCCTCGTCGTAGAGCTTCAGGATGGTATCCGAATTAGGCAGAGACACGAACGCGTTATAGGCCTGGGTTCTCGCTACTTGACCGATGGCTCGTCCGGGGGCTCCGGTAAGGACAAGCCCCTTGAAACGGTAGGCATCTTCCTGCAGCTGGTAATTTAGTGCATGGATGGCCCCCTCACTGTTTGTAAGCACGAATAGATTGCCTTCGTCCGCGTATTTTTCGGAGATTAGTTTCCTGACCGCACCCAATAATTCCTCCATATGGCTTTGCATGCTGATTTTACCCATCATCTTGGGAATATTCTCTTTGACATGAGGACCCGAGGCGCGTTTATCGTATCGCAAGGTCAGGATTCCACGGGTCGCGAGTTCTTCAGCCAGCAATTTGGCACTGCCGTTTTTTCCGGGTAAGAGCGGGGAGCACCAGTCCCGGTCAGTTGGGCCATTGCCTGCCACGAAAACTACTGCGGTATAAGGGTCCTGATTTTTAGGGCATGTCAAGGTCCCGTAAACAGGAATTTCATCAACAAACCATTCTAATTCTACATTTTCAAAATAGCGGTTTTCTGTCATTATCTATCACCTCTAAATTGTTCCAAAGCGCGTGCGTTATGTTCATCGTCATGGATACGTTTTCTTTTCGTTATTTAATAAAATCGCGCGCGTGAAATGAAGATGATTTTTTCATCCACTTTTATACGCGAGCTTAAGCTTTCTTTAACGCAGTCCCTTTTCCACACGACTCACCACAGAACCAACTATTCTTTCAGCGACGATTCCTTTGCCAACTTGCTTAGCTAACAGCAACCTATCGACAATCGTGGTGTGCTGCTGGATTTTATCATCCTTGAATTCGTACAGGCATACACCCGGCACCTCAAACTTCGAGCCGTCCTTGGTTTTGCCCACCAGATTATACTGGCTAACAGCCTTGTCTCCCTTCACCATAACCCCGATTCCAGTATCCTTAAACTTTGATTCCACGATTTCCCCATTTGCCATCCAAGTTAGATACCGCTTCCACTCCTGCTTACCCTTGAACGTTCCCTCATCTGCATTCCAGACCGCATCTTCTGCAACGAACGAAAGAGCCTTTTCCACGTCCTTTGCCTCAAGTGCCTCACGCCAACCGCGTATAACGCTTTCAATCTTTTCTTCAGACATCCAACTCACCTCCAAAAACTCGTCAATTCCTCATTAATCTGCGATGATAAAGAGTTTGTGCTTTCTTTATGTAACCATTGAAGACAAGGGTTCCTTTTGGGAAATTAAGGTCTTACGGGCCACATGCAATTAATTTCTGACAAGGCAGTGCGCGGGCGTTTTACATATGGATGCTTCAAGGTTTTTCTTTACTAAATATCGAGCGTACTCGTTATCCGAGTATCTTCTTCTGCGTCTCCACCAGGTAGTCATCGTCGGACTTTGAGTTGAACATGTGGCAGCACACGCGCAGCCCAATCACCCCACCGATGCCGCAGTGGCAAAGCTTAATGGGTTTCCTGCGCGCGCGACTACAAATACTCAACCATGCGAAGTAGGCGATTAGAATTACTCTCAAGTATTTTCGGTAATTTGTAGATGTTTCATTGGATTGTATACATTATATTCGTTCTGTATACGATAGATACAAACTGTATACATAAAGTTAAATGAAAACAAAGTGAAGTTTCATCCAACGTAAACAAATGCATATCCAGTAACAAAATAACGACAAGAACGGTGGGAAAGAACATGAAACTTGGACACATCCTAATCCTCATAGTATTATTTCTATCAGCGACAATCGCAGTAAGTATACCCTCATACCGCCCCAAACCAGTGCCCGTACCAGAAGGAAGAGCCATCGGTACCCGCCACCCTATCAGGATGGCAAGACCTCACAAATAGAACAACCGCACTCAGCTACGGATTCAAAGGCTACATACTAGCCCGACTCATAAAGCCCAGACCCACCAACCTGATACTAGCGATCCCCGTCAACGGCACCCTCAAGGTGCAGGTGGAGCTCTGGTTCGTCAGCTACGACTGGATGAACGCGACGGAGACCAAAGTCACAGTAAACCCGTATTTGAATTATACTGGCGGGGAGTTCTTCAGCTTCAACGAATTCACTGAGCCAAATGGCAACTTGACGCTACGTGTCAACGAGCCGACGGTGCTTAATGTGACACTCAGCGTGCCGAAGGGTCAGAAATACGGCGTAGGGCTTGGATATAATTTTAGGGCACCACTCATTGACATCAAATCTGATTACAGCTTCCTTGACTCGACAAACAACCTGTACGAGCCTAAGCCAACACTCAGGGTTCAGCCATCTAACGTGACGGATGAAGGCTCAGTGACGCTCAAGGTATTCAACCCGGGTCCATGGAACATCGAGTACGGTCTCGTGTACAATATCGAGAAGATGGTTAATGGCACTTGGACTCCTGTCGAGGACCACACAGTATGGGCGATGGTTGCGATAAGTATGGGTGCGGGTTCTGAGTGGAGCCAGAGCGTGAACACTACGGGTCTAGACTCGGGGCTCTACAGGGTCTCGAAGGAGATCGACTATTATGGTCAGAAGCAAACATTCTACGCCGACTTCACCGTAAAGAGACCTTTGGAGTTATCGGATCGGCAGGCGTTGGTTGAGTTAGCCCTCAACGAAAACATAGATGAGCTGCTTCTAGGCGTAAGCAAAGGCGTCAGCCTACCGGAGGGTGGACTCATCCTGCTTTCAACACCGAACCTCAGCAGGGTGGAGGTTCCGAGTAGCATCAAAGGTGTGGCAATACGGGTGTTGACTCAAGATGAAATCGATGTCCTGAGTAGGGTTAAGCACGTGAATTACATGTTCTTCGATAAGATTGTTGAGACCGACTCAGATAGGGCTGAGGTGACGTTGACCTTCATCGGGAATTACAGAGTCGGTACATATGACGCTAATGTCATCGGCGACAGTGTGATGACTTACAGTTGTGTAAAACAGTCAGGTGGATGGGTAATCACATCCGGTTTCGGCGGGGTGCCCTGAGTCGTCGGCATTGTCTTAAAATAAACGTGTACCAACCCAAAGCTTCATGATTCTAGCTTCTGTTTATCAATTAGATGATGTTTCATCCTGCGATTGCTGGCGTTGTTTATTCCGCTCCTCATACTGCTCCAGCTGATCCTGATAAAAATCCTCCTTAACCTGCAGCTTAGAAGCCGGAATATCAACAGGGACACTAGAACCAAACGAGACTCTGCCGAAAAGTGCTCCCCCACCGCTCCGAGCCGGCTCACCCGGCTTATACATATTCGGCTTAACAGTAATGTTCGCCTCCCTCCCCTTGTTGAGGTAACTCCAGACGAGTGGGATGACCACAAGCCCCACAAGTATGAATGCGATAACTTCTATGCTGGCGACTATCTCATCTGGCGTCATGCTACTCTCTACATTCAGGTATAACTTACCAATCCTATAAAGTAATTAACCAAAGTAATTTTACGCCTCATTGGTTTTTCCCATGCAGGACCAAGATAATCTTCACTCAGCACTGTTAAATAGCATTCAACCAAAATAGAAGTGATTGTGGACTGGAACAAAGATTCTAGCGAAATCTGTACAATATTCGATAATTCTAACGATAATAAATGTAATCTTCAGCCTAGTAGTATCCCTAATATTCACCGGAGGCATCGAAACAAATCAGATCACCGGGAACCTAGGCAACATTACCCTTCTAGAGTCCGTATGTTTGTTCCTCGCTGCCCCGGTTACATTGTATAATACTTCAACTAGGAAAGATAGTTACAGAAGTGATGGAAGCGACGAGGGCGACGAGAACAAGGAAGATGATGATTACACGATCGCTCGTGTCCCTAATGGGCATGGTGGGTGGTTTGTGGGTCTGATTGGTAGACGAAGGGCGGTACCTAATGAAGGTGACAGAGGTAACGTGGGTAGGGCTTTAACATTCGTCTTATGTGGAGCGATGCTTTTCATTGAAACCGTAGCGTTAGCATTCATGTCGTCGTTTAACAAATAGTTTGATCACTTGCGCGCGCGTTGTAAATCTTATCTTACAACTTCGACTAGTCGTCTTCAAGCGTTGCCTTGAATTTCTCTGGCTTCAGTGCTTTCCCAGAATCGGTCAATTCGTATACCGTCGAGCCTCTGTCCGCTCTATAGCTACGCTGTATGAGGTGAAGGGACTCGGCTTCCCTCACAGCCTTCGTTACTGTAGCCGTTGACATGCCGGTGTTCCTCTGTAGCTCATTGAATGACTGTGGGCCCTCCTTCAGGGCCATTATGGTCTCATATCCCCTCTTCTTTGTGAGGTACTCAACGGTTGCAGCAGGATTTGCTTGGCTGGGTGCCTGAGGATTATTCAGGTTGACTTCACTAATGTTGAAGGCTCCTCTAGGGGAGGTTTTTCATCGTTAAGTCTCGGGTCGTAGGTTCTGCTCAGGATCCTCTGGATCACATTAAACTGAAGGTGTGATTCAAGTTGTTGTGGGTTCTTTTTCTCCCTCCTGGTGGCGAGGATATGTATCAGGGCGCCATCTGAGGTTGTGAACTCCCCAGCGATATTCTCGTCGCTGAACTCGTATGTAGTGTATATTCCCTCGGAGTATGCTTTGGTACCCTCGAATCTTTGTAGCGACTTGAGGTACTCCTCGACGCGGAGCTTCGCCTTCTCCACGTTGATGTCGAAGATGTCTGAAGCCATCTGGGCGAGGATCTCCGCGTAGTTCCTCGTGGCGGATTTGCTCAGGGCCCTCCAGGAGTCTGGGTGGTCGAATAGCTCCAGCCCGGCTATGCAGTTGATGTCGACAACCACGAGTCCCACCTGCCTCAGATGGTCGGCTGGTATGTTCTTCATGGCCTCGTCTATGATAGTCTCCTGCGCACCCAGGTAGCCCTCAAGGTCGTCAGTTCCAACTAAGCTGTGGATACCCGAGAAGTTCACTGCGCTTTGGGCTAAATTGAACTCTACAAGCCTATTCAGGGTGCTTGATGTGTATTCATGTACCTTGTTCCAAGTCTCCCCCTGTGAAGCGCGGAGGCTCTCTTCGACCTCTCTCGGTGCCAGCTTATCGCTGAAATGGAAGTTTGTTCCTCCCCTGATTCCCTTGGAGGCGTACACGCACTTGATCTCCGCCGTGGTCTTCGACTTGGGGGCGACTGCGACGCTTATGGTAACGGCACGTGTCTGTGTGTCTCCCTTTACGATGGAGCCCTTACGGATGAATACGGCCTCGTCTGAACCGTTGAGTATTTGCAGACGATTCTATTCTGCCTGTGTCGATTAGCCTTACTTGGTCTTCAACCTCGGAGATTAGCCTGTAGCTTCGTTCCCTCTGCAAACCTTTTCTCAGAAGGAGGGGGATGGCGACTGCTGCGCCATTCTCTCGCAGCTTCCAAGGTTCACCTAGCTCTATCTCTACTATCTCAGGGACCTTCATATGCTTTATAACACTTTACGATACTTTATGATAGTGTACGCTTCCTATAAGGTTTTTGTTTATGTAGAGTGTCCGCGCTACTTTTTAATTATGTCTGTATATTTCGTGTATATTCAATTTAATAAATAGCTATCAAAGCACCTAAGGATTCGAATTTCGATTTGGCGACGTCGCAAGTCCCCATATATGTATTACATGTCGACGATGACCCAGTAGTTCTAGAATTCGTTGAAACATTCATCAAGCCTCTATACCCTATGATGGATTTCACGGCCGCGGAAAACCCTTTAAAAGCCCTACAGCTGCTGGAGAGCAGAAGCTTCGACTGCGTCATCTCGGATTATAAAATGCCGGAGATGAATGGATTAGAGCTCGCCAAAAAAATAAGGGAATTAAGTGATGTTCCAATTATTCTTTACACTGGGCAGGGAAGCGAAGAGGTTGCCGAAAGCGCTTTTGAGGTGGGAGTCGACGACTACATAAAAAAGGAGATTCATCCCGCTCACTACCAAATATTGGCTAAGAGTATAGCTTCTATAGTGAATAAGAGAAGAGTCGAATCGAGAAATCGCGCCCTTGAGAAGAGCGAAAGAGAGAAACTTGAGGCACTGTACAGACACGCGACGGGCCTTGTAAATTTAGTCACTGTCGATAAGGTGGCTGAATGTTCCCTCGATATAATTGAAAAGGTAATGGGCTTCACAGTTGGAGTGTTCTTCTTGGTCAGTGAGGGTAATCTCGTGCCAATTAGTCATCGGGGAGGCCCCGCTTTAGGGGGAGTGATTCCGCTAAATGGAAGGGGTATAACTGTGAAGGCATCTAAGGAGAAGAAGTCTATCTTAGTGAGAGACGTGCGAGACGACCCTAATTATTTAAGAGGAAAAATAGAATCGATGTCCGAGCTTGCGGTTCCTATCATTCTCGGTGGTGAAACGATAGCGGTAATAAACTTCGAGAGTCTTGAGCTTGGCGCCTTCGACGAGACAGACCAGAAGTTGTTAGAGATCCTTTCAGAGCACGTGGCTTCGACTATACAGAGGATACGACTCAACGAATCCGTTGAACGTTATGCGACAAATCTCGAAACACTCCAGAGACACGCTGCAGATCTAGCTAAAATCGACACCTTGGAAGGTGTAGCGAGTTACAGTTTCAAAATCATCGAGAAGCTGCTCGGCTTCAAGGAGGGGGCCTTTGGCATAGTGAAGGATGGTCACATCAGTTTCATCTGCTCGAGAGATGACGGGAAGAGGCGCGTTCCAGACTTGCCTCTAGATGGTAGAGGAATCACTGTTAGAGCAGTTAAAACAGGGGAGTCGCAGCTTGTTCAGGATGTTCGACTTGATGATGATTATTTTATGGACAATACTGATGTACCTCTCTTCTCTGAGATGGATATACCGGTGAAAGTTGGCGGAGTAGTTGTCGCTGTCATAAATCTGGAGAAAGAAGGCATAAACGCTTTCACAAATGAGGATCGGCGCATCTGTGAAGTGCTATCCGAACACCTCGCGTCAGCAATCATAAGGATCAATCAGCTTAAAACAATCAAAGAATCCGTGGAGACCTATCAGAAGCTGCTTGACTCATCGCTCGAATCCGTGTTATTATTATCGGGTACGGTTATCATCTATGCAAACCCTATAATTGCTAAACTTCTATGTTACGACAATGTAGCTGAACTAATCGGGAAAGACATATCGCATTTCTTAACAGATGACGAGAATGAGTTGCTGAAGCAGAGAACACTCGCAAGGCAGAGGGGAGAACCTCAGCCGGATAGGTATGAGCTGAATGTGGTTAGAAAAGATGGGCAGACGATAGACGCTGAGTTGGTCGTTAACCTAACGGAGTATAGGGGAAAACCAGCCGTTTTGGTGATTGCTAGAGATATCTCCGATAGGAAACGCCACCAGACCAAGCTCGTTCAACTCCATGAAAGCGCTGAGAGGCTCGCCGGTGCTTCGACGAGGGAAGAGATCTGGGATACTTCGATAGAGACACTGAGTATGATTCTTGGCTTTGACTTCGCGGGCATAGGCTTGATAGAGGGAAACAATGTAAAGTACATTAGATGTAGAGGGTCCGAGATCTCACCGAGTTGGTGTCTAACCTCTCTAAGCCGAGTATCACATCAAGGGCAATAGAAATAGGTATGCCACAGTTGGTTCGGGACACGAACCTCGACCCCGATTATTTAACAGCGCCAGGAATGGCGGTACGATTTTCCGCTCTTGCTATACCCATAATCGTCGCCGGCCACCCATTCGCCATTCTAAACGTTGAGGATGACAGACCATCCGCCTTCACCGAGGCAGACCTAAGCTTAATACAGATACTAGTGGGGCAGATCTCATCTGCCTTAGAAAGGATTATTCAATCTGAAGAGGATAGAAGACGAAGAGAGACCCATCTGAAGGAGCTGCTCGAAGAGATGGAAAGGATAAGCAGCATGGTTCGCCACGACCTCAGAGGGCCGCTCCAGGTAATCCAGTCAGCCTCCTATATGATACGCAGTAAACCCGATCGGCTGGATGAACTCACACAAAAGATCGACGATAGCGTGGCTTATGCTGTGAAGATATTAGATGACCTCAAAGCGATGGCCAGGCCTGAGTCCATAAACAGAAGCCCCATCGAATTAGACGAACTCGTCGAGAAATCGATTACAGATGCAAACATACCAGCAAATCTCAGAATAGTGAAAAGGCTGACTCCCCTAAAAGTGGAAGTTGACCAAATACGTATGCGACGAATCGTTGACAACCTCATCAAAAACGCAGTCGAGGCAATGCCGGACAGCGGTACCCTAACAGTCGAGATCAAGAATGTAGACCAGACTGCACATATAATTGTGAAAGACACCGGTCGAGGTTTAGACGATGAAGCATGTAGAAACTTATTCACCCCATTCTACACGACAAAGCCCAATGGAACAGGTCTCGGATTGGCAATATGCAAGAAGTTGATTGAGGCACATGGCGGGAAAATAACATACGAATCGAAGTTAGGTGAGGGTACAATGTTTACTGTTTTAATTCCGCTGACGTCGAATGCGTGGGACTTGAGAGTTTCTAGACTCATAACTTGAACTACCTGTGCTACTATGCATAAAATAGTTGAGGTAACGCATAGCTACTCATCTTTTAATCGAGTCTAAACTATTTCTAATTCCATTGGCAGCTCATCTATCCCATGGCAGGGTAAATAGCTTAAAGCCATTTTCAATAAACTTGTTCGGTTCCATGCATCCTAGAATACGCACGTGCAAGCTATTTTTTAAAGACGATAGCGAGATCGAGGCTATTCAAACATCTAGCCCAAGTGGACAGAACAAAGTTGATGTCTTTTAAGCTTCAAACCCAGTTCGCCTTCTATTTGATCACCAAATTTGTGAACAATTAAAAATACTCAGAGAATTGAGTAATCAAGAACAGCTTGAAACAGGAGCATACATTGTGAAGGATAAAAAGGTGGATTTTCAATTGGTGAATCCAAAGGTCGGTGATAAAAGCATGATTGAATTTGATGATCCACCCCCAGATAAAATAGGTTGTGTGCATACGCATTTAAGAACTTCCTCACCGAGTGATGCCGATTTGAGTGGTTTTATAGATATTCCAGTATAGAAGGTGATGATCATTATTAACCCATTAGATGCAATTGGACTTTAGAAGAAAAGTGGCGATGACATTATGCAGTATTTTTGGGTTAATAGGTGGAACGCTAAAAAGGGTCTCAGTTCACGTTGATGCCTCTCAGGGGTCTCTTAGCGAATTAATTTCAAACGTTACACCTATAAAGTGCGCGCGTGTGTGCAGCAAGAAGTCGGAGAAGAATTGCGCGCTTCATGGGAGTAGCTTCTCTCTGCTGATCAGCCTGCCTGAGGAGAGGTACATCAACAAGCCTAGGGCGGCGATGACCCCCGCTAGAACTAGATCGACGGTGAGTGCAAGCGTGGGGAAGGCGAGTGGAGCTATGTAGGCTGGCATGACCATGAGGACCCCGATCACTACTCCTAGGGGCTGGTTTGAGCCGATTCTCTGCTTCTGCAGCGAGCTGAACGCCATCATGAGGAGAGTCTGGAAGGAGACGATCGGGAGGGCGATCACGACAACGAGCCCAGAGACCTCGAGAAGGGTCAACTTATTTAGCCCCACTAGTAGCCCCACGACCGCGTTTATGATGACCTCGAAACTCACTATTCCCGACGCGAGGATCAGAACCGCCTTGAGGTATTGCCGGTATACGTCTCGCTGGTCCATGCCGAGCGACAGGAAGTACTCGAGAACTCCGTTGTTCCTGTCGTAGACATATAGTAGAGTGATGGAGGTTGAAAAGAGGATGGCTGCGAAGACCTGCAGCGGGATCGAGACGAGTGGGAGTGCCTGCTTGACGTCTATGCGGCTCGTCCCCGTTGAGTTCGCTGGCAGATTTCCGATCGCGCTGGGTAGGTTTGAGATGAGGATGGCGAGTATGGCCATGAATACTCCTATTGCGAAGTAGCTCTTGCTGAGGGAGATGCTTCTCCTCGCTATGGTTACACCCAGGCCGCTGCTCAACTCGATCCCTCCCTCCTGGTTCGGTGGTCACTGCCGTCCTCGAATAGATCTTGGAGCGGGTTGTCGAGTCGACGCATCTCGGTCACGAGCACGCCTTTTTCCACCAATTTCCTTAGTGCGAGTCCGGCCTCCTCTGGGGTGGGGACGCTGAGGACGTAGTAGCCGCCTTCCCCGAGTTTCGCGTCTATTATATTCGATATGTCCGTAGTGGCCTTGATTCCGACCCTGTATTCCTTCGACTTCAGGTTGCTTATCTTATCGAAGATGCCTATTGAGCCGTCGCGAACCAGTATAAGGTTCGTTCCAACGTCCAATGCCTCATAGAGGTTGTGCGACGAATAGAGCACTATCCTGTCCTTCGAGAGCTTCAGAAGGATGTCTCTTATCTCCCGGGAGACCGCCGGGTCGAGGTTCGACGTTGGTTCGTCGAGAAGGTAGAGATCCCTCTCCCTGAGGAAGACCTTCGCGATTGAGACTCTCTTCTTCAGCCCCTGAGATAGAATCTGAGGCCTTCTTGTCCACGAGCTCCTCGAGGTTCAGTAGGGTGATGACTTCGTCGGCGTCGCCGCCCTCTATCTTGGCGTAGAAGTCGAGGGCTCGGTGGACCGTCATCTCCTCGGGTATAGCGTTGTAGTGGGATAGGTAGTTGATTTTTCTCCGGGCCTCCTTAGACTGTGCCAGGTCTTCGCCGTCGAATAGTACGTGTCCGGAGTAGGGCTCCAGTATCCCTGCGATGGTTCTGAATAGGGTGGTCTTCCCCGCTCCGTTGGGTCCTAAGACGACGTAGATCGCGGACTCCTGTGCCTTGAATGTGATGTTGTGGAGTATCTGCTTTCCAGCGTATCCCGAGGTTACGCCGGCGAGCTCCAGTGTGTGCAATTCTCCGTAGTCACCTTCAATGATCCATGGGTTGAAGCGCGTCGCTACATGGGATTAGGCTGTAGTAGGCTGACCCTGTTACCCTCCGAGTCGAGGAACGAGACATACATCCCGACTGTGGGGATCTCCACCGGCTCCCCCAGGATCTTCCCGCCTGCACCGGTGACTCTCTGCATCGCCTTCTTGATGTCGTTCACCGCAACCACCACCGCGGGGATCTGGCTTGGCCAGTCCGGTTTCTTCGGAAAAAAGCCACCGTTTATGGCGCCGGGTCTCTTCGGTCTCCCCTTCTCGTCGGTCTCGGTTGTGGAGGCTGTTACATAGTTGCCCATCTCCTCCCCCTCCTTCTCCATTACCCAACCGAAGGCCGTCTTGTAGAACTTGATGAGGCGCTCCCTCTCCTCATACGGCATCTCGAAGTGCACTACGGGATCCATCATACCACGATATCATCTTACGACAGATGTTTATTTACTCACTGCACGCGTAGTAGCGATCTACACACGCGAAAATATACTAGGAAGACGCTCTTTACTTGACAAGACTGATTTGTTGATCGTGCAGTAGACGCTATTTCTCTCGGTTAGAATGTATTAAACGAGTAAGACCCAGGGACACTACAAAAGCCAAAGGCACGAAGATAGCCGTCAGCAGCGGTGCGATGTCTCGTGAGATAACCTCGAAGAGGAGGCCAGCCATCTCCGTGATGTAAAATGCGACTATCAGAACCTCGAGCTTGTTAAGAGCCTCCTGGAGGTTCACCAACTTAGCCAACAGACTCTTCGAAGACTTCTGCTCCTCGACGCCTAGCTTCTGCTGCTCAACACTTAAATAGGTTCTAACAGTATCCAGAACAGTCTCCAGCTCAACTCTTAGCGATTCGATTCGATCTATGAAGTCCCTGAAAGGTTTGCTCAGAGCCTTACATTCTATCATCTCCATCATATAGACGGTTGGGTAGCCCTCTACCTGAGATTCGTTCCAGCGTTTCAGGAGGTTTTCGACCTCGTCTAACATGTAACCGACTGTTATGTTATCCCGTCTCACCGCTCCAGCCATCATGGATAGTGTTGAAAACCTGCCGGTGACCATCTTCAAGGACTCCTCAAGATCCTCTAATTTGGTTGAGTTGAGGAAACTTTTGCTGATTAATTCATCAACCGTCTTGTTTGTATCTTCTTCCACTGTGCTTATCATTCTGAAGAATGGTTGACGCATCCTGTGTAGCCTGTGGATCTCCCCTTCGATGGATGCGATGGTGCCGATTTCCTCTAGAAGCTCCGAACTCATTTTTTTGGTAATTGATGCGTCAAACGAGGAGAGGAGAAAGCTTCGTTCAACGGTCTTCATCTCGACCTCTTGCTGTGTGCTTCCCCACATAGCGAGAAAGCCGCCTCGGATGATTCCCGAGCTTATATGGCTCTGGGTTTGATGAGCTAGGTACTCTTTGAGGGTTGCTTGAGCGTCGTCACGAGTATCGTTAATGACTATGTAGACGGAGAAGGTGGCTGTGGGATTATCCGGTAAGGACATCAATATTTTGTGAATACCTTGCTCGTAGGCCGAAGTATCCTCTTCTAGTCCTCTATACTTGACGCCATCTGGGCGTTTTACAACTGTTATGAAGGCGTTTGAGGCTTCACTTTTCACTAGTTTGAGGCTGCACTGTAAATCTTCTAGGTTGAGGGTGAGGGTCTGGTCATCCTGTTTTGGAGGTTCTAGTGAGTAGAGGTTTGCTATGGACTCTAGGACTTCATAGCCTGACTTTTGGTGTTCTTCGCCCTGCTCATCGACATGAAATGTTTGAATTACCGCTAGGCTGGTTGTTCTCCCGAGGTTTTTCTCCCTCGAAGCCATCTTGGCATCCCAATTGTTGTGATTTGTTATATCTCATATATATGCTCGCAGACTTTACCGCCTGTGGCGCGCCATGAGCCGATATTCAGCTTGGCGTTGGGATTGACCGAATGGACTATTCCTTGTACTACTGGCCATCCGAAGTTACTGCAGAGCCACTTCCATGGGAGGTTAAGCGACATCGAGGAGGCCATTATTGGGCAGAAGCCCTTGTTAGCGACTATTGCCTTGTTGCCTTGAATGGTAGTCACGGTCGATGTTTGCTGTAGGATGGCGTTAAGGACCTTCGACATAGTCTCTATGTCTTCGCCCTTTATGTTGTGCTTACTGGTGTAGGCTTTGCCCATGGCTTCGCCCAGCTTGAAGGCTTCTTCCTTGGCGGCGTCAGGGTCATCCTTAAACTTGTTGTAGAATTCAGTCATCGATGGTAAGCTCAAGATGACTACCCTGCTTCTCTGTGGGGTTTTGGATCTTAAATATTTTGGCGCGAACCTGAGCGCGTGGCTTCATCAGTGAAATTTTATAGCTTTCAGGGGGATCGGTGTGGATACCTTCGAGGATGTGCTTCGGATAAGCGCATGCGAAACTGCTACGAACCTGTTCTTGAAGTTCCTTCTCCAGATCCTTTAACATCTCCTCGACTTGCTTATCTATAATCCAGGCCTTACGGGTCTCCATGCAATAGTCCAAGACCTGCTCTACGACTTCATCCACTACATCATTTTTTCCCTCATCTTCAAGTTCGCGCACGCGTATGCGCGTGCTAATAATATTCCAAGCTCATACACATCTTATCATAAATGGTAATTGATAGTTGGAATCTACTATAACTCATCTGAACGAAGAAGTTGGTGCGAACACGAAACCCACACTCTTCGAACGCGCATTTTCTTACGTTCACATCCCATACACACGCGCGCTATAATAGTAATCAGGCCCAGAATCAGTCGTAGAAACTATTTGTAACTGGGTATACTCTGTGTGCATACGATGTAAATATGAGCCTAGTTTTACTACTATACTATCACTCGAATCAAAAGAAATTTTGATTAAACGTGGAGGAAGCTGAATGACAGACAACATATGGTTTGAAATCCATGCCCCACCAGAGGGCAAATCCTACGAAGAGATGAAGCAGATCTGCCAGACGACGGAGAAAGCGAACTTCGACCTATTCACGCTAACCGACCATCTAATGAACATGGGTAACCCTAACGGCGTAGAGAATCACCCACTCGAATGCTGGACGACTCTAGCCGCACTCGCAGCAGTCACAAATAGAATAAAGCTTGGTACCCTGGTAACATGCTACGCCTATCGGAGACCAACCATTCTCGCTAAGATGGCGACAACCGTGGACAGGATCTCGGGAGGGAGACTGATATTCGGTATAGGTGCGGGTTGGCACGAGGCGGAGTTCAAGGGCTTCATGGGGGGATTTCCCTCGAAGAAGGAGAGGCTTCGGGGACTGCTTGAGAGCGTAGAGATATGTAAATCGATGTTTACGCAGGAGCGCACAACATACAACGGTAAATTGTATACCGTGGATAACGTCCTGAACTCACCCCAACCTATACAGAAAAATATTCCGATTCTGATCGGGGGATCGGGTGAGAAGGTAACCCTAAAGATAGCGGCGAAACACGCAGACATCAGCCACCTCGTGACAACGGATCTAAGTGAGCTGGACCACAAGCTGTCGGTCCTCGAAAAATACTGCGAAGCCGTTGGGAGAGACTACCACGCCATCAGAAAGGGGGCATTCATACGTGTGGGCAGCTTGGCTCCAAAGGTTACGATGGAGGAGGTGGTCAAGCGAATCGACGATTACAAGAGTCGAGGGATCGGCCTCGTCACGTTTCTGGTCAATGGGCCTGGGCCAAGCGTGCTGAGAGACGTGCAGTTGATCTCGCGGGACGTGCTCCCGAGGTTCCGGAAGCGAGCAGAGTAGGAGGTTAAAGTATGTCTAACAATTTTCTCGTTGCTTATTTTTCCCACTCTGGCAACACTCGAGTGGTCGCCCAACAGATACACGAAAAAGTCGGCGGCGACATCTTCGAAATAATATCTGTGAATCTTTATCCTAGAGACTATAATGAGTGCGTAAACCAGGCGAAGAAGGAGCTTCGAGAGAATTACAAGCCCATTTTGAAGACGAAGATAGACGACATGAAACCCTACGACATGGTCTTCCTAGGCTACCCCAACTGGTGGGGAACTATCCCAATGCCCGTTGTGACGTTCCTATCCGAGCATGATTTATCCAATAAAACCATAGCACCATTCTGCACAAACGAGGGAAGCCAACTCGGCAGAAGCGTGGAGGATATTAAGAAACTATGCCCGAAATCGACCGTAGTAAGGGGCCTCTCCCTAAGGGGTAGCGGGGTCAAAAACGCGCAGAACGATGTGTCGAAATGGCTTCGAGAGCTTGACACAAATAAATAAAATTAAGAAACGCGCACCATAAAATCGATCAATCTATCAGCGTCGATCAGCGGATCGTTGCTTTTTAACTTGGGTCCCTGCTTAGACGGACTTCGCATGGCTGCTCAATGCGACATCTATTCCGTTAAATAAGGGTCGGCGCAGTCTCTAACCACGTAGATGAGTCTGATGCCATCTAAGATGGATGAGCGGCAGGCGTGGGGCGGAGACTGTGCCACTTGCGGGGCTAAAAACCCTTTATTCGGCGAGTCACCCGATAGGGCGACACTGATGTTAAGATGCCTAAAATGTAAGGAAAAATCCAAACAGAAGCGCTAAGCACTGCGCGCGACGGGGCAGATTCTGATCGTCACCGAATGGAAAGAAATCATAGCGAGTAAGTATGAGGAAGACATGGTCGCACCTGTAAGGTTATCTTTATCGTTCTGAGAGACGAGCACTGGCATGGAGCCAAAGTCTTTTTCTCATCTATCAACAGTTGGCCAGCCTCACGAATTGTAGATGGTGGAAAAATAGTCATAGTGTTTATGTTGGAAAAACGGTAAGGAAATTAGATAGGGAGACAAACATGGATAGAAGAGAATTAAGCAACCAAAAACGTGCGTCGTTATTTGGCGATGCTAAGCCTCATGAATACGCATTGGACCCTGATTTCCTCGATATCATATACCGCTTCGCCTTTGGTGAAGTTTTTTATCACGGTAACATGGATGACAAACAGCGAGAACTGATTACGTTAGTGGTCCTGGCAACGAATCAGACCCTACCCCAACTCCGGTTACATGTTGGGGCAGCTCTCAACGTTGGGTTAAAGCCGGAAGAGATCAAGGAGGCGATTTACCAGTGTGCCCCATACATAGGTTTTCCAAGGACACTGAACGCGCTGGAGCAGGTCAACGATGTCTTCAAGGAGAGAAGCATAAGATTGCCGCTTGAAAGCCAGAGACGCGTCGAGGAAAATGAACGCTTCGATGAGGGTTTGAAGTTGCAGGTGTCCATCTTTGGCGACGCCATCCATGAGATGTCGAGGAATGCCCGGAGAATCAGAAGCACATCTATGAGTATCTGTCGGCTTTTTGTTTTGGCGACATCTACACGAGAAACGGTCTTGATTTAAAAACTAGGGAATTGCTGACCTTGTGTATCGTAAGTGCTTTGGGTGGTTGTGAGAGTCAGGTGAAGTCACATATTCGGGGAAACTTGAACGTAGGAAACGATAAGGAGCTGATAGTTTCGGCTATAACGCAGTGCCTTCCGTACATGGGATTTCCGAGGATATTAAACGCGTTGAGTTGCGTGAACGAAGTCATTCCAGAGAAAAAAGGAGGGTTGCACAGCGAAACTTCTCAATAAGTCGCCTTCATCACAGGTGGAGGGCGTGGAATAGGCAAGGCAATATCACTGATGTTTGCGCGTGAAAGCGCGCGCGCTCTAATGGATTGAATGCACACACGAAAGCGTACCGGTGACCACTATTCCAGAACCAAGATACGAAGAGATACGCACTCAAGGGAAACCTAACTCCTCAACTTGATGGAGGCGACTAGACTCGTGAGCGAAACGGGCATGTGCGGGAAGTGTGAAGTCAGATTTTCTCAGCTAAATCGGAAATTGTTTCCACTCCATAATCGCGAACCTGCGTCACGGTTTGCATCGGTGCAATATACCTTGATAGATCGCCGACGTCCCTGAAGACCGGCCTGGTCACGAGCTTCTTCTTCCTCAACGGGATCGTTGCATCTATACCAATCTTCGTTAAGATCCCGTCCTCGCTTCTCGGATTAAATTCGTGGGCCCGAGCCCCAGGAACCATAAATATAGCATCCGGAGCCTCGCACCTGCTCGAAATAGCCCGAAAGATCTCCTTAGCGTCATCTATGTCGACATCCTCATCCACGACAACTGCGAGCTGCTGGTCCTTAGCGACGCTAAGCGCCCGCATCAACACATTCACTTGCATCCCCTCGTCCTCGATATTCTCCTTCCTGTACTTGATTGCCAGAACTCCCGCCAAGGTGCTGATGCCCATGATCTGCTTAGGAGCTATGTCCGTTATCTCCTTCACAAGCGAGGAGAAGGTCACCACATCGAACATGGATTCGGACATGCCATGTGTAGTCACCACCGTGTGGTACAGTGGATCTCGCCTATGAGTTACACACCTGATGTTAACGATTGGAACGTCGCGGGCGTCACCAAGGTAGCCTGAGGCCTCTGGAAACGCGAAACCCTTGCCGGTGTTGCTATCCTCTCTTTCACGTATGTGTGGCGGTATCTCCCCCTCCAACACGATCTCCGCTCTGGCAGGCACCTCGACGTCCACCGTCTCACACTTGACCAGCTCTATCGGGCGCTGTGCGAAGGCGCAGCTAAGCTTCGCCTCGTGGTCCCTTCCCAGCTGCCTCACCAGGCCGGCCTTCCCTCCCGTTGACCCGATCATGATGGCGGGCTCCACACCTATGGCGATCGCGACCTCCAGAGGCCTTCCCATTGCCTCGGCCTTCCTGTAGAAGTCGTGTAGGTGGCGGAAGTAACAGAGCCAAATGTTGACCTTGCTCGGTCCCTTCACGCACATCCGGTGGATTGACCAGTTTGACTCGCCCGTCTCCGGATCTTTAGCGAACACGAGACCTGAGGAGATATACGGGCCACCATCCATCTCGGTTTGCGTGCAGATGGAAAACATCTTCATGAGGTCGATGTCATCCTTGATGATCACCTCCTTGCAGGGAGCCCCGATTTTCGGCACTATCTTCGGCATGATGGGCTCCCTTTGGGCTCTCTCTATTATCTCGACTATCCCCGGGTACGGCCGCGGCCCGGTTTTGAATAGCTGCTCCGTGGTTGCCTTCGTTAGGTTCGTGACGACCGGAACGTCGTAGCCTTTGACCTTCTCGAAGATGACTGCGTTGAAGTTGCCCTGGTTTGCCATTTTATGGATGATCCCGGCGATCTCGTATTTCGGATCCACTTCGACGTTGACTCTGATGAGCTTGCCTAGAACGTTCTCTATATAGTCAAGGCATGATCTCAGGTCAATTATCTGACTAGGGTCGTTTATCATGGTTCGTTCGTGAACCGAATTGTTATAAAAGCGTTCACGCACTGATGGCTTCCTGTTATTCAGATAATAACAGAGTAGTTTTTTATGGGTCAAATCGAGCCGATTGCGCGTGCGCAATAGCGTTTTTTGAATCGAGGTAGAGCCTCTAGTACTTCCAGCTGAATTCACGCGCGCTTCAGCATCATTTCGCCTCGATGACTGGCGGCACCTTATACTCGCCGTTCAGGATGGCCGGGCCGGGCTGTTAGGCGCAGCAAGAGTGCGAATTTGCCTGCTGGCGCGGGCAACCAGTTGGATTCATGGTCCACTGGAGCGGTGTTCTGAATGTAAATGTCGACTGAAACCGTCGACGTCTGGCACAAGCGCGCGTAGTTTAATATAAAATTTAAACTGCAAAGACACGCGTTGCTTGTCGTCAACCTATTTAAATAGCAATTACTGAGTGATTATCGAAAAAGATGTCCATGTGGTATACTAGGACTCTTGGTAGATTAGGCATCATTTTACTTCTCACTGGAATAATAATCGCATTAGTGACGAAGATTAGATCTAAAACTAACACCATATTCATAGATGTGAACTCAGCAATTTATCTTGGGATAGGAATAGCATTTATTGGAGTTATTTTACTGGTTGCTGAATTTGCATCCAGCTAGGCGCGCGCGGCGAGAAAACCCGGAAATCTTACTGTAAGCAAGTCTCAACCACCGGCGGCACGCGGTACTCACCGCTCAGGATGGCTGGGCCGGGCTGGTACACACGCAGCCAAAGTATGAATTTGCCCGCAGGTGCGGGCAACCAGTTTGATTCATGGCCCGCCGGAGCTACGTTCTGTAAATATATGTCGACAGAACCGTCGGCGTTCGGCACGAGCCCCGACCGGTCACTCACGCTATACCGATTTATCGGGTTCGGCACAAAGCGATTGTGATCATCGCCCATGGTCAGCGACCAGAACGCATCGTTCGGTGGGAGCTGCCCCGCCGGGAAGTGCATCACGTAGTTGTGCGCTCCTGACAGCACGTGACCCGCGCCATCCACGTCCGTCGTCCAGTACATCGCCTCCTGCGGCGCGTTTATCGGACCAGGAAAAGTTAATGCGCACGCGGCCCTGGATAAAAAGCCGATTCCAGGCTCGACGCACCTGAACATGGTGGTCCAGCCGTTTACCTTCGTGGCCTTGATCCTCCCCAAAATCTGGAGCGTGATAAACGCAAGCCCGAAGCCGACGAAGAAGCCCTGTATCACGTCGTTACGCACGGTTCTTGCACCGGGATTGAATATGAACAAATTGATGAAGAAAAAGCCGATTACCACGCCGATGAGTACGGTAAGATACCTGTAAGTTCTGGCGCTTATATCGATCCCTCCTGGTTCAGCGGCGTGAGCCGAATCTGCTCGGCAAGGTGATGGGCGGCTGGCAGGTCGCTGTCGCTCTCTACGAGGACTCGACCGATGACCAGCACCGAGTTGTTCGGCGAGGATATCTGCTTCATGCCGCTGGGCGCCTGTATTTTCCGGTTCGGCCCCGTGATGAGGTAGTCGCCGGCTTGGGTTCCCGTGGTGCGCCTGCCGACGTAGGCGAAGACTGTGTTGTTAGAAGGGTTGGTAAACTGCACAGCGTAGTAGCGGCCGTTCATCTCCGGGACGTGCAAAACTAGCGGCTCTTTTCTGAGGTCAAGCCAGCCGATCGTGATAAGCGTGTCGCGGTTAACTCCGGTGGTTCCCAGGTTCGAGGCCGAGGCGGGCGGGTGGATGGGATCCGCGAAGAGCTCCTGGGACTCCGTTTGGAACGTGTTGACAGGGATGGGGCCTTCGCCGAATCCTTTAACGAGGATCGCTCTCTTGTACAGGTATAGAATGACGCGTGGCCAATTGTAGATGAAGAGAAACCATGTTACGATCATGATCGAGCCGAAAATTAATAGATCTCCGAGTTCCCACATCATGGATTCATCTTACATGATTGTTTATACTATTTGCCATGATCTCATCTTTGAGACGGTTTGCAGTGAAAAATGCCGTCGCTCCCCATACGAAAATTCCTAACGCTAAAATAGCGATAATTGTCCTTTTCCGCATAATAGGAACCAGCTCTTCACATTGTATTTTTCCATGCGCGCGTGCCTGATAAAATAGGTAGACTTGTCTGTGCGTATAAATAAAAATGCAATCAAACCCACACAATTTATTTTTGTTTGAGCGCCCTCTTGCTGATAAGTGATGAAAAAAGGAGGGAAGTTGCTCTTCAAATTGCAGACCATGATAAGAATGAACTCGTGTTGCCGTAGTCTACGTTGTCGCCGCCCATAATCTCAAATATCTTAGCCTTGAAGGCATGGAACTCCGCTAGGCAGAGATCTGTGTCATAGAAAAACGCACTATCCTCGGTAGTTCCATAGGAAACCCCGCTCCAGATGCATTTGACATTGTTTACCTTACAGACGTTGTCGTGCTCCTTCATCCATTTCTTGAAGAACTCCATTCCTCCCTTCATAGCCTTGGGAGTCCATTTCACTCTAACCAAATAGAGGTACTTCATTTCAACTCACATCATTTTTATTTGTCAAACCCAATATCCGCCGGAAGTAAGACCATCTAGCGGTTAATGGAACTTGCATATTACAGATTAGTTTTAATATTAATATAATTTTTCTCTCATTCAACAAAAATAACGTATGCGATCCCTAAAAAAGATGAGGCTATGGCTCAAACTCAAACCCCAAATGATAAATACTTAGTTGAATATTATAAATAAGAGATTAATTTTTCATTTACTGAAAATAAATCTTACAAAGTTTGAAAAAAATGGTGAAAATGAATTTGAAGCATATGTACATATCACATTGCCCAATAAACGAAGTTACACTTAATGCGTCTAGCAAAGATCTAAGCGAATACTTCAACAAGATGAAGGAGAACGGTAAAGAGCACGGTTTCGACGTGATCTTCTGGGGTAACCCATGGGGTGTGGTCGAGAGTTATACTTTCGTAGTAACCTCGGATAAATCCCTCGACAAGTATGTTGAGTGGCGTGGCGCCTGGTCACAGGCAGCACAGAAGGCTAAACTCCCCCGATATCTCACGGAGTCCAACACCGTAATCGTCACGGCATTTTAAACTCTTCTTTATTTTTTTTTTGAGATTATGACTCCCGAACCCAGACAAGAGGTCTCTTTTGTCTTCTTCTCAGCCAGACGAGTACCACAACGCCTAGGACGATGCCAGCTGAGATCTCCTCATAAGTGTAGCCGGGGACTCGTGCGCGAAAAAAAGTGTAGACATGATGCCCTATATTTCTACTAATTATCGATGGAAGAAAAATGAAGCCGAACGAGTTTGGAAGGAAAAAGTAGCGGAGGGAAGCCTCACCTAGCGTTTACACTAGCAGGTTAGACCTTACATTTTTCAATTAAATCTTAATAAATGACAAACTTTACTGCTTCACCGTGATAAAATGAGCGTAAAAAAGACAGAATCAAAAGAATCGGCGTCTGAGTTGATTAGCAAAAGAATCAAGGAGCTGGGCGATTGGCGGGGCAAGACACTTGAGAGAATACGCAGCCTCATCAAGGAGGCGGATCCAGAGGTCGTTGAAGAGTGGAAGTGGGTGAAGCCATCGTCGCCTGGAACAGCGGTCTGGTCTCACAATGGGGGCATCTGCACGGGCGAGACCTACAAAGATCACGTCAAGTTAACATTCTACAAGGGCGCATCGCTGGAGGACCCCTCACGCCTGTTTACTCAACCTGGAACCCTTAGGCGCGCCATCGACGTCTATGAGAGCGACAAGATCGATGAGGCTGCGTTTAAGAAGCTAATTCAGACGGCTGTAGTCCTGAATTCGAAGAGTAAGAAAAAATCCGCTTGAAACGCACTCATGCGCGCCGGGATTGAGATCGCTAGAGATGGGGAAGAGTTTAAGCGATTTGGCGAAACGGTTTTAGAAAAGATTCAGTAAATGAAGAGGGCTTGTACGCCCGATCTTGGACTGTAAATAGTTAGCGGCGCGTGCGCACATTACAGCGCGCGCTAAGGTCACCTCAAGACAAGGCTAGCGAGCAATGCGGACATAGACTCACGGATTTGCCTCGGATTCAAGGAGGCGCTTTATATTGCCCACACGGCTTGCACAATTTCTCCTCACCGTTCCTCCAAGGAATGGCGCTACCACTCTGTAGAATCCGTTCCATGTGTAGTCGTCCGTTTCGGTAAACCTCGCCTTTCCTTCTACGTCCTGCATCTCGTAGGTGAATATCGAACCCTTCCCCGGCCCCGTTGGCACTTCAATGACGAACTTCCGGTTCAGCTCGTATTCGATGACCCGCATGTCCGTTTCCTTCGGAGTGCTTCGACGTATCTGGGTGAACGTCGTGCCAACCCCAAATGGCCCCGTTGAGGTCTGCTTCATCTCGATGATCCCTATGTCCCACTTGGGGGAGTTCGACCAATCGGTTATGAATCTCCACACTTCCTCAGCCTTGCGATTAATCGTTACGCTCGACTCAACCTTCAACTATCCCACCCCATGATAATCAGACCGAGGTCCCTATATAATGTTCGCGCGTGCGAAAAACAGAAAAAAACGGAGTAATACGAATGAGCGAAATAGAATTAAAAATCTTTCGCTCTATGAGGACTTGGTGGCTTTTGGCGTCTTCTTCTCCGGATGTGCTTTGGCTACATGAGCATCTCTCTGCTTGGCACTCGGAAAGACCTCGCCACACTCTTTGCACTTACATGGCATACAGAGTCAAAAAAAGAAAGTAAACAAACCATATTTATCTTATTCGCGCGCTCACAACAACATCGAACGCCAGAGCACAAACCAGATTTGAATCGTAAGTGAAATGAGCAAAACTATTGTTCCAAGCAAAATAATTATTCCAACCTTATTTTGAAGAGCCCGTATATTTGGTTTTTTCTTTATGCCATATCATATAGCGCGCACGAAGACCATCGCCTTCAACCTGGAGCCGGCGAAGCTAGGGAAGACTTGGCAGGCATTCTTCTAACCCAGAGGAGGCGCGCGCGAAAGAGTTTATTTCATCTGTGATTTGACCTTGTCTAGAAGCCTAGTTGCGATCTCCCTCTTACTCGTCAAAGGAATATGTAGGACATCCCCCTTCGGGTCCACTATGTATACCTCATTCGTATCAACGTCGAAGCCCCGCTTCTCCCTCGACACATCGTTAGCAACTATGAGGTCCATCCCCATCTCCTGAAGCCTCCTAAAACTCCTATCAATCAACTCCTCCTCGCTGACGTTGTACTCAGCCTTGAACCCGACGAGGAACACCCCGGGGTCCGCCTTCTTCACCCGCGCTATGACCTTGGGGAGAGCCTTAAGGCGGAGAACCCACTCCCCCTGGTCCGAGGGAATCTTCTCCATCACCCTATCAACTGGCCCCCAGTCTGAGGCGGCGGCTGACAGGATAGCAGCATCATACTTCTTCTCCTTCAGCTCCTTCACAACTGCGTTAAGCATCTCCTCAGTCGTCTCAACCTCAACGACCTTCGCGCCCAGCGGCGGCGGGGACGTCACAGGCCCATATACCAGGGTCACCTCAGCGCCCCTCATCAGGGCATCCTCAGCGATCGCGACCCCCATCTTCCCGCTGCTCGGGTTCGATATGTACCTGAAGGCATCTATGTAGGCTCGGGTCGGCCCAGCCGTTATTAGGAACCTCCGACCAGCCAAGTCTCTTCTAAAAGCCAGCCTCCTCCTGACTGCTTCAACTATCTCCGGAGTGTCGGGTATCTTCGCCTTACCCTCCTCGAATCGGGGCATCAGGACCTCCACCCCTATCCTCCTCAGCTTCTCGATGTTCTCGTTGACTATGGGGTGCCTGTACATGCTGGCGTGCATCGCGGGGGCTATAATGACGGGTATTCCCGCGCCGATGGCTGTAGTAAGGAACGTTGTAACTGGGGTGTCATCTATCCCCGCCGCCGCCTTGCCGATGGTGTTGGCGGTGGAGGGCGCCACAAGAATCAGGTCCGCGTGTTTTTCATGCTCCCCCCCGTATTGGACGTGCTCAATCTTCCCTGTGAGCTCCGTGACGACTGGGTTGCCCGTGGACCACTCGAACATGTCTGGGTGGACGATGTGCTCCGCCATCTTCGTCATCACGACGTAGACGTCTGCCCCTAGTCTCATCAGCTCCCTGGCGATGTCAGGGCTCCTGATGGCTGCGACGCTGCCCGTCACGCAGAGTATTATTCGTTTCCCAATGAGCTCCTTGGATTTTGATCCCGTGATGGACTTTGACGTATGTTCGCCGAATGCCATTTCGTCTCGGGGTATCCGTCGCTTGTTAGTCTTTTAACTTTTTATAACGAGTATGCGACTTTAACATCTGCTTCAGCTAAAGCAGGTTCAGCAGCTTGAGTTGGTATGTTGGGGCATACCTGCACTTGTGACTATGTGTTCGTGTGTGTTCCAGAAAGTCAGGCAAGGGTTGCTTAAGATGTGGGAGATGCTACCTGCTCATATCCAGCATGCGCTCAATTGGGACTAATGCGCGCAGCCTCAAATCCTCGGGAACCTTAACAACCGGCCTCTCGTCCCTAATCGCCTCAAAGGTATTCATGAGGGTTATCCGCTTCATAGTGGAGCACTCAACATTCGGGTCAGCGGGGAGGAACACCTTCCCCGGAATCTCCCTACGAAGCCTATCAATCATCCCTACCTCGGTGGCTATTATGAAGACCTTAGCCTGGGACTCCAAGCAGCGCCGATACATGCCCCCCGTTGAGATCACATAATCGGCTGCATCCTGAAACTCAGGCTCACACTCGGGATGCACAAGAAGCTCAGCTCCGGGATTCAGCCTTCTCAACTCCAGCGCCCTCTCACCCTTACCGAGCAGGCGGTGGGTGTTACAGAACCCGTGAGCCGGCACGGGAACGAGAGTCTTCTCAGGCACCCTCCTCCCAACGTAGTACAGTAGATTCCAGTCGGGGCCGAAGAGCACCGTGTCGGCGTCGAGCTTCCCGATGATCTCCGCAGCGTTCGCCGAGGTACACACCACGTCGGCTTCCGCCTTCGCATCTGCGAGGGTGTTAACGTAGAGGACAACGGGCACCCCTGGGTTGGCCCTCTTCGCCTCGATTAGAGTCCTCGCCGGGAGCTGAGCAGCCATGGGGCACCGAGCCGCTGGGTTCGGGTGAATCACCTTCTTATCCGGGTTGAGGATGCTCGCCGTCTCAGCCATAAAGTCTACGCCGCAGAATACAATCATGTCCGCGTCGACGCCCTGGTCCTTCCTGCATAGCTCCAAGCTGTCACCGACGTAGTCCGCGATCTCCTGTATCTCCGGCACCATATAGTTGTGGGCGAGGAGGATGGCGTTCTTCTCCCTCAGCGTCTCCCTAACCTTAACCTGAAGCGCCTTAACATTCGCCGGGTTCAGGCGCTGGTGCCCCCAGTCAATCTAATCTCCAGCTTCACGTCGAGGGCGCGAACCGAGTGAGTGAGACACCCTAGTGATACTACGTCTACTCCGGCGGCCGCGTAGTCGGCGGCGTTCTCCTCGGTTATGCCTCCGCTTGCCTCGTAGATGCAGCGGGTGCGGAGGCCGGCCTCACTCAGCCTCCTCAGGCATTCCCGGATCGTGGGTGGCTTCATGTTGTCGAGCATTACTATGTCGGCGCCCGCCAACGCTGCCTCCTCAGCCTCCTCGAAGCACCGTACCTCGACCTCGATCTTCTTCGTGAAGCTTACCCGCTCCTTTGCGAGTTTGACGGCGTCCGATATGCTTGGGAGTAGTTCAAGGTGGTTGTCCTTGATCAGGACGCAGTCGTCCAATCCGAGGCGGTGAGTGTCACCTCCACCCAGCTCCACCGCCCTCTTCTCGAGGGCTCTTAAACCCGGCGTGGTTTTACGGGTAGCAGCGACCCTCGTGTTGGGGTTGGTCTTCCTGACCTTCTCCACGACCTCAGCGGTAGCTGTAGCGATCCCAGCCATGTGGGAGACGACGTTGAGGGCAACCCTCTCCCCCATAAGAAGGCTCCTCGCGGGGCCGTCGAACTCGAGAAGCGTCCCGCCGGCTGAGACCCAGTTCCCATCTCTTTCAAGCTGTGTGGCTTCGCATCCAAGCATCGTGAAGATTATGCGGGCCTCCTTGAGGCCTGCTGCGACACCATTCTCCCTGTAAAATAGTCTGGCGTGGGCTCGCTGTTCGGCTGGTATGAGGGCCTCTGAGGTGATGTCTCCGTAGCCTAGGTCCTCCTTCAGGAAGGCTCTGAGTTGGTCTTCCCTTAGTGGTCGCTTATCTATCTCGGTCATGTCCATTTATTCTATCCCAGATTCGAGATTCTTATTGTGCATGGAGACTCTCCGAATTAAGTGTTCCCACAGCGCTGCGCGCGCTCCTATGATGACATGATAAAGCCCCACGCATCACGTAGAGGTAGGTGCAGTTGGCTGAGCCCTACGTTTCTCTGGCGCGCGCGAACATTGCATCTCAAGGAAGCTTCGAGCTGCACGCGCGCGCGCGATTCGAAGGGTCAGTTTATTACGTGAAGCAAATCGCACTCAATACAGCGCGCGCGTTTCTAATCTGATATTTTCTCTATGTGTGTGGGGCATTAGCCTTATCCCCGCTTCCACCTGACTCTTCTCCAGTGATTCTATGGTTGACCTAGTTGAACTACAGTACATAGCATACATTACTCAGATAATCGGAGTAGCCGGAATCCTAATCGCCGCATTCATCGCGGTAAGAAGCTACATCAACACAAACAAGAGAGCGGAGGAATCCAAGAAAAAGGAGCAGGAGACACGTGACCGAGAACTCGAGACAAGACAAGCGCAACTACTCATGGGGGTGTATCAGGCCCTCGTGTCACCCGAGATGATGGAGGCTAACCTAAAACTACAAGACATCGAGATGGAGGACGTCCAGGACTGGAATCGACTCTGTAAGAACAAGGACAGGTACAAGGTTTGGATGCTGTGGGCATCCTATTATCAGGGTCTAGGTACACTGGCCGAGGAGAAGCTCATCGACGTGAGCTTGCTTGCCCAGCTTTTGGGTGGCAACATACTCTGGTTTTGGGAACAGTATGGTTCCATGATGGTGGACTGTAGGGGGAAGCTGAGTTGGCCTGGCTGGGGTAAGGAGATTGAGTACCTCTACAATGGTATCTATGAGTATGGGGTTAATCACCCTGAGTCGGGGCTGGGGGATTCTGGGAGGCAGACGCGTTCTCCCCTAAAGTGAGGTTGTGATCACTATTCACCATTAGACTTATCCTCACTTCCACCTGATCCAAAGCATGTGCGCACATTCTAGGCAAACGAGTCTGAAAAACATGTACAATCCCAGTCGAGCATTAGATCTTACCTCGAGTTCCAGTAACGAGGAAATTAAGCGGAAAGCATTCGAGTTCGCCCTCGAAGTCGGCTACATGATCTTCGGTACAACCGCCATTGATGGCAAAACCCCCACTTCACGTGTCTTAGAGGTTCACAAACTCGATGATCTCGGCAACCTCTTCATAGGAATAGGGCGTGGCAAACCGATGTATACTGAGTTAATGAAAAGCCCCATTATAGTTGGCTGCGTGAATCGTCCGACTGTCGACAGGCTGGCTGTTGCGGTGAGGATCAGTGCACATGTAAAAGAGGTTAACGACGCCTCAATTAGGGACCGTTACTGGTCTCAGAACCCGGGTACTAAAGCACTTTATCGGAAGGATTTGGATAACTTCAAGATATTTGTCCTTGATTCTGGTGATGGGGAGGTTTTTCATCTATGCAAAGACGATATGGCGGTGAGGCTGCGATTCAGCTTCGGTGGAGGTGAGGTTCGTAAGCCGTATTATTCTATTAATGAAAACTGTGTCGGCTGTGGTGTCTGTTTAGATAAATGCCTTACCGATGCTTTGATTATTGGGGATAAGTATTCAATAGATTATTTCCGTTGCTTGGAGTGTGGTAACTGTTACTTCAGTTGTCCCCATAATTCCGTCACTAGAGCAGATTATAGTAATAGTTTATGAAAATAAACGCGCACCGTCCAAAATCTTCTCCTCATGCGCGCGCTCTAAAACAGCTTGCACGTAGATCGAGAAGTCTTACCTTATTTCATGCTTATGTGTCTCCAATTAACTGTAGCAACTTCATACAGCGTTCTCTCCCTTCCTTGATTCATACCGCGACCGGATGAATACAAGAACTAGGCATAAGATGACGCCCAAAATCGAGTAGCTGCCAACATTGATATTATTGGACTCGATCACTGGGTACCTTGTCGTGGTGAGTGAGAGCGCCAAGGCAAGGATAGTTAGGGCAACGGCGATCAGGATCAGCGCCTGATTCCACCTACTTATTTTCATTCAGCTTCCTCTTCGTCATTCAGGCTTGACCTTGTTTAGGTGGGGCTCATACTCCGACTTAGCCTTAGCCTCTGGTTCGCCGTGACGTGTACGCGAAATGGATTAGGTTTTTGAGTTATAGAAAATTAGCTCGCGCGCTGTGGATTCTAGACTAATATTCGATCATGTGTTGCTTGCGTCGCTAACGTTTCTCCTAGCCTTGAGGGCGACTACGTTCATGAGATAGAGAAACATCAGGAAAACCAGTATAAAGTAGAACCAACCCAGGGGCCCTCCACCGAGGTCACTGAAGGCGGAGGCTAGGCTGAGCGGCACAAGCAGAAGGCCCCAGTCTCTGGCGCCCCATAGGCGATCAAGAACAATAATCGTGATGGCTACTATTACCAGGCTTAAACCTAACCCTGATAGCCTGATCACTGCTCCGCTGAACCCGGATACAGCTTCGGCGAATTCGATATGTGGGCCGCTGAATATCTCCCAGGGCCACGCAAACCACTTAACGTTGGTGACTCCTACGCCGAAGGCGGTCGCGACGAGGTAGTGGCCCAACTCATGCGCCGGGGTGACAACGACGTAGTAGAACCAGCATACCGCGAGAATTTTGAGGAGGAAGATGGCTCTCCAGCTGCCCTTAATCCTGCTGATTACCCCCGTTGTCTGCTCCATTTGCTTTGTCCCGACCCGAATGCATTCCCTTGACATGATCATCTGAGCTTATGGTTGATTACTTAGTCCTCATCCTCTTCCTCATCGTCGCTTCCAGCATCCGATGATGTGATTTCGCCGTCCCTGAAGCTGATAAAGAGCCGAGCCTCCCGTAAGTCCTCCTCCAGCTCATATATGTCCGGCTCACGGTACCCCTCCTTTCCAACCAACTCGAAGAGATCCCGATTCATCGCTGTGAAAATGACGACATCCTCCAGACTCGCCCTCCCGACGCTCTTCAGGTACCCGAGCGCGCGCGTGTGTGCATAAGCCATCAAGTACTTGTTCCTAGTCTTGTTACTGTATTCTAGATGTATGAAGAACCTCTCAACAACCTCAGGGTCATCAAGTTCGCGCGCGAGGCCCTCAAGTAACTCCTCCGGGTCCCCGTAACCCTTAGCCGTCTCAATGATCTTCAACTGGATCCCCTGAGTCAGCCCCTTAGCGTCGAGCTCTTTCTTCGCCTTCAAGCGGTCGGATACCTCCTTAACCGTTCTCCCCTCACTCACCAACTCGGAGTTTAGCGATTCAATCGACTCGACGCTGCCACAGCAATGGGCTAGATCGTCACCCAGCTTCGCTGCCCCCTTAAAGTCGAAGTCCACTCCGACCAACAGCTTCTTCACTGCCCTACACTTCTCGACCTCCGCGAGGTCAACCCCCAGTCAGCGCGCGCATCGGCTGCGTCGCGCTCGCACATGGAAACCCTCCTCCCCGGAGGCTATCCTCGCTGGGATGATGCGAGCGCAACATAAGTAACTTGCACAAAAAATTTACAAATAGCGTCTTTATAAACAGTAACTTTGTGCGCGTATTATTGATAGTGACATGAATACGACGAGCACGCGAGATAATGTCGGGAGGACGAGGTATGGGGAAGTGGAGATCTGGAAAGTCGATCTGAAGGATGAGACCTACAAATTCCGGAAAGACATCAGCGACGGAAAGATCGCCACACTCGCGGATAACATCAGCAAGTACGGTCTAAATAACAAAGTGAAAATTAGACTTAAGCCGAATGGCAAGTACCAGATCATAGCCGGCTGGACGAGGGCCCTCGCAGTCAATAAGCTCGACTGGCCAATGCTGCCAGCGATAATCTACGAGGATATGACCGATAAGGAAGCCCAGGAGGTTAACGTCCTGGACAACGTCCTGAGGGAAGACCTAAACGACGCGGAAAAGGCTGACCAGGTCCAGCGACTCAGCGAGACCCATGGTATCGAGGAGCTCGTTAAGCTCTTCGGCGAAAACAAACAGCACATCTACGACCTCCTAACCCTCGCTAAGATGGAGGAACTAAAGAGGCTCGTCGCGGGGGGGAAGCTCACACTATACCAAGCAGTTGAGCTAAACAAGTTCCCGGAGGCTAAGAGGCCGTCGGTCATCGAGAGGGCCATAGCCGAGGGGTGGAGCGTCAACAAGATCAAGGCCGAGAGGAAGAAGCTCAAGGCGCCTCAAGCAGTAAACTCCGAAGAGGTCTGGGACGCCGTCGTAGTGAAGCGATGCCCAGAAGTTGACAGGCTCTTCGAGGGACGTTGGCGATATCTTCTCAAAAACCTGGGGGTCCCGGCTCCCCTGAAGTGCGAATTCACTTGGTCAATTCCTGCAAGAGAGATGAAGCCGCCATACGTCTGCTACAACGACGTCGAGTATGCGGTCCTGGCGCGCGCGCGTGTGGGGAATAGAGAAGAACTTAAATTCATTAAAAGACTGCAAAGATTATAACGAGTTAGATAATTATATTTCAGATTATTTATCTAAATAGAATCGAATCCTTAATCTAATTTTCTCTGCGAATCCCTGTTGTGTACATAGTAGTAATAGTATTATCAGATACGGTTAGATTATCTCTAAGAAGATTTAGAGTGTCTAAGTAAGGGAGTATTTTATTTCTTTCAAGTAGGAAGGTTTCGTATGTGTCTGGTCGCTTATCCTCCACATTCCGTTCATGTTCCAAGAGCCAGTAGTAAAAAGGATTTGTTTGAAATCCAATATTTATTATGTCAATTTTATCACTAATGGCATCTTTTACCCTATGATAATTATCTTCAAATGAGCATATTAACAATTTTGAGCAATGGTATATGCTAAGATTATCATTAATTGAATTAATTCTATCTAAATCCATATAACTTGTCTTCGACCAATTAGTGACTTCCACTACAAGGCATAAACGATTTATATCAAAAACATTAATATCGGCTCCTTTTTTTTCAACCCTATAAAAAATAGGTCGTAGTCCCTCACCAGCCAATATTGCAGCAATATTTCCTACTCTAGTAATGCCCCCCCTTTTGAGGTAAGGAGTCTTCTCATCGGGATATCGGAAAACCAAAAAACCACCTTACTAAATATTAAGTTCCTGAGAGTTTTTCTCTTACAACTTCCTGCCAAATTTCTCTATCTTCTTCATCTCTGAGTTTATGCGATCGCAATATGTCTAGATCAAGATACCTCTCAATGGACTCAATAATTTTCTCTCCTAGTACTTCAGGAAGCAAAGCATCCAATTCAACGCCATATTGGATACCGTAAGTCTCAACATACCATCTATGCCTTGGATCGCCTTTCTTTTTTCCTAGCCGATTACTAAACGGATTTTGAGGCAGATGATATTGTATGACATCCTGACCTGTTAAAGCAACTTCCTCAACTGTCAATTCTACACCTAATTCATCAAATCTTTTTTGAATGTCTCTTGGCATATCTTTACCGCTTCGATATAAATCTCCAAAGTACAGTATCTTGCATTCCTCTTCATGATGGCGCGCGCGCTACAAGAGAATAGCAGAGCCAATTAGAAGTGATAGAGCTAATGAAGAGTCTAAGCAAATCTATTCAATTTCTGGAGATATTGCAAGACTACTAGAAAGAGCATTGGTTTCAGATCCTATCCAATCCATGGGAAAGGAGATCAAGCAATTTGTTACCAACCTTGAGGACTGGTTTAACAGCCTAGATTCCCAGAGCAGAGCTTATGTTAATAGTGCCGTTAATTCGGTAAAGGAGATCTCTCAGTATTTTTTGGTTCTCATTAAACTTCCCAAATCCCCAGATGATCATATACTAAGTATAGCACAAGTATTCAGCAGACCCATTCAGGAATTGAATGCTGACTTCAGAAAGTTTGATCCTGTAGATTTTACTAAAGAATTAAAACAACTAGAAGGGCTTAAGCAAGAAGATCCTGAAATTGTCGATGTAAAAGAACTAAGACAACAAGAACAGAGAACTACAACTATACTCCATACACCATTGACTAATTCACACCCGTCATTTCACAAATTTGGAAATATGCACCCTGTTGATCGTGCTTTGCTTCAGGAGCTTGAAAGACAAGGCTATGACACTCAGGATGTGTCAAAGGAAGAGCTTGATCTAATCTTTGGTAAGGCGTTAGATGGCGGGCTTGGTCTATTTACAGGTGAGACTAGAGCTAAATAATTACCAAGTCGAAGAGGTCGCAGAGAAACTTCTGGAGGAGGCAGAGAAAAAGAGGAAACGGAGGTTGATTGATCAGGATGAGTGAGACTTATCTTAGAAGTGTCATTCAACCCTGCTTTGTTAGAGAGTGGTATCTTAAGAGAATCAAGCCAGTTGATCCGAGCTTTGGGAATGGTATCAATAAAGTCGTCTGTGCTAGATGTAACAAGCCTCTAGAGTTAGACCAATTTGCCAGCAGAAGAATTTCTATGGTTAATGATGATTGGGGACTCCGAGCTTCAATCGATATTTATTGCGTTGACTGTTTTGACATTGTTTCTGGATTATACAAGGAGAGATAAATATTGTCTACTTTGAACCCCGTTGTATTTGTTGCCGTTCCCCTGATCATGAGCTGATAGACAAAATCCTAAGCAACCCAAGGATCAGTAAAGAGGAGGCGATGAAGGCGATAGCTTCACTAAGTCTAAGGTCTGGTTCTGATATTCCCTCCCCTGTTGCGATCTATCGACATAAAACACGACATTTGTTGATAACTAACATTGCTAATGTTAAACCAGCACCAGCAGATTTCAAGGTAGAACCCTTTGAAACTGTTGCAGATGAGAAGTCAATCCATGATTCAATGATTTACAGCATAATGGATTTTGATCCTGAGCAGTTTCAGGCGTTCCAAAAAATTATGAGCCTCTACTCATGTCAAATGCCTCTCATTCTAACAGTGCAGAACTTTGAGGCTTTCCTCTTGCAATTGGTCGATCAGTCTGTTCCCTCAAAACACGATCATGTTAGGGATAGGTATAGACAGTACATATCCAAATATTACCCCCAAAATGGGGCTAATTAAAGAAGTTCTCAATAAGGGCGACAGATCCATATAAAACACAAATTCCCCCAATAATTTCAACAATTCCAATGCCAATAGTAGCTATAGAAGGAGCGACATCGACTGCACTTCCATTAACAAGGGAGCCACAAGCAATCAAAATAATGCCACCTATAAATAACAGAAGTGAAGTCGTATTGGATTCTTTACGAGCTTTCTCCTCTTCAGGTGTCATAACCTTCTTTGGCTTAGGTAAATTGGTTAAGGTGGTTTGAACTACGGTATTGAATTCGGTATCGGGTAGATTTGAGGCTCCACCATAAACGAGTAGACCAAAACCCAGAATGATGGCAACGATTGAACCAATTATATACGTTTGCAAATTGATGTATTGTTGTTGTATGGCAGGATTCAAAGCCCTAGCAACTTGAGATAATGGAGTCGAAAGGTTTTGGTAATCGCTATAGAAATAGAATAACCCAACAACTCCTATGGCTAGGATTATCAAACCTGTAAAAAAGATCCCGCCTCTCATAGCTTTCCTTTAGGTGATTTCTAGAATTAAGCTTTAGGTGTGAAATACAGGGGTCTAAAACAGGCTTAGGGTACTTCGCATATTTTAAATAATTCTAAAAGCTACCTTCATTCTTAGGCTAAAATATGTGTGGCTTATTTAGCACTCCTCCTCCTAAGAAAAGGAGAGTTTATGTGAACAAGGAAGATGTAAAAGCTTTACATGGAAACAAGTGCAAAATTTGTGGTAAAACAGAGAAAGAAGTGGGTAAGCTTGTAATGGCTCATTTGAAAGCACACTCAAAAGGAGGAAACTTAGTTGTGCCAATGTGTCCTAATTGCCATACAAGATATGATAATGGTCTTTTGAAGGTTACTGAGCTTAAGAAATTGGGTCTTACAGCTAAGAAATACAAGACTTATCAACCTAAGAAAAAGAAGGTAAAAAAAGAACCCAAAAACCCTTGGTCGTTTTCTCCACTAAAATACTAAAACTCAACCCTAGTTCTTCGTTTAGGTTTCCTGCGAGCATTGAAGCTTACAGTTCCTTCCTTAGTCTTGAAGCTCACAGGTCGCTTAGTCTTGGTCTTCTTCTTTTGAGCTAAGAATGATGGCATGGGTTGAAATTTTTATTAAACCTTAAATGGTTTATGGTTAGAACCGTTGAATTTACAGATAGTATAGGGCTATATCCTATTAATTAATGTGTAAATTTTATTCCTATTTCTATAAAACCAGATAAGAGAAAATGATGCTATACTTAGAGTCCAAACATCCCATAACTGGGCTATCAAATCCAATACCTGTTTTAAGCCATTTACAGCCTGATTTATACCATTTATTATGTCTGAAATCGTTGTCAAATGGATATATTGACTTGATACACTAGCACTAATTTTGATATCTTCTCTTATGGTCACAAAATAACTAGATTGGATCTCTACATCACCACTTGGAAGTTTAGTTATTGTAGTGACCACATTTGAAGGATTTTCTATCCTTCCATCTTTCGTTACCATCGTTGGGTTAGTAAGTGATAGGACTAATAATGCTAGAAAACAAACGCCTACCAGACGTTTAGTTTCCATGGTTAATTATTGATTGAAGTACTAAAAAAGTCGTGCTATTTTATTTCCTCTTTATCGCCTCTGATAGAACAGACTGCGTTTACCAAGCTCTATCTGCATGTTCTGAGACACAATCGAAATTGCCTTCGGTATGCCATGATAAATCTGTTAAATCTACATTACACCCCGCAGCCATAAGTCGTTGTGCAAGTTCTTGACGTTTTTTTGTGTCATTAGTCAATCTTAAAACATGCCTTCCTCCAAGATCACTAAAAGGACGTAATGAACCGATTTCAACAATTACCGTTCTTTCACTTTGATGACCCATTGCCATTCCTGCTTCAAAGATAACATTTAGTCTAGCTTGACCCGTTAATTCTGTTTCTTGTACTGGGTCATCTTGTTTTCTGAATTCTTTTTTGACACGACCCTCATCGTCAGGGGTCATAAGAACTATAATTGCTTGAGCTTTTGAGAAGGCAGCATCAAGTGCCTCTCCGATGTAGGGAGTAGGTTTGCCTGAAGCTCTTATACCCTCAAAAAAATCTTTGGGTGTTAGCCCAATTGATTCTAGGAAACTGAACATAGCATCGTGTGCTTTGGAATTTCTCCCATGAACAACAAAGACCTCTTTTGGATCTATCAATGTCTCTTGTGTACCGGTCTTAGATGTTTTCGGATTAACAGTATTAGTTAAATCATTACCTGGCGGTCCTAAAATATACTCATCAGTAACATCTCTACCTTCTTCTGTAACATACCATTCATCAGATGTAGTGGTTAAAATTCCACTGAGTGAATTTCTCGCACGTATTATAGGTAAATAATAAGCTGAAGTATCCTGTGTTTCATTTATCCGAATTCTTTCAAGATCATTCATAGGTATCGTTTTACCTCCCATGACAATTGGCTTACCATTTCTATATGGAACTAGAAATCGACTTTCAAGTTGATCCATGGTTAAATCTAACTTAATGTCATCTTTAATTCGGTGAGATTTTGTGGTGATTCTTACATGATATAACATCAAAAAATAAAGATATTTTGATTGGAGATAAGGATTTCCAGTTTGTCAAATTGAACCATGTGAATAACTGGTACCCGAGTGTATGGTCAAGCCGATTCATCAATAATTGCTTGGGTTTGAATTTTACTTTCTCTTCTTCAGGATCTTCTTCCCCTCGTAGTCTGAGGGTCTTATTTTAGTATCATGGTCTTTCAGGCGATCATCAGTCCAGCACTGGTCTCTCATTATTGAATAGGATATTGATAGAATAAAATCGACCACTCATCTCAATGAAGAAACCATACAATTCACCTTTGACGCCATATTTCTGAGGCTCCACTTCGGGATTTCCTCTCTGTGAGAGGAAGGATACTATTGACCATGCCTCCCAAGAATCAATACTCCTAGAATTATGAGGGGTCTTTGCATCAGTACCCATGTAGTCGATATATGCCTTTAATGTGGGATACTTTGCGATTTCTTCTGCTGTTACTTGTAAGCCTTTGGGAGAATTACTAGCTGTCTGATTAAAATCATAGGGACCATCACCGAATATCCAAGCCTTAGTTTCTGAATACCTTGAGAATACTCCAGAGAAAACAATCATCAGAAGGATCAGACTGATTGCAAGAGCTAGTTTTGATGGTGCTACCAAATATGTCAAGGAAAAGGTAACTTAAGGTGATTTAGACCTAATGATTAGAACACCATTTTATACCATCAGCAACAACTAGAACACCTAGTGGCAATCGTTTTTGAATCTAAATATGTGATAGACTTTGAATTAAGTGTCTGTCTGGTGTCTAAGTGTATGGTCAAGCCGATTCAACAGTAATTACGTGGGTTTGAATTTTACTTCTTATTTCCTTTTTCTGAGTACTTTCTTTCCATCATACTCTGAAATGTATTCAAAACCTGATTCAAGCAACTCCGTAAACTCTGTTAAATTGTTGGCTACCTTGACTGTGTACTCCTCAGAGTAATTGACCAGACCTCTAGCTAGGTGCATGTAGTGCATGGTACTTTGGATATTTCTATGACCCATCAGGTACTTGACATGAAAGATATCCTTAGTTTGAATGTAGCTAGTAGTACCATACCAGTGTCTGAGAATCATAGAGTCTAATCTTGAGTAATTCAGAATCCCTGAACTTCTCATAGGCTTTGATCCTGTAGAATCTCCACCTCTCCTTGATAGTCTTAGAACATGGGAATATCCTCTGGTTGATCTCGTGAATATCCTCCTTAGTGATGTAGTCCTTGATCAAGTCCCTAGTCTCAGGCTTTAACCTCAGAGTCCTTTCCAAACCTAGCTTAGAGGTTTTAACAGATAGTTCTCCCCTCTCTAAGTCTAGATCCCTGATTGTGATCTTAGCTATTTCATCTGGTCTAAGTCCGTGTTTGCTGATCTGGAAGATAACAGCGTACTTTAAACTAGCAGTTGATACGATGAGGTTGATCCTTTCTTCTGTGGGAACTTTAGCAGGATATACTTCTACACTTAGTTTGGGTCTATTCCACTGCAAACTATTGGCATTACAATAATGTGTGTAAGCGTCTAGATACAGCCTCTTAGTTTTGTTTGTGAATGTCTGAGAGAAGATCCACTCCTCAACCTTCTTAGGATCATCTAGATCAGTTTCCCTAGATAATCGCTTAAGGAGTTTGGAGTATGTCTTCTTGGAGTCATCACTAAGGTTTCTGATACTCCATAACGCCTTGAGTATACCCTCTGAAACTAAGGGGGTAGTTGATAGTAGCGGGGGGTAGATTTGAACTACCGACCTTGGGGTTATGAGCCCCACGGGCTAACCTGGCTGCCCTACCCCGCTTCCCCGTCAAAATATCCACCCAACTCTTATAAACTCTTCCCGACTCCCCCAACCGATCAGAAGGGAGACCGGATGAGAGACGACTCCAGGCGTATAGCATCTGAGAGGATCAGGATACTCTTCAACCTAGCCGAGCGGTACAGCGTCTCCCGCCCCGAATACACCCAGAGGTACGTGTCCCTCGCGAGGAAGATCGCCTCGAGGAACCGCATCCACCTCCCACGCGACCTCAAGCACAGGGTCTGCCCGGCCTGCAAGGGCTACCTGGGGCCAGCCACGTGCCACGTCAGGATCAGGCAGACGCGTGAACCCCACATCGCGGTCACCTGTCACGTCTGCGGCCACATCACGCGTATGCCCCTCAGGAGGAGAGCCACTTGACCCTCAGCCTTATCAGCATAGGCCTCGCGGATGAGAGGGACCTCAGCATCCGCGCCCTCGAGAGGGCCCGCGGCTGCGACACACTCTACGCTGAGCTGTACACGATGAAGCTGGCCACAACACTAGCCACACTGAACATGCTCACGGAGAAGCCGGTGACGCTACTCAGACGAGGCGACCTGGAGGAGCACAGCGCCAAGATAGTGGAGGAGGCGAAGACGAGGAAGATAGGCATCCTCGTCGGAGGGGACTGCCTCAGCGCGACAACCCACATCAGCCTTATCCTGGAGGCGGCGAAGAACGGCGTCGAGACCGACGTGGTCCACGGCTCAAGCATCTTCAGCGCCATCGCCGAGACGGGGCTCAGCATCTACAAGTTCGGCAGGACCGTCACAATGCCATTCCCTGAGAAGAGACACGTAGATGCGATCCTCAGATGCATAGAGGGCAACACCTCCGAGGGCCTCCACACCCTAGTCCTCCTCGACCTCGACAACGAGAAAAACAAGTACATGACTGCCTCACAGGCAATACACAGCTTAATCGACGCTGGGATTAACAAAGATACGCTCGTTGTGGGCGTCGCCCGCCTAGGGCAACCCGACGCCATGATCAAGGCAGGAAAAGCAGTGGACATCGCTTCCCTCGACTTCGGGGAGACCCCCCACTGCATCGTCTTCCCGGGCCCACTCCACTTCCTCGAGGAAGACGCCCTCAAGACCCTGGCCAGCTGCCTGCCCGAGGCCCTCAAGAACCGCGACATCAAACCTGAGCTAGACCGCCTCATAAACAAGTACATCACGGGGTGCCGACGAGTCAGGGAGGCGATGACCACCAATCCCACCACCGCCCCAACCGATTCACAGATACGCGCCATTCTCGACCACGTCGACAGGTACCTCTCGGATGCCGAATACTACCAGGCGGATAAGAAACCCACAGCCCTGACGAGCGTCGCCTACGCTGAGGGTATCCTCGACGCCCTAAAGCTATTAGGCATAGCAGACTTCAAATGGTGAAAGAGATGAAGGTTCTCGCCTCAGGTGTATTCGACCTCCTCCACTACGGCCACATACGCTTCCTAGAAGAGGCTAAGAAACTCGGCGGACCCGACGCGAAGCTGATCGTCATCGTGGCAAGCGACGAGACCGTCATGCGCGCCAAGGGAAGACCACCGGTGATCCCCGAGGACCAGCGCCGCGCGGTCGTCGAATCCCTCAAGGTCGTAGATGAAGCGATCCTCGGCTACAAAGACATGAACCTGGACAAGGTCATAAGGACCATCAAGCCAGAAATCGTGGCCGTTGGCCACGACCAGCACGACATCGAGGACGAGGTGAAGCGCCTCGTCGCAGAGAAGGGATACAAGACACGCGTGGAGCGGATCGGGCGATTCGGCGCTGATGACCTCAACAGCAGCAGCAAGATCAAGAGGCGGATCGCCGAGGGCTCAGGAAAGAGACCTTGACGGTGTCCCCGTCACTGAGACCAAAATGCCTTCTGTGTCTGGGAAGTAGACAGCTTACAAACCCTTGAAAAGGTGTTCGATACGAATTTCCCGTCCTTAAAAAATATACCGAGTTCGTGCCAATTAGTCAGACATATCCTTAGTCCAAGGTTCATTAGAGAAGGAGTACTCAGAACCTCTCTCGCGCACGCTGTTCTGAAGTATTTAATTTAGGGACGGGCCAGCGCGTACTCAACTGTCTCGTGCTCTGATATGCTCAGGTTGCGCGTGGGTGCTGTCTAGGCCTTGTGCAGTTAACATATAATTGACTCTAAATAACTGAGAAAAAGATGAAGAGTCACTTGGCTTGTTTCTTCATATACTCCTCTACTTGGGCGAACTGCTTCTTGAACTCAACGAGGTCGATGTCGGCCGCATGAAGTATCGAGCTCCACCCAGTCGTGAACCTCGTCAACATAGCGGTCTCAGCGATCTCCTCATCCGTGGCGCCGTTCATCCTCGCGGCTCGTGTGTGGAAGTAGACGCAGTACGGACACTTTATCGAGGCCGCGACAGCCAGCCCCATGAGCTCCCTGTACTTTGCAGGTATCTTGGTCTTCCCGAAGGAGTAAGTCTTCATCTCCGCCCACTCATGTGGTAGGGCCTCTGGTGGGATTGCTTTGAACTGGTCTAACACCAAACCCATGGTCTTCTTGATGTCTGCCAAGGTTTCCTTATTTTCTGACACTTTTGGTCACCGTTTAGCGATTAGGAATCCCTTTTAATAAATTGCATGCCACTAAATTCGCCTAAATAATAAGTATTGGAATATGCGCAGCCATCAGGTGGAAGTCGCGCGCGCGAATCAGGAAGCCCACCTCTTTAAGAGATGGGTGTTCACTTCTCAAATTTAATTATTGGCGAACAGAGCTTGAATGTCTGTTCTGTAACGCCTGCTTCCTCGAAGACCTTTTTCATCCTTGGCGTACCCATGAGATGAATGAAGTCGAGTACCGCCTCATCATCCCAATCAAAGACAATGTAATGTTGGTTAGGGTCCTCTGCTAGTTGATAGATTATTCCTCCCATCGAACCCTTTCTGTTCACAGCATCGTCCTGAAATCCTTTTAGCCATTTGGCGTGGTCCTTTACTCTCTCGTGTACAATTACCTTGCCCAAATTCGAAGTCTCCACTTTGTATTGGGAGTCCTAATTAATTAATTCAGTTATAACGTACGCAAATCGAGTGTGAGACATTGACCTATCCGCCTCCTTTCAAGAGATGTCTAGGTTTTAAGAAGCTGAAACTAGCCGTGATATCTTGAGGTAAGGTTCACTTCAGAGGCCAACTTCGTCGTCATTGATAGAATCCGAATAGCACCTACCTCCAACACTCGTGCGTATCCTATCTTGTGATTAATTTACTTCGGATTTGTACCTTGGAACCAATAGAAAGTTGCAGGCTCGTTTCCTACAACCCAGCCATCGTGCCCCGGCGGAATATCGACTACATCACCTGGACCCATATCCATTTCTTGGCCATCGTCCGCTTTCACATGTAATTTACCCGACATCAATAATCCGAAATGGTGCATTTGACAGGACTTTGTTCCAGCGATTGGCTTCTGGTCTTTCGACCATCGCCACCCGGGCTGATAGGTTTGCTTCATAATAGACACGTCGCCTAATTTGATGGTGTCTACCCTTGTATTTGGAGGCGTCTTCGTCTCATCAGGTTTCTGGAAATTCTTCTTTTGAAGAACCATACTTTTCACCCGATATTTTTTTCTGAATCCCAGATATTAAACGTATACTATTTCAACGTTGAGAGTGCGAAGTCAGCTAAGGGGTTGACTTTAGGGGTCAACTTTATGGGCGCAAATAGACTCCAAGCAACGTCAATTGTACACAATCATTGAACTAACAAAGACGCGCGCAATCCTCAATGAGCTCTGGCTCTTAGATCTATAAGAAATAACTAAACAGGCTAGCGTGCATCAAATTCCCAGATGGATTCTATCGCTCTCTCGCTCGAAAATATTTGCGAAATTGTAGTGTAAACCTTGGAGTGCATAATAATATGATCTGCTCTAATTCGATGTATCCCTACCAAGAATATTCCATATGCACTCAACTTTCCCTTTTCGAACCCCATAAAACTTCTCATGCAGCTTCACTGTTCCATCGAGATAAGATGGAATAAACTCCACTTGATCCCCAACGCTGAGATCAATCGGCTTATCCTTCTCCAGCCTAGTGTTCTCAGCATTAATTGCACCAACCCTCAGATCGCTCCTACCAGAAACCATGATTGAATCTTTCTGCGCATGCATCGACATCAAACCCGAATCGCAGATAACCCTGTATTCACTAGGCCTACTAATGACGGTGGAGAGCACACTGAGCGCACAGTCAAACTCAGGCGTGTGTGGATGATACCCGGCATCCATCAAAATGTAACTGCCCGCCTGCACCTCCGTGACCCCAGGAGTCACACCGCTAACATCGTAGGTCCCCGTGGAGCCAGTGGAAACTTCTCTTACCTCTATTCCCGATTTTTCGAGAACCTCCTTGGTCTTAAGCAGGATACCCTCCGACTTTTCAATCTCCAGCTTTCTTCTATCGCGGGGCTCCAGGCTCGACAAATGTCCCTCAAAGTTCATCAGCCCCATAAAGCTTAGTCCTTTTAACTCCGTAATTCGCTTGGTCAACTTAAAGGCTGGCTCGCCGGATTCAACTCCACACCGATTTGATCCCGTATGTATATCGACTAAGACATTAAGCTTGGCTCCCTCCCTTAGGGCTGCCTTCGAAAGCTGCTCAGCATTAATAACATTGTCAACGATAACTGAAATGTCAGCATATTTAGTTAAAGCGATGAGTCTATTGATCTTTTTCGGCGTTACAATCTCGTTTGTAACCATGATATCATTGATGCCCGATGCTGCCATGATTTCTGCTTCAGCTAACTTTTGACAACATATTCCTTTAGCTCCAGCCCTGATCTGTTTATGAGCTAGGATGGGGGTCCTATGAACTTTAGTGTGAGCCCTAAGTTTTGCTTTCTTATCTGCGAAAAAGTGACTCATTTTTGAGATATTTTTCTCCATTAGATCCAAATCAATCAGAAGTGCAGGTGTGTCGATCTCGTTCTTTTCAAGACCTATTTCAGACATTCTTAAACAATACTCACCATGTACAATTAATTAAAATTGCGTAATTCAACTCACATGGATATATTTTCAATGAGTAAAAATGTGAGCGCGCTGGCTCGTCCCTAAAATAGGCACACGCCTAACAATCCCCAGTAAACCCGCACAGCAACGCCAAGAAAACGGATGAAGCCCACGCGGACAGGACACCACTTAACCACACCATCACGCAGCCCCGAAGCCAAGACGTACGCTAGCTTGTTTAGAAAATCACTTTCCCAGATACTTCACATCAGTCACCGCAGCCGAATCGCGTTCATTGTGACTGCTGTCCGCTTAATCGCGCGTGCGAATTATGCGATACTTGACAAAGTTTATTACGTTGATTCTCGCAGACGCAGCGAGGAAATAAATAATGGTCAGAATCATGCGGAGAGATAAGCAACTACTTTCAAAGGAAGACACCGATGCTGTAATGAAGAGATGCACAAACGGCGTCCTAGCGTGCATGGGCGATGACGATTATCCCTACGCGGTTCCCCTTAGCTTTGTCTATTACAACGAGAAAATCTATTTCCACTCAGCAAAAAACGGACATAAGATCGCCGCTATTATGAATAACCCGAAGGTATCTTTCGCAGTAGTAGATGAAGATACGATAGTTAGTGAAAAATTCACCACCTATTTCCGCAGCGTCATCGCGTTTGGCAAAGCAAGAATTGTTGAGGGTGATGAGGGGCGGGAGGCTTTGAAGGCTTTAGTTGAAAAGTATTCAGGAGATCAACCTGAAGAGGCAAAACGTAGGGAAATATCTGGATGTACGCAAGCCTATGTTGTTGCTATCGACGTCGAGCATATAACTGGCAAGGAAGCCATCGAGTACATTAAAGCTAAGAAATAATTTTAATAGTTGAAAATTCACACCCGAATACGAATAGCGCGCGTATGAAGGATCTTAGAGACTCTCGCCTTTTTCGTGCACGCATCAATAATCAGTATAGTACTAAGGAAGGTTACCTGATCTAGACTGGAGTATCATCCTCGTTCGCAACGTCAGTTTTAGGCAGTGCTACCCCAAACTCCATCTCTAAGGATTGCTCAAGGAAGTTTCTAATCAAAGTTAGGGCGTCAGTGTTTTCCTCTTTGGCTCTTGATTCGGCTGCAATCCAAACCAAATCTGAAACCTCAATATTCACTTTATGGTTGGTCATGTCATCACACAATCTTGTACCGTAGCTGTCAGATAAAATACATACTACGTGCACGCATTGGAGTCTACATTCATTCAACTGCCTCCTCCTCAGAGATACCTAGGTTTTAAGAAGATGAATTATGCCACGATGCCTTGAGGTTGGGTTGATTCTCACCCTGAGCCTCGACCTTCGAGGCGGTGAATTTAACGCATAAAGACGTGGAGCGGAGCATGGGTGAGGCTGCGAGGCCCCACGACATCTACGCGTGCTACAACTGCCCAGACTGGCCCCACTGCAAGCACAGAAGAAGAGCCAAATACATGAGTAACCTAGACCAGTGGACTAAATGCCCACGCATCAAGTAGCGCGTACTCACATATCCCGCGTTGGGTAATGCTTCTTAGTCCCGCGGACACCCTTCAACGCATCTCGTAGTTGATTATCCCGCTTCTCGGATTCGGTGAATACTCTGTAACCCCTCTTCGACTCTTGCACCTTCATCGGCTCGTCATCTCCACTGATCTACTTGGGAAGCGTGGTTAAAGAACCACTAAACTCCATATATCTCGCGAACGCGACACTTATCTCCTGGGACTTGAGTATGAGCTCCTGGTTCCTCTGGCTTATTCTAATGTTCATCACGTAGTAGATTGCTGCTATCGTCACGCTGGTCGCCGTAACCAATACTCCAATCGCCTGTGCATAAACCATACAATCACTGATTAGAGTCAGGTGGAAGTGAGAATAAGGCTATTGAGCCTATATTCACCTGACCACGTGTGCCAAGTCTTCGTAGCCTAAATTAAAAAGGAGATAAAATAGGCCAATAAAAACCCGATTGGCATAGCCATACATAATGTGTTTTAATTAACTGATAGTAACCAATTTGATTTAGGGAGTGTGTGGTGTTTGGGAAAAGTAATCCGCGTAAACATGACCGACCTCAAAACTGGTGTAAGGAACACCAAGAAGAGGTACGAGAACATGGGCGGGAGGTGGTTGACCAGCAGCATCGTCTACGATGAAGTCGACCCAACCTGCCACCCTCTCGGGCCCAATAACAAGCTGGTCTTTGCACCCGGCATCGTGACCGGGACGAATGCACCCAGCTCGGGTAGGCTATCCGTGGGTGGCAAGTCACCTCTCACAATGGGGATAAAAGAATCAAACGCTGGAACCCCATTCAGTCAAAAGCTAGCCAGACTGGGATTCGACGCCATCATCGTCGAAGGCGCTGCCAGAAATAATGAATTCTGGCTCCTAAGAATCAACAAGAGAGGCGCGAAGTTTTACCCAGCCACGAAGTACCTTGGCGAGGGGCTCTACGAGGTTTACCCCAAGGTCTTCAAAGAGTACGGTGATAAAATCGCAATCGCGGGTATAGGCATAGCAGGTGAACAACGTCTATCTAACGCTGGGATATGCTTCAACGATGCTGATAAGAGGCCGAGCAGATACGCGGGACGCGGAGGACTGGGTGCCGTCATGGGCAGCAAGGGGCTAAAGTTCATAGTTGTGGACGATGAAGGTGCTCCACCAATCAAGCTCGCTGACGAAAATATATTCAGAAACGGGGCGAAGAAACTCACAGAAGCAATCACAACTCACGGAGTCACTAAGGCTGGAGGCACACTAAACGCCTATGGCACAGCAGCACTCGTGAACGTCCTCAACGAAATCGGGGGCCTACCCACTCGTAACTTCAGGGAGGGGAGATTCGAGGGCGCCGCAAAGATCTCGGGGGAGGCGATAGCTGAGATCTGCAAGACTCGAGGCGGAGTGGGCAAGATGGGCCATGCGTGCAACCCCGGATGCATCATCAGATGCAGCAACGTCTACCCAAGAAAGGATGGGAGTGAATACGTCTCATGCATCGAGTACGAGTCGACCTGGGCCTTCGGCGCTAACTGCGGTATCGATAACCTCGACCAGATCGCGGAGATGATCTACCAGAGTAATGACATCGGCGTGGACACAATCGAGGCTGGGGGAGCGATCGCCGTCGCAATGGATGGGGGCTTGGCCAAGTTCGGGGACGGAGAGAAGGCGATCGAGTTCATGAACGAGATCAAGAAGGGCACCCCACTAGGGAAAGCCTTTGGAAGTGGCGCAGCCACAATTGGGAGACTCCTAGGCGTATCACGTGTACCAGGCGTGAAGGGGCAGAATATGCCAGCGTACGAGCCCCGAGCAGTGAAGGGAATAGGTGTAACATATGCGACCACGCCCATGGGCGCAGATCACACAGCTGGCTACACCATCGCCCCAGAGGTGCTTGGAGTTGGGGGTAAGCTAGACCCCCTTAGCACGGACAAGATTGGGCTCGCCCGAGCATTCCAGGAGACCACCGCCTTCGTGGACGCGTCCGGATATTGCCTCTTCATAGCGTTTCCAGTGATAGACATCCCATCCGGTCTCGAAGGGGCCGTTGAGACATGCAATGGAGTGCTTGGGACGAATTGGACGACGGAGGACGTTGGGAGAATAGGTAAGGAGATCCTGAGGAAGGAGAGAGCCTTCAACAAGGCTGCCGGCTTCACGAACTCCGACGACAGGCTACCAGAGTTCATGAAGTACGAGAAGCTGCCACCCCACAACACGGTCTTCGATGTATCCGATAAGGACCTGGATAAGGTTTTCAAGCCTTAGGTATCCTTATTCCCATCCCATTAAGAGGAATCATCGGTTGATCGAGGTCCACCTATACGGGAAGCTACGCCGCTTTGCTGAGCAGAAGTCAGCCACGGGGGACTCTATACTCTACATCGAGCCCAGTGACAAGGATACGATACGTGGCACGATCATTCGAATGAGTATACCTCTCTCTGAGGTTGGGACCAACATCTTCCTAAATGGTGAGCTTTCTAGTCTCGAAAGAGTCTTAAAGGATGGTGATCGTTTGGGGATTTTTCCCGACGATATGCAGCTTCTCTACAAGTGGTACTTCAAGAGGGTGGAGTAGAATTGGTGGAGGTCGAGTTGAGGCTGTTCGGGGAACTTAGAGGTTACATGAAGGATCTGGAGATAGGTGAAGCGCGGATCATTGAACTCAGCGAAGGTGCCACAATTGGAGAATTGATGAAGAATCTAAAAATCCCAGACGAGATCGTTAAGATTATTTTTGTGAATGGCAGGAGTAGGGGCCTCGACTACACACTCCATGAAGAGGACAGGGTAGCATTATTTCCACCCGTGGCAGGTGGCTAAGCTCAAGTTAGGGAAAACCTAGCGCGCGAATGTGCCCTGTTTGATCTGTAAGTTTTTCCTGATAATCTACAAAGCAATTATGTATTCTATAACCATTTATCTTTTTAGGAAAGGTGATTTAACGTGTATGATTTCAAGGATAAGGTGGCGGTTGTAACTGGGGCTTCTCGTGGGATTGGGAGATCTATTGCATTAGCTCTCGCGAGAGACGGCTGTGCAGTAACTGTTAATTATCTTAAGAGACGGGGCAAAGCGGATGAGGTCGTTAATTCCATTCGGCAGATGGGTGGAAAGGCTATAGCTGTTAGATGCGACGTCTCGAAAAGGGAGGAGGTGGAGAACATGTTTAAAGCGACAATAAAGGCGTTCAACAAGGTCGATATTCTCGTTAACAATGCGGGAATAGGCGTTGTAGCGTCGTTGCTTGAGACAACGGATGAGATATGGGATAAACAATTGGATATTAACCTCAAAGGCGTCTTTCTCTGTACTCAGATAGCCGCAAGGTACATGGTTGACAGGAATTATGGAAAGATTGTAAACATTTCCTCTAACTCGGGGTTTGGTATAGATATGCCCGGTGAGACTAGCTACGCTGTCTCAAAAGCAGGTGTAATACAGCTTACTAAAAGTTCAGCCTATGACCTCGGAAAACATAATATTAACGTCAACTGTGTCGCACCTGGAGCAATTGAAACCGATATGCTTAGAGAGGAGGCTCGGAGGATGAAGAATACGAAAAGGTACTTGAGGGAAGGAGAAACAAATCGTCTCTGGGGATAACTGGCACCCCCGAAGACGTTGCCAATGCGGTGCTGTTCTTCGCCAGCGATAAATCGAGATTCATTACCGGAAAAACCCTTCTAGTTGATGGCGGACGAAGAGATTTCCTTTAAACCCTCTTGAATGTAGCGCGCGCGCTTTCTGCCTGTTTGTTTATGTTTGTTTGTAGATCGAGTGAGGTTTGGGTTTGGGGCCATAGCCTTATCCTCACTTCAGTCTGATACTCAACCGTTACTTGATTGAATGACCTATCTCCAGTCATTATCAAACATCGCTGGAACCCTAGGTAATCGTAGCCTACGCAACGTGGCCCAAGAGCTTCATAAGCACCCGAACCCGATCCAATAATCGATCAACTTGTACTCCGAATCACACTGCCACCTCGGCGACATAAGCCCCGAGGACGTGAAGAGAGCCGAAGATGCGGGACTCGCCCTAATGATAACCATGGGCTTGGATGAGGCATCCACGAACACCGCGTTGAAGCTGGCGAAGAGGCACCCAAGCATACGGTTAAGCCTCGCAGTTCACCCCTGGTACAGTGACGAGTTTACCGAAGAGACTCGAAAGATGTTCCTGAGGCTCGCCAAGAACCCTGAGGTGGTCGCCATAGGGGAGACGGGTCTAGACTATACGGGGAGGATGAGTCGCCGGTGGGTCAGGGAGGAGAAGTATGTGCCTAAGGAGACTCAGGTGGCGACGTTCCGCGCCCACGTTGGGCTCGCGAGGGAGCTGAGCCTACCGGTCATCGTCCACGATAGGGCGCCGGGGCAGGAGGCTCTGGACCTCCTTGAGGAGGAGGGTGCGGCGAAGACCGGGGTCATAATCCACGGCTTCTCCAAGGATAGGGCGTATGCGCTGCGATGTGAGAGGCTCGGATTCCACCTCTCCCTTGGGCTCAGGACTCTTGAGGCGCCTCCCCCCCGGTTTCGAGGAGGCGGTAAAGCATATCCCAATGAGGCTTGTTGTCACTGAGACCGATTCCGATAAGCCCTGGGAGGTTGTGAAGGCCTGTGAGATCGTTGGGAGGATGAAGGGGCTGAGCGTGGGGGAGGTCGGCTCCGCTGCGACGGGGAACCTTCGTCGACTCACTAATCAATAGATCTTGCTTTCCAGTGTGCACCCCTTAT
>CAWACK010000020.1:0-299863 GCA_963780545.1 Candidatus Bathyarchaeota archaeon
TTAGGTTCGCGTATGGTTTAGAAAAAACGATGTTTATTGCATCCTAGGGCAGTTGGTAGAAAACTCATGCAGTATCAACAGTCATCGTTCTCCTCTTGATAGCCAATTTTTAGCTATAACCACTTTAATAGGTCCACTGGGGCAGGCTAACTCCTAAAGCCATGTATGGCTTTTACATAACTTTCAGAAGAATGTGGCCTAGGTTAAAAATGAGGGCAGCTCAGCTTCCATATCTTTAGGTGACCTTTAGGGGCGAAGGAGGTGGGTTCTTTCCGAACATCACGGACTGGAGGCTAGTTGGCTTCACCTTCTCGAAGGCGGCCTCAAAGTGGCGGCTGTAGACCTTGAGCTCTGCTTTGTGCTTCTTCGCCTCATCAGGATCACTGTGGGCAGCGAGGTGGTCGTTTATAGCCATGATACTGGCTGCGCTGCAGACAGCTGCGATCTCAGCGCCTGTATATGTCTCAGTCTGTTCAGCCAAATGATCGAGGTTTACCTCATCTGCGAGGGGCATCCCCTTGGTGTGTATGCGTAGTATAGCCTTTCGTGCCTCAAGGTCCGGGGCTGGGATGTAGAGCATCCTATCGAACCTGCCGGGTCGGAGTAGCGCCGAGTCGACCATGTCGGGGCGGTTTGTCGCACCCATTACGGTTACCTCCTTCAGCTCCTCCAGACCGTCTAGCTCGGTGAGTATTTGGCTCACCATTCTCTCTGTGACGCCGGAGTCTCCGATGCCAGAGCCGCGAGCTGGGGTCATGGCGTCGATCTCGTCGAAGAAGATGATGCATGGGGCTGCTTGTCTAGCCTTTCTGAAGATCTCCCTGACACCCTTTTCTGACTCGCCAACCCACTTGCTGAGGAGTTCTGGTCCCTTGACGCTGATGAAGTTGACGCCGCTCTCTGTGGCGACCGCCTTCGCGATGAGGGTCTTGCCTGTGCCTGGCGGACCGTAGAGGAGGATCCCCTTCGGTGGCTTTGCTGAGGCGTACTCGAAGATCTCCCTGAATTTGAGTGGCCACTCGACCGCCTCCTCGAGCTCCTGCTTCGCCTCCTGGAGGCCGCCGACGTCGTCCCAGTGGACGTTAGGGCTCTCAACGAGGACCTCGCGGAGGGTGCTGGGGTGAACCTCACGAAGGGCGTCCTCGAAGTCCCGCATCGTGACGATTATCTTGTTCAGAGTCGCAGCGGGTATATTTGCGAGGCTGAGGTCGATGTCGGGGAGTACACGGCGGAGCGCACTCATGGCGGCCTCCTTGCTCACCGCCTCGAGGTCTGCGCCGACGAAGCCGTGGCTGCGATCTGCGATGCTGTCTAGCATTACATCCTTGTCTAGGGGCATGCCACGGGTGTGTATTTGGAGTATCTGTAGACGACCATTCCTGTCGGGTAACCCGATTTCTATCTCGCGGTCGAAGCGGCCGGGTCTCCGGAGCGCGGGGTCGAGGGCGTTTGGGCGGTTGGTAGCGCCTATTACGACCACCTTGCCTCTGGCCTCAAGACCATCCATTATGGTGAGGAGTTGCGAAACTACCCGCTTCTCAACATCACCGCTAACCTCCTCTCGCTTCGGTGCGATGGAGTCGATCTCATCTATGAAGATGATGCTTGGAGCGTTTTCCTGAGCCTCTTTGAAGACCTCGCGGAGCCGCTCCTCGGACTCGCCGTAGAACTTGCTCATGATCTCGGGTCCACCGATGCTGTAGAAGTTGGCTTGGGTCTCGTTAGCGACTGCCTTGGCTAGTAGAGTCTTACCTGTGCCTGGGGGGCCGTGGAGAAGCACTCCTTTAGGGGCCTCCACGCCTAAGCGCTCGAAGATCTCGGGGTGTTTGAGTGGAAGCTCTATCATTTCCCTGACTTTGGATATCTCCTTACCGAGGCCACCGATGTCCTCATAGCTGATTTTTGGGATACTACCCTGCGTCTTCGGCGCCTTATCGGTTAACTCAATCTCTGTGTCTTCGTCGATGATGACGGCGTCAGCTTGTGGCTGAGCAGCTGTGACGATTAGGTCGACTCGCCGCCCCATAATATTGAGTGGAATGGCACTTCCTTTCGAGACAACTCGCCCCTCCAGCAGTTGGGTCAGGTATCCTTCGCCGCCCGCGATCCTTAAAGGTTCAGTGGGGTATAGTGTGAGCTTCTCCGCTGGTTTCGCTTCGATGCGGCGTACCGTGACTCGATCATCAAGGCCGACACCGGCATCGTTGCGTATGTTGCCGTCTATCCTTATGATGCCCTTTCCGTATTCATTCATCTGGCTGGGCCAGATTAGGGCGTAGGCCTTCTTTTTGCCAGTTATTTCTATTACCTCGCCGGCGCGCCAGTCGAGTCTGTTGATGAGCTCGGGGTCGACGACGGCTATTCCTCTGCCCGCGATATTCTGCGGTGCCTCGGCTACTCTGAGTGTGATTTTTTCCATAAATTAACCTCCTAAAAATCTAAAATTAAATTGTTTATTTGACCTTGATGTTGACGCCCTTAGGCGACTCAGGTCCCTTCTTCTTGAAGACGACTTGGAGTATTCCGTTTGTGTAGCTCGCGTCAGCGTTGTTAGGGTCAATCTTTACGTTAAGGGGTACCTCAGCGCTGTACGGCGTGCCTGAGTTGTTCGCGGTTAGGGTTACATGGTCCTCGGTGGCGTTGACCTTTATGCTCTCCTTATCTGCGCCGGGCATCTCAACAACAACTTTGACCGTCCCCTCATTCTCGTCGACTGAAACGTCGATTAGTGGCTCGCGGACACCTATCTTGAGCTGGCCTCCTCTTGGCCTTACGTTACCGAACTCCTTCACATGGGGTTTACCATCTGGCCCAACGTTTACCTGGTATCCATAGTACCATGTATGGGTTCCAGGGTCCTTTTGCATCCCTTCCCATATTCTACTTATCATCTCGTCGAACTCGGCGAAGTCCTGAGTCATATCGTCCCAGAGGCTCCCGAATGGGACTCTTCTTCTCCACGTCATGTTTATCACTGCCTGAGGGTTGGTATGGCTCGCTTATAAATATTATGTCAATTTGTCATAATTTTGACATATGGTAAGGTTTTAAAGTAAGTTGTCAAAAGGGTTAAATTGGCTCCTAACAGAAGTTGAAGCATAATGTCTGGTAAATCCTCTGTGCAGGATGTCGTCAGGATCATAGTCACCAGGAATCCGTACCTCTACAGAGGGTTGAGGATGAGGGTGGTCAACTACAGTGCTCTCGCCCGCTACATCCAGGAGGAGGTTCAGACCACCTTCGGCGATAACGTCGACCCTAACACTATCGTCACAGCCATAATGCGGCTTAGTAATCAGCTTGTGGAGCCTGAGGAACCAAGGAGTCCATTGACTGGGACCAGAATCAACGTTGTAACTGGGATTTCGGAGGTGTTGATTTCGGCGGCTCCCGTGAAGCAGACTGAGTTGATTTCCCGTATCGTGGGTTTGGGAGTTTTTGAGAGTTACATGTTGAGTCTTCGTCAAACGCAGAGGGGGATACGTATCATGACAAATTCCCTAGATGCTGCGAAGTTGAAGGAGGCTCTCGGCGACTTTTCCGTTGATGTGACTGGGGGTTTCGCGGAGCTACACATGAGGCTCCCCGACCACCTGGAGGGCGTCGAGGGAGTGCTGACCTTGGTGATCGATATACTTGCCCAAAACGGTGTGTATGCAGTCGACAACTCAATTGCTAACAACGAGATAAGTGTGATTCTCCGAGAGGACGACGCTGGGAGGGCATTCGAGGCGCTGAGGTTACAGTCAAGATGAGGTGAAAATTGACTCTCGCGCGCGAAGTGTTCCCATAAATGCAAAGCATTTTATGATTTCCACGAGTAGGAGAATCATCATTGAAGACCATAGGTTTAGTCACGAGCGGCGGGGATGCCCCGGGGATGAACGCCGCAATCAGGGGAATAGTTCGTATAGCTTACACTAAGAATATGCACGTCGTAGGGTTTGAGAGGGGGTGGGGTGGCCTCCTCACGAACACGTACGTGCACCTGACCCCCCGCTCCGTAAGCGGTATTCTGCACCTGGGCGGGACGATCATCCACACCTCCAGGTGCCAGGAGTTCAAGACGGCCGAAGGAATGGATAAGGCAGCTGAGAACCTCGAGTTGAACGAGATCGACGGACTCATAGTAATTGGCGGCAACGGCTCCTTCCAGGGTGCCCTCGACCTGAGCAGGAAGACGAGCACATTGATCGTCGGGGTGCCAGCATCCATTGATAACGATATCTATGGTACCGATGAGACGATCGGCTTCGACACCGCCGTGAACACAGCGGTCGACGAGATCGATAAGATCAGGGACACGGCGGACTCCCTAGAGAGGATATTCGTCGTCGAGGTAATGGGGAGGACGAGGGGCTTCCTCGCGCTCTCCGTGGGCGTCGCCGTGGGGGCCGAGGTGATCCTAGTCCCCGAGGTGAAGTTCAGCCACGAGAATTTATTCAGGATTCTAAGGGAGAACCGGGCGAAGGGTAAGAAGTCGCACCTCGTAATCGCTGCAGAAGGGATAGGGGACTCGCGCCAACTATCCTACGATATAGAGAAGGAGACTGGAGCGGAGGCGAGACTCAGCGTCCTCGGCTACACCCAGAGGGGTGGAAACCCCTCAGCCAGGAGCAGACTCCTTGCCAGCCTATTCGCTGAGAAATCAGTTGAACTGCTCTCAGAGGAACAGGGAAACAGGGTGGTTGGGCTGCAGGCTGGAAAGATCACGAGCATAGACCTAGAGGAGTCATGCAGTACGGAGAAGCCCCTTGATCTCAGCCTGTTGAAGCTCGCGAGCATCCTGGCGACGTAACCCTCCCATTTTCCCTTTGTATATAGGCGTACGTTAAGGATCGGTGCGTCTCCAGTCCGGGTAATAAGAGGCTTTAATAGACTGTTGGTTTTTGCTAATCGCGGACTGGAATACTCCTAGGCTTGAAGGAATAAATTAACAGATGTCAAACGTAGGATATTGGGTGTGCCATGTCCCGTGCGCCAGGCAGCAACCTAGATACGCGAGCCTTCAAAGTTTTCTTACTCATACGAGCGCACATTAATACTTGTAAAGAGATATGAAAGTTGCCAGTAGTCATGTATGAATATAGTTACCTGTACTTAAATCACCGATGTTGAATGAGCGCGATTGTTAAATTGTAAATTATTTAATGGTTTTTTCTCGTGGGTTATATTTATAACAGCGCGCGCTCATTGGCTATCCGTTCGTCTTCGGTTGTGAATGGGCCAATTCTCCCCAAGGCGCTGAAGCCGTCGACTGTAATTGTTCGCGGTTATCCGATGTGCGCACCTCGAATCTGTCAGGTCTCTCTCATTGCTACGCGTCTCCAGACCTGGTCAACCATAATCAGTGATGATAGCCATCTCGACAGATTACGAGATGAGGGGATCGTGGATGTCTGGAACACAAAGAGAGTATATGATGAATTGCTGAGATGTAAATACGTTCATGAAAAGTGTGTATAATTAGAGTCCACTCCTGTCCAAAGGTTTCCGGTATCATTATAACTATAATTCCACAAGTCCAATTTATTTTCCAGGGTCCCATTTCGGTCCACCGGTCCATTTTTCGTCCAATTGTCCAAAGCTAACCCCCTCCCTCCTCTCCACTCCGAATTTCTTGGGCCAGTCTACCTATAGGGCTCCATGTACAGGTATGTCGTCAACAAGCTGGGAAGGTACCTAATCATTGGACCATGGAGAGTTAAATGGAGGGCCTCAAGACTTGGACTTAGATCTCAAAGAAAAAAATGTACCGGCGGACTAACTTGAGACTCCATTGACGTTGGCGTAACAGCTATGGATAGTTAATAGATGAATACTTTCTTTAAGATGTGAGTTGGACGAGTCTGGACGATCAAGCCAAGTTCCTTAATTCATCGCTTATATGTGTCACCACTCTGGAATCGGATCCCTTAGCGAATCTAATTAGGTCAAGTTTTAAGTCAGGGATTTTGTCAGCGTATTTTGCTTGTAGTAGACTTCTTGCTATTCCCATGAACGGCGAGCCATCCTTGATCAACTTAATGTAAGCATCCCTGAGTATGCCATATCTCTCCGACGGCTCCATTATCTCTGCTAAGATCCTGAGGGCATCCATCTTGACGTCCTCTGATTCGATCTAGTCTTTTCTCCTTCGCTGTAGAATAGCTTCAGAAGGTCTTCCCTGAAGAGATTGTCTAGGGTTCTCAGCCTAGCCTCGTTAGATATCCTCGAAACATTCAAAGCAATTTGAAGGAGTTCATGTTGATGACTGTCTTTAGTTTTGTCAAATATATTATTTTTAAGTTTTTCTAAGTAATTGATTGCGGGGTAATTTTTTTTCGCGCTCTCAGCAGAGAGACCGGCGATGGCCAGTTCTATCATTTGTTCATTATTTGAATCCAGCATGCTGAAGTACTCATTTAAGACCCTGTCATCGGAGTATTCTCGCTCGGCCATTTTCTTTACCAGGTAATCATTCACTATGCTGTATAATCGGAAGCTGACCTCGGATAACCCGATTATTTTCTGGGGTTTACCTTTCCCCCTCTTCTCCTCCTTTAAGATTACAAGCCCTGAATCTATCATCGAGTTAACGGCCTTTGAAAGGGTTCCCTGATCCCACTCTGTGAGCTTTGCCAGTTGTGAAATAGAGTAGCTCTCGTTTGGATAGAGTGCCGATATTATGTTTAGGTTCTGGCTAAACTGCTTGAGCAGTTGCCTCTTCTCCTCGCTATACCCAGCCATGAATATTTAATATGTATAATTCCCCTTATAAATATTATAAAAAGGCTTATATTAATAGGTGAATAATCCATATTATGGTATTAGCTATGGTCGGTAAAGTTGATCAGTTATTAGAAAAGTTACGCGCAGGAGTACCCGTCGAGGAAATAGATGATTCCTCAAAATCCAGCTACTACAAGGCCCTGGAGATCTATAAACCCGAGGCCGACGCTATACTTAAGAAAACCAACGACGACATCAAGGAAGCTAATTCACATAAAGCCGCAACCATCAAGGAGCTTGATGAGTGTAAATCGGAGCTCAGCACCGTTAGGCAGGCTCTTGTGACCGAGAAGAAGGACCTCGAAGAGACAAGAATAAAAAAGCCAGTTTAATTAAGGAGGAAGATGCGCTTCAGGCCAAATCAGACGCCATCAGCTCGAGGTTGAAGGACCTAGAACACAGGGGAATCACTGAAGCTACCTTAGAAGCCGTTGCATCAACCGACGTTGACAGCTCAGCCGAGCTTCTCGCGAGGGTCCGGACCGCAGAGGACAACCAACTATTAAGCAAGGCGAACAAGGAGCTCGAGGCGAAGAATGCTAAACTCTCCAACGACAACAGCCTAAGAGGCCGCTAAGCTAGAGGCGACCAAGAAACAGACAAAATCAGAGGAAAACAAACGAGACGAGTTCAGAAGGCTGAACGCATTATACGTGATGCTCCTCGATTTCTCCTCGATTTCTTCAAGAGGGGCTACACAGAGGACGACTTCAAGATGCTGCTCAACGGCTTGAAGAAACTCGAAATTACTGGGCAGCCCAGGACTTCGATAAATCGCCTCATAAAATCCTTGGAGAAGATCAGGACGCTGGAGGAGCTTGACGCGGCCATCCAGACGATGGAAGCCAAGCTAAAGACACTCCAGGGCAAGGTCAACGAACTCAATGGAATCATCAACGCCTACAGGGACGTGGCGGTAGCCGCGCTAAATGAGGTATCAGGTGCAGCGACCAAGAGGATCAGTGACCTTCTAAACCACTACGTGGCATCTATGAATATGCTACGCGACAGGATAGCCAAAGGCCTAACAGAGATTAATGCAGCGACCGAGGCAGACAGAGACTCAGCAACTCGACGATTCATCAGCGAGATATGGATGGCGAAGAATGAAGTACTGAAGGTCCACTCCACAGTGACCCAGGCCCTCCAGATGTACAAAGAGGAGGTGACGCGGTGGGGAGAGCTTCGGGAGGAGAGCGGAAAATACGAGAAGCTTATAGAGTATACGACAGCGCTCCTCGCAACCACAAAAGACCCAAACGTCATCAAGCAGCTCCCGGGGATGTAGTTCTATCCATCCTCCGAGGACTCGACGTATACATCCAGGTAAAGATATCTGACGCGACGACTCTTCCCTCCCCTGCCTTACATCAGAAGGAAAGTTGGGCGTTCTCTTCCATGTATTCGGCTAAGGTCCGAAGCGTATCTGCCTGGCTTCTCGAAGACCTCACCAAGCGCTTCTACGAGGGACAGCTATGAGCTTCAACAACGTGAGGAGGGCTCTAGATGAGCTCGACGCGGTCGCAAACAGGGACAAACTCGTCGCCAAGATTGAGAAGCTGGAGAAGCAGAACCTTGAACTCACACATGAAACAACAGGACCCACGACGAAAACAAGCGATTGAAAGCCGAGAACGGCGAGCTATCAAGCAAGACCAAGCTTACTGAAGCCGAAGTACAGAGGAGGGCAGAGGCCCTCGCCGCCGTCTATTGGAGGCGTTGGCTAGCCGAGGAAAAACCAGCTGTCGTCGCTTCAGCCGTCGGTGAAGAGGTCGAGCGCTATCCCTACGGCTGCACAGCCTCTACGAGAAAAGTAATTGACGCTAAGGTTGAGCAGCGAGTCCAAGAGGAGATAAGGAAGGGAGTGTACCCAATTTTCTTCACCATCTCAAATGCCTTCAAGGCTGTAAACGAAAAGGAAGCCACTGTACTGCCAAGAGTTACAGCAACAGCATTACCAACTGTTACAGCGACAGTGATATCAACAGCAACAGCACTGCCAACGGCTGCAGCAACGAACCCAACAGCAACATTAAGACCCGTAGACAAAGGAAAAAATATCGGTGTATCCGAAGAATCAAAGTAGAGTGCACGTGCATTGGGTTTACGCTGACCTCAATGAAAGCTCGTGCGTGCGTCTAATGACACTTCGAGCGTTGAGGCAGTTATACCGCCGCGCGCACTCCTATGAGAACGTTTTCAGGAGCTCCAATATCCTGGCAGCATCCACTTAGTTCCGTAGACTATCGTACGCTTTCTTACTCATACTCTTAAGTTTTCTCTCAGTCAACCCTCTGTTCATATCCCTATACGGCTCACCCCTCACCAACATGAAGTACATGATCCGAGCCATCTCATGGGCAACCGCCACAGTGGCGCACCCAGCACCCCTACGCCTCGACACCCGCTCATAGAGACTCCGGAACCTGGAATCATACCGAAAAGCGACCTGAGCGGACTCCACCAACGCCCACCGGAGCCTCTTATTACCGGGACCAGAGAAGCCCCCAATCCTGGTCCGCTCACCAGACTGATGCACCGAGGGTGCCAACCCATCCACGAAGCGAAGGCTTTGTCGCTGTGGAACCTGTCGATGTCGCCGACCTCGGATAATATGAGCATCGCGGTGAAGTAGCCGACACCGGTCATCGTCATAAGCAGACGTACCTGCCTCTCCTCCGCGGCCAATGCGGCTATCTTCTCCTCGATACGCTCAACCTGCTCATCCACAGTCTCCAGCAGCGCCAGATCACTTCGCCATATGGCGTCATCCATGAATCCGAGGCTCTGATCCCGGAGCCAAGCGATGCTCTCGCGCGCTGACTTGTCCCGAAATTCCCACAGTCGCGAGAGAGAGAAAACTTAAGAGTATGAGTAAGAAAGCGTACGATAGTCTACGGAACTAAGTGGATGCTGCCAGGATATTGGAGCTCCTGAAAACGTTCTCATAGGAGTGCGCGATCTTATTTTCATTTTAGATTCGGCGCGCGTTTTTCGGACCACATGTTGACCTCGTTGCGCGCGCATTTTGGAATAAAAGTAGTTCCCTCTAACTCCTTCCACATTAGTAATAGAACGTATAGAAAAACTAACAAATTGATCAAACATATCATAAAAGTTAAAGAATTATTCTCAAATATGGCTTGGTTGGAATTGAGAAGATACATGGAATAAGCCTGATTGGTTATAAACGTGAATGTTAAAACGACATAAACGAATCGCATCTTCTTGATGAACGGGATCATTAGAGCTAAAACACTTAATGCTGGATAGAGGTATCGTTCATGAATCCTTGTTGGTAGCATGAAGAAGCTAAATAGCAAGATAAAGGCCGTAAAAATTACGAGCATATCCCCAGAAACATCAAAGCGTCTTTCTAGGAGAAATATTGAGAAAGCTGCCATGATAATAAATAAGATCCAACCAATTGTGAATAAGTTCAGGAATAGAAATGTCTGGTTGTCGGATTTCCAGTAGCCAACGAATCCCCATATATTGAAGGCGTATGCTGATGTTACACGGTACTCTGTGTAGCCTCTGAGATAGGATTCAACCAAGAAGCCTACGGGGTTTGCTCGCTGCAGGGGGAGTATGACAATAATGACTGTTGCCACAGCCGCAAAGAATGATTTAAAGACGCTACGCCAACCGTACTTCTTTAAAATCATGAATGCCAGGATGGGCGCGATGGCGATGCTTTGAGGTTTAGTCAGAACCGCTACGCTGAAAACGGAGGCCGAAAGTATGGGTCTCGATTCGAGTAAAAGCATTAACGAGAGAATTAGGAAGAATGTATAGATCGAGTCGATTTGGCCCCAGATAGAGGAGTCAAGATCAAAGCGGGGTTGAATGCATAGATGGCTGCGACTAGGAGAGAAGTCTTGAAGCCCAGTTGTGCCCTCAGAAATGTGAATATTATGAAGACCGTTGCTACGTCGAAGATGCTGGGAAGTAGTTTAACTATAGAGTCAAGGGGAATGGTATCCAATAGATGGAGTTGTTTGGCTATTGAGCCGAAGACCCAGAAGATGTAGACGTTGAGAGGTGGGTAATCGTAATAATAGGCGTGTTGGTAGAAGTTGCCTGGGCCATAAGTAGCGGCGGTATAAAGCCAGGAGCTTAATAGATCCAGGTCGCCTCTGTAGCCGTGTATCGGGAACAGAAGAAACCTAACTAGAAGGGCACATAATAGAAGTACGGCAACGATTGCCCGTTCTCTCTTATCGGGAATGAGCTTAATCTCGTTTGCCTCCCTTCGTTTAAATTGATGTAATTTTCGTCTCTGTGTATGTTAGATCAATACGGTCGGAATTCTGGAAGAATATGTGTGTCTGCTTTTAAAAAATTTAAGAGAGCTCCCTCGACTACTTTTTTCCCAACTCGCGTTTAACATGCGCGCGCCAGTAATTAGTGAAATTCTCCAACTTCAACTTGGTAGCCTCAAATATTTTATTTACATTAGATGGTCATATGACTAGGAAATTGAATCAAAGGCTCCTATTTTTACTCCTATCCACAATAACGTTGTTCACATTCGCATTCAATCCACAAACTCCGTTGAGCTCCGCATCGATCAACCTCCAGTCGCGCGCGCGTCAATTTCGCACGCGATGAACCGTAATGTATGGTGGGCCGGGCCGGACTTGAACCGGCGACCTCCGCGGTGTGAACGCGGCGTTCCACCAAGCTAGACTACCGGCCCTCAGCACCACTAGGGAAGCCGATGCAATAAAATCTTTTTCGCCCAATTGCCGACAGTGTTGACGGCGAATACTTTCTTTATCTCTGCGCGTGCCATAATCCAAAAAGAATTTCGACCAATGAACATGATTGATTTATTTGCCCAGCTTTGAGCCTCTTTTATACTCAAAGAAATAACACAGATAAGTTTAAAATACTGGAACGAGGAGCCTCTTAGAACGACATGGTCGTAAAAGTAGCAACACCGGTCGAAATAGTTGACGGAATCAGCTTCCGCCTCAGGACCGACCAGATCGTTATTCTCGACGGCCTTACAGCGCCTGCCAAGAACAGCGAGCATGAGAAGAAGGCGATGGCGAAGCTCGGTGAGCTCGTCCTAAAGAAGAAGGTCTCCTACGAGAGCCACAGCATCGACACCTTCGGTAGGTCGAAGGCAGAGGTCAAGCTCGAGGATGGAACCGACATCAATAAGAAGATGACCGAGTTTCTAGCCACCCTTTAGACTTGTATCCTTCACCTTTCTAGAAAGACCTCAGTTTCTCCCGGAAACCGTTAAACATCGAGTCTATTCCATCCTAATCTATGAGTGAGTTCAACAGGCAGAGAGCTCAGGAACTTATAGATAGGCTAAGGAGGGATGGCTTCGATGCCCTACTTCTCTTCCCCGGTCCAAACATCGGTTACTACACCGGATTCAACATAGGCCTCAGCGAGCGGCTTGCTGCTGCGCTCTTACCGATGGAGGGAAAACCCCTATTTATCGTAAACGAACTGGAAGGCGAGTTGCGGGGTATGAAGCCCTGGTTCACTGACAAGGTGACTTGGCGGGAACAGGAGGACCCCGTTAAACTGCTTGCTGACACGATCAGAAACAGGGGGCTCTCCGAAGCCAAGATAGGCATACCTGAGGAGGCTCCCTGGGGCTGGGTCAACAAACTTCATGCTGCTCTACCAGACGCCAAATTAATCGACGCCTCAGAGTATCTTGGCCATATCCGCATGATCAAGATTTCCCAGGAACTCGAATGGATCAGTGAGGCTTGCCACATCGCCGACGAGGCGCTTGAGAACGGCTTTAAACATCTACACACGGGCATGACCGAGTCTGAACTTAGCGATCTCCTCACATTTGAGATGCGGAGACTCGGCGGTGGAGAAACCTTCATAGGGGTCCTCTTCGGTGAACGAGCCGCGCTACCACACGGTGAGCCTAGCGACAGGAGACTTGCTCCAGGCGACGCCGTACTCGTCGACATGGGTTGCACCGTACATGGTTACTGGAGTGACATTACCCGTACAGTATTCTATGGCGAACCCTCGGAGGAACACATTAACATCTACAAGACTGTACTTGAGGCGAACAAAGCGGCATTCGGTGCAATCGAACCAGGTGTAACATGTGAGTCAGTCGATGAAGCTGCGAGGAAGGTGATCGAGGACGCCGGCTATGGCAAATACTTCATTCACCGCCTCGGCCACGGCGTCGGCCTGCAGATCCATGAACCCCCTTACATTGTTCGCAACAATAAGCAGAAGCTAGAACCAGGAATGGTGTTCAGCGATGAACCCGGCATATACATTGTGGGCGACATAGGTGTACGCGTCGAGGACACAGTTGCCTGCACTAAAGCTGGGTGCGAGAGACTCACCAAGTTCAAGAGAGACCTCGTCACATATCCTGTGAAGAAATAGAATGGAACTCAACATTCCACTTGTGATCGTAGGCGGCGTACTCTGTGTTCTCGGCATCTATTACATCATCTTCTGGTGGAGCTACTGGAAAACGAACTACAAAGGTAAACTCCTCACAGGTGGGCCATACATGATCGTTAGGCACCCATATTATCTAGGCTTCCTCCTACTCACAACAGGACTTGTAATCGCTATGCCAATCTATGAAACGATCGGGCTCGCTGCGTTATCTTGGATAGTTATAATAGGTCAGATCAATAAGGAGGAAGAGGAACTCATTAAGAAGTACGGGAAAAAGTATGAGGAGTACAGGCAGAAGGTCACTAAGCGTCTGATACCTGGCATATACTAGGAAGTATTTTTCAAACGATTAGAACATCTCTGGTTTCAAGAGCGCGTTATTTGACTATTATCACCAGCGGCTGCGAGAGTATGAGGATGTTTACTACTGGATGGATCCTCATCGTCAAGATGAACAAACGATATTGGAATCCTCGTAGTGACGCGAGGATAAACTTTGGTTCATCCACAACGGCCATGCTTATACTGGTGAGCTACTTTCTCTAGGCCTTTTTTCTGAAAGCGTCCTTAGGTGCACCGCAGACGGGGCAAACCCAGCTATCCGGGATCTCCTCAAAGGGAGTTCCTGGTGAAACGCCAGACGGAGGATCTCCCTCGGCGGGGTCATAGATGTAACCACAGACACTACACTCATACTTGTCCATACCTAGAACCTCTACACACGTAAATTTAAAGAGAGTGAGGGAAGATAGCCGGAGATTTAGAGGAAAAAGGAGTGTAAAAGAAAATGTGGAGTTTACTCCTTGACGCCACCGATGTCGTGGACCTCGACGGCGCCCAGGTACATCTCGTTGAGCTGCGGGTGGTTCGCTAGCACCTCGGCACTGCCTGAGAACGTGAATCTGCCTCCACGCATCATGTAGGCCTTGTCGCCGACCATTAGGGCACGCTTTGCACGCTGCTCCACCAACACGATTGGTAGACCCGTCGTGTCAGCCATCTGCTTGAGCTGCTTCATTACATCGTTTACCAGCTTCGGCATTAGGCCGGCCGTTGGCTCATCCACCATCATCAGCTTAGGGTCCCTCATGAGCACCATGCCCTCGGCGAGCATCTGGCGCTCACCCCCGCTCAACGTGCCAGCTGGGCGTGGCATGTACTCCTTGAGCCTCGGGAAGAGGTTGAAGACGAACTCTAACTTGTCGCTGTACATCTTAGTGTTGTTCACGGTGTAGGCAGCCATCTTGAGGTTGTCCTCGACGGTTAGTTTGCTGAAGATGTTTCCGGTTTGAGGCATGTAGCCTATGCCCATCTTGGTCCTTTCGTAAGGCGGTATCCTTGTAATGTCAGTGCCCTGGAAGAAGACCTGTCCCGAGTATACTGTAGCTAGACCCATTATGGCCTTGAGTAGAGTTGTTTTACCGACGCCATTAGGACCTACGATTACGGTTACCTCGCCTTCCGGGACCTCGAAGTCGAGGTCGTAGATGACGTGGATGGGGCCGTAGCCGACGTTGAGTCCCTTAGTCTCTAGTATGTTACCCATTTTATTCACCTAGGTACGACTCGATGACGCGGGGGTCCTCGAAGACCTCCTCTGCGGTACCCTCCACAACGAGCTTTCCGCGGTCCATCGCGAAGACGTGGTCTGCGTATTGGGCTGCTACCTCTAGTCTGTGCTCGATGACTAGGAAGGTGATGCCGAGTTCGTCTCTTAGCCTGAGGACGTGATTGAAGATCTGGTGGCAAAGCTTCGGATCTATACTTCCGACTGGTTCGTCGAGAATAATGGTATCTGCGCCGGCCATCAGGGTCCTACCTATTTCGAGTAATTTAAGCTCTCCCCCACTCAGGGTGTTTGCCGATTTGTTCCAGACGTGCCTTAACCCCAGTACCTTTAGTAGCTCTGATGCCCTCCTGACAGCATTTATCTCGCTATCTATCCAGGTTGGTTTTGCGAGTGAGTAGAAGATATTCTCACCCGCGTTATCTGGAAGAGCTACAAGCATGTTCTCGAGCGTTGTTAGGCGGAGGAAAGGCGAGGCGATCTGGAAGGTTCGGACCAGACCTCTCCTCGCGATCTTGTACATTTGCTCATTAGTGATTTTCTCATCCCGGTAGTAGATGTCTCCTTCTTCTGGATGGAAAATGCCTGAAATGCAGTTTGTCAATGTGGTTTTGCCGCATCCGTTCGGCCCTACGAGGAGGTATATGCCTCCCTCTTTGAGGCCGATGCTTATATCATCGACTGCGGCGAACCTACCGAAGTACTTTCTCACGTTCTCGACCCTGAGAATCTCCGACATACCAGCATCAACTAACCTACCAGTATCATAACTAGAGTTAAAATAGTTTTCCAGACCATTAACTACCGAACAACTCGGTTTATTTAATGAAAAAAACTAAAAAAAGAAAGGATAAGGTTAGAGATTTTATGGGCCTAATGGAGTTACTCCAGGTAGCGCGGTGTTCCACGTCGTTGTTTGTAGGTCGTTATCATATACGCCGGCGATGAAGCTTGCGGTACCTTTACCATCTCCTGGGTTAGCTGCCGTCGGAGTTGAGTAGTACCAGATGTCGAAGGGCGGTGGAGCCCTGTCACCATACTGGTTGAGCTGGAGCCAGCCGGTTGAACCGTACATGTTGTAGCACCACGGAGTCTGTAGAGGAGTTATGCGTCGGCCTGTGGACTCTGAGCCTGTAGCTGTGTGCCCATGAAGATGAAGCCGATGTCGTATTCGTAGCCAGTGTAAGCGGTGAATGCCTGTTTGGTTAAGTTCTCGTACTCTGCCTTAAGTGTGTTGAATTTCGTGGAAACGGGTGAGGATGCCATGAGGCTGAAGATCTTCATGTGGATAGCCTGTGGGCCTGCGTCATCCATGATCCTGATGGAAACGGCCGTACCGTCGCCACCGAAGGGAGTGCAGCTGTAGAATGAGGGGTAGTCCTTTGCCTGTGAGATGATCACGGGTGCCTCATCGAATGAGAGGAGGAGAATACCTACCTTAGCAGGGCCGCCATCCTTTGCGATGGCTGCCGTAGCCGCGGTATTCGCTACCTGTAGGTAGTTTGAGAAGTCCGTTGCTGCCGTGTCGTATCTTACCTTGTCGCCTGCGATGCTTCCGCCCTTAGCCGTCCAGGCTGGGACGAAGAGGTTGACGATGCCGTCACCCCAGGAGTCGCCACGCTGGAAGATAATGACGTCCTTGATACCGTAGTTCCACATTACATTAACCAAAGCGGGCACGAGAGCCGCGTCGGAGGGGCACGCACGGTATAGTCTGTCGTCAGCTATGGAAAGAGTCGGAGACGTTGAGGAGTAGCTCCACATGAGCATGTGGTTTGTGTTAATGTAGCTTAAGCTAGCCTGAGCCTGACTCGACCAGCCTCCACCCATGAAGCACGTCACGCCCATGGACCTGAAACCCTGAACCTTCTCGAGGTGGGTGTTGTCCTGACCGCCGGCGTTGTCAACTAGCCATTTGTAGGTCACATCATATCCAAGCGCCTTGCAATAAGCATTCATATCAGTCTGAATTGTCTGCTCATGCCAGGGCTTCTCTACCTCTAGGTTGGTATCTGATGCTGCGATAGAACCCAACTGTATCGTTGTACCCGCCAAGGGGGTCTGTGTAACTACCGATGTTACTGTCGTTGTCTGCGTAGTTGTCTTCGTTGGTGCGGCAAAGTATCCAATGCCTCCACCAACGATAAGGCCTGCAACGAGAAGCACAATCGCTAATGTCATACTATTCTTCTGAGCCAAAGTTTACACCTTTGTTCTCGCGATAGTAGACTTCTCGTAAACGTATTTAAGATTTAACATGATGATTATGAATATTATATTAAATATAAAAATAGGATAAACCGGATCGTTTTTTTTCTTTTCCCTCGATAAAGAGGAATTATGACTCCTTATATTGAAAAAAGCAATTTCATATATGAAGCATAAACGTGTTAAAACATCTTTGGTAAAATAGCAAAAATAATTTAAAAATGTAATGAAGGCTTTGATTATGAAAAATATTATAAATTGTATAAACTGAGTTCTGCCCGGAGAAAAATGGATCTAACAATCTGGATTATGGCAATCACTTACGCGAGTGAGCTAACTCTTCTTAGCATCGGGTTTACTCTAACCTATATGACGGCAAAGATACCAAACTTTGCTCACGGCACATATGCAGGCATCGGCATATACGTGAGCTGGACGTTCGCGAAAGTTCTTTAACATCAACCCCTACATCGGCTATCCTCTAGCTTTCATCATTGGTGGTGGAATTAGCGTCATTCTCTTCAAACTCGTAATCAGCACATTGACGAAGATGGGAAGCGGATCCATCGTTCTGACCATCGCTACTCTCGCCATACAAATATTTCTCGGGGCGCTCCTAAACATATACGCATATTCATTCATAGCCTTCTTTGGACAATACACTACAGATTTCCTCCTGAAGGACTGGGACTTCGTCATCAACGGTGTCCAGGGAATATTCTTCGTCTCCATTGGAACAAGCATCGTCGTGGTAATAATTCTTCGCCAACTACTCACTAGGACGAAACTCGGCATAGCTATGAGGGCCACAGCCGAAGACACGGAGCTTGCTTCCGTTCTCGGCATCAACATCGTCAACGTTCAAACCTTCTCGTGGTTTTTAACCGGAGGTTTGGCTTGTATGGCCGGCGCGATGCTGCCAATGTGGTTCATGAGCAACTCGACTTCTGGAACAGGCATGATCACAAGCATAATGGCGGGAAGCCTCCTAGGTGGATTCGATAACATCTACGGTTCGATCTTAGGAGGATTCATCATGGGGATATCTGAGATCATGTTAACCCTAGCCGGTCAGATGCTCTTAGGGAACTGGTTTGGCGAGTGGAGATCAATGGTTCCAATGGCATTCCTGATAATTATACTACTAATCGAACCAAGAGGACTGCAAGGCTTCTACGAGAGAATACAGATAATGAGAACGAAGACTAAGCCAGCGGAGAAGAAGGAGGAGGAGAAAAAGTAAATGTACGCCAATGTAGCTTTGGGCATACTAAGTGCGCAACCAGCCGTAATTGAGGGAACGAGCAGGCTGATCGTAGACATAGCAATGTTCTTTGGCCTCCTGGTAATTGTCGCAATGGCCCTCAACTTTCAGTACGGAAACGCTGGTATCCCCAACATGGGCTGCGCTGTGCAGGTCATCATAGGTGCTTTCACCGTCAGCGCTCTCGTGCTTAGAATAATGTTCTCAGTCACCGCAGCGGCAGGTGTCCCACTTGCCGATTGGAACGATCCCTTCAAATGGATATACAGCAATCCAGCCAACGTAGGCTTAACCACTACATTCCTCAAGAATAACGCCGTGTTATCGATTGGCTTCTTCCTCCTAAGCTTAGCGCTGGCACTTGTGTTGGGTGCAGGTATTGGTTACCTCCTAGCTCTCCCAGCCATCCGACTGAGAGCCACCTACCTGATGATAGTCCTCATCACAATGGCTGATGCGTCTCAGGTACTAGGGAAGAACGTCAACTGGATTGCTGGTGGAACACTCGGCGTATGGATTCCCGACCCACTTGCGTGGTATCCGGGAGATAGAGGCGTGATAACGGCGGTTATTACGCTCACGATCGGCCTCATTTCCTTCCTAATTTTCAGAACCATGCTCGACTCACCCTACGGCAGACTAATGAGATCCCTCAGAGAAAACGAGACGACCGTGGCGAGCGTCGGCAAAAACGTCGTCGGAATACGACGCAACATACTAATGTTCGCATCCGGTGTCACCGCCCTCGCGGGTGTATTGAATACCTATTATGTACTCTACGTAAACCAATCAGACTACCAGAGAGCATACTGGACATACTGGCCTTGGCTAATGCTCATACTGGGTGGACCAGGAAACAACGCGGGTACCTTCGTAGGCGCAGCCTTGGTGGTTGCGCTACGTCGTCTAATCATCATCTACAAATTCACAATCCAAGCTTGGTTCTTCTTCCCAGTCTCCTATCTTGAAGACATGATACTCGGCGGCCTTCTTGTATTAGTGATGATCTTCAGACCAGACGGCCTAATCCCCGAAAAGTTACTGTACATCCCGGGGGTTAACTACGCGAAGATGGTTAAGGAAGACGTGAAGGTTGATTGGAGGGCAGCACCCAAAGTTAGGGAAAAGAAGAAGAAGCAGGAGGAGAAGAAACAATGATCAGTAGCCAACTTATACTTGCAGCTTTGAGCGCATTCAAGCCTGTGGCCGACGCAGTCGCGGATCAATGGGACAACATACTTTTCTACGTTATGATTGCACTTTGGATTATCATGCCTGCATTCATAGTCTACGAGGAGTTGAACGAGCGAAGGGCCCTGAGGGAAGCGCAGAAATCTTCCGAAGAAGAAGCCACCTGATAATCCTCCATTTTTTTAATTTTATTATCTAACTCTAATCACTCGTTATGGCTAGAAATTAGTATTAAAGAAATTATAATAAATTCTCCCTATAACGACACATTCACATTTTCATGACCACATTTGATCATCACATAATTTATGCAAAGTCACCTATCATAATAAACATAAATAAACATTTAGTTAAATTCATACGACACTCGCCGTTCTCATTATATAGCCATTAAAAACTTAAACGGCAAACCCGACACTAAACGCAAGAAATTTCATAATCTTCTTCAGCCTCCAGACTTGTTTCACAAAATCTCCTCCTCATAAGTATCTTCGTTGTGTTCCTGTTCATTTTAACGCCTCCAGAATATATCTTCAATGAACAGGAAAAAATGGCGAAGTGAAAAAAATCAGCTCCCAGCTAAGGAAAAGCATAACTCAAATTCTAAAGACTCATCAAAGTCACATCTCCGGAGTGTATAAACCAGTGCACGCTCCTATGAGAAACGTCTCAGGAGCCCAGATGTCCGGGCAGCATCCCACTTATTCCCGCAGGCCATCATACGCTTTCTTCCCCATACCCTTAAGTTTTCTCTCCGTCAACCCCCTATCCTCGCCCCAGTAAGGCTCCTCCCTCACCAGCATGAAGAACATGATCCGGGCCATCTCGTGGGCAACAGCCACTATAGCGCACCCGGCGCCCCTACGCCTCGACACACGCTCATACATGTCTCCGAGCCTAGCGTCACGCCGAACCGCGGTCTGAGCCAACTCCACCAACGTCCACCGAAGCCTCTTATTACCGGGACCCGAGACGCCGCCGATCCTCGTCTTCTCCCCGGACTGGTGGACACTCGGCACCAGACCCATCCACGAGGCGAACTCCTTGTCGCCGCGGAACCGGCTGACGTCGCCGACCTCCGACACGACGAGCATCGCGGTGAAGTAGCCGATGCCCGTCATCGTCATCAGGAGCCGCACGCGTCGGTCCTCCGCAGCGAGGACCGCAATCTTCTCCTCGATGATCGTGACCTGGGCGTCCACCGCCTCCAGGATCGCCAGGTCGCTGTGGAGTATGGCGTCACCCATGAAGCCGAGGCTCAGCTCCCTCAGCCACTCGATGTTCTCCTTACTGAAGGCTGTCGTGCCGGGCATACGGAGCCCGTGCTTGTCGAGGAGGCCGTGGATACGATTCTTTACCTCTGTCCTATTCCTGACCAGGTTCAGGCGGTGGCGGAGGAGCTCACGGCGGCTCCTCAGCTCCTCGCCGGGGACGTAGCAGGTGGGTATCATGTCTGGGTAGGCCGGATAAGGCGATATCTCCGACTTTCTTCAACGTGTGACGGCTAGGCCTCGCGTCTGCATGGTGGTGTGGTTAATGGGTACTCTGCCTGTCTGCGTGGATTCGTGCGCGCATGCTTGGTTCAAAATTCTTTTCTGTAAGGTTTCTCTAAGAGTTATTATGACCGGTTATGGAGTTTGAGTCCCTAGAGGTCCTCTTCAACCAATTAAACCTCGACCACATCAAAGACACACTGATGAGCGCGTACCACAGCTCCGGCGCCGGGAGGCCTCCATTCGACCCGTTAAGGCTGCTCCGGTTCAAGATCATGTACTTCATGAAGGGCTACCGATCCCAGAGAGCCCTGGAGAGAGAAGTCAAAGTGAATGACAGAGTCAGGGAGCTCTGCGGCTTCGGGGAGAAGACCCCGAGCCACTCCACCATCGTAAGGTTCGAACGCAGGGTAGGCGCTGAGAGGCTGAAGAAACTCGCCGGACACCTCATAGACGACCTCGTCGGATGCGGCTTCATAAAGGGCCTGAAGATCGTACTCGACTCCAAGCCGCTGGAGGCCAGGTCGAGGAGGGACCCGGAGAACCCGTCGAGGGGTCAGCTGGACGCGGAGGCCAGACTGGGCAGAGGCGTGAGGGGCATGATCATGGGGTACAGGGTCCACCTGGCCTGTGACGGTGAGGCGGAGATGCCTCTGGCCTACACGGTTGCGCCGGCCAACGAGAACGATAAGCGGCACGCCGCCCCGCTTCTACGCGAGGTGGCCGGGAGGGTTAGGGCCGAGGCCGTGATCTGCGACAGGCAGTACAGCAGCGGGAGGGTGAGGGGCCTCATAGAGGAGATGGGGGCGGAGCCGGTTAATCCTTACCCGAGGAACCAGGCGCCCGAGGCGGGGGAGGCGCTGAGGGTTGACAGGAGGTTCAGGACCTATGGGCCGGAGCGGCTGAGGTCCCTCTACAGGCTCAGGAGCTCGGTTGAGCGGGTTAACTCGCGGCTCGGCACCTTGATAGACAGGATATCCTCCAAGGGGCTGAAGGCCGCGTTGGCCCAGGTCTCGTACGCCGTGTTGTCGATGCTCTTGACGGCCTGGACCTCGATAAGGACCGGTAGGCCGGAGAAGGCGAGGAGCATAACGTACTACGTGTGAGAGTCTGGGTTGGGTGTCCTACGCCGCCGCAGTGGAGTTGTCTAGGTGATCGATAGCCATAAGCCCACGTCGGCGGTAGTGCATGGTGATGGGATGAGGGCCTTCATCTTCAAGGTTAAGCTGAGGGAGGATAGGAGGATCTGGCGGATGATCGAGGCGCTGGAGGGGCAGACGCTGGATGACCTGCACTGGGCGATCCAGGAGGCCTACGGCTTCGACGGCGACCACCTCTACAGCTACTTCATGAGCGGTAAGCCGTGGGACCTATCGGCCTATGAGTACTACCACCCCGAAGCTGCTTCCCGGGACGAGGTGGAGGTCAGGATGAGGGAGATGGCGTCGAAGATCAGAGGCGCATACCCCGAGCCGCGGCTCCCGGCTACGGAGGTTAAGCTGGGGTCCCTCAGCCTCAAGCCGAGGCAGCGGTTCCTCTACCTCTTCGACTACGGTGACGAGTGGTTGTTCGAGGTGGAGTTCGTCGGAGAGGGAGTCTCGCAGGAGGCTGATTATCCGCGGGTTGTGGGTTCGAGGGGCGAGTCTCCTCAGCAGTACGACGATGAGTGATATCCAGGCAATCAAAATGGATACGAAACAACTAGAATTAATTTTGAACCAAGCATGCGCGCGCCTGGGTAAGAGAGCGTTTGATGGTCTGCGGATATAGATAGGACGCCGCCTGTAACACTCACCGCGTGTCCTGAAAACTCACTCATAGAAGCGCGCGCTGGCTGAAGCCCTCTCTGATCGCCGCGCACGCAACTGGTGCCTTGGCTTCTTAAGACATGCTGTATTGGATGATTATATGAAAGGTCAGGTCCATACCAGGAGTATTCGGGGCGACCTCGATTTGGAAGACAGGTTTTTCATCATAATTTGTAGAGAATGTGATTAGGGATTTTACTCCAACATCAGGTATTATTACCGATTTTGTAGCTGTGAAGAGGTCATTCGTTCTGGCCAGTCACAAGGGTTACGCCCGGGGTGTTGAGGTCGGTTAGTATTAGGACCTTCACGCTAGTGATTCCAAGATTGGTTATGTCTAGTCCTTTGAGGGCTGAATTTGCACCTGGTGATACGCTTCCAAAGTCTATTGAGGTGGCATTAACTGAAAATATCTCTGAGGAATGACCCTGTCCGGGAGTTGAAGATGTGGCTGGGGGAATAAGAACATGGGCAGGAATAACAACATCGTATCTATTATGAAGCCCCTGGATTGCATTTGCAGTCCAAATTCCATAACCGAATCCAGATATCGCTGTGATAGCAAGTGCTACTAGAGCTATCAGAATCAAATAGATACGTTCCTCCATCTTTTACACCAACATTAGCTATATTATAAAGATAACATCACTATAAATAATTTTGCTGTTGAACTTGACACCTTTAATTATGCAGCACTTTCTCAAGTTTTCTATACATCAAACCTCCAAGGGTCGCGTAAACTCTCCATTGCGTCCACACAACGTCAGATGACTTAGGCAATGAAAGGTGACTCGACTTTGCTTACTAAGTGTCCTGTTCCTACTCTGCTGAAGATTCCAGAACCTAACATTCATCCGTTCGATCTAGTAGTCAATGTGACAAAACTAGCTTAGCCACTTCCTCTAGTTCATGTAAAGCACTTACAGAAATCTTGGAATCAGACGTAAGCCACCTTGAGTCGTTATTATACCCATTTTTTCAATGAGACTCCATAATATTTCCTCTTGATCAAAATATGCTTTAGCATTAAATTGAGAATTCTCCATTATCTAGGACACAACGTTTTCATTTTTTGGCGTTTCCTGAGAAAGGTAGTTGTATTGCTCTGCTAGATTATACATTATAAGGCGCCGATAATATCGCCTTTTTGTCGAAACCATTTCTGCTTCCTATACTCAATTAGCGCGCGAAATTCTAGGTTTTTTTCGCAATCCATCGTTTTGTCTCAGCATTGGATAGCTTGAATGTCGGAAGAGTCACTTCATTCGAATGTGTACGCATTTAGTTGTCCCGTAAACGATATGGGAAAAAGGGGATTATATTAACATAAAATAATGCCTAGAATATCTTTACTTTAAGTAGAAATTAGTATGAAAGAAATCATTTACTCTGTGTTTAGGGTATAGTGAACCCCTATTCCGGTTAACGCAACATCGATCCTTTCGATGAGCGCCTCTAGTTGCTTCATCGTCGGCTTCTTGTCAACCCATTCGAACATGAAGTCGTAATCGCCGAGGAGTTGCTTTGAGTCACTAATTATCTTCGCCGGTTCGTAGCAATCAACGTAGGAGTTTTTGAGGTTGTTGAGGTAGTTGTTCCAGTCGCGGTTGTCAGACTGCAGTCTCGTGGGATAGGGGATGCATTTGTGGCTGAACTTTACCTCCCTCTCCTTAGACATCTCAACCGCCACACCCTCCAACGCTTGGAGTGCCTTCATGAGTGGCGGACCGTATATGCGAACATATGTCTTACCCAATCTAGTCGCCTAAGAATGGATGACGGAGAGATAATATAAAATCTTTCCACCACAAAATAGCTATTTAATAAACGGTAACTACGGAAGAGAGAATCACTCAGTTGATGTTAGTTCTTTCTTCTTCTCCGACATCCGCCTCATAATCAGGCGATAGCTGCGGTACCTATCATCCATCGAGAACTTCGCGGGGTGAGGTGACTTCACCTCGCCTCCGCACTTTGGGCAACGGATCTGACTCAGGGTATATGAGCCGCATTTCGTACATTTCCTGAGGAGCCAAACCAATCTTGAAGGCCACCTAGTCGCGTTTGAAGGAGAGTGGTGCCCTCGTGGCTAGACCACTCCTTCTCGGCGTACTTCACGATCCGATCGAGGGCCAACTCGACCTTCTTGTAGTCCTCAGAAGTTACCTCGACTCTGTACTTCGGTGCACCGAGAGTGTATATGTTGATTGTCGACTCGGTATCATCTCCCAGATCTTTCACGGACCTGAAGAAATCCTTGATTTCCTCGACACCTCTGCTGCCCATGGCGGTGACCTCGAAGACACCCTGGATGGTGACTCCCTTTACGATTATCTTCTCCTTCGCGGTGTTTGCGAGTGAATCAGCCGTTTTTTCCTTTATGCCCATATCGGTGAAGATCTTGGCGCCCTTTTTCGCTGCTTGCTCTAGTGCGTCATAGAGGTTTACTTGGGCTTCATTGAGTTTGGGGCTAATTTCGTCGTAAAGGTCCTCTGGTGTAACTTTGAGCTCAGTTGCGGACTGCTTAAGGAGGGTTTCCGCCTTCCGGGTCTTTTTCCACTGCTCAATCTTCTTCCTGCGGTCGTCCTTGTTGACTCTACGCAGAGAGAGGTCAACTTGGTTTTTAGAGGGGTCTACTCTCAGAACTTGGAGGACGACCTTTTGGTTCTCCCGGACGTGGTTCCTGATGTTGCGGACCCAGCGGGAGCTTATCTCCGATATGTGGAGAAGGGCCTCCTTGTTGTTGAACTCGTCGAGTGTTACGTAGGCGCCGTATGACTCTATTCGGCTGACGGTGGCGACCACCATCTCGCCTGTCTCAGGCCATTCGGCGTGCCCAAAACTCATGGCCGGTCACCCTAGAACTGCCATAATTGAGCCGGTTATCTCGGCTTTGCCGCCCGTAGGCCTCGCTAGAACTTCGCCGCAGGTTCGGCATTTGACCTCGTGGGTAGCGTGGCTGAATACAATCTGCTCAGACTCGCAGCTTAGGCATTTTACCCTCAGGAACCTCGAGGAGGGCCTAGGGATTAGGTTGTCCCACTCCGCCATTTTACTCCAACTCCGCCTTCTTGAGACGTACTCCCTCACGCATCAGGCTATGCTTGCACTCCTTGCATTGGAGCTGTAGCGTGGTTTTCTTAGTGACCTTCGCCTGGTTGTGCTGCATTGGGAACTTTTGGCCACCGTAGCCCTTCTTACGCTGTGCTTGGTCTCTCTCACCCTTTCGGGCGCCTCGGCGCTTGCCAGCTTTATGAATGGTGACAGTGAACTCGGTATGTGTCTTGCATTTAGGGCAGAAAGTCCTGATGGTTTTTGGAACTTTCAAGGCTCTGTCTCCACTAGCTTGGCTATGCCCTTCCTTATTAGGTTATCCGCGTTCTGGGAGGGGATGGATGCCACATCCTCGGCCTTAAATGGGCCGTAGGTCTTCATATCGACGCCCATTATCGCCGGTAGTGATTGGAGGAATCGGACTATCTTGAAGTTTTGTTCGACCATGTCCCGGCGTTGCGGTGGCTGCTGTACTGCTGCAGCTTGGATTGGTGTGACAGGTATTGGTGTCTCCACTCTCGGCTCCTTACCCTGAAGAACCTGCTTTATGCCCTGTATGTGACCCGCAAGGAGTCTACGGAGCTCCACCTGTAGCCTCTTCTCTTCTGTGGTGAGGTTGAGGGGCTCCATCGGTGCTCCGTTGAGCTCAGCGGTTACGAGCTTGATTAACCTAATATGGTTAACCTCATGAAGCATTTCCTCGGCGTGTTCCTGCTCTCTCTCAATGAGCTTGCCCCTAACGGAGAATTTATCCGCTGTTTTGACCTGCTCACGGAGCTGGACCAAATAGGTCGCCATGGCTGAGTAGAATCCCTCGGGAAGAGGCTGGATTTCTTGCCTCTGTCTCTCCCGCCTCCAAGAATCGTACAGGATTCGATAGTTCTCGGTCATGGTTCTAATCTGGCTCCCTTCTTGCAGAGCAGGAAAACGGCGGCGGCCATAGGGATCGTTACGGTCTCCTCAGTGTAAGGACCGTATTCCATGTCTCCGATGCGTATCTTGGGGGCGTGACGGACATATATCTTCGCCTCCCCAGTCCGGAAGGCGATCGCACTCTTCAGCGGGTCGTAGTCGGGTAGGGAGTCAAGTGGGATGGTCTGGACCTGCCAGCCGGTTTTGCCGTGGAGTGTGTTAGGGAGACGTATGAGACGATGTATATCGGTGGTGACGACTGTATCTATATCGGCGGCCTGCTCTTTGACAGATATCTCCATTAGCTTATTGAGGTCCATCATAAGACGATCCTCGTCGCTAACGTCCACTGCTTTGAGGAAGAGACTTGGATGACCCTCCTCAAGAATAGCGAGAGCTCTATCCTTCTCGTTGATGAGGAGACTCGTGATTTTCCTACCCAACTTCAGCCCCTTAATCTCATCGGGCTCGGCAGAAGCTATGTAATCATAGAGGGCCCTGCAAGCCCTGCCCCGCCATCCCCCGTCTGCGAGTGTTGAGTCGCCTCCTTTTGCACGAAGGCTAAAACCGAGGTACTCTGGCTTAAGCCCAGTGCCGAGAATATAATCGACGAGTTCCCGACGCCCGGATTGGTCGAGGTTTCTTATCTTTTTGCTCCGGACGTGGACATGATAGCCGCGATTCCCGCTGAAGTTTACGACGAGGTCGCCTGTTGGGTTGAAGCCAAGGTCCTGGATGAGTATATCGAGGAGCTTCTGGGTCTCATGCTTGGCGGCTTGGAGGCAATGCTCGCATAGCCATGACTCCTCCTCGAAGGAGGCTTTGCCACATTTACAGATTTCCGGTGGCTTCCCGGTGCCTTCTGCGCCGCAGTTTCTACACTTCCACTTATCGTGCTCGTGCTGGCATGGGAGGTCGAAGTGGTCGGCGTCGATGTCAAAGACGAGGTCTGCGCCGCTCCATCCTTTCCCAGCCATGTCAGCATCTGGGAACTGATAATAGCTAGAGCTATGGTAGCTGTGGGCGGGACTGTTCTCGGCGAGGTAGCGTCTGAAGGTAGCCTCGTCTGGGAAGCTTATGTGGCGAAACATGGTCTTACCACCGAATTGAAGGAAGGCAAACTCTCTACTCTTAATCTCGGTGGGCGCGGGGATCGTCTTCGCGTTGGCCTGATACCATCTATGGAACTGCTCAGCGACGAAACGCGGGCTACCCCAATCCTGCTGCTCCATAGACGATCAGGTAGAAGGTATCTTCCCGTTTTAAAACTGGTTCTACTCGTCTATGGTTTACTTCTTCAGGCTGCTATGGGGGCACTTACCACAGAACTGTGGGTTGAAGCGTACGACGTTGTTGTACTGCGTGCAGAAGTGTAGTCCGGTGTTCCTTATCTTGTCCTTGACCTCGTTAGCCAAGCTGGGTCTCTCTATTCGCTCAACGTCGGGGTATTTGAGGATTGAGCCATCGGTTGGGGCCTCTGGTAGGTTAGCCTCCTCGCCTTGATGCGGTAGTAGCTTAAGGGGTGTTTGATGCGTTCGCATATGTCGTCTTTGTTGCGGCAGATGCCATGGGTACGTAGAGTGTCGCAGAGAGGTGGGGTGTATTTTGTGCGGTTACCTCGTACACCGGCTATATGCTCGACCTGATACTGTGTCATTGCGGGGTCGAAGTCGGAAACGCTGGTATATAGATCTACTAAACGGTCTAGGGGCATTCCGACTGTTACAAGGAAGCTTGTGAGTGCGAAGCGCTCCATATGGCTTGCGCGTCGTCCGGCGAGGAGTCCTTCCATGCAGTAGCGAATGCAGGGCGGGAAGGCCTCGTTGATGACCTCTGAGGGGAGGTCCTCGCCCCCGAGCCGAGTCCTATTTTCCTCGAAGACCTTCGATACCCGGTTCAGGCGCTCTTGTAGGGGTTCAGGGAGGTTAATCTTTACAGGCTTCGTAACCCTCTCCTTAATCAGGCTCTCCACCTCGCCCTGGATGAGGCGAGCTACTTCTCGTTGAGTTAGGAGAACGTAGCCATTTTTAACCAAACGGTTGACTAGTTTCCACTTATCCTCGTGGAAGGATGAGGAGGAGTGAAGGTAATCGGCGAAGTGAAGCTGGAAGTCGTGGAGGATTCCGTCGTACCGTTCGCCGTAGTCTTTGAGGTCCCAGCCGAAGTCGTCTCCGGCTATCTGGGTGATTCTGCCGCGGTCCTCGTCTTGAAGTAGGAGGTAGACACGGACTGCTTCAGAGAGGGCGTAGCGTCTGCTTAGGAACTGTTCACCCTTGATGGAGACGAACATAACGGCGACAGGGAAGCTAAGCAGCTCAGTCATATAGTCGTCGAGTCGGTCATCAACTGCACCATCTTCTATCGCCTGGACAACTCGTTCAGCCGCCCTATCTAGGACTTTGGCGTAGATCGGGTCGGCGAGGTCGTCGAGCTGGATGTTCAGGACGTCGACTAGCTTAACCGCCTCTTTTAGGAACGGGTACTTGGCGGCTTCCCTCTCCAACATATTCTCCAGCCTTTGAGGGATCCCGACTGAAAAAAGGTTTTACATAGGCGAATGCCCCTGCTACTTGTAATATGCTTACAATTCGGTCTTCTGAACTGGAGATTTCGCGCACGCGACCAGCTCAACAAATCTAGCTTAGTTGACGACGACGTTCTCGAGGCTGAAATACCGCTTCGCGAGGAAACGGATCTTCTTGATGTTCTCCCCGTTCTTCCCAATGGCTATCCCCTTGTCGTGGGGATCGACTGTCACCATCGCTATTTTATGACCGTCCATCCTGTCGACGAGACGAATGTCCTTGACCTGCGCTGGCTTCAGTGCGTTCCTTAGGAACTTATCGGGATCATCCATATACTCGAAGATCTCAACTTGCTTGTTAGTCATCGCTCGGAAGCGCTTTATCTTCTCACCGCCCTTCCCGACGGCGAGGCCGACCTCCCCTTTCTTGACGGTGAATATTAGGCTGTCCTCTTCAATAATGCAGTCCACCACCGTCGCCCCAGTCATGTTCTGGAGCAACTGGATGAACTTCATCTCGTTCTCCGTTATCTTGACGTTGCTTAGCATATTACTTCTTCACCAAATCAAGGATCTTGGAGTCACCCGGCTCGTTGATGACTATCGCGGAGACAGGGTATGGCTTTCCACATAGTGTACCTAGGTCTACGCTGTCCTTCGGGTGCTCCATAACGGGGATCTCGGAGAGTTTCCCGTAGTTGTCAATCGTCTCCCGCGCCTCGCGCGGGCAGTTGCTACTGACTATCGCCAGTTTTGCTCTTCCTCGACGCAACTCCCGCACAGCGGCTTTGGATCCAAGTTGGACCTTGCCGGTGGAGAGTGCGAGTCTCAGCTCCTGATCTACGCTACTCATCGCGTTTTCCACCCATTGTCATGAACAGTTCGACGCTGCCCGTTCCGAGTGGCATCGACTGCCCGACGATGATGTTCTCGATTACGCCTTTAAGCGGATCGGTTTCTCCCCTCAACGCAGCAGAGACTAGGTGCTGGATCGTGAGCTCGAAGGCCGCCCTCGCGAGAACACTACTCTTTTCACCACTGATGCCATGGCGACCTATCTGCTGGACCTCACCCATCTTAGTCATAATATCGGCGACGAGCATGACATGTCTGATGTCAACGTCGAGACCCTGCTCCTCGAGCACGTTGTGGGCTTCCTTGATGAGGGCGTTACGCGCGGCTTCGATCCCGAATATCTCAGCGATCTCGTGAATGTTATTCGTCGTCGTCTGCATCGCGTTGACTCCATCGATCTTGATGACCTCCTCAAGGTTACTGCCATCAGTCCTGATGATCCATTCGCCCTGCTCCTGGAGGGTGAGTACACGCTTGATCTCAGGGATCCCCCTAATCTTCGCCTGCCCGATGGTCTGAGTGAGTACCTCCGGGTTCCCACTCTTCTCCTCCTCGAGGCTTACCGTATACATTAGGTCAGACTCCTTCTCGAACTTGACCGGGAATGCTCCTTCTATCTCCTTCGCAGAGACGCTGAGAGATTCTAACCGGGCAGGATCGATCTCGATCCTAACTACGTTGGCATTGAAGTCGACGTTGACACCGCCGACGACGTCGTCGAGTGTCGTGTAGGTGAGCTTCTGGGCGACCTCGCGTGCAAGTTTCTCGCTCTTCTTATGCTTAGCGTCGAGGTGGATCTCCATGACTGGGGTCGACGGAGTCCTTCTAGCATCGACGATCTCTATGAGTCGTGGAAGTCCGAGAGTTACGTTTTGCTCAGCGACACCGGCGTAGTGGAATGTACGTAGCGTCATCTGCGTGCCTGGTTCACCTATGCTCTGCGCTGCGAGGATACCAACAGCCTCACCGGGCTCGACGAGGCTGAAGTCATAGTTCTTTAGCGCCGATTCTATTAAATGGTCGACACCTGCCTTAGTTAGTCCGGAGACTTTGAGCTGGCTCTTTAGCTCGGTCACGAGGCTCGCGGGGAGACCTGATAGGGCTTCCACCTTCTTATCGACGTATTCCTCGTTGGCGGCGACACCCTTCTTCTCGCTGATCTTTGCTCTGTCTATGAGCTGGACGACGTTGACGGCCTTACCGTGGTCGCTCTTGCTTGGGTCGATGCCATCCTCGCCGTAAATGAACTGTATAATGTCACCGATGCTGTTTCGGACTGTCCCGTCGTACTCGATGCGAAGGTGTTCCAAGGCGTTGATTAGTCTACGCTGCATGTAACCACTCTGCTGGGTACGCACCGCTGTGTCTACCAGGCCCTCACGTCCACCCATGCTGTGGAAGAAGTACTCTAGCGGTGAGAGGCCGTCGCGATAGCAGTTGTAGACGAATCCCCGGGCCTGGGGTGTCGGGTCGCCATCCTTGAAGTGGGGGAGAGTGCGATTCTCGTAGCCCCTCATTATACGCTTCCCACGAATGGACTGCTGACCAACACTACCCATCATCTGGCCGATGTTGAGGCTGCTCCCACGTGCTCCACTGCGGGTCATTATGATCCCACTATTACCCATGCCGAGCCCCTGCTCTACAGTCTCACCCGCCCTGTCACGGGCCTGAGCGAGCTCGTTCATGACCTTAATCTCGAACGTCTCCTGCATAGTCTGGCCAGGTAGGCGCTCAAGCTGGCCTGTCTGGGACTGATCTATGAGATTCTCAACGTTCCTCTCCATCTTCCTCATGACAGAGTTGATTGTGTTGCGCTCCTTCTCAGCGATGTTCAGTTCGTCCATGCTGTAGCTGAATCCACGTATCGTGAGAAAACCATTGATGAGGCGAGTAATGCTGTTGAGGAAGTCGTGTCCGATGTCTGTGCCATAGTCCTTGATGATGCGGTGGAAGATCGTCTCAGCACGCTCGGCTCCGATGCTGTTCTTGTCAATTACTCCACTGAGCAGCTCACCGCTCTGGATCATGACATATGAGTCGTATTGGCATGCCTCTTTGTCACAGGTTGGGCAGTGACGGCAAACGTTGGCTCGGCTGACGAAGTTAAAGTCCTTAGGAAGGAAGAGGCTGAAGACCTGCTTCCCAGTCCACTGCTTCTCAGGTTTTTCAACGAAAGGCTTAGGGATCTCGCCCCTGTAGTTGGCGTTAGCGAGGAGCTTGCCGATCTCCTTCGCTGTGAGAAGTGTATCCTTCCGGGTGAGGAGGTAAGCGCCGCTGATGAAGTCCTTCGTGGCGCCTATGATGGGTGCACCGTATCTCGGGCTGAGTATCTGATCCTGTACCTGCATCAGAAGCCGAGCCTCGGTCTGAGCCTCCTTACTCTGGGGGATGTGTAGGTTCATCTCGTCTCCATCGAAGTCCGCATTATAGGGTGGGCAAACAGCAAGATGCATCCTAAAGGTCTTGAAGGGAAGCACCCTAACCCTGTGAGCCATTATGCTCATCCTGTGTAGAGAGGGCTGCCTGTTGAAGAGGGCGATGTCTCCATCCTTCAAGTGGCGCTCGATGATGAAGCCTGCCTCCAAGCTGTCAGCGATGCCACTCCTGTCCTGAACAAACTCCAGCCTAATTCTCTTCTGGTCGGGGCGCACGACGTATAATGCTCCGGGATGCTTGAAGGGACCGTTCATTACAAGCCTCTTCATCTCGTCGAGGTTCCTAGGAGTGACAATATCAGGAACCGTGAGTCTAACGGCGATGGCCACTGGGACGCCGACCTCGTTGATGTCGATGTTCGGATCGGGGCTGATGACGGTGCGAGCTGAGTAGTCAACACGCTTTCCGCTAAGATTGCCCCTAAACCTGCCCTCCTTACCCTTGAGACGCTGGGCGAGGCTCTTTAATGTCCTCCCACTCCTATGGCGGGCCGGCGGTATGCCGGATACCTCGTTGTTGAAGTACGTGGTGACGTGATACTGAAGGAGCTCCGAGAGGTCCTCAATGATGAGAGTCGGGGCACCTGCGTCTATGTTTTCGCGTAGACGCTGGTTTATTCTGATGATGTCAACGAGCTTGTGGGTGAGGTCGTCCTCCGCGCGTATGCCGGACTCGAGGATTATGCTGGGCCTCACGTCTACAGGGGGCACCGGTAGAACTTGTAGGACCATCCACTCAGGGCGAGCGACCGTGGGCTCGAAGTCTACGAGCCTAAGGTCGTCGTCTGGTATCCTCTCAAACCACTCTCTGATCATGTTGGCGGTTAGTCGGCTTGCGGCTTCCTCTCCCTCTACAGCGATGGCCTCGGCTCCCTCCTCTCCTTCCTCCTCAGCCTCGCTTGCTGCTTCGGATTCGAAGAAGGTGGTGGGCTTGGCGAACCTTACGTTCGTCTGAGGCATACCACAGTGTGGACACTCCTTTCCGCGTTTGTACTTCTTCGCTACCTTGAGGATATCGTTGACTGTGTCATCGGTGACCTTGCCAAATAGCTTAAGGTCCTCCTGCCTCTTCCTAGTGAAAGACTCTATGCTTTCATTTCCTTCGTCTGGGAGGAGTATTCGGCCACAGCCTCTGCAAGTCGCGGTAAGAAGCCGATAGATCTGCTTTGCGAACTCAACGTGGATTACGGGTACAGCGAGCTCAATATGACCAAAGTGGCCAGGGCAGTTTAGGGCGATGTTACCACATGTCTGACACCTTTGGCGGGGCTCCAGAGTCCCTAATCGGTGGTCCATTAGGCCACCCGCAATGGGTGCACCGTCTTCGTCATAGGTGTCCGATGTCTGGATCTCGACCGCTGATAGCTTCCGAACCTCGTCAGGCGGTAGGACTCCGAACCTAATGCTGTTGATGATTTTGCTCATTTTAGTCGAACTCCTTTGTAAGTTCTAGGCTCGGGGAGAGGCAGAGGCTCTGCATCTCCTGCAGGAGCAGTTTGAAGGCGTAGCTGATCGTGACGGGCTCTATTTCGCCCTTCCCCTCGCATATTGGGCAAACATATTTTCTCTGTCTGATATCGTAGTAGGCCTGTTTACCGCATTTCTCGCAGACATATATGCTATAGGCATCGGACTCCTCGAGGAGTCTATCCTTCAGGAGCATGGCTGCGCCGTGGCCGACTAAGCAGTCACGCTCCATCTCTCCGAAGCGTAAGCCTCCTCCTCGGGCGCGGCCCTCAGTAGGTTGGCGGGTGAGCATCTGAACCTGACCGCGAGCGCGTGCATGAATCTTGTCCACGACCATGTGGTGGAGCTTCTGATAGTAGACTACTCCGACGAAGACGTCGGCTTCGAACATGCGGCCGCTCTGGCCGTCGTACATGATCTCCTTGCCGCCTGGGTGGAATCCCATCTTGGTCAGCGACTCGGCAAGGCTGTCAGCATTCTCGTTGTCGAAGGGAGTGCCGTCAACGGGTTCACCCCTAAGGCTTCCGGTCTTGCCGGCTAGGCTCTCCATGAATTGGCCGACCGTCATGCGGCTGGGGAAAGCGTGTGGGTTGATGATTATATCAGGAATCGTGCCGTGGACGCTGAAAGGCATGTCCTCTGGTGCAACAAGCATACCGATTACCCCTTTCTGTCCATGGCGGCTGACAAACTTGTCACCGAGCTCGGGAACCCGGTTGCTTCTCACCTTGACTTTGACTAGCTGGCTACCCTCGATGTCCTTAGTAATGAAGACGCCGTCGACCGTGCCCTCCTCGGTTGGGCGGACGCCGATCGATGTGTCGCGGATCTGTGGACCCCTTACCTCGAGGCCGCCATACTCCTCCATGAACCTGGGTGGGCTTGTGCGACCAATTAGTATGTCACCGCCTTTTACCTCCGATTCATCGGCGATGAGTCCATCGTGCTCAAGCTGACGATATGACTCTGCGCCGTGGTAGCCTCTGATGCCCTCTTCAGGGATGGTGAGCTTGTCCTTCGATCCTCCGAGGTATTGTTTGCACTCAGCCTTATAGATGCGGTAAAAGCTGCTGTGACCAAGGCCACGCTCTACAGACGCTCTATTAAAAATGATAGCGTCCTCCATGTTGTAGCCGCTGCTGCTAAGGACAGCCACTATATAGTTTTGGCCACTTGGTCTCTTGTCAAAACCAATGACCTCCATCGGCTTGGTGCCAACAACGGGTTTTTGAGGGTAGTGGAGGAGATGACCACGCGTGTCGCTGCGGTCACGGTAGTTGAGAACATATAGGCCAGGCGCCTGCTTGGCCATGGCGGCTTGGTATGTGTTTCGTGGTGATTGATTATGCTCAGGATATGGGATGATGCTTGCGACGACGCCCAAGATTGCGAATGGGCAGATCTCGAGGTGGGTGTGCTCGGTGGAGACGTTATTGGGGTCGATGGCGACATAGGCGTTTTCCTCCTCTTCAGCGTCGAGGAATTCGATGATGCCTTCGCGTACTAAGTCGTTCCACTGCCACCTGCCTTCTCGTAGCTGTCTGGCGTGACGTTGCTTTAGGAGACTCTTTCCCTCGCTGACTACTATGAGGGGTCTCCTTATTCGTCCCTCGTCACAGTTGACGTAGATTTCGTTGTAGGTTGCATAATAGCAGGCGTTTACTTCTCCGCTGATCTCGTTTCTCCTCCTCATCTCGCGGAGCTTCTGGACAAGTTCAAGAGGGGTTGTTGTGTATCCGAGGAGGTAACCCTCGACGAATATCTTGGCGCCCTCATGACGGAGCATCTCATCGGCGTCCTTCGCTTTGACGACGCCCATGAACTCAAGAGTGCGCTTAACCTTCTCGGCGTCGGTGCCGGTTGACACACTGGCTGTTAGGCTGAGGTTCTTAACAAGACCACAGTTAGCTCCTTCAGGCGTCTCGTTTGGGCATAACCTTCCCCAATGGGTACTGTGGAGGTCTCGGGCCTCGAAGTTTGGTTGGCTCCTACTTAGTGGAGATTGGAGCCTGCGTAGATGGCTGAGTGTTGAGAGCGTGTTGGTACGGTCGAGGAGCTGAGTCATGCCGACTCTACCTCTGCGCCAGTTCCCAGTGGCGAGGGCATGTTGAATTCTGCTCGTAATGATGCCTGGGCGGACCGCTGCGCTGATGAGGACACCCTTGCGGCGGGTGCTCATTCTGCGGAACTGGTATCGCATGTCACGATAAAGGCTCCAGAATGCGCTGCGGAAGAGCTCCGCGAGAAGGGGCCCGGCGAGTTTAATGCGCTTATTTTTGAGGTGATCTTTATCGTCCTCCTTCCTCAGGCCGAGTTTGAGCTCGATAATGCGCGCTGACATCTCTCCAAGAAAGATAGCCTTGTCCTTTCTCTGGTCGGCGCCACGACCTATATGGGGAAGTAAGTTGCGGTCGAGGATGGCCTCGGCACGTTTCATACGGAATTCCTTTACCTGACCAAAGGCAACGCGATTACCGATGTAGAGGACAGCATCCTCCCTGTTGTGGACGTTACCCGCCTCGCGGAAGCTGGGCTCTAGCTCGGAGAGGATTTTGGGGTCTAAGCTGACCATGTCGGCGACTTGTTTATCAGTCTCAACGCCTAAGGCCCTCATTAGAACTATGTAAGGGACTGGGACTGGAACGCCGGGGATGGTGACGCTCATCTCACCCTTAGCTTTGAGGTTCGCCTCAATGCGTGCGCGGAACCCGACGGTAGTTGAGAAGACCTTTCCACGGAAGACTGGGTTACTGCCACGATCGTCGATCTCTACAAGCACGCGATTTGGTGCAAGGTCCTCTAGACTGACGATTACACGCTCGGAGCCGTTAATGATGAAGTAGCCTCCCACCTCCTCGGGGTCCTCTCCGAGGGACATGAGTTCGTCAGGAGTGTGGCGGCTAAGTAGACAGAGCTTCGACTTGACCATTATGGGCAAGTCGCCAATGTTTACCTTCTCATAAGTCTCCTTACCTTCATCCTCGAGCATGATCTCGAGATATAGGGGAGCCGCGTAGGTCAGGTTTCGTATCCTAGCCTCGCGTGGATAGACTGGTCGCTGGGTGCCATCCACCTCGGTTATGACCGGGTCGCCGACCTCGATCGAACCAAACTTGATCTCATACGTATGGTTCGGCACCTCAATAGTGATGCCGCCAATCTCATCTATGATCTGTTGCAGCGTATGCTCAACAAATTCGTTATAACTGTCGAGGTGCTGCTTCACGAGACCCTCCTCGGCGAAGAAGGTCTTCATGAGATCCCAATTATTCTCCTCTGAGAGAAGCATTCCATTAACCTTCAAACGGGGTGTTCAAACTGCAGAGGCGCTGGCTTCCTAGATAATTTAAATAGCTTAATCGAATCTCTCCTCTCCCTCGGTATTCATCCCCTTAGAAGCCACTACCCTGCAGAGGCTATACAGAAGGGCGAGCACTCGCTAATAAACATTTTTGAGTCTTAAACATCCATAATTCAGGCTTTAGAAGGAAAAATTGGCTAATAAACTATGCAAGTGAAGCTGTTGTCGTTGGGCCCCCAGTCAAATTTAGGAACAATACCAAACATTTAATAGGGGAACTCGTTTATTCGATTAGAGCCCGAGCGGGAAAATAGCATAGGAGATCAGTGATTTGGCTGAAATGATTGAACGGGTCCTCGAGCGAAGTCTAGGTAAAACTGTCCTCATTAAAGTGAGAGGAGGTAAGACTCTGCGTGGGACTCTTGAGGGCTTCGACCAGCATGTTAATCTCGTACTCAAGGACGCCGAGAACGTCAGCGACCCAATGAAATCCGAGATGATTGGAAGTATCGTTCTGCGTGGCGACAACGTCATAATGATCTCCCCGCCCCCAGAGGGTTAGAGTGAACTACAATGCCGACTAAGCACGCTCTTCATACAGGTAAGAGGATCCACATCCGTTGCAGACGCTGTGGTCGCCGAGCATACCATGTCAGACTCGGAGTATGCGCAGCCTGTGGATTCGGAAAGACTCCTACACTCCGACACTATAATTGGATGAGAAAAGATCTCCAGAGAACCCACAGATTAATCTAAGCAAGTTTTGCCTTCTTTCAGGTTTTATTACTTTAATGGCGCACGCTACCCCTCACCTAAAAAAGGGTATTGTATCCTGTCTACTCTACTTGTAATGCTTTTTTGCAACGAGTTTCAACGACCTTCCATTTTTATTATTTATTCGTTAGCATAATCGTAAGTAGAATTTTCTGTATCTATAACTAGAAGAATATGGAGAAAATGGGGAAATTGATCTCCTTCGAGCTGTGTATTGATGATATGTTTTTTAGGTTTGAGGAGTGCGTTGTTGTTAGGCGGGGGTACCCGAGACTGGCCAAAGGGGCGGGACTTAAAATCAAGCAGTCTCTGGTGAGAGATCCCGTAGCTCAGGCTTTCGTGGGTTCAAGTCCCACCCCCCGCACCAAATTTCCAACCCCAGAAATCTTGTTGATTATCTGAGGGATAGAGGACTCAGGGATTCAACGATCCAGAGCAAGTTGAAGATCGTGAATTCCCTAGAGAAGAAAGTAAATCTGTGGGATACAGGCGAAGTTGAGAAAATCATACAATCCTCTAATTGTGGAGGCAGGCGAAAGAATCTCAAATCATACGCCTATCGTGATTGGTGTCGTTGGAAAGGCTTTGATTTTGTACCCAAGTTTTTTGAGGAAAAAGAACCAGATTTACCATACATACCTACAGAGGTAGAATTGGATGAATTAATTGCTGGATGCAATTCCAAGTATGCTTGTTTTTTGCAATTATTGAAAGAAAGCGGATTCAGACCATCTGAGGTTCTTAGTCTCACACCAGATTCAATAGATGTGGAAAGGAGGATCATAACACTCAACACTCCTGCAAAGAGGGGAAATCCAAGGCAGTTTAAGATGTCCCAGAGGTTGGCAAGTATGTTAAGCCCACTTCTAAATCCTCAGGGAAGAATGTGGGGTAACTTAGATGTTGAGTCAATTCACAGAACCTATAGCAATCGAAGAAAGAAACTTGCTGAAAAATTAGGAAATCCAAAATTGCTGAATATCACACTCAGGACATTCAGGCATTGGAAGGCAACCACAGAGTACCACAGAACCAAGGACATTTTACACGTTAAGGAAATGTTAGGACACAAAAACATACAAAACACTATGATCTATACTCACCTGATGAATTTCGAGGATGATGAATTCGTTGTAAGGGTAGCCAATTCGGTTGAGGAATTCACAAATCTACTAGAGTCTGGATTTGAATATGTCTCAGACTTTGGTGAATTGAAAGTGCTTAGGAAGAGAAAATAAAACGGCTCATTGATAGTGAACAAGAGAATTTCTGCCTAAATTTGTAATAACAAAACCCTTTGAAGTATATGCCACGAAATTTACACTCTGAAGTCGAGTTAAAGTATCAAGAATTGTGGCTTGCTTAGAATCGGGAAAAAAGGTAATTAACTCCTGATTAGAAATTGGACCTGAGTCATCAATTATATTCAATATGCGTTTTGTTAACATCGAGAGTCTAGGTAATCTTACTTTTACACTAGGTTCAATTTCTAAAGGAACATTCACAGGAGTCGTGCCAATTTCCAGTATCTTGTTATATATTTTTAATAGAAGTTCCTTTTCACCAACGGTTTTCGTTGACTCAATATTGATCTTAGATTTTAAAGGAGATTCATTTTCATAATCTGGTGAATCAACAGTTTTAATCAACTCAATTAATTTGCCCTTTGCTGATATCAGGTCATCTGGATCGAGGGAATAAAAGACCACTCTCTCGTTTCTTACATCAAAGGGAATTATGGTTCCCTCAGTGGCTATTAGAATTACAGGTTTATTTACAGCGTGTCTGATTGCTAATTCATAGAACACGTTAGGATTAAGATTTGTGAGATCAGCTATTACAAGAATCAGATTCCATTAATTTTTCTGTAATAGCTGTGGTTATAGTACCCGGATGAGGTAACTCGTCTGCTCTTTTACAACTGAATTTATACTCGGTACAAACTGGCTCAATTAGATGGCGTTTAACTTTATCAAAGAAATCCCTTTCTGGAGAGTCCTTAGCACCAATTGGTGAAATAAGAAATGTGGTCTTTTTCTTCTCAGCCATACATAAGAGTCAACTTTCACAGAATATAAAACATTGGTGCTTAGGGAAGGGAAAAAATATTTCAATATTTCAATAGTATTTTTCTTCTAATATTACTACACATTTCATACACAGCAACTACAACGTAACGTTTATTAAGGGATTAGGCTCAATCTTATGCTTTCCTATAAGGAGGCATTAAAATATGATAGATAAAACAAAACCTCAATTTGATGTAGTATGTGATAAGTGCGGATACACTTTCAAAACACGTTTAGTACGTAAGTTTGTGACTTGTGGTTACTGTAGCCACAGTTTCCCCAATCCAAATTATATTGAACTCAAGCCTACTAAACAAAAGGCAAAGTAAAAGTAAGGTCTAAGGGGATTTTACTTTTGACTGAGCCATCTACACTTAGTCCATTAAACGGACAAAATGTTAATCTAAATGTAGGTATAGATTTCTCTAACATTTCAGAAGTTGATTTAACTAAAATTTCTAATGCCAAGTACGTTGAGCCAGATGGTTTAATCAAGGAAATCAAGGACTATCTATGCAGTAGAAACGAAGCAGACCCACTGTGGAATGAAAGTTTAGCATTAGTTTGTGTTTCTGTCGCTATGGGCAGAGACATATTTGTGCCACACATTTATGGTGACATTAAAGGAAATCTCATGTTTCTGTTTATTGGTGCTTCAAGCATTTCTTTCAAATCAGTTGCCAAAGACCAAGCAGAGGAACTAATCAAAGAATACCAGAAGAGACAGCAAAAGAAAGTCCTGAAAGACAATGGAATTGTTAATGAAAAAGGTAATGGTGACTTTCTAATATACAAAATCCGCAAGGATGCACACGATTTAGCAACCAATGAGGAAAAGAAAACGGACTTTTACAAGGATGAGGAAAAATTATTAGAGAAAATCAAGTCGGAAATGAAGTTTTACATTATACCTTCACAGTTCACCTCTGAGGCTCTAATAACCTATCTCTGTGAGCAACCAGAAGGTGTTGTGTTTGGTGACGAATTCTCAGGTGCATATGAGGGGCACAAAAGCTAAGGAATATATGAAAAACTTAATGGAAACTCTCTCTAAACCCTGGGACAACAAAATGCCTAGCTCTATGACCATTAAAAGAGATATTGAAAATCCAGAGGATACATATGTCTCTTATATTTCAGCAAGCACGCCATACTTCTTGAAAATCATAAGTGACAACTTTTTCTTACAGGGTACTGGTGTTAGGGTTTTGTGGGTATTTAAAAGCAAGGCAGAGAAAATCAAAACTTCACATAGGACACTCTCAGGTTCAGAAAAGCGAGCAATACAGGACAAAATTCATTTTATAGTTGATTTGTTAGACAGACTTAGAAATATGCCAAAGGGTGCTATTGTTGTCCCAGATGATGTCTCAAATGTGTTGGACAAGTTTCAAACTGATAATCACAATTTAGCAGTCGAAATATTTGAAAAAGATATGTTTTCAACCTCAACAAGCTATCTTGCCCGAATGTCCCAGAATACTTACAAGATAGCACTAATTCATTGCCTATCCAGATATGCTTTAGAGCCTACTGATAAAAATCCTACACAAATTGTAATGACGATGGCAGACGCTGAGTATGCTATGGGCTTAACTATGGTATACTATGAAAATTATCTTCAAATGTATAAAGCTAAACACATTCTCTCTAATGAAGGCAATTTCACTAAAAGCTATCAAGCAGACTATCGGAGAATAATCTTCATAATAACCAGCAAGGGTGGCAAGGCAACATTCAACGATATACGCAAGGCTACAGGTTGGAAGGGTGATGACATTTTCGATAACTTAGCTGAAATGATAAAGGCAGGGACAATTACAAAATTTGTAGAGGTAGCAGGTAATCATAAAGAGGCTGAGTATTACCGTTTGTTGGCAGAGGGTGAGGAAATCCCAGAGCCTCAACATCTGCCTAGTGCCCCTCTAACCTCAAATGGTAAAAGTGTCTCACTATCTGAGTTGTTTGGGGCAAAATCCCAAGAGCCAACACTTAATTCTTGAAGAGAGTGAGAGAGTGAGAGAGTGAAAGCCTTCTAATTTTCACTCTCACTTCTTATTACACTGAGAAAGAAAGAAGAGAGAGAAAAAATCTCTCTATCACTCTCTCTCTTTCTCACTTTGTGAATCTATTCTAAAAGTAAAATAGTAGTAAAAGGTAGGTTTGTCCAACAGTCGGACAAAGGTAGATATATGCTGTAAAAGCATAGTTTGTAGACTACACCTTTTGGTGATGTCCAACAAAAGGTATATCCATACCTTCTGATCATGTTGATCTAAAAGTTCACCTCATTTGAGGGAAACCTTATTATAAACACAAACCTTTTTAAATTCTACTAAATACAATATCATCGCTATGCTCTCAGTCACATAGCACCATAACCTCACAAGTCTAGTGGCTCTCGCTTGTGAGGTGATTTTTCAATAGTCAATAGTTGTCAATAGTATTGTAATTATGTAATAGTTTTCTACATAGGATTAAACATTATCACAGTAGTAATATTTAACTACTTATGCAATCGAATTATGATATGGTTAAATCAAGCAATCAATCTAATAGGACTTATACAAGAAGGAATTTAGGTTCAAGCAAGTCTGAAAACTATTTCATAGAATACTACAAGAATGTAGCAAAGCCTAAGCGTGGAATTGTAATGAGTAGGGAAGAATACCTTGCTTGTTGCTCATTTAAGACACTTCATAAACAATTATGCAAACTCTATCACAAAAAATTAGACATTACAGATCAGATGGAAAAGTTAAATGTTGAGATTGATTCGGTTGTTAAAATTATTCAACAAAACCCAAAAATCCCACTCTATTCAATGTATACTTTGAAGAATGAAGAATGGAATGTTGGTAAGGTGGTTGAGTAAAAAGTTGTATAAAAAACAAACTCAATTTGAGCCACAAGTCGATCCAACACAGTCTCAGCAGAAACTTGATATAACTTATATTGTGCTTAAAGATATACTAATGGTAAATAGTAGTGCAATAGAAGGTGATGAAAATAGATATGCAAATTCTATTGAAACATTGCTTTCTGATTTACCAGTAGAAAACATTAAGAATATTGAAGCACATAAAGAAGAGTATATAACAAAGATAGAGAAACCCATCTTTAAAACCTTCTGTGGAAGACAGATGGGAAGTATTGAAAATCCGTTAATGGCTAATGTGAAGGGGAGAGACTGGAATTGGAGTGCGGATAGAAACAATGGAAAGCCAATTGTGATAAGTCCAACAATAGAAGAAGTTGAAGAAATTGATTACCATAAATTGCTAAGGTTTATAATGTCGGAATTGCAGTCCATAGGCGTAACTTGGAAAACAGAGCCACACGATAGAGTTGGTAAAAGGATAAAACAACCACCCACTCCACTTATCACACTAAAGGATAACTCACAAGCACGCTTACTAATACAAAAAGAAGTCCCGCCAGAAATAGCTTTACTACAAAATGAAGTAAATTCTACTGAAGATCGTGAAGAAATTGAAGATAGTGAAGAAATGGACTTAGAAGACGATGAGCAATAATTTAGAGTTTGTCGCATCACCCGATGATTATCAAGGCTCTCACCCTTGGGCAAATTGGCACGGTTTTGCCTATGAAAAAGGTGGTAATTTTAATGCAAATGTACTGAATTTTATCCAAAAGAAAAGGAATAATTTGGAGGCTCTTATCATCGCCACAACTGGTCCAGCAGGATCGGGTAAGTCTCTGTTTGTTTTGAGACTATGCCAAATTCTCGATCCGAAGTTTAACGTAGATCAAATTTGTTTCGGTGCTGAGGAATTTATGGCTTTGATTGGTCCCGACAGTCCACTAAAAATGGGGCAATGTATAATTCTGGATGAGTCCCAGTGGGGTGCAAATTCGAGAAGCTGGTATGATAAAGTCCAACAAGACTTGATGCTTCAACTTGAGGCTATCAGATCAAAGGGTTTTTGCATATTTATCGTTTCTTTGAGTGAAGCGTCACTAGACTTGATCGCAAGAAACTATGTAATTTCAATGAAAATCCATATGCTAAAACGTGGGCACGGAAGGGTATATTCCTACAATATGGGTCCCTTTAGTGTAAAACCGTATCCAAAAATTGTTAGTCGAGACTGTGAGATGGAATTACCCAGTATTGAAGAATGTGGATATTATTCTTGCTTAAAATGCCCATATTCGGGACTTTCACGGACTCTGTGGAAAAAGCGATCTCACTGGTTGGAAAATGGTGATATTATATGCCAAACTTTGAGGGCTAAGTATGAAAGAAAGAAGAAATCCTTTGTTGAGCAAATGGCAAATGAGTCTACTGAAAGGCATATCGCAAAAAAGGAAGATGTAGTGAGCAAAAAGGTTACTGTAGATGACGCTATAGCCGTTTTAAAGGCTAATTCTAATGAATTGAGCCTATCCAATCAGGGTAATGTTAGCCGTCCAAGTGCGGAATTACTCATTAGAAAGACATATCAAAATATAAGTGATCGGACTATACTAAAGGCTATTTCAATACTATCGCAGGATGTCCTATTTTGTAGTAAGTTGAGCATGAAAAAGAATACCATTAAAACAGCTACAGAATAAACTCAATTTTCTCAATTTCGACACTACCGTGATACACTTAGACATACTGGTGTATGTGCTTCTCTTCACTACCATTGAAGAAACCTTATAAATAAGGTTATTATGAGATTTCAATTATTTTTGTAATCAAGATTACAGGAAGAAAAGCGAAAAACGAAGAAAAGAGTTTCGATAGTTTGTGTCTACTATATTATATGGGGGCATGTATATTGTTGGGGTGTAGCAACTCTTTCGTAGTAACATTCAATAATGGACAAAATCAATGTATTATACGGTAGGATATGCAGTGTCAAAGAATATAGTAATAACATTGGAAGATATGAAGTCTCTGTATGAAAGGTTAGATGAACACGCACAAGATGTGGCTATTCATAACAATTGGACAGATCAACACTTGGATGAATACTTGTTAAAGTACCATTCTACTTTAGCTATACTATATTGGATAGGATTAAGAGTGAGTGAAGTTGTTGGTGACTCTGGTTGCAGATGGAAGATACTTTCAGCAAAGGGCAAGCTGTTAAGCAGAAACCTTCAGCTACCAGAGAAGTGGTGGAAGCTACCAGAAGAGGAAGGGCTATGGGTTTGGAAGTCAAGAGAGCCAACCAAGGGCATACTCAAAGAGGACATTCAGCTAAGGAATGGCATAGTCTACATAACCTCTAATCCCTTGAAACACGGCAGGAGAGATTCAGCAATTGAGTTGTCTAGTAGTTTGCCTTTAGTAGATTACATCATAGAGGCATGGAATTTAGCAAAGTCTGGTGATAGAGTATTCAAGGTTAGGCACTCTCAGCTATGGGATACACTTCACAAGCTAATGGTTGTGGATATGCCAGAATTCAAAGGATCGCACCAGTTTAGGCACAATAGGGCACAAAAGTTTGCTAATGATGAGGATGCTACACTTAGAGATATGATGGCTTGGTTTGGTTGGAGGCGTTCAGCAACTGCGGATTCATATATTACAGGTGCAAGAAGCACAAGCAAGATGAGAAATATACTTAGCAAAGAGGTTTCGTGATGTTTTACCCTAACCCAATTTCTTCTGTATTACCTCTTCCTTCCTGATTATTTGCTGTGCTTCAACCCTTCAGTGTAAGCCTTCCAGCATTTTTCAATACATTCTCTAAGATTAGCATCTGTCGAGTAGTTCATTAATTTTAAGGGACTAAATGTATGTAGTATTTTCACATCATCTTGTACACCCATCATATTTGACACTAAATGGGCATAATCTATTTTTACATCATCGTCTGTGTTATCCTTAATTATTGATAGTGCTAGTTTACTCATTAAATGAAGTTGTTCATATTGTCCGACATAGTTTTCATGGTGCCAAGCATTTCTATTATCGTCAGGCGAGATGTCGAAACTGTAGGATATTTTTTTAGACTCTAAATAATCTTTGACCTTACGCTCTATCGCAACTCGTTTCAAAGGTATTCTGAGGCTTATTAGAACGTTTGTTTGATTGTAACCTCTAATGGTATAATGAGGTAATGCTGTATCATCAACTTCCTGAATGATTTTGAAGATATCTTTTATTGAATTAAATGTATCTTTAATAGAAGGCTCAAATGATACAACAGCCCAAATATTTAGTTCCATTTTAAGTTCACTAGCTACATAAACTTCATTTGTTTGTAGCTGTTAAAAAAGATTTTCTATAAGTTGATATCGCTATAGTATTGTGTAAATTTAAAATCTGGATGAGCCATAGAGGAAAATCATCATAAGAACTAACAATTTGGCACAGTGGCTCTAGTAGGCATCCAACCATCCGTCTAAAATACGAGTTAATCTGCTTAGTAAATTGGTTGAATTGATGAATTTGAGCCGTAGCTCAGGCTTTCGTGGGTTCAAGTCCCACCCCCCGCACCAAATTTCCACCCCCCGAAACTTCGATTATCATTTGAATGATTAGGGGTTGAGGCAATCAACAATTCAGACAAAACGAAAATCATACACACTTGGATAAAAACAAACTTAGGAAACTAGGTCTGTTGAAATCTTATTTAATAAACCGACCTGCTGCGGTCAGAGAAAAGATCTCAAATCTTTTACTTACCATGTTCGGGTACTTGGCAGTGGTTAGAGCCTTAGCACTCGTGCTGTAGATTTGATTTTAAAAGATTCTTAGGATAGAAAGGTGTTTGGAAGGAAAAAATAACCATTCTTGGCGATCTTTTATAAATAATAGGATTAAAAAAGGGAAACTAGGTCATTATGAAACGCCTAATAAAGAAAAACACAGCCACTACAGCTACAAGATCTATAACGATCGCCCATAAGGTCCAGTCAGCGTAAGTAAATAACGTGATATTTTTCGTGTAATCACCGATCTGTATCACGTATCGAACGCCAGAGACGGGATTATCATAAGGCATTGAGTTTACAGCGTATTTAATATCGGAAATTGAGTTGAGTGTGACGAACGGATTTACCATTAATATACTTGCACCTGAAAGCGTGAGATTACCAGGAACAACCTTTGAGGTCTCATTCGCTCCCATAGACACATCGACAGCCGAAACCTGTGTTCCGTTGACAATAATCGGGATCACTTCCGACTCGCTTTGACCTCCGGTCTTCGCTACCATTATGTTGAAACTGAAGCTTCCGTAGTGTGGTGCGGATGAGGGTACCGCATCAGGAATGTCAGTGCTCTGGACAGTTATCGCTGCATTAGCCATAGGGACAATGAGAGTAGCTACAACAGCAAAAACGATGACCAACTGGATTAACTTCATTTCTTCTCCATTCACCTGTTAGGATCTTAGCCATTAGATAAAACGGGCTACGGACTTATATGGTTTAATCTATCTCATTTGATAAGATATTAGTCCTCGGAATACCTTGAATGTGGATAACAATTCGACTGAATTTGCCGTTGACACGCTCGACAGAGCATTCTGTTTTCAAATCATCCCTTTACCATTCATTTCTATGAGTTATAATAGATTTCTAACCAAGTTATCGGCTATTTATCATCTCTAACTTGGTGAGGTATGGTCGTAACGACACCTTGAGAGGTTGATAAACCCAAATCACGCGCACGAGACTTGGAATGGTTCACGATTAGGTTTTTTAGGAAAAGTATAGATACAGCCGATCCACGATCAAAACCAGATTTGACGGACATTGTCCTCGTATACCCATACGTTGATCCTCCGAGGAATAAGTCGATATTCAGGTTCCCACCACTTGGCCTCGGCTACATCGCGGCCCACCTCCGCGACGCTGGATTCAAGGTCTCCATAGTCGACGCCACCTTCACAGGGGAGGCAATAGCCGTCGAGAGAGCGAAGGCGCTCAACCCGAGGATCATCGGCATCTACTCCATGTTCACAATGCGGGAGGCCTCCCTACGATTCGCCAGAGCGCTAAGTGACAGCTGTGAACTCATCATAGCTGGTGGCCCCCTCCCAACAGTGGAGCCTGAGACCTACCTCGGAGACTTCGACGTAGCGGCAGTGGGGGAAGGTGAGGAGACGATGCTGGAGATAGCAAGAGGCGATAACCTCGGCAACGTAAATGGGATAGTCTATAGGGAAAAGGAGGGAAACCCCCTCAGAGCGACTGAAAAGGGGGGAGAAGTAGTCCACACTAGGGCTAGGGGAGCTCTTCAGAACCTCGACGCTATTCCCCTCCCCGCTAGAGACCTATTCGACAACGCCGCTTACATCAACTATTACAAGAAGCGCCATGACCCCCCTACGACAAGCGCAATCACGAGCCGTGGATGCCCTTTCGCCTGCGACTTCTGCAGCCACCCGATATTCGGAGAGAGTTTCAGGGAACGGAGCGCCTCCAATATGGCGGATGAAGCCGAGCAGATAATTGACCTCGGTTACGAGCGGGTCTTTTTTCAGGACGACTGCTTCACCCTCACAAAGGGTAGAGTAATCAAGTTCTGCGACGAAGTCGAAAAACGTGGATTAAGGTTCGGCTGGGAATGCCTGAGTCGAGTCGACAGCATGGATAAAGAGACCGCTGAGAGGATGCGTGCCGCGGGTTGCGACCACGTCTTCTTCGGCCTCGAATCCGGCAGCGACAGGATGCTGAAGTTAATGAATAAGAGCGCATCCCCCGAACAAGGGAGACGAGCAGTAGAAGAGGCTCGTGCAGGGGGACTGAAAACTGGCGCATTCTTTATCTTCGGTTACCCAGGCGACGATACAGAGTCGATGCTAGAGACCCTCCACTTCGCCAATAGCCTACCACTCAATTACCTCAGCTTCACTTTTCCATATCCAATTCCCGGGACGCCACTTTACGAGAGGGTAAAAGACAAGCTTGTGGAGGGAAACCCTGAGCCCCAGCAAAGAGGCCTCATCCAACACCAACTCATATATTATTCCGAGATCCCCGAATCCAAACTAAAATTCGGGATTATCAAGGGCCTTGCCATTCACTACGTGAAGTTGCACATGGGCCCTGTGGCTCCCATTCTGACGAAGCCACTCGAGGTAATCAGTGACAGGGTATTCAGGCTTTTGTAACGCTATCGATGTATAAATAAATATTAGATCGGGGTGATCCAGTTCATCATACGCGAACTTACCCACCTCCCTAGATCTCTATACCAGCATAATCGCGCGCGCTCACTTTATTTGGCAAAAGCTCCATGGCTAAAAACATGGGATTATTAGGCACAAATGCGGGGCTTCCCGCGGATCTCAACCTCATTACCCAGATTATAATAATCATCCTGCTTACTCTCAGCTGGAGTTACGCCAGAAAGAAGAAGCTTAAAACCCATGGAAAACTTATGACAGTTGCCGTGGTCGTCAACGCAGCGACAATCGCATTTGTCATGGCACCCTCCCTCTTCCTAGGATTAGGTGTAATCGTTTCGATGCCTCTGGACCCAGGATCCCTATTAAGCATTGTACACGTGGCCATTGGAGCGATCGCGTGGATTGGCGGCGCGTACCTCACATGGAGCTGGAAACTTAATGACTCAACGTCAGAATGCTTCAAAAGGCATAAACTAATGAAGCCGATTATCGGTCTCTGGTTAATCGCCGCTGTACTGGGTGTAGGTTTCTACGTCTACTACTATGTGATCTAGTGGCATATCCTTTGGATCGTCTTTCCTGATCTCCTCATACTTCGAGGTTTTGTTTAGGAGTGCATACCATGGTGCGCGCGATAGTATAAAGTAAAGTACAACAGCGAGAACAAGCTTGATTACTATAACAACTGCGAGGGAGACTAAGTATCTCCTGGGAATCATTGAAGGAGAACACGGCAACTTCGCCTTCGAGATGCCCCCTGGTCCCGACCAACCTGTCCCAGCCCTACGATGTCTTAGGCTCGCACAATAAACTAGTTTTCTCTCGTCCTTAGATAAAGAGTAGATATGGTATCCGTTGATCACAGCGTTGATCTAAGACTTACGGAGCACGCCCTCGTAGGAGCTAAGTTTTTTCAGATGCGATGAAATAACGGTGAGACTGTGATTAGCGCCAACGAGAACTTCCGACTAGCGGAGTACATACTCAAGACCGAGGGCAAACGAAGAGGACTGAAAAGCGTAATGGGAGTGGCTTCCTTCAAGGCCGTACAAGAAGCATTGATGCCGATTCAAAAGACAAGGCTTGGGGAGATAGCTGATGGCGTATTTGACCGCTTGATGAATGAGGGATCTTTCATCAGTATAGCATACGCCTACCCGAAATACGCTATCGAAGCCATAGCACAGGGAACTGAGAAAACCTGGAACATGGATAGGTGGAACGTCTACTCCCGAGCCTATACGAGACTCAACAGGGCGCTGAATGAGACCGCGGAGATCATCGCAAATGAGTTCAAAGGAATCGCGATACCAGCCACCGTTGAGGGGCTCTCCTCGCAGGTGAGCCACGTCGAAGACTATTACGCCCAGCGTGTCAGTCACCGGGTCGCGGCAGAACTCTCTGGCGTTGGATGGAGAGGAAGAAATGAGCTCATCGTTAACCCAAATTACAGCTGCGCTATTAGGCTCGCTTCTGTATTAACAACCGTTTCAATTACACGAACCTCACCCACAACCCAAGACTGCGGCGAGTGTCGCGCCTGTCTCGACGCCTGTAAATTCCTCAACCACAAGTACCAACTCGATAACTACCGTGAACAGTGCCGCCGGTACCTGGTTTATCTCAACCTCGAGGACGAGGTATGTGGTAAGTGCATAAAAGCCTGTTATATGAACAGTCTCTACGCTGGCAATTTCAAACTCTGATCATGAGGGTAAGCGAACAAGGTACTGCATCGAGAAATTATCCACCAAAATGCTAGAAGGAGACCACATGGTCGCTTTCTTTGACCCAGTTAGCGAGAATCATCATAGTGCCACGCTTTATGCCTTCGACCAGATCCTCTTCTCTTATTCCACGAGACTTTAGGCAAGTGCCGCATGTCTTAACCTCGACGCCCTTTGCGACAAGGTCCCCCAGCATCTTTTCTAGGTTATAGTAGCCCTCGGGGGTGCTCTGCCCCTTCTTGGCTGCTCCAACTGAGTCACCCATTAGGAATACCCTAACCTCCATTCCGATTTCAGTAGATGTGGAGGCATTAGCTAACCGAAGTGCATTCCACGTCTTCTCGCTCCCATACGGGGCCTCGTTAGCTATGATAGTTAGCTTTACCAATAGATTCACTGCTGACTAGAGGGCCACTACTGCCCTAAAACGATGTTGGGTGACTACTTCCTGCCCACGAAAAGGGTTATCAACTCATCGTTCCTTATGGGGTCGTCATTATGCTCAACTTTCCACCTCTTCAGGTCTGCTACTCCCCTCTCTAGACCCACTTGAGTTATGGGGCGGAACATGCTCCAGAGCTTCTTCTCAGCTATCTCGATGAACTCGTCCGATGTCTGGTATCTCTCGATTGCATAGGGGTATATCTCAGTCGTTTTGAAACCAGCCCTCTTAAAGTAAGTCATAAAGGCTTCATCGCTGGGGTAGACGTCGAGCTGATTTTGCAGGATCTCTGGAAAGAATTTGAAGACAACCTTTTCGCGAAGCTGTGCATGACCTATCGTGTGTGCGATTTTAGTACCACCGAGCTTCAAGATGCGATAGCACTCATCCGCAGCATCCTGCTTCACGACGACGTGGTGCCAGACTTGGGCAGCGTAGACGAGATCGAAGACATTTGAGCGGAAGGGCATGTGCTCTGAGACAGCGAGGACAGTCGGAAAGTCAGGGGCCTTCTCCTTCGCTTGGGCAAGCATCCCAGGGACCGGGTCGAAGCCCACAACGGTTGCGTGGGTTTTTACCTTGATTCCCAGACCATAGTTGCCGGTGCCGCAACCCATGTCAACGACTAGGGAGCATGAGTCTATATGCGCGATTCTCTCCGCTTCACCCGCCCAGAACATGTGGTCTTCGCTAACCCTTCCTCTATCATATACACCAGAAATTTTGTTGAAGATCCGACTCGACTCAAACGCCATAGAGTATACTGAAGTTTGGATGGGATAAAAAACCGGTGCCGACTCGACATCGACTCTACTACTTACATTGGTGTCGTATTCTCTGACGAGTCTTCATAATGGGACGAGGTTTCCCTTTGATTCCATACGCGTATACAATATAGCAGAATCATAAAATCGAAGCTGGCCACAAGCGGAAAATTGTTCCCAAACATAGGGGCATACACCTCTACAACGAACACTACGCAAAGAAACTGCTGCGAAAATTCGTATACCCCGGTGATTAGGTCATCGATTCATATTAATCGCAGAAAATAATCCTCTTCGATAATCGTTTTCAGACCATGATAATATGTCCCCCATCCAAACCTTAATATTTTGATCCAATAGTTTTGTTTCGTCGGGCCGCCGTAGCTCAGTCCGGTGGAGCGTCTGGCTGTTAACCAGTTGGTCAACGGTTCAAGTCCGTTCGGCGGCGCCACAACACTAAATAGAATAGTTTATAGCTCTAGTTTCCCGCTTCAAGTAACTAAAGTTTCAGAATTTATCTGAATAGGAGTATGTGAGCGGTGAAATGGATCTTATTCTTCTCGCACTATCCGTCGGCGCTTTGGCTTTAGTTTTCGTCGCCTACCTCACTTGGTCCATTCTTCGTGAACCCGCGGGTTCCCCGGAGATGATTCGGATCGCCGCCTCCATCGAGGATGGCGCGAAGGTCTATTTGAGGAGACAAAACACCACAATCGCGGTCGTCACAGCCTTCGTTGCCATCCCCATAGCATTCTATTACCATGACGTAAGGGTTATCGGTGCCTTCGTCGCTGGGGCAGCCCTATCGCTTTTGAGCGCATACATTGGCATGATGGTGGCCGTTAAGGCAAATGTGAGGACTACGAATGCCGCGAAGACCTCTACGGCGAAAAGTTTCCTCGTGGCCTTCAGGGGCGGTGGCGTTATGGGTCTCTTAGTTACCGGCCTTAGTCTCATCGGTGTAAGCATACTGCTAATGATCTTTAAGGACCCAAAGCTAATAATCACCTACGGGTTCGGGTCGAGTTTAACAGCGCTCTTCGCTCAGTTAGGTGGGGGCATCTTCACTAAAGCTGCTGACATCGGCGCTGATCTAGTCGGCAAGGTGGAGCAGAGAATACCTGAGGATGACCCTCGAAACCCCGCTGTGATTGCGGATCAAGTCGGGGATAACGTCGGGGACTGCGCTGGGAGGGGGTCTGATCTCTTTCAAACTCTGAGTGACGACTACATCACTGCAATGCTCTTAGCATCTATAGTACTCAGTTTCACAGGCATTAATGGCCTAGTTTATCCTCTGATGTTGGGTGCTACTGGAATAATCGCGACGATAGTTGGCATCTTTCTAACGCGACAATGGGGGGGTATAAAGCCGATTAACGCCTTTAATGTTGGTCTTATTTCCGCAGCAGTGATCTGCATCATCGGAAGCTATCTCGCCACTATGAGTCTGCTCGGAGATATCCGGATCTTCTACGCCGTTGTGAGCGGTCTCTTAGCGAGTCTTGGAACGGGGCTTGTTGTCCAATACTACATTGGGATAAATAGCGACCCAATCAAGAAGGTGGCCGCGTCTTGTGAGTATGGCTCTGCAATAAATATAATCACAGGTCTCGGCTACGCCCTCCAAAGTCCGTTCCTACCCTTCCTCTTCGTCGCCATAGTCATTCTCTTCGCCTTCAACCTCACTGGAGGCTCAATCTTTGGAGTCGTCGGTGTCAATCTTGGCACCGACCTCGCCATAGGGATCATAATGTCTAGCGACACCTTTGGCCCCATCAGCGACAACGCCCAGGGGATCGCGGAGATGTCAGGGATGTCCCAGAATGCTGATTCCCTCAACGAGCTTGACTCTATGGGAAACACAACCAAGGCATTCACAAAGGCTTTCGCAACTCTAAGCGGAACCGTTTCCACGGTCGTCATATTCGCGACCTATAGTAATATTGCAGGTTTAACAAACGCAACGATCGGTTTACTTAGTCCTGTATTCATCGTCGGTTTACTCCTTGGCGGTGTAGTACCCTTCCTATTCTCTTCACTTATCATCAGCGCGACTGCGGAATCAGCTTATAAGATGGTGGAGGAAGTGAGGCGGCAGTTTAATGAGAAGCCTGGAATACTGGAGGGAAAGGAACTCCCCGACTACAAGCGATGTGTGGATATTGCTACGAAAGATGCTTTGATCAAAATGATAGCGCCGGGGCTCCTAGCAGTGTTGGCGCCGATTGTTGTTGGTGTTCTTCTAGGTAAGTATGCTTTGGCAGCGATGCTGCTTGGGAGCCTGATTACTTCTGCGCTGCTCAGTCCGTTCTTCACCTTCGGAGGCGGTATATGGGACAACGCGAAGAAACATATTGAGAGAGAGTTCTGGATGAAGGGGACGCCCGCTCATGCTGCGGCGGTCACCGGCGACACTGTCGGTGACCCCCTCAAGGATGTGGCGGGGCCGAGTCTGAATATCTTTATGAAGTTGACAAACATGACGGCGCTTCTCCTCGTGCCGCTGCTTCTTCTACTTTAGTCCCCGAAAATGTTCCCAGCCGCCCTTCCCAACGGGTTTCTCTCCTCCGTCCTCAATGTAGACTATCTTCTTCTCCTTCGTAACTACACCTAACTCAATAAGGTCGGCTCCGGTACCCCTGAGGGCGCTTTTTGCCTCATATACCATATCTGGCTTTACAGTGAAGACGAGTTCATACTCCTCCCCGCCATATAGGGCGAGGGACGCTTCGTCGAAGTTATGCAGATCAGCGAAACTCTTGGCCTCACTCGTCAAGGGAATGTTATTTAGCCTAAAGCCATTTCCACTACTCTTCTGAAGGTCATAGAGGCTTACAGCGAGGCCATCGCTCGAGTCCATGCTAGATGATGCTGCACCCGACGAGGCGAGGGCGATGCCCGCGGATACTCTTGCGCGGGGCATGTAGACGGAATCGACTAGCTTGTCACGGAGTGCTTTGGGTGCTTCCACGCCGTCGAGTAGTATCTTGAAGGCGGCTGACGTGTTCCCGAAGTTACCTGTAGTGGCAAGGATATCTCCTGGCCTTGATGTCCCCCTGAGGACAAGCCTCCTCTCCTCAGCGAGTCCATATGCCAACCCCGAGATGATAATGTCGCAGGCCTCGTTAGTGTCGCCGCCAACCATGTAGCCGCCATACTCGCGAACCCCTGCTTCGAATCCCTTTGCCATCTCCTCGATGTCGTCCACCGAGGTCGTACTCGGTGTACCTAGGGCAGCGAGGAAGGCTAAGGGTTGCACGCCCTTCGAGCCGAGGTCACTAAAATTCATTACTACAGCTTTCCGCCCAGCCTGGAAATGGGTCATTCCCTGTGGGATATCTGTTTTCCAGACAAGCATATCCGTCTTAAGCACGACAGCTCGCCCGTCCCCGAGGCTTATTGCGTTTACGTCGTCCCAGTTGGGTACAGGCATCCCTGGCATCAGGGTCAGATGCCTCATGATGCGAGTGATGATCTCTCGCTCTCCAAGATCGGCGGCGGTCTTCATACAGGAGAGTTTTTCGCTGGTTCGGCGTATTAAGTGTTCAGTGGACGGATAAACGTCTTATACACCTATTCGCTGAGGGTAAAGGAACTACTTGGTGAATAGTTTGATGCGTAAACCCCTTGAGGATGTGAGGGTCGTTGACATGACACACGTCTGGTTCGGTCCCTGGTGCACCATGATGATGGCGGACATGGGTGCCGAGGTCATCCGGGTCGAGCCCCCATGGGGAGCGATCGATAGGGTGAGTGAGGGAATGCTCTTCGGCAGGGCTCCATACACGTTCCACCATTTCAACCAGAACAAGAAGGACTTAGCCCTTAACCTGAAAAGTCCCGAGGGTATGAGGCTTCTCAAGGAGCTAATCAAGAAAAGCGACATTGTAATCCAGAACATGAGCGTCGGCACAATGGAGAAACTGGGACTCGGCTACGAGGAGCTGAAGAAGCTCAACCCAGGAATCATATACGCTGCTCTTAGTGGATACGGTCAATACGGACCCTATAAGAACAGAAACTGCTACGCGATGTTCGCTGAGGCGATGAGCGGCCATACGCGGATGACGGGAGACAATGTCGATCCAAACGGCCCTCCGATTGAGATGGCGATGGCCTATGGTGACCTGGGTCCAGGCAGCCTAGCAGCGATGGCGATCTTAGCCGCCCTTCGCTACAGGGACAAGACGGGACTTGGCCAGATGATCGATGTTGCCCAACTCGACTGCATGGTTGCCCTCAACCCCGGCATAACAGGTTACTTCCTATCAGGGATGCTCAATTGGGAGATGAGAAAGAAGTACCCAAATGGTGGTATCGGCGGTGTATTCAAGACGAAGGACGAGAGATGGGTGCGAGTCGGGGCATTCAGTCCCTCAGCGATCGAGAACCTGAAGAAGTTCCTCAACCTCGAGGACCCAACCGAAGATGATGTTCGTAAATTCGTCGCTGCTCGAGAGAGAAACGAATGTGTCGAGGAACTCGTCGCTGCCGACCTCCCTGCTGCCCCTATCTACCAGCTTGATGAGACCGTGAAAGATCCTCACCTAAAGGCGAGAGACATGTTCATCACCCTAGATCACCCCCTCGCCGGGAAGGTAACGACGGTCAACAACCCGATTAAATTCAGCCTCACCCCAACGGAGAGGAAGACAGCAGCCCCAATAATCGGCCAGCACAGTAAGGAGATATTGAGCCACATCTTGGGGCTGAGCGACGCTAAGATCGAAGATCTGATCAACGAAGGCGTCGTTGCCTCAGGGTAACTAATTTTTTACCATATTTCTTAAAAAGAGGTGATTCACCGGTATGGTGGAGCGGCCCGGTAGCTCAGCGGTCAGAGCGGCAGCCTCGTAAGTTGTAGGTCGCGGGTCCGAATCCCGCTCGGGCCTCCACAGATTCGCGAAACCCATTAAACGGGGCTCATAAAACATTACAGAGGACGCTCATGAGCAGCGACTTGGGAATTGAGCCGGTCTGGCAGTTTATAGCCAGGGCATCCTCCGCGCGCGAGATCGGAGACTTGCAGGAGGCCGAGTTCTATGCGAGGAAAGCCATTTTCACCGACCCTAGCGTAGGGGCGGCCTATGTCCTCCTCTGCGAGATCCTGGAGAAGCTAGGGAAGAAGGAGGAGGTCGAGAGATACCTCGGGCAAGGCCTCGCGGCGAGCCCTGGGGATGTTGCTCTCACAAGCATGAGCGCCCAGTATCTGATCAGGAATGGGCGGATCGACGATGCCGAGGGATTTCTAAAGAGGGCCATCGCCGCGGACCCGGACATCGCCGGTTATCGCTTGCTTTTATCCATCGTTTTCCAACAGAAGGGAGACTTAGAGCACGCCGAGGAAAGCGCAAGGAGGGCACTACTGCTTGACGATACGAAAAGCGAAATATATTCGATGTATGGCGTCATCCTCTGGAAGCTGGGGCGCCGCGATGAGGCGATGCGATGCATTGCCCACGCCATTGAACTCAAGCCCACCGATGCCAACGCCCAACTCAACTATGCCGTCGTTCTTGAGGGGACGGGTAAGTTCGCCGAAGCCGATGAGCACTATAAGAAGGCTCTCGAGATCAAGCCTGACTGGCCCGAGGTCAAGCAGAGGTACGATAAGCTTAAGGATCGCCTAAACGATCCGACCACTACGTTAAAGGAGGCAAACAGCCTCAAGGTCAGCGGCAAACCCGAAGAGGCCGAAGCTCTCTACAGGAAGGCGCTGGAGATGAAGCCCAACTCTGCAGATGCGCATAACGACTATGGCGTATTCCTCTGGGAGACTAAGAGGTCAGTTGAGGCGGAGGAGCACCTCCGAAGGGCAGCTGATCTCAAGCCGAGCTGGGTCACACCTCAGTATAATACTGCCTTAAACTTAGTCAATCAAGGGAAGTTTGCTGAGGCTGAAACCTACTTCAAAAGAACTCTAGGGCTCTACCCCGGCTTCGCGGATGGTCACTTCTGGTACGCAAATGTCCTCGTCAAGCTCCACCGTAATACCGATGCTGAGGAACACTACAAGAAAGCAATAGAACTAAAGTCGAACTTCAAGAAGGCTCATGAGAATTATGCCTACCTCCTCAAGGCTCTAGGGAGGCTCCCAGAGTCCGAAGAGCAGATGAAGCTAGCTGCTTAGAGACAAGATCGACTTTGAACCGAGTTCCTGTTCATAGTAATCTAAACGTTAATGGTGATTAGTCAGATGAGGACTAACTGAATTTTTACACCTATTTCTCATGTTAGACCTTGCTGAGAGCCTGATCGAGGTCCTCAATTATGTCTTCGACGTCCTCCACACCAACGCTGAAGCGGACGAGGCCATCGGTGATCCCTGCTTTTATGCGCTCCTCTCGTGGGACAACAGCGTGGGTCATCGTTGATGGGTGACTTATAAGTGTCTCAACTGCTCCTAGACTGACAGCGAGGCAGCAGAGTTTAACGTTATTCATCAGTCTCCGCCCAGCCTCGATCCCACCCTTAAGCTCGAAGCTCATCATGCTGCCGAAGCCATCCATTTGCCTTTCAGCGAGAGTATGCTGGGGGTGGCTCTCGAGGCCAGGGTACTTTACCCATTCGACTTTGGGGTGACCCTCAAGCCATTCAGCGATCTTCATCGCGCTTTCAGTCTGACGCTGCATCCTGACGTGGAGAGTCTTGATGCCGCGGAGGGTGAGCCACGCCTCGAATGGGCTGAGGGTCGCGCCCATATTCTTGTACATCGGATCCATCTTTTTCAAGAAATCCTTCCTCGCGACTATGGCGCCGCCAAGGACATCGCTGTGGCCGCTAAGACTCTTCGTGATGCTGTGGACGACAACATCTATGCCATGCTCGATTGGGCGTTGCAGGTATGGGGACATAAATGTATTATCCGCAATTGTAGTAATTCCACGCTTCTTCCCAATCTCAGCTATCGCCCTCATATCGGTGAGCTTCATCATCGGGTTCGAAGGGGTTTCGATGAAAATCAGCTTCGTGTTGGGCTTAATCATCTTCTCGACGGCTGATAGATCGCTTGTGTCGACGAGAGTGCACTCAACATCATATTCCTTAAGAATTTCTGTGAAGACCTTATGTGTGCCACCATATAGGGCGTCTCCGGCTAGGATGTGGTCACCTTTCTTCACCACGGCCATCGTAGCGTTGGTTATTGCAGCCATTCCCGAGGCAGTTGCCCGGGCATCCTCACCCCCCTCGAGGGCGGCGATGCTTTCCTCGAGGGCCCGGACAGTTGGGTTCCCTAGTCGGCTATATATGTAGCCACTCTCCTTGCCTGCGAACCTCGCCGCGCCCTGCTCGGCGTTCTGGAATACGAATGTGGAAGAGGCGTAAATTGGAACCGAGACGGCCCCTGTCGCAGGGTCGGGGTGCTGACCCGCATGTACAGCGCGGGTTCCGAATCCTTGTTTATTCAACTGACTCACTCGGATTTAATGGACATGCCTTATGGGAATAAAAACTGTATCTTATCCCACATCTTTAACGCGCGAAGAACAGGTTATAGACCCTAAAGAGTCTTGATCTCGTAGATAAACCGGGGCATACCGCTCATCGTGTTTCCAACGTAGCACCGTTTAACCTCGGCGAGGAGTCCATCCACTTGTTTTTGGTCGAGTTCAGCACCAACCTTGATCTCAATGTTAAACTCGGATGCCCTGCTCGGGGCTTTTTCGTTCATCGCATCCACCTTTAACTGTAGGCTAGTGGCCTCTATATTGTGCCTTTTCAGGTACCAAGCAGCGTGGAAGGCGCAGCAGAGTCCTAGACTCGCGACCATCAGCTTTCCTGGAGACATGCCAATTGGTGGCGTCTGCTCGTCGAGCCGCCCGCTGAGGACTTCGAAGCCATCCGACTCCGCTTTAAACTGGTCCCCATCTAGGCGGGTAATCTTTACGCTCATTGCAATCCCGATCCATTTCGTGGAGTGAAATAAGTATCTTACCCACGCTGTATGAGTGAAACATTTATGTGGGCTTCGAGTGTTTTCTGGTGGTGTGCCCTGGTAGCTCAGCCTGGCTAGAGCGGCAGCCTTGTAAGCTGTAGGTCACGGGTTCAAATCCCGTCCGGGGCTCTAAAACTTCTACGCGAGGGTCAGCTGTCTAGCCTTGGGCTGCTGCTTAGCCGACCCAGACTTAGTCGTTCTCAGGATCGGAGCCTTCTTGGACTCCACCTTAGCCCCGGATCTTTCAGTTGGTGAATTCCCAGCTTTAGTAGGCTTCGCCTTAGCGGTCATGGACTTCTCGACTTTAGTCGTCTTCCCCGATCCTTGAGTCTTCACGGTCTTTCTCGTCTTAGCAGCCTTCGTCTTTCGGGTCTTTTTCGCCTCTTTGTCTTTGGCGGATTCCGCGGCTTTTTTTCTTCTTCGGGTCGTCTTCTCAGGTACCTCTTCTTTTGCCGCGATCTTGGGAGGGTTGACCAACTCCGTTTTATCTGGGTGATTCATGGCAACATGTTTTCTGAGTCCGGACTCGCTGTTCATCACCCTACCGCATACTGGGCAGGGTATGCTAACTGCCAGAAATTCGACATCTTTGCCTAGGTACTCTCGGCGATACTTCGCGGAGAGACGCTCCGCCTCCTCATAGGTAACCTTTCCCTCGGTTTTTATGGCTATCCCGATAGTTATATTGAAGGATTCGTGTCTTTCGCTGTCCCTGATGATGCCGATCTCCCTAACAGGTCCCTTGATCTTGAGGTCGTCCGCCACCGTGGTCCCTTCGATAATTGGCCCTTATGTAGCTGATTGGGGCTATGACTTAAAAGTGTGTTCTTTCGTTGGACAGTCTCATTTATCACGTAATATTTGAGACAATCATTATTATATGGAATAATCAATAAGAATGGGTTTAAGCTACTTTTTGTAAGCACCGTATTTCCAGATGGCTCTACCGACTGCGTTATAGTTGGCTATCGGCATATCCTCAAAAACGGTGCAACCTGGACCAAGTAGGAATCCACCGCCATCAGCGCAATCGTCGATCGCCTTCTTGACGGCTACATCGATCTGCTTTGGAGTTCCCCTCCGGAGGACCTCCTGATGATCTAATCCACCGCATATACAGAACTTGTCGCCGTAGATCTCCTTCCCTTTCATCGCAGGTGTCCAAGTATGACTGGCCCAGTTAATGGCATTGACCGGATACTTCTTGAACCAACCATCTTCAAAGAGCTTCTGGGGGTCGCCTTCGGGGGTGCTACATATGTGCATAAACTTGATTGGGCAGTCAACGGCGTCAAGAACCTTCTTATCGTAGCCAAGAGCATAAGTTTCGAGCTGCTTCTTATCTAGGGCCTTCCAGATGAGGCCACCGCCTCCTATGCCAAAGAAGATGCCGGGAGCGCCGGCGTCGATGCACGACCTAGCAAAGTCAATTGTGGTCTGTGTGATTATCTCGAGCCCACGCTTGAGTGCATCTGGATTCTCCTTCATATCATTGAGTACCTGATTGGGAGTGGATACACCGTTCATGGCCTGGATGATTGGGCTCGGGATCGTGTAAATGAAAGGCACTCTGCGGAGGTCACGTGCTAGTATCTCGTTACATCTCACGAACTCCCGCAGTTCCTTTTTGGGGTCAAGAACCCAGAGCTTCTCCCAGTCCTTCGTCTTCTTTACCGCGACCTCTTTCGTCTCGGCCTCCTCCTCGTTGTTTATGAATTCGAACTTACTCCCCCACTGCATCGCCATGAAGCGGTAGAATGGTGTGACTTTTAGAAGGTCCATCGGATAGTCGAGCTCCCTCAGGATCGCCATGTGTGCCTTAGCGGCCTCCTCGCCGTCGCGGTTGGCCTTATCCCAACTATATCCGTTAAGCCATTTACATGCAGGGAAATGGCCCCATAGTGTCCATGGGACGCGATCGGGGATTTTTCTATCCATGACCGCCATGACGCGGTCGTATCTCTCGGATTCCATTGCGGATCGTAGAGGAGAGAGTGGGTTTGATAATAAAAAGCCGTCCATACTCTTTAGAACATAAATTAACGCTTGCTCCGTTGCGTGCGCGTGAGATATAGCAAGAAAAATGATATTGGGGGACAACAGAATACTCGGGATAAAAATTCCGGGATGTTTTTTAAGGCTGGCACCTCGATTCTATCAGAATACGGGGATCAGCCTTGGACTTCGATTTCGATAGATATCAGCCGATGCCTGTTGGCTATGAGCTCCGCTATATGATGCTCAAGAAGTTCCGCGATGGTGAGGACCCGCTTCCCGACATCGAAGGAAGAGAGGGGACAAAAGCCGACGTTATTCGCTCAGTCCTTAGTGGCAGCTACCCATACCTCGTTAGTAGGGAGGGCACAGGTAAAACTCGTCTCGCTGAGAGCCTCGCGAAGCTTCTCCCGCCGGTCCCGAAGATTAAGGGCTGCCCCTATAATTGTGATCCGAAGTGGCCGGATGAGTGGAAGTGTCCCAGCTGCAAAGGCGAAGTGGACCCCGAGATAGAGCTCATAAGCGGTATGCAGCGCTATAGCCGTATCCAGGGGAACGAATACACGAATGAGGCGAAGATCCTCGGAGTAAAGGATATCCAGGCGATAGTACAGGGTGAGAGCCCTACTGACCCTCGTGCATTCATCGGAACTGGTGTCCTCCGTGGTAACCGTGGTGTTGTCGCCGTCGACGAGTTACCTGCCATACCCACAAAGGTGCAGGTTCTATTCCACCCAATGCTTCAAGAGGGCAAGATCGTCCTCGAGGAGTACAACTGGGTCCGACCGATTGATATCTTCTTTGTAGCAACGGGCAACCCTACAGGCTTCAGCCATGTCAATAGGGTCCCTGAACCTCTTCTAGACAGACTTGAACTCATTCCGATGGCTCTCCCCGAGGAGGATGTCGAGCGCGAGATTATGCTTAAGGAGGGTTTTAGGGTCCGCGACGAGTTCTTCCTCGATAGGTCTAAAACCAGAACTGAGGAACCCATCTATGCGAAACCTGAGGATCTCAGACGCCGAGCCTCCGCTCCGTGGTGGATCGTTGACGCCGTCGAGAAGGCTGTCCGTTACACGAGGGATTGCCCAAACATCGACCGCGGTAGCAGTATAAGAGGCACAATAAAGAGTCTCGATCATACCCTAAGCTCAGCAGAGCGCCGCGGTAAGCGGGTAGCTGGCCTCAAGGAGGCTGCTGAGGGACTCAAGCTCGCCCTTCGTGGTCGTATCAGGCTAAGGGCAGATCTGGTCGGTTTCGATGATAGCCCAGCTGCTTTCATGGTCAAGAACGACGAGGTTGTTGAGGATGTCCTATGGTACGCCGCCCGCGATGTGGGCGTAGCTGTGTTGAAGGGAATTGATGCGGAGTCAAGGCAGCTTGCTGGAGAGATCGACGCCGTCTTATCTAGAGGCGATATCCTTGATACTCTTCAGGACCATGGGGTCGCTTATCAGGCGGTCCGCTTCATGGAGGAGAATCAACCCTGGGAGAGCCCGAGTCTAGTCAGCGGCCTTGGTGACCTCATTAGGGACAGCCCTGAGGCCGTCGACACCGACACGCTACGTGGCTACCGTCTCAGTGCCATTGAACTCCTCGCTCACGCCCTCTTTTCCAGTAAGGCGGTTGAGGCTAAAATAGAGAATGCCTACGCTCCGAAGCGGATGGAATAATCGTGCAGCGCTCTAATCCATGTAGCGACGTCCAGGACGATACTCTGGAACTTCTACAAGACGCCGTGAAGATGCAGATGGGGAAGGGGCTTGACCAGGACTCTGAAATGATGGAGAAGGTCAAGAAGAAGGCCGAAGATCGCATCAAAGCCACTCAGAAGAAGCGGGAGGAACTGGAGCAACGACTCGAGCAGCTCAAGGCACAGATGATGATGAAGGCCGTGGAGAAGCTCCTCGAGGGAAAAGAAGATGAGGCGTTCCAAGAGGTGGAACTTACCGGCGAGATGGATGGGCTTAAGGAGCGTATAGAGCAACTCGACGCTGAGCCCTACGCCGTCAGCCAAGAGGACTTCGATGAGGCCCTCCTAGACCTCGAGCAGAGGGGGCTTCTCAGCAGGGAGAGTAGAGGCGTAGTCCTCACTAGCAAGGGTGCCCAGCTCCTCGGCCGCGGATTCCTCACTCGAATACTTATGAATCTAGCTCGGAGGGGTCTAGGAGCCCACCGCGTTGAAGATGTCGGCTATGGCCCTTGGCTCGCCGCCACATACCGCCCTTATGAGCCCGGTGACCCCTACGACCGCATCAACATCGAGCGAAGTCTAATGGCGGCCATTGAGCGAGGCGGCGGTTTCAATGACATGAAGATCAGCGATTTCCGTATCCACGAGTCTAGACACGCGACGGATGTCCACTTCGGCGTCCTCGTCGACCAGAGCGCCTCGATGAAAAAGAAGGGAAAGATGGAGGCCGCTGTCGAGACGGCGCTGGCACTTAGTGAACTCATGCGCATCGAGTTCCCCGAGGATAGGTTACGCGTCTACGCATTCAGCGAGGAGACGAAGCTGGTTGAGCCCTATGAACTACCTAGTGTAACCGTCCCGCAGCAGTTCACCGACATCCGTCGACCCCTACGCGCTTTCCGCCTAGCTGTCGCCATGGAATCTGGAAACAAGCAGGTTCACCTCATAACTGACTCCGCGCCGAACTTCTTGGACGGTGAATTCGTTGGCTTTAAGAAGGCTATGGAGGCCGTCGTCGAAGAAGTACGCCTCTATCGCCTCCATGATATTCTCCTCAACGTCGTCATGCTCGATGATGACCCCGAACTACGCGAGATGGCTAAGCACATAGCGCAGGTCAACAATGGCCGTGTCTTCTTTGCCGATCCAAAGAACCTAGGTGAGGCATTAGTAGAGGATTACCTAATCTCTAAGAGGGAGATCCTCAGTCTCTAATAGGCTTAAACAAAGAAACTTTAGTCCTAAAAATAATGGATGGGAAGTGTACCTAGAGACTTAAGATTATTCAATTCTTCTGGACACCACCTCCCCGGTAATCGGGTAAAGGTTACCCATTCTTAATGGGTTTATGGAGCCAGTCTCCATCAATCATCGAGGATGTCTACTCCTTCCTAAACCGCGCATCTACGAGGCTACTAATGTCAATGTCCTCCCCCACGGAGTAGAGCCAGAGCGGAGCCGAAATGGCACCGACGTGCTTGAACCTCATAACTAACCTACTCACCACACCCTGATAGTTGTTCGACTTATCAAGCCCATACAGCCACGTGGCGATACCACCATACTCCTGAATGATCCTTTCAAACTCCCTCGCGTTATGTATTGTGGCGAGGATCTTCCTCCGATTCCGGATAATCCGCTCATCCCTCATAAGACGGGATATATCCCCCGCCCGATATCCCGCCACCCGACCGATGTCGAAGCCCTCAAACGCTAACTTGAAATCCGGCCAACGTTGAGCGATCGTCCCCCAGTTCAGACCCGACTGAAAAACACAGCGGGTTAGATTCTCGAAATAAGCAGAATCTGAGGGTGGGCTCCGGCCTCTGTACATCCAGCTCGTGTATACAGACTGGTCAGCCATGAAGAAGGATCTGATTCTGTGCCCTTTCAGGGTTATGGCTTCATATAAGCTCCGATGATTGTAACGTTCTGTATAGGCCAGTTCTGGTATTGTCCACGCGTCTCAGTTTTCACGTTGCCTATCGCCTGAACCACATCCACCCCACTTACAACCTGTCCGAAAACCGCGTACCCGTAATTATTGCTGGATGGGTCGAGATTGACGTTGTCGACAAGGTTGATGTAGAACTGGCTCGTTGCGCTGTTTGGGTCGGTGCTCCTCGCCATCCCAATTGTCATTGCCTTGTTACTCAGCCCCGTACTCTCCAGCTTTATTGGGGCGTTAGTGGTTTTGATGGTCCCATTGGAGGTGAAGCCGCCGCCTTGGATGACGAATCCTGACACCACCCTGTGGAAAACTGTGCCGTTGTAGAAGCCGGATCTGACGTAATTTTCGAAGTTCTCAACAGTGAGGGGAGCATGCTGGCGATCTAACTGTACCTCGAAGGTACCCATTGAAGTCTTGAAGACTGCAATTTCTGTGGAGGAGCTTCCACCGAAGAACTGGGACAACGCGATTATGCTTGAACCCAGTAACACAACGATGATGAATATGGAGATGAGTGTCCTTCGTCCTAACTTCATAGATGTTTAGAGAACTTGTTAACCTCAAAAAGGTTGTTCTAAGCGCTGCATGAGTTACACGATTATACCCAGGAGATCCGCTTTGGTGATTATGCCCACGATGATCCCCTTCCTCTGCACGAGGATGGCTGGGTAAAATTTGAGGAGGCTTGTCAGCAGAGATATTGGAGCATCCTCTCCCACTTGTGGGAAGGGCTCGTCCATGATCTCTGAGACTATTTTTGATTGAGTCTCATTTTTCTTCGCTGCGAGCATGTGGTCAAGCAGGGTACCCTCACTTATACTTCCTACAGATCGCTCCCCATCCATTACAGGTAGCTGGCTGAAGCCGTTCTTCCGCATCTTTTCGATAGCGTCAGCGATCGCGGTCTCCCTCTGAATTCCTACAACAGAGTGATTCATGATCTCTCCAGCTGAGACCTGCTTTTCCTGCTCAAGGCGGTCAAGTGCTTCGAAGAGAGCCTTCACTTTGACATAGCTGGGCTCAATATTCCCCGCTTCAAGCTTCGCGATGTAGCTCTGGCTGACGCCAGCAAGCTCAGCGAGCTGGCTTTGTGTGATTCCCAGTTTTCTCCGCCTCTCTGGGATTATCTCAAGCGCTGGCAGCATGGAGGGATAGGGGAGTGGATTTGGAATATATTCTTTGCTGAATAGCTAGAGTAGAAATTTATATCGCGAGGGATAAAATGGGTTACCAGAAATCAATTCAATAGGAATATCGATTGTCAATAATTATCTTTATAATCGCGCGGAGGTTAAGCTAATTCTTCCGCTCAATCTTCTCGAGGGCAGCGACAACGATTAACGGGAAGATCGATGTAACTTCACCGAAGATTGTGGAGGTCATCTCCATCTGTTTTCCTTTTAGCTTCCCCCAACTGATCGATTCCTTAAGGGGCGCTCCACTAAGGCTACCATCCTCAACCCTCGCTGAACCAATCTGAATCGCAGCGTCAAGCCCCTCTCTGAGGGTGTGCATATATTGTGTGTGGTGCTTCGGTGTCCCGCCACCTAGGATGATGGCCCCTGATTTCTTCGCGTCATAGACCATGTCGGTGAACCTGTCGAAATCTCTGAGGGGGTTGATGATGAGCTTCTTCTGTTTCGAGTACATATAGAGAGGGATTCCGAGCATGCAGTCAAGGAAACCAGGGCTGAATATGGGAACATCCATTCTCGCCGCGTTATAGAGGATAGAGTCCTTATCGATTAGCCTTAGACCGATCTCCTTTAGGAGACTGTTAATAGCTATACCATCCCTGATCTCCTCAGGAATGTCATCGAGAATCCCATAGACGAACTTTTCCAGATGCTCGAAGACCTTTCCTTCGAAATAGATGTCGTAGGCGCGGTTTATTCCCTTCTTGTAGAGCTCTTCATCGTTTGCGTCGACCTTACCTATGTAATGGTGTTCACCCATCGCTTCTATGAGATCCCCAACTATGTTGGCACCATTTGTAACGACCGCGTCCACGTAACCGTCCCTGATGAGGTCGGAGAAGACGAGGCGTAGACCACCATGAGTAAGAGGACCTGATAGAGTGATGAATGTAGTGTATTCGGGTTTAGAGAACATCTCAGCGGTAATTTCGACGGCTTTACCGATCCTTCCAGCCTGCATTACGCCGGTTTTGCGCATCTCGTCGGCGAGTTCACCGACGGTCATCCCCGCATGGAGGCGCATCTGGGCGACGCGCTTCAAAGCGGACGCCTAGCCCTTGACGCGGTTGATTTTGTACCGGCCCATAATTATCCAGTACTCGACCTCTTTCCCTGGGGCGATCTTGGATACGATCTCATCATCGGTTGGCATGCTGATGTCTATGGTCTCGTAGCTCTCGAGATCCATCAGTTGTACACCCTGTCCCGGAGTGACCGAGACGATCTGACCGCTCCTTTTATCGACGATGGGTATCTGACAGCCTGCATCTGCTTGAGCGAGATAAGTTTTCTTCTTACCGTCGAATAGGCTTATGCCACTGGCACGGATCTTAGCGCTCCCGTGTTTGCCGGGTTTACTCTTCTCGATGTCGACGATCTGGCAGGGCTCACCGTCGATGAGCGCGTAGCTTCCGACCTTGAGATCGCCCGCCCTCGAGTTTTTGTATGACATGAATACACCTGTTGTTTCAGTTTCAAGGGCCCAAACAGTATTAAAGATTGTGCAGAAATGTGCTGGTTTAAACACTGATACATTTTTATTTATTTATTTAAAACAGATTTCCTTTCAGTTTTAGGATTATATATTACTAGTTCTCCATTTAAATCAACTATGGTTTGAAATTAGGCAGTTACAATAATGCATCACTTTATGCGATGTGGACCAGGGATATAGCGGAGGTTAGATGAATTGGGTTGATGATTTAATGCGATTCTTAGAAGATTGCGTACAAGTGTCGATGTCCAAAACCATGAGGAGTGAAAATATTTAGCTGGTTATGCTCTTTTTGCGCAAAATGTTATTAAAAACTCTTTATTCGCAAGAAAGAACTCCGTCAGCCAGTCCTCTTAATAATATGATACCCGAACTGCGTCTTGATGGGCTCGGAGATCTCACCTACTTTAAGGGCGTAGGCAGCCTGCTCAAACTCCTTCACCATCTGGCCTCTACCAAACTGACCGAGGTCACCACCCCGCTTCCCAGAAGGACATGTGCTATACTTCTTCGCAAGTTCTCTGAAGTCAGCACCAGCCTTGAGCTCCGCCTCGATCTTGAGGGCCTGGGACTGCTTCTCGACAAGGATATGTGACGCCCTTATTTTAGCAGACATCTCTATTCCGTAAACCTCTATTTTAGATGTTGATAAGCGTTGAGCATTGTTCAGTATGTGACCTTGTAGATGAGAACCCAGCCCAGAGTGGATTTGTAGACGCGCGTGAAGTGGTTAGGGTCGGGTGTGCTCGACATTAACTTGTAGATGGTTGTGTTTCCGAAGGCTTGCGTGTAGTAATATTGTCCGCTCGTCTGATTGTAGCGGTAGTAGTCCGATAGGGTGTATCCCGCAATACTAGCCATCTGTGGCCACTTCACATTGTCACCGAAGGGCCACTCCTCAGTTGGTGTGTTGGGATTAAAGGTAACAAATACAACAACATAGTTAACATTATACCTCTTCAGGATCTTGAGGGATGAGTTCTCGGGCTCCATCATTATTCGGGCGACCTGTATTATCTGCGTCCTATTCTGAGTCGAGCCATCGTTGAGGGTAGTTCTGTTAGCCATCGTCTCTATCCAGTAGCCGTAGTCCCACCAGGAGCATATGATAGAGCCCTGAGTAGTGTTGGTTTTTATCCAATTTAGAGCGTTTACCCAGTCCTTTGGATAGTCGCCATTTATTATGACGGGCACACCCGATTCAGCGAGGGGACCTGGGCTGCTTGCCGTGTTGGCCACATTCAGGACATGAGGTACGAAGGCCCCTAGCAGGATGACTATGAAGATAACAGCCACTCCCTTATTCATCCCCATGGCCTGCGCCCGCTTTCTCTTACTTCGGGAATCATCCGTCTTCAAGGTGATCGCCCTCATGGGGGTAAGCAGTTTAACCAAGGCGTATGCCGCCATCAGCGACACAGGGAATGCGAGGAGTAGGGTTAACCTGACAAGCGTCCCCGCGAAGTAAACCGCTGTGAGGAAGAAAATTATGGCGTAGATCTTGTTTTCGCCACCGTCCTTGAGGCAGAAATAGACACCTACCACGGCCAGAATCATCGTCACACCGAAGTCTTGGAAGAAGCTACTCCAAGCCGAGATTCTATTCTCGCTAACCGAGGTATATAGGGAACTCGCATCTGCGAATGGGTTGAGAACTTTGGCGAATTTTCCGACGATTGGGTTCCCGATGCCAACATAGGGGAGGGCTATGAAGGCTACAATTGCAATCACCACGATTCCAATGGTCACTAGACGAGCCTGAGACTCGTGTAACCTAGTCTTAACGATCTCGTAGATGACTAGGAGCCCAACAAAACCGATTTCTCCAAGGCTATCGATGTTCATAAGGTAGCTCATACCTAGTCGAGGTGTGATTAGAGCTATCAAAAAGCCGATCGCGATCGTGATGGTATACCCGATGGCGTGACGCATCTCTAGCTTCCCAAGGATAAGCAATACAGTCATGTAGAGGACGAGCATGCCTGGGACGTAGCGACCTGCACCCCATGAGACGAGAGTGTAACCCATGACTAGGCCACCGCCCAAAGCATAGAGGATTCGTGTTCGTAGGGGTTTCTCCGCTTCAGTGCTCCTGAGGAACATTAGGGGGGTCACTATGATCCCGAACATGCCGATGTTCTCCGTGTCGAAGAAACCGACGACTGTTCTGACGATGTAGCTGGGGCTAATGGTCGCTAAAAGGGCTGCGAAGATGCCAACGGTCTTGCCTCCGAAGTCCTTTGCAAGGTAGAATACACCTATGCATGTAAAGGTCGCCATGAGCACTGGGAAGAACATTGTGACGTCGAGCAACGCAACTTTTAGGCCGATTGAATTCAGGATCAGCCAGATGAAGACGACTGAGAAGGGATCACCAAGATAGCTGCTGTGTGCTATGTCTCTGCCCATTGGGTACCAGCTGAGAGTGTCATGCCATGTGAAATAGGCGGCGTAGCCATTCTTCGCAACGTACTCCGCTACGCGGTAGAAGAAGAATGGGTCATATTCGTTGAGGTATTCTCCCCATCGCAGAGGAAGAATCCTTAGTAGGATGCCAATTATGAGGACCAGGCCTAGGGCAGTGATCTCGATGGCCTTTGCTCTACTAAGCCGGATGCTTGATAGTAGGCTCCCCTTCTCTTCTTCGGGTGTCTTATCTATGGGTTTGCCTTTCTCGGCCATGGGTTTTCAACCTTTAGGGTGTCCACGCTTTTATTTAAGTTGCTATAACTGAGCTATGTTCCTCTGTAGAGTCGCGTAGCGAACCTGTGGGGAAGGCCAGCCGCGTCTATCGCCTCTGCGGTTGCGTCTATATTGTACTTCACGCGTCTATGTTCGACTTTGAGAGACTCTGTGTCGAGTATAAGGTAACTGGCCCTAGGGTCTCCATCTCTAGGCTGACCCACTGAGCCAGGATTGAGTATGAGGTGTTCATCCCTTTGTACTGTGTAGGGGATGTGGGTGTGGCCGAGGATGAGAACATCTGCGCCCGTTTGGCGGAGATAATCCTCAGCGTGAGTCTCCGCTTCGGTTTGGAAGATATAGCTTGTGAGGGGCTGCGTCGGGCTCCCGTGGTAGACCAACACGTTGACACCGTCTATCTCGTGGCTCTTACCAGTTGGGAGGGAGCTTAGCCACTTGAGGCTTGCCTCGGTCAGCATTCCTCTGTTGATCCGGATCGCTTCCTGGGCATCGTCGTTGAACCAGTCGGTTTCCAAGGTCGCGACTGCTCTGTCGTGGTTGCCTGTGACGGTGCTGAAGCACTTGAAGAATATCTGATCAATGCACTCCTGGGGGTAAGGACCATAACCGACGACGTCTCCGGCGCAGATGCCGGCGTCCCAGTGGCCCACGTCGTCGAAAACCGCTTCGAGGGCAGAGAGGTTACTGTGCACATCGGATATTACGAGCAATCTCAATGGTGATCGGAGAGTATTCGCGTTGAATGGGATAGGCTTAACTCATCCCACGGATATTTTCGAGGTGATGAGTATAGCCTTCCAGACGGGTAGCGTGGAGCTTGAGGGGAGGATGCTCCGTTGCGGGTTGCTTGAATTGGACAACGCCGTTCTGGCCCTTTTCTGGGAAGGAGACAAGCCAAAGCTTGGATCTACCACTATAACTCTCCCCGGAGCGGCGTCGTCTCAGCTTCTCGGCGACAGGGACCAGATGCTTGGTAGGGTTCTAGGTACTCACCTTGCAGCGAAGTACAACAAGATGTCTCTTGTGTCTACACACTTTTCTAGGGGTCACTCGGGTGAAGTAGGGAAGACGCTGCTGGATCTTGTGAAGCGAATCATGGAGGAGAATAAATGAGTGATCTTAGGGTTTTCCTGGAGCAACTTGAGCAGAGTGGTGATTTAGTTAAGGTCAAGGAGTCTCTCAGCCCAAAATTTGAGATTCCTGCGGCGCTGAAGAGATTCGATGCTGGAAAGGCGTTATTGTTCGAGAAGGTTGATGGGTACGATACGAAGGTCGTTGGCGGGGTCTGTGGTACACGACAGAGAATCCTAGACGCCCTCTGCCTCAAGCCAAACGATCTTTACCCGACGCTGCTTGAGGCGATGAAGAGCCCAAAAAAATGTAGGATTGATGATGGACCCGTTAAAGAGGTAGTCGAGAGCGGGGATCTAACCAAGATCCCGATCTTGACACATTTCGATGGTGACCCAGGCCCTTTCATTACCTCCGGCATCTTATACGCGAGGAGCCCCGATGGTTCTGTGGAGAATGTGAGTTATCACCGGCTCATGGCTGTTGACGGAAAGAAATTGACGATAAGGATCGTCCCAAGGCATTTGTACCGTCTGACGCAGTTGGCGAGGAAAGCAGGGCAAAAGACTATGGATGTGAGTGTAAGCGTAGGTCTCCATCCCGCAGTGCTATTATCAGCATCTATGCCAGCGGCTTATGGGACGAGCGAGTTTGAAGTGGCCAACAACCTCATGGGTGGGAAGCTGAAACTCACCGAGTGTGAGCACATCGACGCGCTTGCCCCCGCGGATGCGGAGCTCGTCCTTGAGTGCAAACTTCACCTTGATGAGGAGATGACCGAGGGACCCTTCGTCGACCAAACAGGCACCTTCGATGTGCAGAGGAAGCAGCCGACGTTAGAACTCGCGGGCGTGATGCATAGGGAGAACTACATCTATCACGGGTTGCTACCGTCGGGTTCGGAACACATGCTACTTATGGGGATGCCTCCTGAGGTAAGGATCTGGGACTATGTTAGGAATATTGTGCCAACGGTCCGTGGTGTGAACATGACCCTCGGTGGTGTTGGATGGCTGCACTGCGTCGTTAGCTTCGAGAAGTTCAGGGAGGGTGACCCTAAGAACGTCTTGATGGCAATGTTCGCGGCGCACCCAAGCTTAAAGCACGCCGTAGTTGTGGACTCAGACATCGACCCCTTTAATATGCAGGAGGTCGAGTGGGCGATTGCCACCCGCTTCAAAGGCGACGAAGACATTCTCCTCGTACCAAACAGTAGGGTTTCTAGCCTAGATTCAGCCTCTGATCAGGAGAGAGAGCTAGGTTGTAAGGTAGGGATCGACGCGACGAGGCCGCTTTCTAAGCCGGCGGAAAAGTTCATGAAGGCTAAGATACCGGTATCGGAACGCGTCGAGGAGATACTAAAAAAGTACTCGATATAATACCTCTCATGCACGGTTTATGATCCTCTTTATATCCATTTAATTTCGAAAGACTGTTCAAATCATCAATCAGAGTCGCGTGTGCTAGATTTTCACTTAAGAGATAAGAAGAATGCATGTTCATCCGCAGATGGTTTTAAAACATTTATTAAGCATCAATGGATGGCATAGGAAACATGGCTAATCTTGGGCGTCTATTATCTGATGGATTCATCATCATCCTGGTAATGGTGCTGGAGTACTTCACCATCAGGCCCCTCATCGGAGATATCTTGGGATGGGGGTTATTAGGGGTAACAGGCATAATTCTGATACTCGACGTGTTAAAGAACATCCTCTAAGCCGACGAGAGCTAAGGATGATAAGGAGTCTATAATTTACTCTTATTCGCATGTGCGTTCCGAGAGTCTGCCGCCCACCCAGTTGAAGCATCATTTTGGCAACCTCAAAGCTGAAGCTGTAGCACCATTTAGGTGGTGCAGCTGAGCGCACGCGACAGTTTATTCGGATTTTTTTATTGCGTTTCTTAACTCTTCCTCAAGTTTTTCAGGATTTTTAATTGCTTTGGCTTTTCTTGCCTCCATCGCGGCGATGGCTTCAGCGCGCTCTATAATTGTCTTACATCTCTCAGCTGTTGCGATATCAATCATCCTGCCGTCGAGTTCAACCGACGCTGTGCCTCTGGATACTCCATTCTCGAACGCCTTTAGGGCGGTTCTCATGTATGAGACCTCCTCCTCTGGGATGGAGAAGCCTTTATTCAGCTGGATGATTGGCGCAGGGTGGATGACCCCTGCCCCCTTGAAGCCCAACTTCCTTGAGTTGACGGAGGCTTCATAGATCTTCTCAGGCTCGCCCCAGCTAAAGGGCTCGACGCCAATTAGACCCATAGGCTGGATGCCGGCGGCGTATGCATCCATAAGGACCTTTGAGTTTGCATACCATAGCTCCTTACCCTCATTTGTCGTTCGAACACCCATCTCGCGAGTTAGGTCCTCAGCTCCAACGCTTATGGTGACGATCCTCGGACTTGAGCAAGCGATCTCATATGCCCTTATAACGCCCAAGGCGCTCTCAACGGTAACCGAGATCTGGATACTTTTTGGGGGTATGCCTCTACGTCTCTCGAGTTCTGTTATAATTTCTTCCCTAAGCTTGACCTCTTCCGCTGACTCAACCTTTGGTAGTGAGATACAGGTAAGACCTGGCCAGATCGACGCCTCCAAGTCCTTAACAGCCTGTGTTATGGGTCGGTTGATCCTTACTGAAACGTCTGAGCCACCCTTACCCACGAGTGGGATGGATTCTTTGATGAGCGCACGTGAAGGCTCCTTTTCGGACTCAGGAACCGAGTCCTCGAGATCCATTACATAGCAGTCGGCTCCCCTCGTGTATGCCTTCTGGGTGAACCTAGGGACATTTACAGGGAAAGTCATTGAAGACCTTCTGACGAAACTCCTCATATCAGTGTAGTGCGCTGCGCTCATGCCAGTCTCGGTGTGTAGGTTCTTATATTGGGGATTTAATGGCTTTTAGTTTAGCGGATCTCGTGGCTGAAGGCCACCTTCTCCTGAATCAGCTGCTCTACCTCATCATCTCTGTAGCCGATTAGCTTCAGGATTTCTGATGTGTCTTGGCCTAAAAGAGGGGGAAGGGTTTCGACGGACACAGGAGTCTCCGAGAACTGGATGCCAGTCGCGACGGATCTGTAGGTGAAGCCTAACGGGTGAGGTTTCTCTATTATAATCCCTCTATCGATCACGTTCGGGTCGCTGATGACTTCATCGTCTGTTCTCACGGATGAGCATGGGATCTTTTCACTTAGTAGTCGAGATACCTCGTCTCTTGTCCTTTTTTTGAACCAATCAGTAAGTTTCGTGGATGATTGCTTTAATTCGTCAACCTGGACACCCACGACTTCGGCTAAAATCTTTAGGTCCTTTTCGGCCGCGGCCCTTACTACAACGAATCCATCCTTCGTCTCATACACTCCATGTATAGTGGTTGATGGCCGTTTAGATCTCTCCTCCGCGGTGATTCCTGCCTGTAAGTAATGGGTGAAGGCCAATCCCGTGACCGTCATTAGGGCATCGGTCTGGGCGACGTCAATCCTTTGACCTCTCCCGGTGATGTTTCTATGGTATATGGCAGCGAGGATACCGAGTGCGAGGAAGGTCCCCGGGATGGAGTCTCCAGGGCTACCTGCAAGGCAGCTGGGAGTAAATGAGGCTTTACTGCCGAGACCACGGGGCTCGCGGCTGTTAAGCCACATCCAGCCGCTCGCTGCCTGACTGACAATATCGTAAGATGGTCTAGAGGCATACGGACCGGTCTGACCAAAGCCAGAGATGGATGCATAAATGATACCCGGATTCACCTTAGATAACGTGTCGTATCCAATGCCTAGCTTATCCATAACGCCTGGCCTGAAATTCTCAACAACGACATCTGAGATTCTTGCGAGCCTCTTAAGCGCTTCAACTCCTTTCTCCTTCTTGAGGTCGAGCGCGATGCTCTTCTTGTTTCTGTTAGGGAACATGAAGTAACTACTCTGGCCCTCTAGTTTGACGTATCCAGCGCTTACTCTAGATTCATCACCCCAAGGTGGCTCGACCTTTACAACCTCGGCACCCATGTCGGCTAGCAGCATCGTACAAAAAGGTCCAGCCAGATGCTGTGAAAGATCTAGGATCCTTAAGTTAGACAGCGCCTTTACCAAGCCACCACCTAAAGAAGGCTATACTGGGTTTTCCTTAAAAGTTACTGGCTATTCGCACATTAAATTTGCAGTGCTAAAATCGATTCAAAGAAAAAGTTGACCATTTGTTCTGCGCAAATGACCATTTAATGACAATTTGATGAATTTATCTTCCTTCTTGTTTTTGCATGTCCCTGTGAGTAACTAAGCAATTTATCGCGAGGGTTTTTAGCGCTGTATTTAGCTGTCATGGTGATAAGGGTTGTATCTTACGAGGGAGGAGGAGCGGATGCTCTCGGGGGAACACGGCTATGGTGTAGCTAAGTCAATGGAGCTTTTAGTCGCTTTAGGAGAAGTCTTTGGGGCCGAGAGACTCGTTCATGTGGATAGTGCTCATGTATCGGGTGTAAGTTACAAGAATCTAGGCGATGCTGGGTTAGAATGGTTGGAGGATCAGGCTAAGCTCGGAGCTAAGGCAAGGGTGAAGGCTACGCTTAACCCCGCGGGGATGGATATGGCTCGCTGGCGGGAGATGAATATCCCAGAAGAGTTCGCGGACAAGCAGCGTAGGGTCATCAAGGCATTCGAGAACCTCGGCATCGAGACCAACATGTACCTGTACACCCTACCTCGTGGGACATGTTCCCAAGTTTGGAAGTCAAATAGCATGGGCAGAGTCGTCCGCAATCTGTTACTCGAACTCGGTTTTGGGGGCTAGGACTAATAGGGAATCCGGACCCACAACAATCGCCAGCGCCATCACGGGCCTAACGCCTCTTTATGAATATAGGCTCGATGAAAATAGGCTACCTGGCAAGCTTGTAGATGTCAAAGCGAAACTTTCGGATCCAATCGACTACAGTGCACTTGGTTACGTAACTGGAAAACTCGTGGGAGCCACTGTTCCCTACTTCCGTGGATTGGGAAAACCGACTTTAGAGTCTTTAAAGACGATGGGAGCTGCCCTCGCAACTAGCGGTGGAATAGCATTATGGCATGGAGAGGGCGTCACCCCTGAAGCGGAGAAGGTGGAGCATCAACTCAAGGAGGTAGAGAAGCTAACCATCGAGGAGAGGGACCTTATGGAAGCCCGCGAGAAGTTTCAATGCGATGTTTCGGACCCAATCACCTGCATAGGTTGCCCCCACTGTAGCCTCGTAGAAGTTCAAGAGGTCGCCAATCTCTGTGAGAGGATGAAACTAAAGAAGAAGGTCTGGGTCTTCACCAGCCGAGGAGTTTACTCTGAGGCTGAGAGAAAGGGCTATGTGAGGAGGATCGAGGACGCTGGCGGGAGGGTATATGTCGACACATGCATGGTTGTTGCACCCTTGAAGGAGATGGGATGGAAGGAGGTTGCTCTTAATAGTTTCAAGGGTGCCCAGTACTCCTCTAATATGGGCCTAAAGACGAAAATGGGCACCGCGAAAGAGCTCATCGAGGAGGCTTTAAAATGATACTCAGAGGGCGGAAGGTTGTTGGAGGTACGATCGAAGGTGAGGCTCTGGTTAGCAGGGATCCTGTCAGCTTCTACGGTGGTATCGATCCGGATACAGGCATCGTTATAGAACCTGGCCACGCCTGCCAAGGACAGAGAATCTCTGGAAAGGTTTTCGTCTTCCCCACAGGAAAGGGAAGTACCGTTGGCAGTTATGTAATATATAGAATGAAGAAGCAGGACACTGCTCCAGCTGCAATTGTCAATGTTGTGACCGAGGCCATAATCGCCACCGGCTGCGTCATCTCAGGCATCCCTCTGGTGGATAAGCTAAATTTAGACCCTCTTGAGGTCCTAAGGTCCGGGATGAGACTACGCGTCAGAGGAGACGAGGGGCTAGTAGAGATTATTTAAACAGTCGGTTGGGGCAATCGATTTATCGCATGGCGCCGATGTTGTTTCAATATGGATTTTAGAAGGCGGCTCACAGGGCTCCAGGCTAAGATGGAGGAACAGGGGTTAGACCTTGTGGTCTACGGTGTTGGCCCCGACTTCCAATACCTTACGGGTACCAACCTGGAGTGGCGTAAAGGGAGAGACCTTCATCATCCCCAAGACAATGTCTTCGTCGCCCGACAGGCAGAGCCGATCCTTACTCTTAACCCTGATAGCCAAGAGCAAGCTAAAGGGACCTGGATAAAGGATATTCGTGTCGTAGACCGCGTTCAGCCCTACGGGGACCTCGTCAAACGCGTCATATCTGATCTCGGCGTGAAGCCAGGTCGCGTCGCGATAGGGGACTTCTGCTGGGGGAGCACAAGCCTCGAGGTAGCGAAAGCATGTGCTGGTTCCCGGTTCCGCGTCGCAGAAGGGCTACTCGACCACATCAGGATGGTGAAGGAACCTGAGGAGGTGGCGAGGTTAAAGAAGGTAGCAGATATCACAGAAGCCGTTATGAATCTAATCTCGCCAAGAATCGTTGAGGGGTTGACGCAGAAGAACCTCCAAATAATGATGGAGATGATGGGACGTGGCCTCGGCGCCAGCGATGTCAGCTTCCCCTCCACAGGTGGCTACCTGAAAACGGGGACAATCCCATCAGAAGACCCCTTCATCTACCCGAAGGAAGCAGGGTTAGTCAGAGGTACTAGCATAGCCTTCGACTTCGGCCTCGTCTACGACGGCTACTGCAGTGACTGGGGACGGAGTCTCTACTATGGGCAGGTGCGCCCCGACATACTCCAGGCCTACCAATCCCTCAACCTCGCCTTATTACAAGCTGCCGACGCCGTCGGCGGAGAGGTAACGCGGCTCTGCGACTTCTACTCTCACATAGAAAAAACCCTCGATAAGCTCGGCTATGGCAACCTCCTCCGGAACAGGCTGAAAACGGGCGTTATCGGCCATCAGATTGGTGTAGAGGTCCATGAGGATCCGTGGCTAAAGCCCGAGACCACACAGCCCCTCGTCGAGGGTATGGTGTTCTGCTTGGAACCGAAGCTCTGGAGCAAAGGGGAGTACTACTTACGCGTCGAAGATATGATACAAATCAGGAACGGGAAGGCTGAGTTCCTCACAACATACACACGAGACCAGTTTCAACTCTAGGAAGGCATTTAACGCCTCTAGTCCACTTTTCAGGCGATGGCTCCGAGAGGCTGGTTCATAGTCTTTGAGGGTATCGACGGCAGCGGGAAGAGCACCCAGATCGACCTTCTGAGCATGAAGTTCCGCGACCAAGGCGTGGATCATGTCCTAGAACGTGAGCCAAGCGACGGGAGCATAGGCCGATTCATCCGGAGTTATGCTGAGGCAGGGGAGAGGTATTTCTCGCCAGAGACGGAGGCGCTTCTTTTCACGGCGGATCGCTTCGAGCATAGCAAGAGGATCAGTCAGATCCTCGAACAGGGAACAACTGTGGTTTGCGACAGGTACTATCACTCAACCCTCGCCTACCAAGGAGCCGCGGGTGTCGATGTGGCTTGGCTTCGCGACCTCCAAAAATTCACCCCAAAACCTGACCTAATTCTGTTGCTCGATGTCGACCCGGAGAGAAGCCTCATGAGGGTCTCCGGGAGGACACTCACCATCTTCGAGAACAGAAGCTACCTGAAGAGGGTACGCGACCTCTACCTCCAGTTTGAGAGGGCTGGGGAGATGAAGCTCATCGACGTGGAGCACCCCGTCGACGAGGTCGAGGCGAAGGTTCAGAGGTTCGTAGAGGAGCTTACTGATTTAAAGCTGTAGACCTGATTTTTACTGTTTAGGTCTACCCTGCCTGATACGCGATATGGCGTCGAGGAGTACGATTATTGTCTCAGCTAGCAGTTTAATCTTCGCAGCTTCGGTTTCCGCTTCTAGCATCTGGTGGACTAGCTGAATCTTTGCCGTGAGAGTATTCTCGAGGCTGGTGTCTTGGGTGATCTGCTCCTTGTCTTCACCTTCTTTGACAATCCTGACCTCCCGCTTCTCCCGGGGGCAGACGATCTCTCCAGTCTTGAGCTGGAAGAGAGGTGCACTACACTCTGGGCAGGTGATGCTGAGCATCTTAGCGCCTTTGCGGAGCATCTCCGCCATCTCCTTCATACTCTGGTCAGACAACTCAAAATACTCTCGGGTATGTCACCCTATATGGTTATTGACAAAGCACGCGCGAGGAATTGTAGTTTAATGCAACTTGTTTCTTCCTTAGTAGGTTAACATATTTCATGCGTGTAAGAAACAGTCATTTATTTTATTCAGGAATGTACTTCAACTCTCCTTATGTATAAAGCCTCCACCCGCATCGATTTAGTGGTAATATGTTAGCTCCCTTACCTCATAAAAGGAGAAGAATAATGTTTATCCCCCCGTCGAGCAATCCAAGATGAGGAATTATGGCTTGAAGGTCGTCGAAAACGCCCTCGAACTTATCGGCGATACACCGATGATCATACTTACCTTCCCAGAGAAAGATGCGGTAATCTACGCCAAGGTCGAATATCTGAATCCGAGCGGTAGCATCAAAGACAGAATCGCCCGCCACCTCATCTCCGAGGCGGAGAAAAGAGGTGACTTGAAACCCGGCTATACAATCGTCGAGGCGACCAGCGGGAACACGGGCATCGCCTTCAGCTGTGCAGCGGCTGCAAAGGGTTACAAGATGATCGTCGTCATGCCAGAGACCGCCTCTGTGGAGCGGCGTATCATCATGAAACACTACAATGCCGAGGTTGTACTTACTCCCGCGAAGGATTTCATCGCGGGCGCTGTGAAGAAGGCGGCGGAGATCGCTAAGAAGCCTAAGCATTGGGCTCCCTGCCAGTTCGACAACCTTGATAACGTTAGGGCACACGAACAGACGACGGCCCAAGAGATACTGAAGCAGGTCCCTGGAGGCAAGGTGGATGCCTTTGTAGCGGGTATTGGGACTGGTGGAACCCTTACAGGAGTCGCGAACGTACTTAAGAAAAAGAACCCTAGTCTCAAGGTCTATGCAGTTGACCCCATTGGGAAAAATGTCGAAGGCGATATAGAACCTCTCAAGTGTGCTGAGCACAAGGTTGAGGGTATTGGAGATGGCTTCATCCCTTCCATCACCGACATGAAGGTCATAGACGAGGTCATCCAGGTCACTGACAGGAACGCCATCGAGACGGCTAAGATGCTCGCCCGTAAGAAGGGGCTCTTCGTCGGTAATTCGAGTGGTGCCTACGTCTGGTGTGCCCTCAAAGCTGCGGATAAACTCGGGAATGGAAAGGTAATTGTTACACTTCTTCCCGACAACGCCGACAGGTACTATAGCACCGATCTCTTCAAGGAGTGACAGAATAACCTTGGGGAGTAGTCAGCCTCGAGGATTCGTAATAAATCATCCGCAGTGTTCGTTTGAAGTAGTCCTCGAGGAGCTTACCTCCCTCCATATCCATGAGGAGATCATACCAGAGAAAATGGAGGAGCTCGTTGAGAAGATACCCCACGACGGCATCTGGATCCATCCAATTATCGTCGATAGGAATACTTTGGTAGTACTCGATGGGATGCACCGCGTTGCAGCTGCAAAGGAGATCGGCTACAGATACATACCAGTCTGCCTCGTCGACTATGAGAACCCGAACATCCAAATCGGGTGTTGGTACAGGATGTTCAAGAGCCTGAGTGGCGTCGAGGAGGCGCGCACGGTGCTCGAAGAGGCTGGGTTGATGGCGTACACCAAGACCTATGATGAGGCTCAGAGACTCGTCGAAGAGAGGAAGGCTATGACGGCTATGTTTTCGAACTCCTGGAGCCTCGCCGCATCCGGATCAGATGAGGGCATTAAAGAGAGGTATGACACCATAAAGATTGTCGAAAACGCCCTTAAGTCGAAGGGCTACCATATGGGGTATAGTACAGACAGAGACGCACCGGCACGCGTTGCTTCTGGGGAATATACCATAGGGATAATGACCCCTACGGTCACTAAGAGAGAGGTTGTGGAGACTGCCCTCAAGGGCTTGGTCTTCAGCCAGAAGACAACACGTCACATCATCCCAGCACGGCCAATGTTCGTCTCCGTTCCTACTAACTGGCTCAGAGGCGATCTAACCCTAGAGGAGGCGAACAACCGTCTCCGGAGGCACCTTGCATCGAAGAAGGTGGAGAAGCTTCCGCCAGGCCAGATACTTGATAGAAGATATGACGAGGAGCTCTATGTGTTCAGGTAGACGGTTGATCTAATTGTCCAACTTTAATCTTCGTCAAACGTTATTTGGATTAGAAAAATAGTTATGAATCCGCATAAGAAGTATCCAGAAAAGGCTGAGAAATATCGCTTAGGAGTGCTAGTTAGTCTAGATCTTCATTTTATTTAGTTTGCCCTCGATGACCTCCATGCCCATGTACTTTTGGAGCGCTTTTGGCACCTTGATCGTTCCATCCGACTGCTGGTACTGCTCCATTATCATAATCATGGTCCTAGAGGTGGCTAAGGCCGTGTTGTTCAGGGTGTGAACGAAACCAACAGGGGCTTGTCCCTCCTTCATCCTGTAGCGGACATTCAGTCTCCTGGCCTGATAGTCGGTGCAGTTACTATTCGACCCGACTTCTCTATACTCACCGTCGGCCATCCATGCCTCAGTATCGTACTTCTTCGCGGCGATGCTCCCGATGTCCCCAGTGCATACATTCACCACCCTGTAGTGTATACCAAGTCCCTCATAGAGGGCTTCGCTGTTGCGTTGGAGCTCCTCGTGGAGAGCCCAGCTCTGCTCGGGGAGGCAGAAGATGAACTGCTCTATCTTATTGAACTGGTGGACTCGAAAGATGCCTCTGGTGTATTTACCGTGGCTGCCGATCTCGCGACGGAAACACGGGCTCACACCACACATCTTGATTGGGAGCTGGTCAGCGCTGAGTATCTCATCTTTAAGCATCGCTCCCATCGCGTGTTCACTTGTGGCGATAAGGTAGAGGGGGTCTTTCACGTTCTCAGAGTCGTCGATTCTGTACATTACGTTCTCGAAGTCACTCAGATCAGTGACGCCCTCATAGAAGCTCCTTCTGATCATGTATGGTGGCTCGATTAGGCTGTATCCCCTGCTGAGGAGGACGTCAATCGCGTAACGCATCACAGAGTAGTCGAGAAGCGTAAGCTCGTTTCGAAGATAGTAGAACCCAGTTCCCGAAACTTTGGCGGCCCTATCGAAGTCGGCTATCCCTAATGACTGGGAGAGCTCGGCGTGACTACTCGGCGAGAAGCCGAACTTTGGGGGCTCACCCCAGATCTTTACCACTACGTTGTCCTTGTCGTCCTTGCCATATGGGACGGACTCATGGAGGAGATTTGGGAGTCTCATCAGGCCACTCTTTACGACCTGTTGCTTTGATTCTAGTTCCGACTCGACGGAGTTGATCTCGTCCGGGATCTTGTTTGCCTCGATCTTGAGCGATGAAGAGTCTTTACCTGCCTTCATCGCTTGAGCGATCTCCTGGCTAACCTCATTCCGCCTTTTTCGGAGTTGGTTCACTTTGGCGGTGAGTTCACGCCACCGCTTATCAGCCGCAACCACCTCTTCAAGGAGCTCCAGCTTATCCGGCTGGTATCTCCTCTCCAAGTTAGCGCGAACCATTTTGGGGTTCTCTCTAATCAGCTTGATATCAAGCAAATAGTGTCACGCCAACTATTCATCACCATGTGGAGACATTTAGAAGTTACCACTAACCTGGGAACGATCCTGAGACTAGGTTTATTATCTCCTGATCATAACAACTGATCGGTGATCGTTTGAAGTTCATAGCTTTTCTAGAGTGTGCGAATGAGGATCTCGACGACTTCATCTCGATTTGGAAGAAGAGGACGAAGTCTAAACACACTGTAAAGACACTGTTTCCACCGCACACGATTGCGAATGCACCGAAGGGATACTCAGGATTCACTATCTTCGAAACTGACAACCCCGACGATATAATGCATTACGTCACCGAGTACGGGCAGGTGGCAAGCGTCCAGGTCTACCCTATCTGGGAGTCGAAGAAAGGCGCGGAACTCTATCAAAGGCTTAAACTGCCCATTAAGTGACCCCTTACTTTTTTTTCTATACTAATACTGTATCCCATTTTTTATTGGCCAGTTTCACCAGGGTCTCCCCCTTTAATCGGTGCGTAACTCCTTTTAACGCTGTAACTGTTGGACTTCACGGTGAAACGCATGGAGTCAGCCTCGAGCTACCAGATGGGCGTCTTCGAGGCGCTTGAGTGGGCCTGGCATCTTCTCAGGGTCCAGAAGGAGCACAGCGGCTCTGTCGACGAAGCCTTCAGCAATGTCGAGGATCTCCTCGCTAAGGTTGGGAAAGGCGGGGACGTCGACTTTCGAAAAGAAATAAGTAGCCTCCACTAGTTTCCGCCTCAGGAAAATGATTAATCGCCAAAACCTGTCATCTATTTCATGGTTCAGAATGCATCTGTGAAAGTTATAACCAACGTGTGCCTCTTGGACGGTACGGGGAAGGAGTCAATCAAGGATGCGACCATTATTATTAAGGGTAATATAATTGAGGATGTCGGAAAAACATTAGATGCACCGAAAGAAGCAGAGGTAATCGATGTATCGGGCAAGACCGTCATGCCTGGGTTAATAGATGCCCACGTTCACATCTGCTCAAATGGTGACGCTAATGTCATGTCTGCTCTCGGTTACACGCCGGGGCTCATACAACTCTTCGGTGCTCACAACGCGGCGAAGACCCTCGATGCAGGCTATACGATGGTTAGGGATATGGGTGCTCCATACGGCTTTGCTCTCGCCCTCAAGAAGGCGATTGAGATGGGGGTCGCTAAAGGTCCCAGGATCGTCGCCCCGGGTAGGATCATAAGCCAGACAGGCGGCCATGCTGACTTCTATCTTCCCAGCGGCGTCAGCTACAATGAGATGAGCCTCATAAGTGATGGCGCTGTGGATACTAGTAGGTCGGCAAGAATCAACCTACGCGAGGGCGCTGATTTCATCAAGATCTGCACCAGTGGTGGTGTCATGAGCCCCAACGACCCCGTAGATACGCCACAATTCACCGTTGAGGAGATCAGGGCTGTATGTGATGAGACCCACCATGTCGGTAAGTTCGTCGCAAGTCATGCCCATGGGCCTACCGGTATTATGAATGCCATCGAAGGCGGAGTCAAGAGTATAGAGCATGGAAGCATTCAGACGAATGAGACTGCGAAGTCGATGGCGGAGCACGGCGTCCTTCAGATCCCGACACTTGTAGCCAGCTGGAACATCATTCAAAAGGGCACCGCCGCAGGAATCCCAGAATGGGCAGTCGCAAAGGCGAAGGAGATCGCTGAGTATCCACCCAAGAGTCTCATGCTCTGCTATAATGCCGGTGTAAAGATAGCTGCTGGTACAGATGCTGGGACACCCTTCAACTACCACGGCGAGAATGCCAAGGAACTCGAACTCATGGTTCAGGCTGGACTCAAACCCATTGAAGCCATAACATGCGCTACTAAAGTCGGTGCTGAGGCTTGCTACCTCGGGACAAAGACAGGTACAATCGAGAAAGGAAAGTGGGCAGACCTCATAGTAGTCGATGGCGACCCAATCATAAACATAAAGATCCTTCAAGACAAATCGAAAATCCGCCTCGTCATGAAGGAGGGAAACGTCGAGGTCAATAGAGGCATATAGGCAATGGAGATACTGCGACTTAGCCTCCTTGACGGGGCCAAGCAAGCGAGGGGTGTGGCTGTAGTTATCGATGTATTCCGAGCCTTCACCACCGCTGCCTTTGTCATCGCTAACGGAGCAAAGACGATCCTCCCTGTCGGCACAATTGAGGAGGCATTTGAACTCCGTCGTAAAAATCCCAGCTACATTGTCATGGGTGAGCTCCATGGTCACAAGATCTCAGGATTCGACTACGGTAACAGCCCAGATGAGGTCAGCCACATCGACTTCACAGGTAAAACCGTAATTCAGCGAACTAGCAGCGGCGTCCAGGGCATCCTCGCTGCTTCCCACGCGGAGGAGGTTCTTCTCGGCAGCTTCGTTATGGCCGAGGCCACCATCGACTACATCGAGAGGAGGAAACCTAGGGTGATCTCCATCGTCGCCATGGGCTGGGAGGGAGAACACAAAGCCATCGAGGACGAGCTTTGTGCCGAGTATTTAGAGGATAGACTCCAAGGCAGGAATCCTGACTTCCCCGACATGGTACGTCGCATTAGAGAAAACCCATCTGGTGCCAAATTCTTTGATAAGACTCAGACTACCTTCAGGGAAGGCGACTTCTACGCAGCCATGAGCCTAAACAAGTTTCCCTTCGCTCTCAAAGTCATAAGGGAACCCCCAATGCACATCGAAAAGGCATAACCGCTACTTTTTACTATCACACAACCAATATTAGACTGATTCTCATGCGCGTCTCCGACATTATGACCCGGTCACCCTTCACAGTCTCCCCGGCAACCAAGGCTGATGAGGTAGCTCGCCTCATGCTGGAGAAGGGTATAAGCAGTGTTATCCTTGTAACAAATGGGAAACCCATCGGTATAGTTACGGAGCGCGACCTTGTACATAGAGTCCTTGCCCCCGGAAAAGACCCGGATACAATGATGGCTGCCGAAATATGCACAAAACCCGTTATTGCTGTCTCTGTTTACTGCGAGGTAGACGACGCTGTCGAGACCATGAATCAGTATAAGATAAGACGTCTCGTTGTCGTGGATGACATGGATCACGTTGTAGGCATAGTAACTACAGACGACATCGGCTACAATCTTAAGAGTATGAGCGAGGAGCTAGCCATCAAGTACCTCAACCTCACAAAGAGGAAGTAACCCCAATGAAAATCTCTATTCCGTGCATTTTTTGGTTCTCTTTTGGCGCGGCCCATTCATGTTTTAAGCTTACCCGACCACATGGATGCAAGGGGGGGTCAGTTGCGTGAAAATCGACCCTTTCAGGCTTGAGCGTTGGCTCCTTGAGAAGGCTGAGATTGACCTCGGAGGTGGAGGTGTCGCCAAGCTACAGCTAAGGGACGTCGTCCCACAGGTGCCCCCTGACACTCTCATGAGGTATGGGAGGACCTGTGGCTCAGATGTCCTAAGGAAACATGTAGCTGATTGGTACAATGTTGATCCAGAGAACGTCCTCATAACTAGCGGCACCTCTGAAGCGAATCTGCTCGTTAATCTAACTCTACTGGAATCCGGTGTTGAGTATTTCACTGAGGCTCCACACTATGAACAGACTAACGGCTTAGCCCGGATGCTCGGGGTAAAGATCAAGCTCTTCCACCTCATCGAAGAAAAAGGCTGGACTCCCGACCTCGATGAGCTGAAGGAGAAGATGACGCGTCGGACCAAAATGATCTTCCTAGACAACCCCAACAATCCGACGGGGGCCATTATGACGCAAGAGGATATGCAGGCTATCTGCGAGATCGCCGAAAGTGCTGGCGCCTACGTCCACTGCGACAATGCTCTACGCGGCTCTGAGGCCGATGGGAAACCGGCACCCACTCCAGAGTTCTATGAGAAGGGGATAATCACCGGCAGCATAAGCAAGCTCGGCGCCACAAGCCCTAGAATAGGGTGGATTGTCGCAGACACTGAGATAATAGAGCGATGCTGGGAGATGAAGGACTATACCACCCTTAGTCACTGTGGTATAGGAGAACAAATCGCCGAGAAGCTACTCTCGAACAAGACCCGTTACATCAAGCGCAACCTGACGATTAGAAAAACGAATATGGAGACATGGCTCACCTGGCAAAAAGAGAACCCGGACCTAGTCAACTGTATAGAGCCTGGAGGAGGATTCACAGTCTTCCCCAAATATAGGAATCGTCTCGGCTCGTCGAAGTTCGCGGAAAGACTACTCAAGGAAGAGGGAGTTCTTGTAAGCCCCGGGGACAAGTTCGGTGTCGAGAGGCATCTCAGAATCAATATAGGCACCAACGGGAATACTCTCTCGCAGGGATCGATCTTAGCCCTATTCATGAAACGTGTGGCGAAGTAACAACTTACATATAAATTCATTGTGTTGAACTCCAGATCGAAGATATTGATATTCAGAGAACGAAATCTATTCGAGACACAGATGAAGATAGGCATTCTATGGCACCGGTAATATGGAGTGGCCTAGCATTCCACATCTCCCTGTAGCACGAAATCACAGTTGGATCTAGGAGCGAAGACAAGGCGACGCAAACCGCCGATGAGCTGAGGAGATAGGGGAAAGGTTCTACCAGCTATCATGAATAGAAGTATCTTCACGCGCGCAGAGGGGAAAACTAAGTGATTGGCGCCGGGAGAGGGATTTGAACCCTCGAGTCCGTACGGACACCAGCTTTCCAGGCTGGCTCCCTACCGAGCTAGGAGACCCCGGCTCCATCAATAACCCGAGAGATGACTGATTTAAACTCTACCCGTGAAACCGGAGACGTTTTTAGTCGCGAGTGGAGAGGCTTCTACGCTATGGAAGCCCTCAACGTCAACTGGGTAGAGCACAGCGAGAAGACCCTCGAAGAGATCAAGAAACTCAAGGAGAAGAAGGATCAGGACAGACTAGACAGGGTTCGCGCTATGCGTTTCGCATTCATGGCTCTTGGGCAGAGCCTAGCGGGTTGGATGCAGTGGGTTAACAGCCCTGAGGTTATGAGTAATTTCACAAAGGAGGAGCTGGAGGAGATGACTCAGAACATCCTCGGGATGGTGGAAAAGTTCGTTGAGTACGATATCAAGATCACCGATGAGGGTATGCGGAAAGGGGTTGCTAAGCAGCGCGAGCAGGAGCAGCAGGGCAACCACTTCGTAATCTAACTCAGCTTCTGACCTGCACCCTGACCTCCGTTGCCTTGGAAGATTTCTTCGACGACGCAGACGACTGCGGCTTTTCCCGGGAACTGGCGTGTACCGCTTGTGGCCATTTTCCTTATCTGATCGTAGCGAGGGCCAGATGTTTCGAAGTTGACTCTAGCCTTGATCTGATAGCTCTTCCCATCGGACCACCCGTTAAAGGCGACTACGGGGTTCTCCTCAAGGTTCGACTTCGTTTTGTTGAGGTAATTGTCAGAAACGACTAGAGTCTCATCGTCTGCCCAATACCACATGCCGACGAGAATTACATTTGGGCGAGCGTGCTTATCCGCCGTTGCCATGGGGATGACTCGCTGCTTCTCGAAAATGGACTTGATCTCTTGAGATACTTTGACCATTATGTGCACCGCGGATCAGCGTATACAGATACGTGATAAAGGTTTAGGGCAGCGAATTATCCTAGGGGAGAGGTTGGCTAGGGACTAATACGACTTGGAGGAACCAGGCTTAAGGAAGTCGTTTGAGACAACGGCTAAGCTGATCTGATAGATGAGTAGTATGTGAGTCACCCATTTTTATTGTAGTTAGACTCCGTTCAAGAAATCAAGTGACTTGGCTATCTCTTTAAGCGCATGAACAAGATCTCTATCGATCCCATTTGGAAGAGTATCCTTTTCGTCTTCATAGGCAGGCGCTTGTGCTGGACACCCACTGTGATACCCTGAAGTGTCTTCTCCCCCAATTCACGCGATCACGTGACAGCATTTGGGAGGACAGGAGTAATGTCGGCTTTGGGACTCGGTCAAATCTCGGCCACATAGACCTCCCCCGGTTGAAGGAAGGGGGTGTGGACTGTCAGGTCTTCGCCATTAGCTCGGAGCGGGACCCTACACCCGCCTATCCCCTCCGCACAGCCATGGAGATGATCGAGGCCTTCTACACTGAGTGTGAGAAGTACCCGAAGCTCGTTCAACCAGTGACAAGCTACGCTGAGATCATTAAGGTGAATAAAGCTGGTAGAATAGCTGCGATGCTCAGCATAGAGGGTGCTGATGTCCTCGAAGGGCGGTTGAGTATGCTTCGCGTTTACCATCGCCTCGGCATCAGGATGGTAGGTCTTGTTCACAGTCTACGTAATCTCCTCGCGGACGGTGTCGCTGACAACCGTACTAAGGGGGGCCTCAGTCAATTCGGCGTCGATGTCGTTGAGGAACTCAATAGACTCGGTATGATCGTGGATGTTAGCCACCTAAGTGACGCCGGATTCTGGGACGTCATGGAGGTCTCGAAGGATCCCGTCGTTGCTAGCCACAGCAACGCCCGCGCTGTCTGCCAGCATCCCCGAAACATGACTGATGATATGATCAAGGCTCTGGCTAAGGGGGGAGGCGTCATGGGGATTAACTTCGCTCCCGACTTCATCCACAAGACTAAGCCCAGCGTCGAAACACTTGTTGATCACATCGACCACATAGTCGATTTAGTAGGTCCTGAACATGTCGGTCTAGGCAGCGACTTCGATGGTATTCCCGCGACCCCGAAAGGATTGGAGGATGCCTCGAAGATGTCCTCCATCACCCAGGAGCTTGTCAAAAGGGAGTATTCAGAAGAGTACATCCGCCTTATCCTCGGCGGGAATCACTTGAGGTTGATAAAAGAAGTGGTTGGTTAAATTGGTGGGGGGATTTTAGTCCTCGTCGCCGCCGGGGCTGGGTGGTCCACCCTTGCCGCCGCCGGGGCCGCCTGGGCCGCCACCGCTCTTTGCGGCAACGACGTCGTCGATCCTTAGGATCATTGTGGCGACCTCGATACTGCTCTTAATCGCCTGTTGTTTGACGACCATGGGCTCGATTACGCCCGCCTTCAACATATCGGAGACGCCGCCATCGAAGACGTTGACGCCCATCCTTAGACCGTTCTTTTTCTCGTGAGCGGTCTTCATTGCGACCATTGTGTCCAAGAGGTCGAGTCCCGCATTCTCGGCTAGGGTTCTCGGGATTACCTCAAGGGCGTCGGCGAAGGCCTCGATGGCTAGTTGCTCTCGTCCGCCGACTTGGCGGGCGTAGTCACGAACTTCCTTCGCTAGCTCCAACTCTATTGCGCCTCCTCCAGGAACCATCTTTGGTACCTCTGCGACGTCACTAATGACGTAGAGTGCGTCATTGAGGCTCCTCTCAGCTTCGTCGAGCATCCTCTCCAAGCCTGCTCGGACGAAGATGGCGACTGAGGCGGGGTTCTTGCACTCCTCGACGAAGATCATCTTATCGTTCCCTATCCTTCTTTCCTCGACTAGACCACATGTTCCGAGGTCAGTCTTCTTGAGGTCCTTGAGGTGGTTGACGATTTTCGCACCGGTTGCCTTGGCGAGCTTCTCCATGTCGCTCTCTTTGAGGCGGCGGGCAGCCATGATCCCGGCCTTTGCAAGGAAGTGTTGGGCGACATCGTCGATTCCCTTCTGGCACAGGAGGACGTTAGCTCCTGAAGCGGAGACCTGGTCGACCATCTTCTTCAGCATCTCGGTCTCCTGATCGAGGAAGGCCTTGACGCCGCCGGGGGTCTTGATCCTTATCTCAGCGTCGATCTCTGTCTTCTCGATCTCCATTGCAGCGTTGAGGAGGGCAATCTTAGCGCCCTTCACCTTCTTTGGCATCCCATCGTGGACAACTTCCTTGTCGACGATGATGCCTTTGATGAGCTCTGTCTCCTCAAGGCTCTTTCCTTCCTTCTTCACTATCTGGACATTGTCGACATCAGCGACGATATGGTCGTCCCGCTTCTCCATGATCTGCTTGATAGCGTCGACTACGATGCCTGAGAGGTGCTGGCGATCAGATGACACCGCCTTGCTTCTCAACGATGTACTCGCAAGCTTTAGGAGGGTTTCCCTGTCCTCCATGTTGACTGGTATTGCCACATTGTCGAGGACCTCGAGCGCCTTGTCGGCGGCCTTTTGGTAGCCACTGATGACGATTGAGGGATGGATCTCCTGTTCGAGGAGCTCGTCCGCTTTTTTGAGGAGCTCACCTGCGAAGATTACGGCGGTTGTTGTTCCGTCGCCGACTTCCTTGTCCTGTGTCTTCGCGACCTCGATCATCATCTTAGCTGCGGGGTGCTGGACATCAATCTCCTCAAGGACCTTGGCACCGTCACTCGTTATTGTGATGTCGCCAAGACTGTCTACGAGCATTTTATCCATTCCGCGGGGGCCGAGTGTGCTCTTTAGGACCTCAGCGACTATCTGACCCGCCATCATGTTGCTGCGGCGCGCGTCACGGCCGCGACTCCTCTTCGTGTCCTCCTTGAGGACGATTACCTGTTGATTACCTTGGTATGACATTATGATTCACCTTACATCATGGGTGGCATACCGCCGGGCATGCCTCCCATTCCGCCCATACCACCCATGCCGCCCTCGGCGCCTGGTGGCGGGCCCTTGCTCTTTGTGGAGGCGATGACGTCGTCGATCTTAAGCAGCATCGTTGCTGCCTCGGTCGCTGACTTTATCGCCTGGGCTTTGACGATCATTGGCTCAATTACCTCGAGTTTCTCCATATCGGAGATCTTTCCCTGGAGAGCCTCGACTCCTGCCCACAACTCGCCTTTGGCGTGGCGGCTCTGGAGCTCCGCCATCGCATCGATGGGATCCATGCCAGCGTTCTCAGCTAGGGTTGTAGGGATGACCTCCATAGCTTCGGCGAAGGCTGAGACTGCGAGTCTCTGTCGACCTACAAGCTTCTCAGCGTAGCCGCGTAGCCTGCGGGCAACCTCGATCTCAGGGGCGCCTCCACCAGCGACGATCCTATGGTCCTCTACCACGTCCTTGACGACTGAAAGGGCGTCGTGTATGCTTCTTTCAGCTTCGTCTACTACGCGCTGTGTGCCACCGCGGATCAATATACTGACGGCCTTCGGGTTCTTACAACCCTCGACGAAAATTAGCTTGTCTGAGCCGATCTTCCTCTCCTCGACCTGGTCGGCATATCCGAGGTCCGCTGATGTGAACTCGTCGACGCTGTTGACTATCTTTGCTCCTGTGGCCTTTGCGAGTGCCTCTAAATCGCTCTTCTTGAGCCTCCTCGCGGCCATGATCCCCTCGCGTGCGAGGAAGTGTTGGACCATGTCGTCGATGCCCTTTTGGCATAGGAGGACGTTGACGCCTGCCTCTTTGACCTTCGTTACCATGTCTCGGAGCATCTTCTCCTCCTGGTCAAGGTAGGCCTGCATCTCGTCCGGGGTCTCTATGCTGATCTTACTGGAGAACTCGGTCTTCTCGATCTCCATCGCGGCGTCGAGGAGACCGATTTTCGCTTTCTTGACGACCTTTGGCATATCGCTGTGGGCGACCTCTTTGTCGATTATTAGACCTCTAATCATAGCAGTGTCGGTCATGGAGCCGCCGGGCTTTTTCTCGACCTTGATCATGTCGAGGTCGACCTTCCAGCTCCCAGTCGACTCCTCAGCGACTTGGAGGACAGCGTCGACTGCCACCTCGGAGAGGTAACCACTGTGACTGCTGACGAGTTTCGTCGCCATCGTCGTCTTGGCGACGCGCTTAAGTGTATCTCTGTCCTTTGGCTTAACCTTGATGGCTATCTCGTCGAGGATCTTTAGCGCCTCGACTTGAGCCTCGCGGTAGCCATCGATGATGACGGTTGGGTGGATCTTCTTGTCCATCAGATCAACGGCCTTACCCAGAAGCTCGCCGGCGAGAACGACAACTGTTGTGGTGCCGTCGCCGACTTCAGAGTCCTGGGTTTTACTGACCTCGACCATCATCTTGGCCGCGGGGTGCTGAATGTCCATTTCCTTGAGCATCGTGGCTCCATCGTTGGTGATCGTGACGTCGCCGAAGCTGTCGACGAGCATCTTATCCATTCCCTTGGGGCCTAGGCTGGTCTTTACAGCCCCGGCCACGATCCGAGCGGCCATTATGTTGTTGCCGCGGGCATCATTACCCGTGGAACGCTCGGTTCCTTCCTTGAGGATATAAATTGGTTGTTCCTGTTTACTCATACATTATACGCCTTCGATATTGTTATTAGTATACCAAAGCAGCTTATTCACCATTGTTTTACTCCGGTTCGTAGCCACCAACAGGTATACCACCTTCGGTTGTAAACCGAAGGTTGTAGTTGCCCGGAGATAAAAAAGCTTTCGGTGGCTCACACCGCACTAAGGTGGATCATGTCGTTTTCTTCTTTGACTATGTCATCTATTTCGAGTTCGGAAATAATATCTCTTATGGCGTCTTCTCCGAGTTGGAGTGCTTTAGAGAGGGCTTCGATGCTGGCTGGACCCAAGTCGATGAGATGCTGTATGATCTGTTTTTTCCTGCGGTCAACTTCTTCGAGGGCGTTCTGTGCGGCTCCGAGTGTGAGGTTTCGTATGTACAGGAGCCTGGCTCGTCTCTTTTCGAGTGCATCGAGTTCGTCGTCGATTACCTGGATGATTTGGCGTAGGGGTGAGACGTCGTCGACGTCGAGTTTTTCCTCCTCGATGTCTTTTACTTGTTCTTCTAGTTTTTCCATGTAGTCGTCTTCTTGGATCCATTGGTGTGGGTTGTTGAAGCTGATCAGCCTCTCGTTGTAGAGGCTTGGGCTGAAGTCTATTTGGAGGCTGTAGAACTTGTTTAGGTGGAAGACGTTCTTGTCGGCGCCGAGGCTGCTCTTCTGACGGACAACGTCCACGAGCTCGGCGTCCTGGATGACTTTGAGATGTTTCGCGGCGAGCTGCTGGTTGATGTTGAGTTCGTTGCTTAGTCTGAGGGTGTAGTCAGGGCCCTGGCTGAGCTTCTTGATGATGTCGCGGCGCACAGGGTTACCTAGGACACCCACGACGGTCTCGAAGTCGCGCCTGGAAACCCTCTTTTTGTTGGACACCGGTTGTAAACCGAAAGTTGTAAACTGTTTTATTGTACTTAAACCTTCTGAGTGGTGGGTTTATTTAGGTAATAATTGAGCGAGTTTACGAAACTTTCTGTGAAATCATGAGTTATTTATTGAGTTTCATTGGTTCCACCGTTTGGTGTCTACGGTAGGAAACTCGTTGACAAGAAGAACATTCGGCACGTTCGGGTGAAAGCCTACCATCTACTATGCGTGGGCTTATCCGAAGATCGACTTCCAGCGATATGTGCAGCAGCCGCAAACCTCGGACTCTGAATCTATCTCGGCTACGGTGTCGAGGAGTGCTTGCCCGGTAGGTCTTGCCCACTTCGCCTGAAAATCACTGAAAGCCATCTTCCCCTCCCACGTGGAGGAGACGCAGCCTTCTCCATAGTTGGAAACAACCTCGATGCACGCGTAGCAGGCACCGATCTCTCTGGCGAAGTAGATCTCCGGAACAAGGTTCATAGTGACGACGTCGATCCCCGCGTTTGTGTATCGGATCCTTATCTCGTCGGGGGACTCGAGGTGGGGGCCTTCGGCGACGCCTACAATGCCTCGCTGAAAGACCCTTGGAAACCCGGCTTTCTTCACGTTCAAATAGAGACTTCTACTAAGTTCCGGGCAGAAGGCTTGATGGAGTCTGTAGCTCATCCTCTCAACCTCGACACCTTTATCCTCGAGACTCCTGAAGAAGGCCTGACATCTCTTCGTTGTGTAGTCAACGAAGCCATCCGGTATCACGGCGTCGGCAGGGTCGAGAAGCCTGTTTGATGAGCCGCAGAGGGCTGTGCCGAGTATCTTCTTGACTCCAGCCTTCCAGAGGACATAGAAGATGCGTTCGCCAGCGCTGTTTGGCTCAGTATTCTTTATCGTTGAAGTGATGCCATGGAATGGGATGCTTAGGAACTCCCTATCGTTGATCTTGGCGTGTGTGAAGGGAGCTGAAGGTCCGAAGGGTGTATCGTAGATTATATCCTTTTGGATGACCTCGACACGGGGGTAATCTTCCGGGAAACTGCTGTTCATGTTCGCTGAGCCACCTATCACGGCAATCGGTACCTTCGGAATCTCGCTCATGGAATCGTATTTCGTTTCTTCTCGATTAAAACATTGCCTGCGTTGATTAGAGTGTAAAAAATTATCACTCTGGAGTAATAGAAGTAAAAATTGTTAATAACGAGGTAATATTCTCTCCTTGTTTGAGTTATCATTTATAAATTCCCGTTCCTACTAGTAAATGCTTGAGCCACTCGTCATTACCAATTGATCTATAGTAAATACAATGATAAGTATTATATACTAGTGCGTGGGTGATGCCATACTCTATGGGTCGCGGGATATGATTCCTCCGGGATTCGAATTATTCCGCGAATAATCGGTAGGAAAAAGGGAAAAACCATGATAGTCAAGACAGAGCAAGCCTCCAGCGACGTGTGCCCTGAATGCGGATCCAAGAACGTCATCATCGACAACGATACCGGTGAGAAGATCTGCGGTGGGTGCGGCCTGGTTATGGCCGACAATATGATGAGTGACGGCCCGGAGTGGAGGGCATTCAGCCAGGATGAGCGCGAGAGCCGCAGCCGCGTCGGTATGCCTCTGAGTTTCAGCGTTCACGATAAGGGGCTCAGCACCATGATCGGGCAGGTGGGTAAGGACGCCTTCGGACGAACCATCCCAAGTAAGACAATGTTCCAGATGCTTCGCCTCAAAAAGTGGCACATAAGGAGCAGCTACCAGTCGAGCGTAGACCGAAACCTGAGCCACGCCATGACGGAGCTTAGTCGACTCTGTGACAAGCTTCACATACCGAAACAGGTGAAGGAGCGCGCTGCAGTCATCTACAGAAAGGCATTGGAGAAGGGTCTAGTCAGAGGTCGTAGCATTAGCGCGATCGCCGCTGCCTCACTCTACGCTGCTTGTCGTGCAACGGGTACCCCGAGGACTCTACGCGAGCTCGCAAAAGTCTCTACTATCGATAAGAAGGATCTTGCCCGATGCTATAGGCTACTGCTTCGTGAGCTGACCATACAGATGCCGATCCCTAAGGCACAGTACAGGGTTCCTAAGATCGCTGCTAAGGTCAACATAGGCGAGAAGACGCAGCAGACAGCCGTTGATCTCCTTGAGAAGGCGGAGAAAAAGCGCACAACAGCCGGCAAGGACCCCATGGGTCTTGCCGCAGCGGCGCTCTACATAGCCTGCGTGATGAACGAGGAGAAGCGGACCCAGAAAATGATCGCTGATGCCGCCGGCGTAACAGAGGTTACGATAAGGAACCGCTACAAGGGACTAAAAGAAGCCCTCAAACTAGACATCTAAAACCCTCGTGTACGCGTTTTAACTATCAAGCGTACTTGTATAAGTTCAAAACCACTTCTAGCATAGTCGCCAACCCTTTTATCCTCTTCACCGTGGTATCCGATAGGTGTTATAGAAGTCATGGGTGAACCGGAAACCTATCTAACCGAGGAGTCTTATCGTCCCGACTGGTTGAAAGATGGAGTTACCGAGGCCAGCCTTAAAGCCGTCATAAGCGCAAAAGTTGAGATTCAGCGGCTCGGCAAGGAACTCGCGAAGGCGGAGAGGTTTTACCTAGTTGGGAGCGGCGGGAGCTACAGCGTCCAATTCCCTGTCAGGTATCTGGCAGAGAAATACACGGATGTGCCCGTTTTGCAGTATAGCGGCTGGGAGTTCCTGGAGCGTATGCCCTGGGCTGCGAATGAGGGGTCAGCATGCATATTCATAACACAGAGCGGGAAGACAAAGGAGGTCTTGCGTGCCTTGGAGTGGGCCAAGAAGAACGGCGCCCTAACAATGGGGCTTAGCCAAAAGCAGGAGTCCCTCATCAACAAGGTGGGCGACCTAGGCTTTGGGACTGGAGCCCGCGGAGTTACGATTGGTAAGCTCACGACCCTCTACCTGCTCTTCGGAACAGTGCTGAAGGAGAAGGGCTTCGAGGTGGGAAGCAGAATGATCAAGATGGCGGAGTCGCTGCCAACCGTGCTCCCACCAATGATACCGAATTCGAAGGAGTTCGCCAAGAAGACAGCCATCAAGTACAAGGACGACAAAGAGATGTATGTCCTCGGCGGGGGCATCAACTGGGGCCTCGCCTACCAGTACGCCATATGCACTTTGCAGGAGATGTGCTGGGTCCATGCGACACCAATCAACTACTCCGAGTTCCGCCACGGCCCGGTGGAGATGTTTACCCCCGGAACGCCAGCCATCTTCCTCCGTGGCAGGGGGAACGAAGGAGAACTCGAAAAGGCGGTCGTCAACTGGAGCACACAGAACGGCGTCAGGGGAATCGTCCTAGACAGCCAGGGAGGTCAAGTCGACAACATGCTCACTCCATTCACGCTCTTTGTCGAGCTAGAGTGGCTTAGCTACTACATCAGCCTCGCGAAGAACAGGGACATGGCCCAATGGCGCTACTACGACAAAGTCGAATGGTAGTCGAATAATGCTATATTCCTTGTATCACCCCTACCTTTTGACTGTCGTAGGATCCTTTTCAGAGGCTCATTCGGTTCGTAAGTGGCTTGGTTGGCTGCAGCGCGCGCGGAGGCGAAGGGTACAATTCCACCGGACCGCAATGAAGGTAGTGCGTCATCTTGGGGGGCGGAGGTATCGCGGGTCACATACGAAGAATCATCAGTGAGTATGCAGCAGATCATGACGAGGGTCGTATTCAACCCGCGCGCGCATTGTTGGCCAAAGGAGATACTTAGCTTGTCAACTTCTCGGATGGCGCGCTCATCCCCAGCTATCGGTGCTGTTGTAAATCCTATCGTTGGAGTTGAGGTCAACTTGTCGTTTGGAACCCAAGTGGGGTAAAGTTAATCCTCTATTAATAATGGATGTTTACACTTGTATTCTAAGCGAATACATTCTACTACAAATGTACACATCCATCATTAATAGAGGATTATCCTAATTCAGTCTGGCGCATTAGCGCTCAATAAAATGTTTGGGGGTGTTCTGATGGCGAAGAAGATCGTTCAGATAAACTTCAAGTACAATGTTTCGGAGGATGAGCTTCTCAAGCTATACGATAGTCGACTCGACTACTTCGTCAAACTAGAGGGGCTTGATTGGAAGATATGGATACACGACCCCGCCACGAAGACGGCTGGTGCCATCTATCTCTTCAAGGATGAGAAGTCCTTCAAGGACTATGAGACCAGCTACATCGAGCCTCGGTTGAAGAAGAATCCCGCCCTGAGTGACGTGGAGGTAAAGGTCTTCGACATAATGACCAAGTACACCAAGGCGACGAGGGGACCCGTCTAAATACGGAAAAACATTGCGTAGGCGATATTATTGAATAAAGTTCAGGTTAATTACGATGAGATGAGTCTCGATCCTGAAGACTGGGAAAAGACCAGGCGGATTGGACACAAGATGCTCGACGACATGATCGATCATCAACAAGAAATATCAAAACTCCCCTACAAGCCTACAACAACCGAAGCCGTCGAGGACATACGCACAAGGCTCTCCGAAGGGGGTGATGGAGAGGAAGCCGTCTACGAGGTATTCAAACGCAGCATCTACCCATACTTAGTACATAACGATAAGCCAAAGTTCTGGGGTGGGGTAGCGGGAACAGGTTCACCGTATGGCATGTTAGCTATGATGCTCACAGCCGGGGTCAATGCGGGCATAGAGACAATTGACTCATCAGGCGTTGTACACAAGCAGGTCATTGACTGGATCAAGGAACTCCTCGGCTACCCGTCGGAGGCGGGCGGAGTCCTCGTGAGTGGGGGATCAGAGGCCAACTTCACGGGGCTCGCAGTCGCAAGAAACGCTATGGCCAAGGTCGATATGAAGGCCAAGGGCATGCAGGACGTCCCTAAGAAGATGACCCTTTACGTGAGCGACGGCGGCCACCACTGCCTCGAAAGGAGCGTGGAGCTACTTGGTATAGGAGGCGACAATCTCCGTTGGGTGCCGAGTGGGGGTGACTACAGGATGGATATTTCGGCGCTCAAAGAAACGATAAGGAAGGACCGTGAGGCGGGTTACTATCCCTTCTGCTTGATTGGCAACGCCGGCTCAGTAGACACTGGGGCTTTCGACGACTTCAACTCCCTCGCGGACTTGGCGAAGAAGGAGAGGATGTGGTTCCACGTGGATGGCGTCTTTGGGTGCTGGGTGAAGCTGAGTGAGACCCACAGGCATCTGGCTGATGGGATTGAGAGGGCGGACAGCCTCGCGGTGGATCTACATAAGTGGATGTATATGCCATACGGCATCGGCTGTACATTGGTGAAGGATAGGCTCGCACACTACTCTACCTTCGTGTACGGGCATGAGGCACAGTACCTAAAGACCGCTAAGGACATGGCGGAGGCTCATGGCGACTCATTTAGCAACGCACACAATCTGGCTCTTCCGCTGAGCAGGGAGTTCCGCAGCCTCAAGGCTATATGCTGCTGAGGGCCAACGGGAAGGAGAAGTACAGCCAGCTTATCCAGAAGAACCTTGATCAGGCTAGTTACCTCGCCGGGCTCGTGGAGAAGGATAAGGATCTGGAGCTAATGGCACCGGTAGCTAGTAACGTAGTTTGCCTTCGGTATAACCCGGGCGGCTTGTCGGAGCAGCAATTGGACAATTTGAACAAATCTATCGCGAATGGCCTTAATGCCGTGAGTTTTTGGATGCTGAGTGACACGACGGTTAAAGGTCGTTTCACGCTTAGGGCTGCTATCACAAATCATCGGAGTAGACGAAGTGACTTCGATTACGTGGTTTCTCTAGTGAAGGAGTTAGGGGCTAAAGCTGCAGCTAAGGGTGTTTAAGGGTTCCCTTAGCCTAATCGTTGTTACCTAGGGCTTTAATAAAAAATATATCAACAGGATATAAACAATGTTAACTTTGTTTTTCCCGTTTGGGTTTGGGGCCATGGACTTATCGACATACTCAACTTTACTTCTCTAACCCTCGCTCTTTTCTCCCATATGGACAGGCCCTCTGACAGGTCGTGCAATCAGGATCGAATTGTCGGTGAGCCTCGGGCTGTGCTTGCTAAAAATCGTGTCAACATCCGGCGTTTTGCCGAACTTTTCACTGTATTTCAACTCACCAGAGATCAGGCTAACCCAATCATCGGCACCATATGGATTAACGAGGCACCTCGAATGATCAACCCTATATGGGGTCAGCGCCCCCGTTGGACAGGCTTTCAAGCATTTATCGCAGTCCCCGCATAGATCCTTATCGAACGGCTCATCATAAACTAACTCAGCGTTGGTTACTATCGCGCCCAGCCTAACCCATGGACCATATTTTGGGTTGATTATGAGAGCGTTTTTCCCATAGTTGCCGAAACCCGCCAGCCTAGCCATCTGCTTATACGGCAGACTGTCGTCGGCCACCTCCGCCTCTAACCCCTTTGCCCGAAGGTGCTGGAGTAATCTTAGATCATTTATATTGGTGGGATACCCGCAGAGGTCTATTCTATTCCCCTTCCTAATGATGGCCTCGTAGATGTCATCCGAAGCGTGGTATCCGAGGACTATGATTGATTTGGCGTCCTTCATCTGCTCCGTCGTTTTCATGGTGGATGTGTCCCTCCAATCTTGCCGGTAGCTGGGTATCTTGTCCAGACTCTCCGCGGGGATTATTCCCACGAGGTCTGCACAAGCTCTCCAGGCGCTATATGACATAGCGTGTTCCTTCACCTCTTGAGTTAATTTTAATACTTCATCCGCGCGTGCGCGCTGGTTGAGTGTTTCACCTTTAGCCATAGAATCAACTCATTAAATACAGCATTTACTGAATCGTGATTAGGGACCTGTATCATTTATCGTGGATGTTTACAATTGTAGTAGAATGTATTCGCTTAGATTACAAGTGTAAACGTCCATCATTAATAGATAATTAACTCCACTCCACTTCAGGGTTCAACCAACAGGTTGGCCTCGGCTCCGTGTTGGGGAGCCATACAAGTACCAAGAAAAATGGAGATGAGTAAGATGATAGTTATAGGGTACTGGGACTGGTTCGGAACACCAGAAGAATTCGAGGAACATCAAACAGCTTGGAAAAAAGCCGCTAAAGAGGTACCTGGGATCAAGTCCACGAAGCTTTACAGCCCCCATCAAGCAAGGTATCATTATGCCTGGATAACCGAGGCTGATTCCTATGACTCAGTTTTGAAGGCGTTGGCAAAAATGCCTAAGAGAGACAGAAACTCGCTGACACACCAAGTTGCGGAGATTTTCACAGAAACATTATTTTAAAATGCAAACCCCTTTTTTTCTCTTATTTTTCTAACCCTACGTTTTTTCTCTGTGTGAGTGAGGACATAGCCTTATCCTCACTTCCACTTGATTCTTCTCCAGTGATTCTATGGTTGACTTAGGTGAGATTCAGGCCGCCTACTACATGGTGGCAGCAACCGGAGTATTCGTAGCAGCAGTATACTACGTCCTCAACATGAAAGCAACATAGAGCACGCGCAGAAGGGTTGAAGTGATCTTCCCCGACACAACTTAACCATGAGAACCATCGAATCGAGAGAGCAACCGGGACTTATCGCTATAGGCCTCGGGCCAGGGGAGAAGCTTCTGGAGTCGATAAACGAGGCTATAAAGTCCAGCGAAATCAGGGATGGGGTCGTCATTTCAGGCATAGGGACCTTGAAGCGCTGCCGCATGCACTACGTCAATACGACGTCTTTCCCAGCGGAGAACCACTATTACGTCGTTGAAGAGCCTCTTGAGATAGGATCAATCAGCGGGATTATAGCTGATTACGAGGCCCACCTTCACATGACTGTGGGGTGTAGGGATCAGCGGACCTACGCTGGGCACCTCGAGGAGGACTGTGAAGTTCTTTATCTGGCGGAGGTTCTCATCATGAAGTTACGTGATATAGGGCTGGAGAGGCGGATTGATCCGCAGTACGGTGTCTCTCTTTTAAGAGAGCGCGTTCGGTGAATAAGTGTCACTCTGATCTAATTGGCCTACACAGCGAAAACGTCCCCCACAATAGTCTCATCCTAAGCTCCATCTGAGTGACTAACCTTTAGAAGTCGGTTACGACCGGCAAAACCGCTAATTCACCTATTCAATCCATCAAAGATACATAATTTTAACGATTATTCAGGATCCATAAAGTTGAATGGTTGCCGCACACGCGTTGTATCTTCTGCGTACGCGTGAATCAATTACCGCCCCATCCACCGAGACGTTTACAGGTCTCAGTGGCGGCCCTGTGTCCGGAATTCACCGCTTCCTGGATTGAGGAGTTCCTAAGTCGGGAGCAGAGGAAAGCGGCGATGTAGCTGTCTCCCGCACCGAGGGTATCGACAACCTCCACAGGTTCGGCTTCGCCTCTGTAGACATTGGCGCCGTCGAAGACGAGGGAGCCGTGCTCCCCGAGGGTCATAACGACTATCCCAGGCGTCCTCGCCTTAAGCTCTCGAATCTTCTCCTCAGGGTTGAGGCCCTTTGTAATCAGTTCCTTACCGCTGAAGAAGCTATAGTCGAGCCAAGGCATCACCTCGAGGGCTTTGTGGGTCAATTGGTTGCTGAAGTCGCAGCTAAGGAGGGGGCGACCATCCGTTTTGATCTCCGGGATGAGCTCTCTCCCAAAACCCCAGACAGAGTAGTGTACGAGGTCGTAGGTTCTCACTCGGGAGAGAAGAGCCACCGGGAATTTGGCGTCTTTCTGGACACCCTCGACATAGTCGGAGAAGACTCGGTCACCACCCCTAATGAGGATAGTTGTGACCGCCGACTCTCCTGGTAGTCTGATTACACCGTCGGTGTGAAGCCCCTCTCGCTTCATCTGGTCTACCATAAAGTCCCCCGCCTCATCGGTACCCATTACACCTATGTAGTCAGCTTCTATGCCGGGTATCCGGTTGGTGTAGACGGCAACATTAAGTGCATTGCCCCCGGGAAACCGGCGGCCCAACTCCGTGTAGTTGTCAACACAGTTGTCGCCTATACTGAGGAACCTCACATAATAGCCTCCAGGGAAAGATCAAGAGACAAGTTATTGAGTTTGTCGCATAGTAGCAGCTGAGGCCCCTGCAGCCGTATTTTTTGGGGTAAAAAGAATTAGGATTATTCATTATTCAATATTGTAAACCAAGATTAGTACACGTGTCCCATTGCTCCGCGTTCCGAGCCCCTTAAACGGTGGCTCTAGCCACTCTATCCTGATAACCATGGAGCTAGATGAAGCAATATTGGGTAGACGCTCCTGCCGAAGCTACGATCAGACCAGACATGTCACAAACGAAATGCTCAGAGAGATCATCTACGCAGGGACCTGGGCCCCTTCGGGCACAAACAGTCAACCCTGGAGATTCACCATACTCTCAGGCGAGGCAAAGGCCGACTTCATTAAGACCTTCAGGATCAACATCGAGGCGAAGAAGGCCGAGATGAGCAAAGAGGCTGAGAACATCGCCTTCTGGTCGTGCACCAGCCTAGAGAAGTCGGATGTAGTCATTCTAGTATGGGACAAGGAGAAATCTTTGACCAGCCCCCAAAGCATAGGCGCCTGCATCCAAACCATGATGCTGAAGGCTTATGGGATGGGAGTAGGGACTCTTTGGGTGGCTGCCGTCAGATTGAGCCTGGAGGAGATTGTGAAGAGATATGGCCACGCTGACTGGGAGCTTATAGCCGGAGTAGGTGTTGGTTACCCTTCCGAGAAGATGCTTGGAAAGAAGGGGCCACCGCGCTTGGCAGTCGACCAAGTAGCGGAGTTTTTTGATTGACTCCGCATTTTAAAGCACCTATTTCTGCTACAAGTCTGAGCTTCGTACTCTCAGTCTACTCTCGATCTCCTTCTCCAGTAGTGCTTCCACACCGCCCTCAAAGGTGACGTGCCTGAATCTCATCAACCTCGCTTTATCTCCGACTACCGAATCATACTCGACAGCCTGCAGTAGCATTTCCAGTTTGTCAGCCGAGTGGACGAGACGCGCCTCTTCAGAGGAATCTTCGTTATATTCATCAATGATCGATTCGTACCTCATCGCCAAATCTGGAGGCAAGAACCCCATAAGGTGTTTAACTGCATTCTTCTCATTCAGTTTCCAGGCAGGCTTCTCCTCTTTCTGGGTTGGTGTTAGGTCTCCAACCTCAGCTTCAGCGAGGTCGTGTAGGAGAGCCATCCTGATCATCTTTCCCCCGTCATGGCCTCCAAGGTCAGCGAAAAGCATCGCGATTAGGGCGGTCCGATAGCTGTGGTCCGCGACCGATTCCGGGTGGGGAACTCCAGCCTCAACCCAGCCAGTCCTCTGGAGCCTCTTCAGCTTCCCAGCCTCCATGAGGAAGTCAACTTCACCTTTAGGGTCCACAATTAGGATGCCAACCCCAGGGCTATTTGAGAGGTTTCCCCCAGCTGGGGGAGGTCTTCTACACCTATTTTTGGGGAGTCGTAGGAGCGATACCCACCCTTTTTTCTCCACATTCCCACGCGCACTTATCTGGAGATCTCATTCACTATATCCCAGATAGCGAACCCCTCTCTTTCCGCGAACCCGAGAATATACTCCCCAATCCATGGCCTATCTTTGCACTCCATTCGAATAGCGTCGAAGAGCTCAGTGGGCGTGCACGGCGTCTTGATTCCCTGATCTTCGATTAATATGGCTAGGTTATCTGCGAAGATAAGGGCCCTGTCAAGTACCGTCACCGGCTTCACCCCGGACCTGTAGTCATGGGCTTTAATGGCGTGGATGCTTGCCTCGGGGAGCTTACCCTCAAGCAGTTCAGCTGTCTTGTGTCCATGTCGCTCTGGGTCGTGTTCGGTGATGTCGTGATCGAGGTCGTGGAGGAGGCCAACCAGCCCCCAGTCTTTGGGGTTACCAGAGAACCGAGTTGCGAGGACCTCCATTAGGCGGGACACGAGAACCGAGTGGAAGTACTTGCTTGAACCCTCCAGCAGTAGGTGGGCCTCCTCAACGGTGATGCCCGCCATCGTAAGAAAGTGAACGTTGAAGCTTAAAAGACGGGCGGGCGGTTTTGTGGGCTTGCGTGCGTGGTCAGCGCGCGATTAGTAAGCAGTTAAAAACTCAAAGTGGTAAGTTGAGAGCGATGAACGAGCCGAGTGGCAAAATCAATTTTATCGGCGTCGTCGAGAAAGTCGATGGTGACTTCACCACCATTAAGGTTTATCCCGAATACGCGTCAGGTCTCGACGGACTCGCCGAGTATAAGCGACTCTACATCATTTACTGGCTTCACGAGGCTGACAACCAGGTGCTCAGGGCGACACTTAGGGTCGTCCCCAGACGCCATGGCGCCACCGAGGAGAGGGGAGTCTTCGCAACACACAGCCCGCACCGCCCTAACCCTATAGGTCTCACCATCGTGGACCTTCTCAACATCGAGGGCAACAAACTTTTAGTCCATGGCCTAGACGCATTCGAGGGATCCCCAATAGTCGACATCAAACCCGAAGAACACAACTAAGCCCGGATAAATATTGCATCTAGGTACCAGAGGACAGAAAACCAACTATTAAATATCCTAGAATCGTCTCCACAGATGAGGCACAACCCGATGGTTAAGACCACGGTATCATTAATCAAAGCCGATATCGGAAGCGTCGCCGGACACTCCGTCGTCGCGAAACCCCTGTTCACGATAGCGAACAGAAAACTCAAGGAGGCCCAGCAATCCGGGCTCATAAACAGTTTCTACGTCTTTAACGCTGGAGACGACTTGGAGCTGCTGATGACCCATTTCAAGGGTGAGAACGACCCTGAGATCCACAAGCTCGCCTGGGACACGTTCCTCGCCTGCACGAAGAAGGCGAAGGAACTGAAGCTCTATGGTGCGGGTCAGGACTTACTACACGACGCATTTAGTGGCAATGTCAAAGGAATGGGTCCTGGCGTCGCAGAGATGGAGTTTGAGGAACGAGGATCTGATCCCGTCGTCGTCTTCGCCGCAGACAAGACCGAGCCCAGTGCCTTCAACTACTTCCTATACCGCGTCTTCGCTGACCCCAGCAACACCGCGGGGCTCGTAATCGACCCCAAGATGACGGGTGGATTCAAGTTCGAGGTCTTCGACGCATACGAGGACAAATCCGTTATTCTCGAGTCCCCTAAGGAGCTCTACGAGCTCATCGCCCTCATCGGTGCCACCAGCCGCTACATGGTGAGCAGGATCTGGCGCACAAGCGACGATGAGATAGTCTCCACTAGCAGCACGACGAAGCTCAGCCTAATCGCAGGAACCTACGTTGGGAAAGATGACCCAGTTTGCCTCGTACGCGGCCAATCAGGCTTCCCAAGCGTAGGCGAGATCATCGCCCCCTTCCAACACACCTACCTAGTTGCGGGCTGGATGCGCGGCAGTCACTGGGGCCCCTTCATGCCCGTGGGACTCAAGGATAGTAAATGCACAGTCTTTGATGGCCCGCCCAGAATCGTCTGCCTCGGCGTCCAGATAAGCAATGGTAAACTCGCAGCTGACGACGATGGAAACCCGCTCATAGTCGACTTCTTCGAAGATGTCGCCTTCAACGGCGCCCGCCAAGAAGCGATCCAGATGAGCCAGTTCCTCCGCAGGATGGGTGAGTTCGAACCCGCTCGCCTCGGACCCGAGGCGATGGAGTACACGACCCTTCCCCAGGTCCTAAAGGCCCTAGAGCCCCGCTTCAAGAAGAATAAATGAGAGGCAAACCACTGGGAATATACTCCGGTCCAACCTTTTCTAGAAATTCGCCATTACTTTTTCGGCGAACACAGGCATATCGGACATGTCGGTGAAGCTCAGGGTAATTAGTCCTATTCCTCTGTTGATATACTCGGCTAAGTTTGCAGTGACCTTATCAGGTGTGCCGAAGCCGGGGCCTATTCTCTGTCGAAGAGCTTCTGGGGGTTGACCGCGTAGAGATGCAACCTTCTTAAGTTTCTCCTCCGCTTCAGCCTCGTTCTTCCCGAGGAGGACGCTAAAACCCGTCGCCTTCCTAATGGAGTCATAGTCCCTTCCGATCCTCTCGCAATGGCTGCGGAGTGCAGAAGTCTTCGCTTCAAGGATCTTCAGGTCGCCGGTGAAGAAGTGGCTTATGTCGGCGTGCTTTGCGGCAATCTGCAGGGTGACCTTCTCCCCCCCTCCGCCAACCATGATGGGTATTGGTTTCTGTAGAGGCTGGGGCTTGTTGAGGACGTTATCAACTTCGTATAACTTCCCCTTGTATGTGAAGTGCTCGTTCGAGAACATTCCCTTGCATATCTCGATGGTCTCCCTTAGGCCACGTAGCCTCTCAGCCGTGGGTGGGAATCTTCCCATGAAGCCATTAAACTCATCCTCGTGCCACCCCGCACCGATGCCGAATATCAACCGCCCACCCGAGATGATGTCGACGCTCGTAGCCATCTTCGCCAGAACAGTTGGTCGCCTGTAGCCGTAACAGCCAACAAGTGGGCCAAGTTTGATACGCTTCGTCACCGCGGCAAGGCTCGAGAGCAGCGTCCAGCACTCAAGGGGGTGATTCCCTTCACCCCTTGGGTTCCACATGTTCATGAAGTGGTCAGTGGTAGTGAAGAGGTCGTAGCCGTTCGCTTCGACACCGAGACAGGCTTCCCGCATATAGCTCCAGTCCTTCCCCTCGGGGGGGAGGTGAACCCCGAACCAGACATCCTTAGTCATCTCAATCAATGAAGTAGGTGAAGCATCGAATTAGAACATTGCCAAACATGGGTAGAGGATGAGGAACAGCTTGACGATGGTGATGGTGGTGTCTGTTTCCATACCTGTCCTGTTCCTATTCCTAGCCTCATCATCGAATAGGGATAGGTGTAGGGATAGGGAGTGTAAGAGGGAGAGGGAGAGCAACCCTCCGCTGGTCGGCCACTTGACTTATCGATTACTCAGGGGGTAGCACTCGATTGTCATCCAATCAGTTTGTCTGTTACTCCCTCCTACCCAGCAGACAGACCGGATTAGCTGAATCATAAACAGACTCACCAACTTAATAAGTGAACTAACTGACGAGCTGAACAGCTAGCATGCTGGCTGACTGCAGCTTTTTCCTAGGCCAGCTTACCTAGAGAGCCCAGCATCTCACCTAAGCTCCTCCCAAGAAAGCTCCTCCTAGAGCTCCCCTCAGTTCGTCCCCTAGTTTGTTCCCTCATTGTCCCCCAATTCGTCCCCATTATCCCGACGCTCCTCCCCCTTCTGGAGGTAGGGAGAGTGGAGCGTGCAGCGCCTGTTACTCTGCTTCCTCGTCCCCTGCTTCCGTTAGCAGTTGGTGCTGCCGCCACCAAGGAAGTGCTCTTCCAACGCTTCAGTAAGCGTTTTGAACTCTTCTTAACGAGCTTCATCGGGTCGCTGACATTGAACACCTCAAGATGACCATAAATATGCTGCTTACTCAACCCTTTGTGTACTTCACGCGAGTATCGAACGCTTTTGCCCAAGTTGTTTCCCGTTTTCCCCGTACGCCGGGAAAATATTGGTGGAGTCAACAAGTACAGCCGGTGGCGCGCTAGCTAGTGCTTTATGAAGAATATAACTCGACGCCTCTTACACCAATTTTCTCGGTGAATCATGAGTGAACATTTCTCACAAACACCTTTAAATGCGGTCCGAGTAGTGCACCCTGACCTTGGCAACTAGCGAGTACCAGAAGACTATAGAATGGCTATTCCAGGTTCGGAGGTTCGGGCCGGACAGGACGCTTGAGCCCAGCCTTAGATTGGCAGAGCTACTCGGCAACCCGCAGAGACAGTTCAAGGCGATACACGTCACGGGAACCAACGGCAAGGGTAGCACATCAGCGATGATCGCAAGTATCCTCCACTCCGCCGGCTATCGCGTCGGTCTCTACACCAGTCCTCACCTCGAACGCTTCACGGAGCGCATCGTTGTTGATGGTAAGGAGATCTCTGAGAATGATGTTGTCAGGCTAACGAGTGTGATTCGCCCACTTGTGGAGAGGTTAAATGAGGAACCTGAGCGCATCCATCCGCTCTTCTTTGACATAGTTACCGCCATTGCTTTCAAGTACTTTGAGGAGCGGCACGTTGACTTCGCTGTCCTCGAGGTCGGTATAGGCGGGAGACTGGATGCCACCAATATTGTTCAGCCCCTAGTCTCAGTCATCACGAACATCAGTCTCGAGCATACTCAGGTACTGGGGGACACCTTACTCAAGATCGCCTATGAGAAGGCGGGTATAATAAAACCCTGTAGCGTCATAGTGACTGCGACACAGGATGACTCCGTATACGCCTTATTCGAAGAGACTTGTAGGAGCCTAAATACCGAGATCCATCGCGTCGGGGGCGATATCACCTTCCGCAGGCTAGGGGGGGACCTCCATGGGCAGAGCTTCGAGGTCAACGGGTTGAAGGGTAGCTATAACCTCTATACTCCACTCTTGGGGGGCCATCAGCTCTACAACGCTTCAGCAGCGGTCGGGGCAGTCGAGGCGCTTAGCCGCAGCAACTTCGATGTATCAGAGACGGCCATCACCCGTGGATTCGCCGACGTCCGCTGGCCGGGAAGACTCGAAGTCATGCAGGAGCACCCCCTCGTCGTTCTCGACTCCGCGAAGGACGCGGAGGCCATGAGGGCTCTCGCCGAGGCTGTTGCGGAACTCCCCCACGAGAAACTCGTAGCCGTGGTTAGCATTAGCGGCGATAAGAACATACCGGAGATGATTCGTAACTTGTCCAGGGTCGTCGATCGATTCATCGTGACTAGCCACACGGTAATGGGAAGGGCTGCGGAACGTGATAGGATAGGTAAGCAAATTGAGGGGATGGGTAAGCCTTGGGAGTCGGTTGAGAGGGTGGAAGATGCTGTGGAGAGGGCTTTAACTCTTGTTGGGTTTGATGATATGATTCTTATCACCGGATCCGTTTTCGCTGTCGGTGAAGCTCGGCGACTTTGGTTTGTTTTGGATGGTTTTAGGAAAAAGTATGCCAGCTTTATGGGTAAACATCCACGTAATTTGCAAAGATAGTTAAGTTAAGATGGACATTTTTTTGGACCTTACTCAGCCAATCACGCGCGCGTCACCCGCGAGGGATTCATGGCATACGATGGAACGAATAACACATTCAATCTCGCGTACGAGATTCTCGCTTGGAAGATACACAAGGCTCTCATTAGGGCTAAACTCGAGCCGTACTTGGGTTTTTTACATAGTAACCAGATGGCTAAACTGAGTCTAGTCTGTGACTTCCAAGAACTATACCGCTACCTGATCGACGACTTCCTGATTCAATACAGTCAAAAGATCAGTAAGAGGGATTTCAAGATGAAGACAGAGTCTGCGAGCCACGGGAAGCAGGGAAAGCGAGAATATCTAACAGACTCCGAAACAAAAACCCTGCTTAATGAGCTTAACAGGTTCTTCGAGTCGATAGTTGAGGTTAAGAGGATTAGGAATGGGGAGCATCAAACACTTGAGACTCTGATTAACGAGGAGGCTCTACTCTTCGCAAAATATCTAAGAGGAGAGTCGAAGGACTGGGTTCCAAGGGTCACCTCGTTTTAGTATTATAAACCAGCAACATTGTTTTTTAGAACTTAAACAACTATTACCTCCGTATCTACATGAAAGTTCTTAGAAGAACTGGAAAATTCCTAAAAAACAGATTCCAAATATTTTGGGGCATAGGAATTGTCTGTCTTTTCATAAGCCTTCTTCTTATAGTAATTTCGTTTCCGAAATCTCCCATCTACATTAACTTGGGGCAATATGCATTTCCCATGGGGATGTTATCTGTACTTTTTTTAGTGTACGCCATCTATTCACGTAAAAAATACCGAGATTTTAAGAAGGGTTTTGATGGAGAACAAAAGGTTTCGAATTATCTTGAATCAAAAATGGGTAATGATTATTGCCTAATTAACGATGCTAAACTATTGAATAGCAACGAAAACGTTGACCATATAATATTAGCTCCAAATGGAATTTTCGTGTTGGAGACGAAAAATGTTGGTGGCACGATTATCTTTAAAAAAGGGGATAGTTGGAACTTCGGGCGAAGCCCAGTTTCTCAGGTTAGGAGTAATGCATATGCCGTTTTTGATATGATTTTAAATTCAAATGTACTGAAAATGAAACCAGATCGGGTTATAGGGATCGTCGTGTTTCCCAATTCTGAAATTTCAAGGCCTTTTCCAACTGATAATCCGATACTAAAGCTCAATGAATTACCTGAGTACATAATCAACTATGGAAATAATCAAGAAGATACTCATCAGAAGAACTTGAAGAAATCGGAAAGCTGATTTTAAAAATTTCAGAAAAACAAGACTCTCTTGAAAAGAACTTTACACAATCTATCGTTGAAATTCTTAAGGAATATTTTTTTTAAAAAAAAATTAGATATTATTATCTACATTTAATGTTTTTATCAGAAAGTATTAAATCGAGAAAAAGGATAATCGTTTAAAGAGGGAGTTTTTAATTTAGAGGTTTTTTTAGAAAATGCCTCACAATAAGCAAGATTTAGAAAAGAGGTTTTTAGAAAAATGTCCTAAATATGAAAGACTAGCTAAGAATTTATATGAAGTTTTAAAAGAATTTTTAAAAGAAAAAAACATTGAAAATCTTGGTGTTTTTTATAGAATTAAGAATTTTGAGTCATTTTGGCAAAAAATTGAGAAAAAAAATATGAAAATCCTCTTGAAGATGTAGAAGATATTTGTGGTTTAAGAATAATTTGTTATTATCTATCTGATTTAAATATAATATCTGATATGATTAAAAGTGAATTTAATATTTTAGAAACAACAGATAAATCAGAGTTATTAGGAATTGATAAATTTGGTTATCGCTCTATCCATTTCATCATTACTATAAAAGATAATTGGCTAGAAGCTCCGAATTATAGAGGTTTAGGAGGTCTTAAAGTAGAGATACAAATTCGCACAATACTAATGCATTCATGGGATGAAATTGAACATGAACTTGCATATAAAGAAATAGAACATGTTCCTAATCAATTTAGACGTAAATTATATAGATTAAGTGCTTTGATAGAGACAGCAGATGAACAATTTGAATTGCTTAAAAACGAGAGAGAAGAGTATATTACGAGTTTGGTTTCGGAAAAAGATAGGGAATCAGGCAGATTCAATATAGAACAGGTAATAAATTTAGACAACTTTCAGGCTTTTCTTGACTTTTATTTTCCTGATAGGTCTAAGTCTCTCGAAGATACAAGGAACTTGCTTGATGAAATTAAAAAATTCGATATTGACTTAAGCAAAATAAGAGACAGCTATGAAATTATTAAACCATATTTACCTAAAATAGAAGCAGAAGAGTTTGGTGGCGACGATAAACCTCATTGGGCGCAAGCAGGAATAATGAGAACAATTTTAGATATCGCGTTTGATAATTATTGGGAATCTCGATATGCAGAAATGCCTTCACCTTTCTTAGATACTTCATTAAAGTGGAGAAATGATCTAAGAAAAAGAAAAATCATAAAATAAAAATCTAATTTTTCGTCTGGTTGGTTGTCTGTCTGGTTGTTTCCCTGTCGGGAGAGAGAGGGAGAGTATATGTATGAGGGAGAGAATGTGTCAGAGAGTAGTGAAAATTAGTAGACAAAATGGGGGTTTGGGTTTGGGGCCATAGTCTTATCCCCCATACCCTGCGCCCCGACGCAGGTTTTTCATTGAAGGTAAACATATTATTGATAGTATTTTATTGGTCGTCATGTTGCTCTAGTGTGTAGTATTATATATAAATTAAGAGTATGAATTAATTTTATTAATATTAAAGAGATGCCTTAAAGTGTATGTTAAATTTGAAGAAATTAATGTGTTTTTCTCCATCTTATTAATAAAATGATGTATTAGAAAAACTTAAATGCAACTTTAATGTTTTATTAGATGGTATAAATGTCAAAAGCAATGTTCAAGTTAACTAAAATAGATGTAAAACCATCAACTAAGCACAATGTAGAAGGTAATAAGACTAAATGGAAAAAAGAGCATCCAGATTATAGCAAGGAATATATGAAGAAGTATTCAATAACTCATCCAAATTATCATAAATATTATAAACAACGAATAAAAGACCTAATGAATAAAGACATTAAAATAAAAGAGCTATTAGAAAAAGAAATTTAGACTGTAATCTCTATCTATATTTTTAGAAGAGGTGGGGAGACTCCAGAACTCATTTCTTTGGACAAGTAGTGAGTTAAGGAGTACATCCCCAATTCTCGAATGTTTTATTAGGATATATGGACTTCTCCCAATTTGGACAAGTAGTGAGTTAAAAGTGACTAAATTAGCATCTAAAATTGTCCTTGACGGTATCGGTTCCTATTTAGGCATGGAAAAGGGTTGTTTTATTCTTAAACATAGTGGGGGCGAGGTCAATCGTTATCCACTCTTCGAGCAGGAAATAGGCGAGGTTATTTTAAAAAGTGGTAACTCGATTTCAACTGGAGCTCTAGCCTCTTTCAGTTTCTGGAATATTGATGTTCTAGTTATGACTCAGAGAGGCCGGCCCATTGCTATATTGAGGAGTCTCGACGATGATTCGTATGTTAAAACTAGAATATCTCAGTATCAAGCTAGCCTTGATATGAGAGCCTGCAGTATCGCGAAGAGCTTTATTATCGCGAAACTTGAAGGTCAGAATGTCATTTTAAGAAAATATGGTTTGGAAATTCACCCCGACAAATTTAAGGAAATAATCGAGGAGAGTGAATCTAAGAGCCTCGAATTGCTGAGGAGGAGGTTAACAGGCATTGAGGGTAAACACACCCAGCGATATTATAAGGAGATTTTTGGTCTCTTCCCTGAGAAGCTTAGACCCGAGAAGCGGGAGGGCTTTATGGCTTACGATGGAGTAAATAACCTCTTCAATTTGGCGTATGAGATTTTGGCTTGGAAGGTTCATAAAGCTCTAGTTAGGGCTAAACTCGAACCTCAGCTTGGTTTTTGTCACTCAACTGAGATGAATAAACTGAGTCTGGTCTTAGATTTTCAGGAATTATATCGCTACTTAATCGATGATTTCGTGATTGAGTACAGTCAAAAAATCGATAAGAGAGATTTTAAAATGAAAGCTGAATCTGCTAGTCACGGAAAGAGGGGCAAACGTGAGTATCTCAGTGATTCAGAGACTAAGAGTCTTCTTAATGAGTTGAACGATTTTTTCGAGACTAGGATTAAGGTTAAGAGAATCAGAAATGGAGAGCATCAAACGATTGAGACTCTGATTAACGAGGAAGCTCAGTTATTCGCTAGATTTCTCAGGAATGAATTAAAGAGTTGGATTCCTAGAATACCCATAATATAACTAATTAATAGATTAAATATGCGCGTGCACATGGGGGAGTTAAGCTGTTTTTGAGTTAAAAAAAATATGTATATTAATCTCCTACATGCTTGCGTATCTCCATCCCAATTTCCTTTTTAATTTCATTTAAATCGAAATATATCATTGATTCTCCGCATTGAGGACATTTGCAATAGTAAAATCTATCTCCGTCAACTTGTATTGAAACTATTTTAACTTTAGTTCTGTAAAAATCGCCGTAAAATCTTTTGAATGATATTGGATAGTAAAATACTCTTGAAGTGACTCTCAAAAAGAATCCTCCACATACTTTACCTTCTTAACCGTTTAAAATATCGAGTTTTTGTTTCTCCCTGAACCATTGTACGCATATAAGAAATCTTGTAAACGAATGTCCTGCCACGAAAATAGTAATTAAAATCGGGTTTTCGCGGTTTCTTTCCCCACGTTTTCATTACCCACGCCGGAACATCCTCATAACTCATTTCCTGCCAAACTCGTTTTTTAAGCCAGTCAAACATTTTTAATAATCAACTCCGTTTAGCTAAATATAATTAAGTATCACCTTGTCCAAGTATTCCAAGAACCACTTTTTGAGTTCCTTCATTATTCAATAACCACCACAGAAGAATCGCAACGGTTAAAACAGAACCTAGAGTTGCAATCAAAACTGTGAGTATATCTTTCTGTGAACTCCAAATTTGAACCATATAGGCTTGTGAGATTGTTATTAACCATAAAACCCCTGCTAAAACCAGAGCTTCCTTAATTGAGACAACCTTTCGTTTTTTAGCTGGAGATGACATTCACTTATTTTATAATCATTCAGAATATTTACCTTTTTCTAAAAAACCACTCTTGAAATAAACCTCAACTTATCCGCACCCAAAAAACTTATTACTTTTAAATTATTATTAAAAATTTAATGGATGAACTCGTAAAAGTTGTTTTTGAGCCAGTTGATTTCAAGGTGCAAGTAGAATCCTTCTTTATTAGACTATATAAAAAGTAAACTCATTGAAGCAAAAATCATCCTAAAAAAAGATGCGATTTGGAAGATGCCAATGGGAACCCCCCAAGCTCAATGTAGAGTAATTAAAATACAACCACAGGAAGGTGTCGTAACTAAAAACACTATTGTAAATATGTTACCTAATCCTCTAGAATTTACTCAAGTTAGATTAATTCAAGCAAAACAAGACGATATTGTTGAAACATATAAAGATGAAAAATTTATTTATAAAGAAATAATTTGTAAAAATGAAAATGGAGAAGAAATACCAGATTCAGTAATTATATGGCTATCAAAAAAGGTAGGTTCAAATGATCTAAAATTTGAAAATAAAGAAGTTAGGGGGAGAGCAAAAGTAAATTTCATAATAATGAAATCTGGAGATATTACATATAGTTTTGAAAATGAAGAAACATTAATTTGTTCAAAAACATCCTATTTGACTGAACCAAAAATTATTTTATGTTATTTGAATAATATCAATACTTCCAACAGAAAATTTTTATCAGAAATTCTCAAATAACTCATAACTTAACCTTATCGTTTTGTCTCATTTTATTTGTGTGATATACGTGATATGTGATACGGTGATGGAGAGAGTGTATGAGAGAATAGAGGAGCAGGAGAGAGAAGAGACAAAAATTAATGAAAATTCGTCAAAAAAGAGGGGTTTGGGGCCATAGTCTTATCCCCTAAACCCAATTTGCGTATGCTAGATGAGTCCGATCAGCTGCCAATATGGGATTCCCACGAGGAGCACAATTGCAACCGAGACTAGACTCAGAACCACGCCGTAGGCTACTATCTGCTTCATGTTGAACCAACCCTCCGCGTGGAAGATTATGTTAGGAATCGTGTTCACAGGCAGAATTACAGCAACTGGGGCGAGTACTGCGACTGGAAGAGCCGTCAGAGCTGGATTTATCCCGCTTAACCTAGTCAACCCTATCACAACGGGCACTGTAACTGTGGCGTAAACCGTGGTGCTCGTAAATATGACGTGAAGCACCATCGCCACTAGTACGACGACGCCTACGAATAGGACCGGTGTGAGGCTATTCAATCCGAGGGTGTTGAACAAGCCTTGGGCTACTGGGTCAAGAGCCCTATACCTCCCGACTGCCCTGGCCAGGAACAAACTAGCGGCGAATAACGCGATACTGCCCCAAGGAATGCTTCCACTAAACTTGCCAACCTCCATAACACCGGACTGTGGAAGGAAGAGTAATAGACTCAACGCTAGACTGATGAGCCCTGCGTTGAAGGGATTGTACCGCTGCGTTATCCATAAAAGTAGAGAGACTATGAAGATGACCGCCACTACCTTCTCCCTCCTCGATAGGGGACCAAGCTGATCCCTGATGCCATATATTTTATCATAAGTCTCCTGAGTCGACTCGACCTCCGGCTTGAACATCAAAATTACAATGAGGTAACTTGCAGCGAGAAGCAGAATAGTCACGGGGAAGGCCATTCTGAACCACTCGCCCCAGTCTAAATGTAGGCCAATCATCGAGTAGAGGTAATCCGCTGAGATGGGGTTAGGCACGGTAGCCGTCAGGAACATAGTGCTGCAGATGTTGTTGGCCGCCATCGCCATCAACATGACAGCCGCCCCAAACTTGCTCCTCCCCTTCTCGACTCCGAAGGCTTCTACGAGGCCCACGCAGATGGGTAGTAAAATGAAGGCCTTGGCTGTGGTGCTGGGGCTCAGAGGTGCTATGGCTAGGCTCGCCACCGCTACGGCAAGAATTATGTTCCTCGGCTTACATCCCATGGAGGTTGCAATTGAAAGGGCTATCCTCTTCCCGAGGCCACTAACCTCCATCCCCTTCGCGAGGACGAAGCCGCTCAAAATGATCCATAGCCCGCTTCCGCCGTATGTACTGAAGAGGTCGCTGATGAACTCCCGAATGTTCAAGCTGGCCTCGAAGACAGCTATGAGGGCGATGATGAGCAGGCTCGACTCCAAGTGATGTTTTGGGTATAGGCTCCATAGCACCAGGGCGAGGAAAACGACGCCTAATATGCGCCCTTCTATTGGACTCGTCGCGACTAGGAAGATAAAGATGAGGACCGTTAAGGTTGTTACCGAGTACCTTAGCGTATCGCTAATCTTCACAATTAGATAAAGTTCCCTGGAGGTATAATGGTTACTAAGGTTTTAATTTAAAAACATTAACCGGAGAGACTAATATGCTCGTGTAACAAATTACGAAGCATAAACACTTCAAACTACAATAATACTTGGGGAAAAAGTCTTATTTTTTTGACATTTTTCCTACATTAGCCAATTTTTCACCCATTATTTCCCATAAAACGATATGTTTTTTCAGGTATTTCGATTTTAAGGCTAATTTTTAGAGAAGTTTTATGTGCCACTCTGTAGAATGGTACCTAACATTCTGGTGATAGGATGGCGAAAAACATCTGGATTGCCCGCGACTACGCCGCTTGCAGCGGGTGCAAACGGTGCGAGATCGCGTGCAGCATGAAACATGAAGGCTGGATCTGGCCCGAGGCTTCGCGGATCAGGATATTCATGCCGTTCCCCGGCCTCGAGGTACCACACCTCTGCGCGCAGTGCATGGACTACCCCTGCATCCCTTCCTGCCCAGTCCAGGCCCTCTCAAAGGACCCTGACACGGGTGCCGTGCTCGTGGATAGGGAGAAGTGCATCAGCTGCAGCGCCTGCATCAGGGCCTGCCCTGGTAACGTCCCGATACTCCACCCAGGAGATAACAAGGCCACCATCTGTAACCTCTGTAACGGTGACCCGGAGTGCGTAAAGGTCTGCCAAGAGGCGGGCTATAACGCCCTGATGCTCGTTGACGAGGCACCGAGCGTTAACAGGAAGACCTTCAGCCGTCCCGCCATCGAGGTGGCGAAGGAGCTTGCGGTCTACTTCTTCGGTGAGAAGGGTGAGGAGGTAATCTAAGATGCCTGGTGGATACGCTGGCAAGTTCCTCGACGTTGACCTCACTAAAGAGAAGATCAAGGAGATCACTTTCGAGGACAAGGTCCTACAACAGTACTTCGGTGGTCGAGGACTAGCCGCAAAGATCCTCTGGGACCGTGTCGGGAAGAAGTGGGAGACCCTGGACCCGTACGCCCCCGAGAGCCCCCTCCTAGTCCTCACCGGCCCGATGACGGGCATCTACCCGGGTGGAAGGATATGCGTATCAGGTAAGAGCCCAGCCAGCATGGGCACCGTCGGCTCGACGGCCTCCACCGAGTTCGCCCACGAGCTGAGGTGCGCTGGCTACGACGGCGTCATATTCACTGGGAAGTCGGAGAAGCCAGTCTACCTCCTCATCACGGATGGCAAGGCCGAGATAAGGGATGCCAGCCACATCTGGGGGACCCTCGGAGAAGAGACAATTAAGATCCTCAATAAGGAGGTCAGCGAAGAGCTGACAAAGAGGAAGCCAAACGTCGGCACATGGCGCGAGCCTGGCATGATTTACATCGGCCCAGCCGGCGAGAATATGGTTCGGAATGCTGGGGTAATGAGCAAGATCTGTCATGCCTGTGGTTACGGTGGCTACGGTGCTCTTATGGGGAGCAAGAAGCTCAAAGCGGTTGTGGCGAAGGGACGGGGTAAGATGCCAGCCCCAGACGCCCCTGAGGCAGCTAAGCTCCTCTGGAAGAAGGCTCACCAGATCCTCATTTCTAAAACGGAGATGCGCCGCTACGGCACAGGTTACCTCGGATACTCTGTAGGCGCCGACTTTAGTAGTGAGCCAATCCGAAACTGGCAAACTGAGTGGCACGACGCCAAGAGCTACGCCGGTCCACGCTTCGAGCAGTACTGGGTCAAGAAGAAATGGGCTGACTTCAACTGCACAACCAACTGCATGAAAGTCAGCTGTATTAAGAACGGGAAGTGGAAGGGTGACATTACGGACCTCCCTGACTACGAGCTCCAAGCCTACTGTGGAACCAACCTCGGATTATTCGAGCCAGTTGACAACATTCACATGAGTGCCCTAATAGACAACCTCGGCCACTCGGGGATCAACGGCCCAAACACGATGGGCCTCGCTGCTGAGCTCTACCAGAGAAAAATATTGACGAAGAAGGACATAGGCTTTGAGCTTAATTGGGGAGACGCAGACGCCTTCACGAAGCTTGCGTGGATGATCGCGAAGCGCGAAGGAATTGGCGACGTATTAGCGGAGGGATCCTACCGCGCGGCGAAAAAGATCGCTGAGATGAAGGGACTGAAACCCGAGGATCTGCTGAAGTACGTCGTACATGTAAAGGGCATCGAGATCGGCGCCCACGGGACGCGCAGCGACCAAGACTATGTCCACGACGCAAGCTACGCAGGTAGCGTTCAGGGCGGAGACCACACCTCAGACATCGGCGACGGCTACACGGACATGAGTGGCGCCATCTTCGCCGACTCTGGAGTCTTCTGCGACTTCTGTCGAACCAACCGCGAACTCGAATTCGACTTCGCTAAGGCTGTAACAGGCTTCCCGATCACCGTCGAGAACTGGAGGAAGGAGACTGGTCCAAGGATCGTCACACTTCAAAAAGCGCTCCTCCTACTGGGAGGCCCAGATATGAAGTGGGAACCCATAAAGGACGACGACAACCCACCGAGGTTCTACGAGCCCTTGCCCGAAGGACCCTACAAAGGGAAGACCACGGACAAAAAGCTCGTCGACCAGAAGCTCCAAGCCTACTTCGAGACGCTTGGATGGGACACACGCGGCATTCCCACGAAGGAGACGCTTAAAAGACTCGAACTAGCCGACGTGGAGCCCTTAATGAAGAAACTTAGGGAATAACCTCTACATCCTATCTCCAAAACCTCAATTTCCACAACACAACATTTTGATACGTGTCATCTAAGACCCCGATGCTCAGACACTTTCTCGCCTCTATAGCGTACCATGCCACGAAAGCCATTAGAGATGCACCGTCGAACTACCCCGATTTATCGGTGGGGAAAGGGATTCGCACACAGCGGGAGATCCTTTCCCACATCTCCGGAGTCTTGACCTATGCTCATAGCTTCTATGTACACTACGACAACACGTGGCTTACATTAGAGCCCTGGGATGTTGAGGTAGATCGATTTTATAATACACTCTTAAAACTTGACCGTTCAATGAGTGAAGGGTTACCAAAGGGAATAACCGAAGAGCAGCTACTCCAAGGCCCATTATCAGACTCTATGGCACATATAGGTCAGCTGCTAATCCTCCGGAGGTTAGCAGGATCGCCAATACCCTCCGAGAACTTCATCTACGCAAACATACAGATAGGTCAGCGTGGGACCTGATCAGCCACCCCCCATCGCGCCAGACAAGTAGAGAATAATCCTCATTTTAGCCCTTTTTTATCCGAATCGTCTGTTTTCAGGGCTTACTCCCAATTCGATATGTATTAAGGTATATTTCGACTTAGGAGGCAGTTTTCCCGAAGCTTTTTATCCAGAGAACTGAATGAAATCAGAGTTATTCTGGTGATACGATGGCGAAAGACATCTGGATTGCCCGCGACTACGCCGCTTGCAGCGGGTGTAAGCGATGCGAGATCGCTTGCAGTATAAAGCATGAAGGCTGGATGTGGCCTGAAGCCTCACGCGTTCGCGTTTTCATGCCATTCCCCGGCCTCGAGGTACCGCACCTCTGCGCACAATGCAAGGACTACCCCTGCGTTGGAAGCTGTCCGACCCAAGCGCTGAGCACAGACGCCAATACTGGTGCCGTGCTCGTGGATAGGGAGAAGTGTATCAGCTGCAGCGCCTGCATAAGGGCCTGCCCAGGCAACGTCCCGATACTTCACCCAGGCGACAACAAGGCCACTATCTGTAACCTCTGTAACGGCGACCCCGAGTGCGTAAAGGTCTGCACTGAGGCTGGTTACAATGCCTTAACATTAGTTTCAGAGGGCCCAAGCGTCCATCGGAAGCTCTTCAGCAGACCCCCCATAGAGGTGGCGAAGGACCTCGCCGTCCTCTTCTTCGGCGAGAAAGGCGAGGAGGTCATCTAAGGTGCCCGGTGGCTACACGGGCAAGTTCCTCGACGTCGACCTATCGAAGAGGAAGCTAAAGAATACAACATTCAATGAGGAAACTCTACAAGCCTATTTCGGGGGAAGGGGCCTCGCAGCTAAGATCCTGTGGGACAGGTTAGGTAAGAAGTGGGGTGACATAGATGCCTTGAACCCAGAGAACCTGTTTCTCGCCCTCACCGGCCCGATGACGGCAATCTACCCGGGCGCCAGAATCATGTGCTCCGGAAAAAGCCCCGCCAGCAACGGGGTCGTAGGATCAACTGCAAGCACCGAGTTCGCCTCAGAGATCAAGATGGCCGGCTACGATGGCGTAATAGTCTCGGGGAAAGCCGATGAACCCGTCTACATCCAAATCACAGATGAAGGTGGAGAGATAAAACCGGCAAAGCATCTCTGGGGAACCATAGGCGAAGAAACGATCAAGCTACTCAACAGAGAAGTCACCGCTGAACTCACAAAAAAGAAACCGCAAATCGGCCTTTGGAAGGAGCCAGGAATCATCTACATCGGCCCCACAGGCGAGAACCTTGTAAGAAACGCCGCTGTGATGACAAAGCTATGCCACGCATGCGGCTATGGCGGATACGGCTCACTAATGGGAAGCAAGAACCTCAAGGCCATCGTCGCCAAAGGAAGAGGAAAGATCCCCGAGGTTAGCGCCCCCGAGTCTGTTAAACTGCTGCTGAAGCGAACCCATGAACATCTCTGGGGACAGACCAGGATGCGCCGTTGGGGTACCGGATACGCAGGCTATGCAACAGGCTCTGACACCAGCAGTGAACCAGTCCGCAACTGGCAAGAAGAGTGGCACGACGAGAAGAGTATGGGAGGCCCGAAATTCGAGAACAGATTCTGGGTCAAGAAAAAGTGGGCAGATTACGGCTGTACAACAAACTGCATGAAGGTCTCCTGCATCAAAACCGGCCGCTGGAAAGGCGACATCACAGACATGCCCGACTACGAACTAGAAGCCTACTGCGGGACAAACCTCGGTATCTTCGACGCCGCTGACAACATCCACATGAGCGCCTTAATTGATAACCTCGGCCACAGCGGCATAAACGGACCCAACACGATGGGCTTCGCAGCTGAGCTATATCAACGAGGAATTCTCACCGAGAAGGACTTCGGCTTCAAACCCATATGGGGCGACGCGGAGGCGATGACAAAGCTCGCTTGGCTGATCGCGAAACGCGAAAAGATCGGCGACGTCCTAGCAGAGGGCACCTATAGGGCTGCGATAAAGATCGCGCAGATGAAGCAGATGAAACCCGAGGAACTACTAAAATTCGTAGTACATGTCAAAGGCATCGAGATCGGAGCCCATGGAACTAGGAGTGACGCAGACTACACCCATGACATCGCCTACGCCGCCAGCGTACAAGGCGGTGATCACACATCCACGACGGTCGACGGCTTCACGGACATGAGTGGCGCTGTCTTCACGGACTCTGCTGTCTTCTGCAACTTCTGCTACTTTGGGGTACCGCAGGAGCTGGTCTTCGACTTCGCCAAAGCGGTTACCGGGTTCCCGATCACATTGGATAACTGGAGGAGGGTGACTGGCCCCAGGATCGTTACTCTGCAGAAGGTGTTGCTTCTACTCGGCGGCCCTGATGTAACTTGGGAACCCATCAAGGACGACGACAATCCACCACGATTCTATGAGCCTCTTCCAAATGGTCCGTTTAAGGGCAAGATAACTGATAGGCAAAAGGTCGACGAAAAACTCCAACAATACTTCGAGACCCTTGGCTGGGACAAGAAGGGTATCCCGACGAAGGAGACTTTGAAGAAGCTTGGGTTGAGCGACTGCGAGTCGTCTATGAAGAAGCTCAGGGAAACCGAAGTTTAAGGTAAGTGAGCTAAAAAATGCATGGGGGATATGCGGGCAAGTTCCTTGATGTAGACCTAACGAATAGGAAGATCAAGGACACGACCTTCGACGACGAAGCGCTCCAGATGTTCTTCGGAGGCCGCGGCCTCGCAGCGAAGATCCTCTGGGACAGGATCGGAAGGAATTGGGGCGACATAGATCCTCTCGGCCCGGAGAACCTGTTGATCGCCTTGACGGGCCCCATGACAGGCATCTACCCTGGTGGCAGAATATGTGTCTCGGGAAAAAGCCCGATGAGTAACGGCACTGTTGGCTCCACAGCCTCAACTGAGTTCGCTCATGAACTCAAATGTGCTGGGTACGATGGCGTCATCGTCTCTGGTAGGGCCGACGATCCAGTATATATACAGGTTACAGACAACGCCGGTGAAATCAAGTCAGCTAATCATCTATGGGGACTAAACGGTGAGGAGACTTTAATCACCCTCAATAGAGAGGTCACAGCCGAACTCACGAAAAAGAAGCCGCAAATCGGCCTATGGAAGGAGCCGGGAATCATCTACATCGGTCCCGCCGGCGAGAACCTTGTTAGAAACGCCGCTGTAATGAGCAAGCTATGCCACGCCTGTGGCTATGGAGGGTACGGATCCGTAATGGGGAGCAAGAACCTCAAGGCCATCGTCGCCAAGGGGCGCGGGAAGATGCCCTCCCCAGACGCCCCGGAAACGGCAAAACTCCTATGGAGAAAAAGCCACGAGCTCCTTATCGCGAGGACCCCGTTCCGGCGCTGGGGAACCGGCTATGGCGGATACGGCTTCGGAAATAACAGCAGCAGCGAGCCCATCAGAAACTGGCAGGAGGAGTGGCATGATGAAAAGAGTATCGGGGGCCCCAAGTTCGAGACCAGATATTGGGTCAAGAAGAAGTGGGCCGACTTCAACTGCACCACTAACTGCATGAAGGTAAGCTGCATAAAGAACGGTAGATGGAAGGGAGACATCACTGACATGCCCGACTACGAGCTCCAGAGCCACTGTGGCACCAACTTCGGCATCTTCGACCCCGAGGAGATAATCCACCTCAGCACACTTATCGACCTCCTCGGCCACTCCGGCATAAATGGGCCAAGCGCTATGAGCTACGCTGCTGAACTCTATCAACGAGGCATCCTAACAAAAGAGGACATAGGCTTCGAGCTAAAGTGGGGCGACGTGGATGCCTTCGAGAAGCTTACATACATGGTTGCTCGACGTGAGGGTATCGGCGATATCATAGCCGAGGGAACATACAGGGCAGCCCTTAAAATCGCTAAAATGAAAGGAATGAAACCTGAGGAATTACTCAAATACGCAATCGTCGTCAAGGGAATCGAGGTCGGAGCCCACGGCACAAGGAGCGACGCCGACTTCGCACACGACATCGGTTACGCCGCCAGTGTCCAAGGTGGGGACCACACGAGCCTAGCCAACGACGGCTACACCGACATGTCTGGAAGCATCTTCGCCGACTCAGGGGTCTTCTGCGACTTTTGCCGTACCAACCGCGACCTCGAGTTCGACTTCGCTAAAGCCGTGACAGGCTTTCCTATCACCATCGAAAGCTGGAGGAAGGAGACTGGCCCCAGGATCGTCACTCTCCAAAAGGTATTGCTATTACTCGGCGGCCCAGACGTAACCTGGGAACCCATCAAGGATGATGATAACCCGCCCAGGTTCTACGAGCCACTCCCATCGGGACCCTTCAAGGGAAAGACCACCGATAAGGAACGCTTTAACATTCGAATGGAGGCCTACTTCGAAACTCTGGGCTGGGATGATAGGGGCATCCCGAAGAAGGAGACCTTGAAGAAGCTGGGGTTGAGCGACTGTGAGTCTTCGATGAAAAAGTTACGTGTACAACCACCCGATTCTTAAACCTTATTTCCCCCAATGAATGGGCTAGTCTCGATGAATGTCACTGTACGCGTCTTCGGAGACATTTCCGCAGTTATAGGCCGCAGACATGAGGTGGAGCTTCCGGATGGCGCGACCATCACCACCTTAGCCACCAAGATCGGTGAGAAGACAGGGCAGCGGCAAGGTTACCTAGGCGATTTCCATGTCGGGGGCAATGACCTCGCCATTCTCCTAAACGGTAAGAGCATCGATATTATCGACGGAACCAAGACCAAGCTGAAAGATGGAGACGAAGTCGTAATTATGCAGCCTACTGCAGGTGGCTGAAGAAATAAATTCTTCTTATCGGTCGTACCTTTCGAATACGCTGCATTTTTTTCAACTCTCGATACGAACACTTGTGCTAATCGAGGGTAAAGTGGATATTCAAGTTTGCCACTTCTGTTAAAACGGTGCTACAGATTTGAAAGGTTGGACGGGACGCTTTCTCAGAGTCGACCTGACGAAAGGAAAGGCGACTCACACCGATTACACTGAGGAATTCGCCACTAAGTTCATGGGTGGGCGAGGCTTCGCCGTCAAGCTCCTCTGGGACGAGCTGAAGCCGAGCACGGATGCCCTCAGCCCGGATAACCTCCTAATCTTCGCGGGAGGACCATACTCCGGCTATGCGGTCCCTAATAGCGGAAAGATGGTCGTCGCTGCAAAGAGCCCCCTGACAGGCGGCTACGGTGATGGTAACCTCGGGACCTTGGCGACCCCCAATATGAGGAGAGCCGGCATCGACGGCATTATCGTGACGGGGAAGGCAAGGAAGCCAACTTATATCTGGATAAACAACGATGAGGTCGAGCTCAAGTCGGCCGCTGACCTCTGGGGCCTCGACGCCTACGATACTGAAAAACGGCTCAAGAGGGAGCATGGTGCAGCGACCGGGGCCCTCGTCATCGGCCAGAGTGGTGAGAACCTCTGCCGCATCGCTACAGTGGTCTGCCAAGAGGGACGAGCTGGAGGTCGCCCAGGTATGGGGGCGGTCATGGGTAGTAAGAACCTCAAGGCGATCCTAATCCATGGAACCAAACTCCCCGAGTCTGCTGACCAACCCACACTAGACAAGCTCGGGAAAGAGGGCTTCGCAGACATATTCAAGCGTAACAAATCCACACATTGGACTGCCCAGGGAACCATGTCCACCGTCGAGTGGTGCCAGACCGCAAGTACCCTACCGACCCACAACTTCAGCGAGGGTGTCTTCAACCACAGCAAAGAGATCGATGGAAACACGATGGAGGCATCGACAATAAGGCAGCAAGGCTGCCCTAACTGCAACATGATCTGCGGTAACGTTATACTCGACACAAACGGCGAGGAGTCGGAACTAGACTACGAGAACGTCGTCATGCTAGGCAGCAATATAGGAGTCGGGGACCTGAAGCAGGTTGGACGCCTTAACAGGATGTGCGACATGATGGGACTAGACACCATCAGTGCAGGCAGCACTCTCGGCTTCGCAATGGAGGCCTCTCAGAAGAAACTCGTAAATGGCCTCAAAATCGACTGGGGGGACTTCGAAGGCTCCCAGAGACTGTTGGAAGATATGGCATACATGCGTGGCCACGGCGCCCTCTTCGGCCTCGGGACAAAAGCTGCCGCCGAGAAGATCGGCCACGGAGCTATAGACTGGGCGATGCAGGTCAAAGGTCTCGAATGCAGCGCTTACGACTGCCACCTCTGCCCGGGTATGGCTCTCAGCTTTGGCACCAGCCCCATCGGCGCCCACCACAAGGATGCCTGGGTCATTAGCTGGGAGATAAGCACCGGCACTCGAGAAGAGTATGGCCCAGCCAAGGCGGACAAGGTCATCGAGTTCCAGAGGATTAGGGGCGGTATGTTTGAGTGTCTAGTCGCCTGCAGGTTCCCATGGATTGAACTCGGCTTCGAAACCGATTGGTACCCGAAGTACTTCGAGGCGTCAACCGGCCTCAAGTGGAACCTCGACGATATGTGGACTCTAGGCGATCGCGTATACGCCCTCATACGAGCCTTCTGGGTCCGGGAGTTCCAGGGCATATGGGACCGCACAATGGATTACCCGCCTGAGCGATGGTTCAAAGAACCCTTGACAGAGGGCCCATTAGCGGGAAAGAAACTCGATAAAGCGAAGTACGACACTCTCCTCAGCTACTACTACGAAAAACGTGGTTGGGACAACCGCGGCATACCCACTAAAACGACGCTGATGAAACTTGGCCTCGAAAAGGAGGCTGAAGAGTTGAATAATGTCGTAAAGCTAAATTAAATTGCAACACCAATCATTTGTCATCGTAAACTCTACACTTTTTTCGTCCTCGCTTGCAAACGAAGATCGAGAAAGCCAGAATCATCAGCGAACTCATCTAGAGCTACGTATATCCTTCTTTTTAAGTACGGTCTGCTTCGGTTTCGCTTCGGGAAGAGGGAGTTCTACCCTGAAGTGAGCTAGGCGTTCTAGCTGTCCGTCAAACTCATTGAGGAATCTGGGCAATGTGAGGACTGAAACTGAGGGAACTCGTCTATAGATCTCCATTGGTGTCGACGAGAGAGTCAGTGCCATTGGTACAACTAATGCCCGAACCCACTTCTCTAAACCACTCCTTTTCCTCAGCTCCATCAAGTGGCGGGAGAAGACCTCCACCTTCTCGAGGTGTGCTTCAATGATTCTCCGAGCCGTTTTGTTGCCTATGCCGTTGCTCCAATGCTTGCATTCGCCGCAGACAAGGTAAGGCGCTCTTTCTGCGAGAAGGTCGAGTTCCCACCTCCGACCATCAGCATTGAATCTGAATCTGCGTAAAACCCTGAAGCCATTCTCCTCGAAGACCATCGCGGAGAGCTCCTCGAACTCAAGCCACCCGAGGCTCCTGCTCACCGCCTCGAAGTCGGCGCCTACTTCCACTGCTCTCATCGCCAGTCCCAATCTCTGGTCGAGACTCAGCTCCACGGAACCTGCTTCAACTGTGACGAGCCCAGCCTCCTTCAACTGAACAACAAGCCTATCAAAGGTCTCCGCTGTCATCTTCAGGGACCCTCGCAACTTCTCTACCTCGATGGCATCGCCATTTGTGAGATTGAGGAGACGCATTATTAAAGCTCGGAACGGTGTGGTCTGGGCCATCGTCTCCCTCTCCCACTCCTCAAAAGATGAGGATTTCTACGATAGAAGGATTCGTGTACTCTGACTAACCCTCTATCGCGAATGTGTAGGAAGATGAGCCGCATCAAAAGCTGGAAAAACTCGCTTCAAGGCCCAGAAGGATGATGATTTCTGGTTTCCAATTAGGAAGGAACTCGCCGATTGGACGAGGAAGAATCTCGAACGCCTTTTTACTACCTTAGTCTTAGCCAGCCCTCCACATAGAAGAAACCTGTTAAGATCCCCGCGGCTACGCTACTTATCACGACCTCCTGCCAAAGTAGGAGCCTGTAAGGCGCATCTATCGTGTTCGACCCGAAGAGAGCGCCAATTAGTGATGGCACACCGACGATGACTGTGAGGGCAGCTATCAGTCTCATCGTGCGGTTCATTGTGAGGCTAAGGACATCCATGTGTATCCCAATGAGATCCTGCATAGTTTCCCTCGTACTCTCAGTCGTCTCCTCAGCCCCGATTGCCCGCTCCATCACCCCGTCGAAAAGACGCCTCTCCTCTAAGCTTATCCCGAGCTCGACCTTACCATCTGTGAGGACCTCGGTGAGCCTCTTAAAGTGTTGAAGGAGACGGAGGAGGCTGCTCGCCTCGCGGCGAATTATGAAGGCCTCCATGTAGAAGCTCCGCGACCAGGGCGGAGATTCGTCTTCGTACCTCTCCGTATTCTCCTCGAAGTTGTCGACGAAATGCTCGTATGAATCAATGACATGACTTAGGACTAGGTAGGCGACACGTGCAATAGGCGAGAACTGGGCAAGACGCGGTGACTCAAACTCAGATGATACCGTCTCACTTACTCCAATCCAACTCTGACTTATGCTGACGACACTTTGGCCATTTGTGAAGACGATAACTGGACCCATGTCACTCGTGATGTCCTTCCCCGTCCCTTTGGTGTTCAGGTACCACGCAAATATCTTCGTGTACTCGGGGTAGGAGTCGACATGTGGGTAGTTACTACTTAGCTTACCGAGGAGGGCATTACGTGGGACTTTTAGTGCCTCTGCAACCCTCTCCAGGTCCTCCACAGAGGGATCGGTGATGTCGAACCACTTTTTATTTTGGTAACCGGTCGCGAGTTCTTCTAAGGATGACTCCTTTAACTCTCCTCGGTCCCAGACGCTTATCCTCATTCCGGCATCAGAGACCTAATAATTCTGGAGTCAAATAACCTTGTCGAGGTAAAGCTTTCTCCTATAAAGAACGCCCACGACATCCGCGGCTCTTTCGGGGGTAGTGTAGACTGGGACTCTCGCCTTCTCTAGGATCTTAGCTGACTCAGGTTCAACGTCCGCAGAGGGCTCGATCACGACCACCGGCTTGTCGAATTTTTTGTATGTGGCGATGAGGTTGTTGTCAATCATCTGAATAAGACCTGTGAGCGTCTCCATGTCGACATCGGGGAACATGGCCTTTACCATAGCTGTACCTAAGCCGATCGTGATGAGGGAGTCGATCTCAGGCTGCTTGAGGACGATCTCGGCGGCCTGACCAAGCTTCCATACATCGAGGTTGGCTGTGAGGTCGACGGGATTCCTCGGGTTACCAAAAGCGGGGATGACGCCCTTTAGTTCCTCCTGGGCTGCAGCGTTGAGGGTTGGTATCTTGAGACCGTTCTCAACCAGCCTGTCAGCTGTTTCGACGGCGACGCCTCCGCTGTTGCTGACGATTCCAACGTTAGGCCCTTTGGGGAGTGGACAATAAAGGAAGCCCTTAACAAAGTCGAACATCTCTGCAGCGTCTCCAGCGCGGATGACACCCGCCTGCTTGAAGGCAGCATCATAGATTTTGTCGCTGCCCGCGATGCTGCCGGTGTGGCTGGCTGCAGCCTTGCTGCCGGCCTCGGTGACGCCAACCTTGATGACCACAATAGGTTTCTTCTTAGTGATTTGTTTAGCGGCTTCGAACCATTTGCGCCCTTCTTTAAGACCCTCGATGTACATGCAAAGGACCTTGGTCTCAGGGTCGTCGGCGAAGTGACTGCAGTATTCCCAGCCCTTGAGGTCTGTCTCGTTGCCACTGCTAACGAACTTACTGATGCCTACGCCGAGAGCGTTGGCGCGTAGGAAGAGTTGAAGGCCATAGCCACCGCTCTGGCTGATGAAGGCGACCTCGCCCTGTTTACTAACGAGGGGTACCATAAGTGCACTGAATTGGCTCGCACTGCTACTTACACCCATACAGTTGGGTCCGACGAACCGGAACTTGCCGGTTGCTTTATCCTTCACCTGTTGGATAAGCTTCGCTCCTTCCTCGCCAGTCTCACCAAAGCCACTTGTTATGACGACAGCGCCCTTAACTCCCTTCTCCACCATCTCATCGAAAACACTTGGTACAACGCGGGCTGGGACAAGTATAACAGCGCAGTCTACCTGATCGGGTACCTCACGGAGGCTCGGGTAGACCTTGTAGTCGAGTATACTACCGATCTCGGCGGCCTTGGGATTCACGGGGTAGACTTTCCCCTGGTAGCCACCCACTTTGATGGCATTGACGAACATGTAGCCCCACTTGCTCGTATCGGCTGTAGCGCCGATGAGGGCAACGCTCTTGGGGTTGAAGATTGCGTCAAGCGATTCCTTCGTATCCATTACGATCAACTCGGAGACGATTCACGTAACTCTGCTGCCTTCCGTATTAAAAAGTTGGGGGCGGTCGCAGACGGATTTCTCGCAGCGCGTCGCGAGATGTGTGAGAATGATGGCTAGAAAGTGGTGTCGCGCAGAGTTTTTAGATCCTCGTGTTCGCCGGAAAAGAATAAGTTCTACTGCCCTTTGGCCCTTTTTAGGGCCTCAGCAGCTCCATAAGCCAGGAAACCATCTGCTTCGCCAACGGTATTGTAGATGAAGCCCTTTTCGATTGCCCATTTAATATTCTCCATGTTCGAGTAAAGCCCAGGAGCCTTACCGTACTCCTCACAGACGTGGAGGACAGCCTCGAGTGCGCCCAGGAAGCGTGGGTTGTCCCACTGGGGCGGGACGCCAAAGCCCATGTTGTTGCTCAGGTCATATGGTCCGATGAATAGGGCATCTATTCCCTCGACAGCGGCGATCTCGTCTAGGTTGTCGACTGCCTTCTGAGTCTCGATTTGTACAGAGACGAGGATCTCGTCATTGGCCGTCTCGCGGTAGTTGGGGTCAAAGCGAGCGGCGCGGCGTGGACCGTAGCCTCTTATCCCCTCCGGCGGGTATTTGCAGGCCTGGACAGCTAATTCAGCCTCCTCTTTGTTATTAACCCAAGGGACGAGCACACCATAGGCACCGATGTCCAATACCCGCTTGATGATGACGGGCTCATTCCACTGGGGACGAACGATGGGTATGCAATCGCTCCCATTCATCGCCATCATCATTGTCTGCATCGTCTCAATCCCTAATGGACCGTGTTCACCGTCGATGAGGAGCCAATCAAATCCGGCTCTGCTCAGGGTCTCCGTAACATCGGGGTGACCTAGTCCCACGAAGGCACCTATACATGGCTGCCCTTTGGATAACTTCTCCTTAAGGGGGTTCTTCATCTTTTCACCAACTCTATGAGAGTTAGCAGGTTGTGATATAAAGGAGGCGGATGATTTAACCTAGGATACTTAGCAGGGTAGCGACGCGATCCGGATACTTTTTACTAATCCTCGCCTTGCCAAGATTCTCCTTGAGGATGGCACGCCACGGCTTCACTCCCTGGCTTATCCATCCCTCGATCTGTTCGAAGTAACTAACATCGACTTCTGCCGCCACGGATATAGTGAATCCAAGGCTTCTTGAGAGGAGTTCTATCTCGGGTGTTCTATCAAGGGCGTTAGCCACAAGTACCATTCCGACGGCATTATATCTCTCCAGAGCTTCGAACTGATCTCGGTTTCCCCTGATCTGAGTCGGGTGAGCAAGGGCGACGACCACGTTTCTGATGATGACGGGATTTCTGGAGGAGCACCAGGAGTCGATGAGCTCAAGAGCAAAAACCTTCCTGTGTTCAAGGAGAGCCTCAAGTGCGAAGGTAACTCCCTCCCTTGCCCTCCAGAGTGGGGTGAAATTCGCATTATAGAGAATGGGTATTATCCAGACGGCTTCCTCGGGGTTGCCTGCTAGGACATGACCGAGTGCCATGTGAGCCACAAACATCAGATACTCGTCTTTGGAGGAGGACCAGTCCATTAGAAGGCTACGCAGAAATCCACTTTGTTTCATCCAGCTACTCGAGATAAGCCGTGAGGTTTCGAGGGCGAGCGTTAGGTTACCCCTAGGGCCTGGGAGTCCTGAGTGGGAGGAGATAAAACAGGTCAACGAATCAGCAGACTGCATCTCCATGAACCCCTCCCAAGAGGATGCGAGCTCCTCAGCGACGACTTTCCTCATCATAGCCAAGAGTTAAGCGGAGGACAATCTATTTAAAAAGAGGCTGCAACCATTAATCAAAACACTCTAGGGTGAAACGGATGGCTCAGTATCTAAGTTTAGACTATTGGAAGAAGGTTCAAGAGATCGCCAATGTCGACAACGAGTTCAGCATCAAGGCTAAGATGTTTATAGCTAGCTTTACCTTCAAGGTGACTGATAAGACTGACCGACCTGTAGTCTACGCTAAATTTGCGGATGGCAAGATTACCGAGATCAGGGAGCTCGGTACCGGCGAAAAGACCGACTTCAGTCTCGAGGGTACTTATGACGTCTGGACAAAGGTCAATAAAGGTGAGTTAGATGGCAGCAACGCAATCATGCAAAGACAGCTCCAATTCAAGGGAAATATGAGTAACATCATCCGCTATAGTAAGAGTTTCCTAAGGCTCTTCCAGCTCATGCAAAAAGTACCTGTCGAATACTAAATCCCCGGTTCCTTTCTTTCAACTTATTCGTCAGCTTCTGTGTCCTTCATCTACTGGAGAGAAAACTTATTTTAAGCATGTTGAATCTTTGCGATAATTTGAGGATAAGAGATTTCAAAAACCATTCGCGCAGATCTTGGAAGCCACTATACTTACCTTAATTGTGCTTTCAACTGAGCCGTAGATCAAACCTGTGGATGTTTGGAATTTGGCCATCAAATTAAACGACTTCTCGGCGAATATAATGGTCGGCGTAGCATTGGAATCGAATTTTTCTGATCTTCAGAGTAAAACAAGACACTTTTTTAACAAACGACACTTTTTTTAATTCCAAACTATTCAAATGATCAGAGGGAAGAGTGTTGTTAGATGATGTTTCCGCCAAGGTTCTAGAGGAGTACCTACATGACTCTCGCCAATCGATAAGAGAAGTTGCACGTAAAATAGGCGTCTCCTCGGGGACGGTTGCATCGAGGTTAAAGGAGATGGAGGACACTGGCATCATCCGCCGCTACTCCGCACAGGTAGACTACGAAAAGCTCGGCTACGAACTAACGGCCATCACCGAGATCACGGTCTCAGAGGGGCGAATGATCGAGGTCGGGGAGACCGTTGCGAAACTTAGTCAGGCCACTGGAGTATACAACGTTACTGGCGATTCGGACCTCATGATCGTGGGCAAGTTCCGCAACAGGAAGGAGCTGAGCGACTTCACTAAAAGGCTCCTCACAATCCCCCACATCGAGAGGACAAAGACTCACCTCGTTCTTAACACTATGAAAGAGGACTTCAGCCTCATCCCTTAGTCTTTCTAGCAGACTCAGCGCCGACTAAAAGTGCCTTAATATTCAGGGCTGACGACTTCGGGAATCGGTCGGTAACTGCCCGGCTGAGGGCTTCTAGGCTGAACAAGCCGGTCGCTTCAGAGAGGGAACCAAGCATCACAACGTTCGCTACCTGGGGATTACCGAGCCCCTGCGCCAATTTCGTTGCGGGAACCGCGAAGTATTTTATTCCCGTCATTTCGCTTTCAACCGTGAAAAGGCTGCTGTCAAAGACGACAACGCCACCCTCCTTGACCTCGTGAATATAGCTGTTGTATGCATCGGGATTCATCGCGACAAGGCAGTCGGCGAGTCGTTTGAGGGTGCGCGTCTCCCCAATTCAGAGTCCTAACAAGATAATCAATGTTAGGGAGATGAATCTCGTAAGAGTACCTGATAAGCTCAATGAAGATGAAGCGCGACAAGTTGAATCACTCATGCTTCGGTATATTGACCTTCACTTGATGCCTTTTTTTGCGTCGTTGGCTAGGCAAACTTATTCAAGCTTGAATTATACGACGAATATATGAGTATTACATATGACCAATTATCTAATAATTAAATTCCATTTTCTTAAAACATGCAAGAAAAATTATCATTATTATCGACATTTGAGAAGTGTTATCAATAATAGGGATTCAAGCGTGGGAAAAGGTAGGATGTTTAAAGAAAGTTGTGGGGTTTCTTCTCCCCAAGCCAAAGCGCTATCCGGATAGCCAAATTTACAGAGGGGAGATTTCCTCGCAGGGTCACCGTGAATCCTCTGCTGACTAGATGCCGCTCATTGAGTCTCCCAATCTTATGTTTCTGTTGGGCATGATACTCGTTACATGATGTTTCATTAAGAGCTTTTGAAAGTTTAATTATGTTAGTCGACTATAACAAAAGACTGGTGCTTGACTTTGAAGCGCGTCGAGATGCTATATCTTTCTCAGGAAGATATTCTGGACATGTACATCCCACTAAGGGAGATTGTCCCCCTCGTGGAGATGGGACTTAAAGAGCATGGTCTCGGGCAGGTTGAGAACCCTCCGAAGCCCGGGATCCACGCAAAGAGTGATAGTTTCATCCACGCGATGCCAGCGTACTACCGCAAGTTGGGTATTGGCGGAATAAAATGGGTTAGCGGCTACCCGAGCAACAGAGAACTGGGGCTTCCGCAGATCCTCGGGGTGATGATCATGAACGACATGGAGACTGGGCTACCCGTGGCGATTATGGACTGTAGATGGATAACGGCTGTGCGAACGGCGGCTGTCTCGGCTGTCACCGCGAAATACTGTGCACTTAAGGACTCGGAGACCTTTGGTGTCATAGGTTGCGGCGTCCAAGGAAGAATGAACCTCATCGCTCTAAAAGAGGCGGTGCCGACGCTAACCAAAGCCAAAGCATACGACATCAACCCAGACGCTTCTAGGAGGTACAAAGCTGACCTTGAGAAAGAGACCGATGTCGAAATCACGCCAGTGGATAGTGTGGAGAAGGCCGCTAAGGACAGTGATATTATCCTCACTGCGACACAGAGGCTATCGAAGCCCCTTGTCAAGAATGAGTGGTTCAAGCCAGGTGCCCTAGGCATGGGACTCGAGGCGAGTAGAGCCTGGTACGGAGAGGCAATCTTAAAGGCTGACAAGTTTGTAACCGATAGCTGGGAACAGACGGAGCATTTCCACGCGCAAGGTGCCTTCCCCGAAGGCATGCCAACACTGTACGCAGAGCTGGGTGAGATCGTTGCCGGGAAGAAGAAAGGCCGTGAAAACAACAAGGAGCGGATCCTTGCCATTAACATAGGCCTTGCCCTCGAGGATGTCATCGTAGCTGACCTCGTTTACCAGAAAGCGAAAAGGGGAGGCTACCAAAAACTCACACTGATGGAGCGCGATTTCTAAAAAGGATGCCCCCCCTAAAATCTTATTAAAAATATCTTAATTTTAAGGACGGAGTAAAAGTACATCGGCTACAGCAATCATTAATGAGTATAAAGTACATTAATCGATGTAAAAAAATAACCTGAGAAGACCTCGAACTCGTCAAAAAATAGGTTTTTAACATATCTAAAAAACGAAAACACCCAAGAAGACTACGGTTTAAGGTAACCCTTGAGGTACTTGACTATCGGCTTCCCGAGAGCCTTCTCGACGGAATCATATATCTCCGGGTATCTGTTGCCGTCCCCGACCTTGATCTTTTCTTTCGGGACATTTACCAAATATACATCATCACCCTGCTTCAGAGCAGCGCTGGTTGCAGGGTTGCCCTCAGAGTCGAAGGTTGCCATGAGGTCGGGAAATGTTGCTATGCGCTTACCTCCACAATCTAGCATCATATACTCGTTAACATAACCGAGCTCCCAAGTCTTTTCACCTTTGATCTTCATTACTCCTACATCGAAGCCTCCCTTTGCTTCGGTTGTCATCTCGACTATCTTCCCCTTCTCGAGTAACTCTCCTCCAAGGAAGTTAGTGGCCGCCTTCACGGCGGCCTCGCCCTTCCTCGCCTTAAGGTAGACCTTGCCAAGATCGATGGCCTGCTGAATAGCACCGGGAGCGCCATGTTCTAAGCACCACTCGACGGGTATCGGGTCCCTGGCCATGGCGATGAGTGCCTTGCAATCACCCGCCATGAATCTGATCTGGCTGCTAGTTCTCTGAAGAGTCCCCCAGCACACCATCTCAGCACCCTCGGTTGCACCGGCCTTAACCGAATGATAGTCGACACGATGCATCCCCATGCTTCCCATCATGGCTGTTGGGTGGGCACGACCGTCGCCAGGTATATCGACCACCGGTAGACCCAGCGCTGCGGCGGGGATCCATCCCCCAAAGCTGTTATGGCCGCCGTTCTCAGCGGCTATGACGCCGTCGAACTCGACGCCAGCCTCCCAGAGCATCTGGACTGCACGTATAAAGTGGCGTGCCTTCGTTTCGCCCCTCTGTGTCGGGGCACCAAGGGCAGCGACGGTTATCACCTTCCACTCTGGCGGGGTTTCCTCTGGAGACCAGAGCTCAACTCCGCCAAGCTCCATTGCCAACTTACCGGCTGTGCGGCCCTCTTCTGGCCAACCGCCACCACCCCCACCGAGGATAGCGCCACCGATGGCTAGTGTCTCCACGTCCTCATTAGTGATCTTTCTGGGCATGATTATCCAGAATAGAAACACACTGATCCAAATTTAACACTTGAACCATCGAATACGCTAAAGATACGAGACACCAATACCTTCTATAATATCGCGCGTGTGATGAGGTGAAAAAATGAAAAACGAGCGTCGATTCGTCATAGTGGACGGTCGGGATAATGTTGCAACAGCCGTTGAGCCTCTTCAGAAAGAGGAAATTGTTGAAACAGAGAAGACGAGGATCACTCTACTAAAGGCTATACCTGAAGGACACAAGTTCGCCTTGGTGGAGATCCCGAAGGGAGGCTACGTAGTCAAATACGGCGAATGGATTGGACGAGCGACGACGAAAATACCTGTCGGTGATTACGTACATGTCCATAACGTCGAGGACATTGTAGACGAGGTGAGGAAAAGATAAAGATCACGTTTAAGGGCTACAGGCGACCCGATGGACGCGTCGGCGTCCGCAACTACGTCGCAGTCGTTCCAACAGTCCTCTGCAGCGTCTCTGTCGCGAGAAATATAGCGGAGGCAACCGGAACCAACGTATTCCCACATGAGGTGGGATGCGGGCAGGTGGGGCCTGAGAAGGAGCATACGCTGCAAATCCTTGACAATGTTGTAAGTCATCCCAACATTGGTGCCGTCCTCACGGTTGGTCTGAGCTGCGAGCAGATCGATGCCGATAAGCTCGCTAAAAGCGCTGGAGACAAGCCGGTCCACAGCATCAGGATCCACGACGAGGGCGGCAACACCAAGGCTGTGAAGAAGGGTATCGAACTCGTCAAGGAACTGAAGAAGGAGGCTTCGAAGGCAGAGAGGACTCGAATAGGTATTGAGGAGCTAAGCGTTGCGACCCAGTGTGGGAGTAGCGACACCGGATCTGGTATCGCCTCGAACCCAGCCGTTGGCGCTATGGCGGATAAGCTAATCGCTCTTGGAGGAGCGGTTATCCTCGGTGAGACGGCTGGGCTTTACGGAGCAGCGGGTCTAATGGCGAGAAGGGCTGCGACCAAGGAGATCGGCGATGAGATAATCAAAATTACGGATAGACTTGAAGATTACTATAAGAGGATGAATCACAGCCTAAGGGAAGGGAACCCGACTCCCGGCAATATCAAGGGTGGTCTCACGACCCTGGTCGAGAAGAGCCTCGGAGGCGTCAGAAAGGGCGGAACAACCACGATCCAGGGGGTCCTCGGCCCTGGTGAAAGGATCACGGGGAAGGGGCTTTGGGTGATGAACACGAGTCTAGGCATTGGCACCTGCGCTGCAGCGGACATGCTCGCCTCTGGTGCCCAGATTCTCGCCTACACAACTGGCGGGGGGAACCCTATAGGCTCACCACTCGCTCCAGTGGTGAAAATCACTGCAACTAAGAGGACCGTCGAAAGGCTCGACGATATAATCGACTTCGACGCGAGTCCCGTCCTACTCGGAGAGGAGACCATAGCTGAGTGTGGTGACCGTTTGCTGGAAGCGGTCATTAAAGTAGCTAATGGTAAGAAGGTTCAGGCAGAAAAGACTCGCAGCACTGCTTTCGCTATTGGTAAGGTTACGCTTTAAAATAGAATTAAAAAAAATGTATTTTAATAGCCGGGGAACCGGCCCCTCTTCTCGAGTTCGAGGAGGGCGGTCCACTCATCCTGTGCCTCTTTCTGGACAAGCTCCACTTGAGCATCCGTCAGGTGGCGGAACCTCTGCTGAGGCTTTAGGTACTCTGCTATTGGGCGAAGTTCCTTAGGCTTGATGCTTAGCTTGAAGTTTCCGTCGTCGATCTCCATAAGTGGCCAAGCGCCAGTCTGGACTGCTAGTTTACCCATCTCGACCGTCTTGTTTTCGGGGAAGTACCAGCCCGTTGCGCATGGCTGTTGGACATGGAGGAAAGCGAGGCCCTTACCTGACCTGGAGACCTCCGCTGCTTTCTTAATCTTCCTCTCGAGGTCAGGAAGGTAGCTTAGGCTCGCTGTGGCGATGTATGGGATCCTGTGTGCAGCCATTATCATCTCGAGGTTCTTCCGCCTGACCTGCTTGCCCGGCCAGACCTTGCCTGCGGGCGTTGTCGTCGTAGCGCTGAACATCGGCGTGCTTCCACTCCTCTGGATGCCAGTGTTCATGTATGCCTCGTTGTCATAGCAGAGCCAGATCATTGACTCTCCCCGCTCAGCTGCTCCGCTGAGTGCCTGGATGCCGATATCAGCTGTACCGCCATCCCCAGCGTAGCTTGTGACGTAGACCTTGTCCGCCTTTCCCTTCTTCTTCAGGGCGCGGTAGATGCCTGTCTCGTAGGCTGCCCCCGCGGCGAAGTTGGCTAGTATCCATGGGACTCTGACGACGCCTCCGAAGTTGACGCCGCTGCAGCTCGGCGGGTTGACGACGACTGTGTTGGGGCCGAGGATTTTAAGGAGGTGTCTGACGATTATGCTGGTTCCGCAACCCGCGCATCCGTCGCTGCCCGGGTAGATGGGCTCGTCCCACTTCACGTCAATAGGCGCAGGCATCTCTGGCATTTTGTGCTCGATGAACTCGACTTCCTTATCGAGATGGTGGGTTTTGGCGATTTGAGTAATCTTCTTACCCATCATATACATATCCTCGATTGGGATATCCTCGCCACCCATGCCAGTGACGAAGCCCTTGATGGGCACTTTGTTCTCAGAGGCATAGAGGGCAGATTTTAAGTCCTGGAAGGCCCCTCCGCCGCGTGTGCCGTGGAGCATCATCCTGTCGACGACGCCTATGCTCTTAACATCGGCAGCGATCTTTCTGAACTCCTCGTCGGGGAATGGGCGCATGAACCTGAGTTTGACGAGGCCAATCTTCTCGCCTTCGTTCCGCAGCTTATCTACTGCCCTCCTAGCAGCAGTCGTCATACTTCCCATCGTTACTAGCAGGGACTCAGCGCCATCGGTCTTGTACTCCTCTACGAGACCACCGTAGTGCCTGCCAAAAGTCTCTCCGAAGCTTTTATCGACCTCATCGATGACCTTCCTACTGTCCTGAAGGATCTCCTCGTAAATGCGCCTCATCGGCGTATGGAGGGCCGTCGGGATTTGCGAGCTAGGGAACTTGTCGTTGATTGTTGGGTCGACGGGGTATGGAGCCTTGTATGGGGGGAGCCAATCGTCGACCGCCTCCTGCTCTGGGAGCCAGACCCTCTCTTGGCTGTAGCTTAGGAAGAAGCCATCGAGGCTCATCATCGTTGGGAGGAGGACACGGTAGTCCTCGGCTACCTTGTATAGCTGGAGGACCATATCGAGGACCTCCTGGTTCGTCTCGGCGAAGTTAACCAGCCAGCCGAGGTTGAGCTCCGGCATGATATCGCTATAATCGGGGCCGAGGCTCCAGTACCAACCCAAGGTGCGGTCAGCGACTCCTAAAAGTAGGGGTGTCCTATAGCTGACCGCTTGGGCAACGATCTCGTGCATGTAAGCGAGACCCTCGCTGCAAGTCGCTGTGAACGTACGCGCGCCTACGAGACTCGCGCCTACAGCCATCGCCATACAGCTGTGTTCACCCTCGGCGTGAATGTACTCAGCATCGAGCTCACCATTAGCGACGAAGTCAGCGAGGTACTCGATGATAGTCGTCTGAGGCGTTATCGGGAAGGCGGGTATCACCTCAACCCTAGCTAACTTTACGCCCGTCGCAAGAGCCTTATTTCCTGGCATAACATCGAATTCTGGCATTACTTCTTTACCTCCTCACGCTCCATATTGATCGCCTTCTGCGGGCACTCATTTGCGCAGACGCCACATCCCTTACAGAAGTTCATATTGATGCTTGGCTTCTCCTTCGGCTTAGCAGTTATCGCACCCTCAGGACAATAAGTCACGCAGAGACCACAGGCAACACATTTCTCCATATCAATCTCTGGCATGAGCACACGCCAGTTGCCAACGTACTCTCCGCCCCTTGTGGACATGTCCATGAGTGCGAAGCCCTTTATAGCATTCTTATCCTGGTTCAAATCATTCACCTCAGAGAGTTTTTACCTCCACAGAATCGAAGCCCATCTTAGCGGCACCCTTATTGGTGGACGCGATCTTTACCGGAAACCTTTTATCGATTGCCTTATCGATGGACTCCAGTTTGAGGAGACCCGTCGCCTTTGTGAAGGCACCAAGCATCACCGTGTTTGGAATGGGACGACCGATTACACGTTGGGCGATACCCGTAGCGTCGACGACAGCTATTTTACCCAGCTTGGCCTTGAAGAGCTTCGAGGCATCCTCCGCCTTTCTCGTTGTGTTGTAGATGACTGTGCCACCTGGGATGAGGCCGGTTGTAACATCCATGATCTCCGGCATGGGCGGGTCCAGCACAATCAGGTATTTGGGGTAGTAAATCATGGACCGTGTCGCCTCCGACTCCTCGCCGATCTGGGCAAAGGCGAGGACTGGAGCACCACGGCGCGCTGAACCATACATTGGGAAGGCGCGGCAGAACTTTCCCTCGTAGGAGGCCGCAATTGCGATGAGCTCCCCTGCAGCGACGACGCCTTGGCCGCCCTGACCGTGGAGCCTTATTTCTTCCACCATCGTTTCAACCTCATTAACAAGAACGGGTCGATGGACGGGACGCGGCTAGGCTCAACGTCTCTCCCTTAACCATCCTCGACTCCATGAGACTTCGATTATATGGGTTAAAAGGTTTGTCTGAGTCCGAATATATTATAATTATTCCTATAGGGATTTTTGGGAAGCCGTGCGGAGCATAAATGTAAATAATGAGACCAACGTAGCCTCTTCGATTGCGTTGCTGGACTCTAAAAAGTTTTACTCGAAACTAGGTATGACCTTCGAAACCAGCCTCATGGATCAGATACTCCTCCCTAAGCCGGGAGTCAAACTGATCAGATTCACTGGTGGCAGCTACGACATTCCGAGCCTACCCTCCGCTGAGGTGAAGAGAATCTTCGAGGAGGCCTCCCAGGACGATTGGGCGGAGATGCTCCAGTACGGCGGTACACACGGTATGCCTTCGTTGCTCAATGAGCTATCAAATTTCATGGCGGGTCATAAGATCAAGGCCGACCCCGCGGAGGAGATCATCGTCACGACGGGAAGCCAAGAGGCCATAGACCTCGTCACCCGCGTCTTCATAGACAAAGGAGACACGATCCTTGTCGGGGCACCGACCTATCTGCAGGCCCTCTCAGCCTTCAGGCAGATTTATCCTCGATTCGTCGACGTCCCCATTGACTCGGCGGGCATGAATGTCGATGCACTCGAGGAGAAGCTGAAAAGGATCAAGGCCGCTGGTAAAAAGGCGAAGATGCTCTATGTTATTCCCAGCTTCCAGAACCCAGACAGCAGCCTCATGACTATGGAACGGAGGAAGAGGGTGTTAGAACTTGCTGACCAGTACGACTTCATCATCTTCGAGGACAACCCTTACGGATACATCAGCTTCGAGGGGTCGATGCCTACGCCTCTAGCGGGGCTCGATAAGTCGGGTCGCGTCATGTATACTAGTACCTTCAGTAAGATGGTCAGCCCCGGGATGAGGATAGGTTGGATAACTGCTAATTCGGAGTTCACGAGTCACTTGGCGGGGGCGAAGGATAACATTAGCATCTGTAACGATGGCCTCGAGTCAGTACGCGGCTGCGGAGCTCTTCCGCCGAGGTGATGTCGAGAGGCAGATCCCGAAGGTGACGAAGGTATACAGGAAAAAGAGGGATGTGATGCTGGAGGCGATGGAGACGAGCTTCCCCAAGAAAGCGAAATGGGATGAGCCTAAGGGTGGTCTCTTCCTCTGGGTTAAGCTCCCGAAGACCCTCAGTACCGATGAGATCCTCTGGGACTCTGTTGCGAAAGGTGTAGCCTACGTTCCGGGCAGCCTTTTCTTCACGAAGCCGGTTCACAACTACATGCGCCTCAACTACAGTCTCCCGTCCGAGGACGATATAGTCACAGGCATACAAGTGCTAGGTAGGGTCCTCAAAGAGAAGCTAAAGTAGCATGCCAATGAGCTTTTTTGTTGATCTTTAGTATTTGTTTTATGCAGTTATATTTAGAATCGGGTTTTTCCCAACGGTTTTAGCTGGAAGAAGTGATAGAAGGGATTTTTCACTGTCCCTATCCTACTTTTTCTCTTCCTCGACATCGTACTTTGGTTCGAAACTGCCCGACCATGGAAATGGGGTTGGAGTCGTTTTGTCGTATATATCCACAACGCTATTGCGTAGGGCGACATCTTTCTTTGTGAATGGCTTTCTCTCCCTCTGAAACAGTACAGCCCTCACCGGACTCAATCTGGCACCAAGGGTGTCGGCAGTGACGGTTACCTCCTCCCTCACGTCCCTGTAGAGGGATAATTCGTGGTTGTTCCTAGGGTTTGTCCTCTTGACAATTTTATACGTGTCACCGAGTTCGGAAACTAATTTATCGAGATCGAGGGGATTCCACCAGCGAAACCTCACATAGTGATATGGTTCAGACAATCCGTACCACTGATAATCTGCGGGAAAGCGCTCGGTATAGAGTTGACGCTTCATTTGGCTTATACTAAACTCTTTATCGTTTTCAACCCAAACGTTAAGTCATGACGAATTTGCGGTTCGACATCCTGTTTGAGGGCGGGCGTGTAGTTGACGGGTCTGGAAACACCTGGTTCAGGGCCGACTTAGGAGTCGTCGGTGACCGGATCGAGGCCATTGGCGACCTGAAAGGTGCAAAGGCGGAGAGGAAGATAAATGCGAAGGGAAATGTAGTGGCCCCAGGCTTCATGGACATCCACAGCCACTCAGATATCCCCCTACTCGTCAACCCGAGGGTTGAGTCGAAAGTCTACCAGGGAATTACAGTTGAGGTCGTCGGTAACTGTGGCATCTCCGCCGCACCCATGAACAAGGCTTTGAGAGCCTACCGCGACAAGTATGCTCGTGTTAGCGTCCCTGAGGACTTCGAATACGACTGGGTCTCTATGAGGGACTACTTCGACCGCATCGACAGAAAGGGGGTCTCATTCAATGTCGCCTCCTGGGTAGGCCATGGCACCGTTCGCCAAAACATAATGGGCTATGATGACAGGGAACCAACCGATAACGAACTCCGGAAGATGAAGAGGCTGGTGGATGAGGCTATGACCGATGGTACCTATGGAATAAGCACCGGCCTCATCTACCCGCCCAGTGTATATGGGAAAACCCCTGAGATCATAGAACTCGCCAGAGTCTCCGCGAAGCATGGTGGAATCTATGCGAGCCACATCAGGGGCGAGGAGTGGGACTCGCTCCTTCCAGCCGTGGAGGAAGCCATAGAGATTGGTGAAAAAGCGGGTCTCCCCGTCCAGATCGCTCACTTCAAGGCCAACGGCAGGAAGGCATGGGGAATGGTAAAGGAGTCTCTGAGTCTCGTGGAGAAGGCCCGAGCGAGGGGAGTGGATGTTACCTTCGACCAGTATCCCTACGTCGCCTCGAGCACCGGTTTGGCGGCGATCCTCCCCCACTGGGTCCACGAGGGTGGCCCCGAGAAGATGATGGAACGTCTACGCGACCCCAAACTCCGCAAGAGAATGGAGAAGGAGCAGCGCATAGAGCGCGACTGGGACGGGATCCTCGTTGTCTTCGCTAAGAACAACCCGAAATACAACGGCAAGACCATCGCCGAGATCGCGAAGGGGCAGGGGAAGAAGCCTCACGATGCTGCTTGTGATCTACTAATAGAAGAGAACACTCAAGTCCCGTGCGTTATGTTCGGAATGACCGAAGAGGATGTCAAATACATCATGAAGAGTCCCATCGGAATGATCGGGAGCGACGGCACCGCGATCAGCCCTAAGGGCGTACTCGGCAGGGGAAAGCCGCATCCCAGATACTATGGCACATTCCCCAGAGTTCTCGGCCACTATGCTCGCGAGGAGAAGGTCATCAGTATTGAGGAGGCGGTCCGGAAGATGACTTCGGCGCCCGCACAGCGCCTCGGTCTCAAGGATAGAGGCCTCCTGCGCGAGGGTTACAAGGCGGATATCGTCGTCTTCAACCCAGAGACAGTCAAGGACGAGGCCACCTTCACTGATCCCCATCGGTTCCCCACTGGCATACCCTACGTTATCTGCAATGGAGTATTCACCATCGACAAGGGTAAGCACACCGGGAAACTTCCGGGAAAGACCCTGAGGAAGCGGGTCTAAACCTATTAAGCTCTGAAACTCGTCTTGAATCATCTTATTAGCTGATACACAATATTCGACGTATTACTATCCACGGTGGGTTAGTTGTCTGGCGAGAAAATCGGGTTCGATGACCGACTCCTCGGTAAGATACACGGATGCCTCGCCGGTGTAGCGGTTGGCGACGCTTTCGGCATGCCTATGGCGGGATACACGTCAGCGGAGGTCAGGAGACGATACGGGAGGGTTGAGACGCTCCTCAAACCTGTCCCCGACCATCCACTACATGGCAGCCTCCCAAGGGGATCGATAACCGATGACACACAACTCACCATGGCGATTGTAGATATGATCCTCAGAGATGGAAAGCTTTCCAGGAAGGGGATGGCGGACCGAATTGTAAAGTGGGTGACAGATAATCGACTTCTTGAGACCAGGATACTCGGCCCCAGCACGATACGCGCCGTCCAAGCTCTCATGGCGGGGGAGGATCCCACAGACACTGGGAGACAGGGTACAACCGACGGGGGAGCCATGAAGATCGCCCCAGTAGGCATAATCAACGTTTCTAACCCCATGGCCAAGCTCCTAGACGACGTCGAAGAGGTATGCATGCCCACCCACTACACAGGTGTAGCCATCGCAGCCTCAGCTGCGGTCGCCGCCGCCGTAGCTGAGGGCCTCAGACTTTCATCCACAATAGCCTCCGTTCTGAGAAGAGCAAAGCTAGCAGCTAAACTTGGCGAGGGGCGCGGAGCCCAACTCGCCTACCCCTCGGTCGAGAAGAGGATCAAGCTCGCTATCAAGCTTACGCGGAACAAAGAGCCCGAAAAGGTTGGGGAGATCCTCTACACCAACATCGGAGCCGACATAGCCAGCGCTGACGCGATTCCAACCGCATTCGGCCTCTTCGCCGCTGCGGAAGGCAACCCCATGACCACTATCAGGCTCACAGCTAACATGGGTGGAGACACCGATACCATAGGCGCCATCGCTGGGGGGATTGCCGGTGCATTCAGTGGCATCAAAGCATTCCCACGGGACATAGTTGACTATGTCGACAATACAAATAGCCTCCACCTCATGGAAAAAGCAGAAGATCTAATGATGTTCGCGGAGGTGTACCGATGACCCTCGATGTCGTCACTGTTGGAGACTCAGTCGTCGACATCATCATTCCCGTGCCAAGGTTTCCACGGGGGAACGAGGACTCAGTGCGCAGCAAGGGCATGGAGAGGCACCTCGGTGGTTCCAGCAACTTCCTCATCACTGCGAGCCGTCTAGGTCTTAGAGCGGGGGTTGTGGACTGCATCGGAGACAACGATAACGGTGCATTATACCGGAGAGGTCTCGAGTCTGAAGGAGTCGACACATCTCAGTTGAAAATCAGGAGAGGTCACCCAACATCGGCATGTCTAGTCTTACTCACCCCTAAGGGTACGCATGGTTACGTCGGCTTCGAAGGTGCCTCCGAGCTGCTTAAAGTAGCGGACCTCGACGAAGGTTACCTCGCTGGTTCACGCTCTTTCTTCGGCTCCGGCTACTCTTTGGTTAAGGAGCCAATTAGAGAAGCTGCGGGTAAGGCTATGAGGGTCGCCTCGAATGCGGGGGCCCGTGTATTCTTCGATACAAGTCCCTACGCAGATAAAATCCCGAAGGAGTCGCTCCTGGAGGCGATCGCGCTTACCGATGTTCTCATCCTCAATGAGAGGGAGATGCGCCTCACAGCTCACTCGCTTGGAGTACCCGAGGACCCCGATAGCCTCCTCCGACTAGGTCCGGCACAGGTCGTCTTGAAACGTGGGGCCGACGGTTGCTCGGTGTACCTGTCTTCTGGTGCCGAGCACTTTTCCGGTTTCTCAGTTGAGGTTGTAGACACTACCGGTGCGGGGGACTCCTTCAACGCAGCCTTCGTTTACGGTACTATGCAAGGGTGGCCACTTAGGGAGACAGCGATAATGGCTAATGCAGTAGGTGCAGTCAAGGTAACCAAGTTAGCCACCGGGAAGAATGTGCCGACCATCGACGAAATTAAAAGGTTCCTTAATAAAAAGGGGATCGATCTGACCGAGAGTTTATAAGATCACTAAACTCAGCTTCTGAATTTCATCTTATCCTGAATTGTCCTAGCGAAGTCTCCACGTGTAATGATCCCAACAAGCTTATCACCATCTAAGACAGGGAGCCTACCAATATTCCCCTTGGACATCCTGATCAACGCATCCAAAGCATTGTCTCCAGGTTTCGCGGTCAGTAAAAACTTCGCTGGCTTCATCACGTCGTCCACCCGTTTCTCGTCCAAGCGTTCAGTAGGTATCTTGCGAATATCTTCTTCGGTTATTATTCCTACGAGTTCACCGTTCTTTACTACCGGGAAACCGTTGTGCTTGTAGGACTTGAAGGCGTAGTCTATGACCTGCTGGATCGAGAGATCCGGTTCGACTGTTTTCACATCCTTTGACATGATATCGCCAACAGTCACACCGGCTAGTGCATGACTAACACGAGTTTCGTTCATGCTTGCTGTTGCGCTATTTGAGATGAAGAGACCGATTAAGAGCAGCCATAGGCCATCGAGGCCGGCGTAGAGTAGGGTGTCGAGGAAGCCCAAGGCGATGAAACCGAAGCTGATTATTCTGGAAATATTAGTCACGATTCGGGTCGCCGGGAGAATGTCTTTCTTTCTCCCCCAGACGAAAGCGCGAAGGATCCTCCCGCCATCCATGGGAAAGGCGGGTATGAGGTTGAAGGCAGCGAGGAGGAGGTTGATGTATGAGGAATATTGGAAGACTGCGATAGCCCCGACTGGGAGCCAATTACCGCCGAGCTGCCAGAGGAAATAGAAGATTACGCCGATTAGGACGCTAGTTAAGGGTCCCGCAGCCGCCATACGTAGCTCCGCATCGGGCGTGTGTGCCTCCTCCGCTGTCTCTGATACGCCACCAAGGAAGTAGAGGGTAATGCTTGTTACAGAGATCTTGTACCTCTGTGCCACGAGAGAGTGGGCAATCTCGTGGAGAAGCACAGAGATGAAAAGTGTCGCGGCCGCGATTACACCTATGCTCCAGTAGAAGATCACGTTTTGTCCAGGATAGCCGTTGGGGAGATAGCCTACTGCTAGGGACCACGCAACTAGGACGAAGATCAGGAACCAGGAGAAGTGAAGACGTATCTCTATGCCGGAGACCCTACCGACTTTCAACGACAACTAGATCATCAAACCTCGATGAATCCCACTCTAAATAATCTTCCTCTCATCAATAAAAGTGTCCACAGTTGAGACATGCATAGAGACACCTTGTACAATTGAAATGCGGGTAGACTCATAGGCCTTAAACATAGAGTAGGTCAATAGTATCCTGATCTTTATTGGTCAACGTTGTGAAGCGCAAAGACGCGTCCAAGCTGGAGACGGTGAAGGGCCGCCACGGTGAGATCCTTATGGCTGGCGAGAAGTGCATGATGATGATCAACACCATCGATCCCGGGCTACCGACACCGCCCCATAGCCATCCCCATGAGCAGATAGGTTTCCTACAGGATGGTGAGGGAGACCTCGTCATTGGAGACGAGAAGATACACATCAAGTCTCAATGCACGTTCATTGCACCAAGTGGCGTCCCTCACAACTTCGACGCCACCGGAGATAAACCAGCGGTGCTTATAGAGTGCTTCGCCCCACCCAGAGAAGACTACCTGGAGAGGGTTAAGAAAGAAAACAAGAAGAAGTACGGTTCTACCTAAGATTATCGAGCATCCGGAAATCTTCCTTCACGGTATTGAGAACGACGTGAGTGTTCGTCCTCTCGATGTCCGGCATGCTCAGGAGTTGCTTCGGGAACTCACTTAACTCCTGCCTGTTTTTGAACTTCGCCACAACCATACTGTCGATCTCTCCGGTGATATCGTAGACGCCGCATACGTAGGGGAGCTTACTAATCGTCTTCTGGACCTCGATCAGTTTGCCTCTAGCGACAGTAATCTCTATTATGACGGTGAGCTCATAGCCGAGCCTCTCCCAATCGACCATAACTGTGTAATCCTTGACGACCCCTGCCGACTCGAGGCGGCTAATATGGTTGATCACCGTCGCAGTCGAGACGCCTATCGCCTTCGCCAGCTCCCTCTGGCTCCTCTTCGAGTCCTTGAGAAGCTCCTTCAGGAGCTTCTTATCGATCTCATCAAGTGCAAACATTTCAGGGTCACCTTTCAGTTTAAATAAACTTATCTATACACATGTATATGAAATTTGCCATAAGTTTAATATATGTAGAGAGCTGAGCCTGATTTCATTAACTCGCGAGGTATCTGGATGTCGAACGAGAAGGGATATGGAACCGAGGCAGCGGTCTTAGTTGCGATCATCTGGGGTCTCAGCTTCGTGGCGGCTAGCATAGTCCTGACAACCTTATCGCCTGTCATTCTAGCGACTGTCAGGTTCATCATAGCCTCGGCGATCTATTTACCCGTCATCGTCTGGGAGTATAGGAAAGGCCACAAGCCCACCCTCCAGGATATGAAGGAGTTAGCTCTCTTCGGTTTCCTTAGTATAAGCATCTACTTCTGGCTGCAATACACGGGTGTACAATACGCTGGAGCTGGCGTCTCGGCGGTGCTGGTAACCGGGTTGATACCCGTTCTCACAGGGCTCTCCGGAACCGCCCTGCTTAAGGAGAAGTTCAACCTCAAGAAGGGGTTCGGAATAACTCTGGGCCTCATAGGAGTAGCCCTTATCGCCCTACCCAAACTACTCGTTAGTAACGTTGACTGGCTCTTCTTCGTCGGCGTTGCCTGCCTCCTCGGGGATGCTGTCTGCTGGAGCCTGTACTCGACACTCAGTCGGAGACTAATGAAGAGGATAGGGAAACCACTAATGGTCACAGCGTATACGACGGTTTGGGGGATGCTTTTTCTCCTCCCCATGAGTCTCACCTCGAACTGGGGAGCCATAACCGCTCTCACGTCTAATCAGTGGTGGAGCATACTTTATCTCGCAGTCATCTGCAGCAGCTGCGGTTACCTACTCTGGAGCTACGCTCTCAGCAAAACCGAAGCGGTCAAGGCCACGGTCTGGCTCTACCTTGAACCCGTTTCCGCATTCATAGGCTCATTTGCCCTCTTTGGCCTAATCCCCGCGCCTCTCACGATCCTAGGCGGCGCTGCCATTCTAGTGGGCGCTCTGCTCACTAGCCTCTCCAAGTAGCAGCTCATTACAGATTAATACTTATTTACTATACATATGTATAGTAAAATTGGGATAACATATATATTTAACTTCGATGATACCCATGTTTATTATGACCCAAAGCGCGTTAACCCACCCAGAAAGCATAGAGTCCATAATGGAGGAAGTGAAAAAGCACGATATACGCTACGTTCGTTTAATAATAATCGACCTTAACGGTATGCCCCGCGCTATGCTCATCCCCGAGTATCAACTACCCATAGCCCTCAGCGAAGGAATAGGATTCGACGGCTCGAGCATGGGGCTCGTAAATATAGAGCATAGCGACCTCACAGCCCACCCCGACCCCGGGACGTTCCTGATCCCTATGTGGGAAACTCCTGGTGTAGCGGTGATGTTCACATACCTAAGTAAACCCGATGGCGTACCCTTCGAAGGAGACTGCCGCGGCCGTCTCAAGGCAACCCTTGATGAGCTCGAGGCAAAGGGAATGGGCTTCAATACGGGACCCGAACTGGAGTATTTTTACGTCCAAAGGAGCAATGGAGGCATAGCCCCCTACGGCGCGGGAGGCTACTTCTACCTACCCCCCATGGATCCTACCGAAGAGATGAAACTTGAAACGATGATAAATCTTGAAGCGGCTGGTTTCCAATTGGACAAGGTCCACCACGAGGTAGCCATGGGCCAACAGGAGATCAATTTCCGATATGGTGATGCCCTTAAGATAGCTGACAACGCAGTCCTCTACAAGCTCGTTGTCAAGACCATCGCAGAGAAACACGATGCTTCAGCGACCTTCATGCCCAAGCCTTTCTGGGGTTCAAATGGCTCCGGTTGTCACGTCCACCAAAGCATCTCGGACCTCAAGACGGGCAGGAATCTCTTTGGGGACCGCGACAGTGAAACCGGCCTCAGTAAGATGGCTTTCAGTTACGTCGCGGGGATTCTAAGCCACGCGAGGGCGATGAGCATGATTGTGGCTCCGCTGGTGAACAGCTACAAGAGACTGGTACCCCACTACGAGGCCCCCGTCTACATCGCATGGGGCCTTGGCAACCGCTCCGCCATCGTTCGTGTCCCCCAGTACCCAGGAGATAAGGCGAAGGTCACTCGAATTGAGTACAGGCACCCTGACCCGAGCTGTAACTTGTACCTAACTGAGACTGTTATGCTTAGAGCGGGTCTCGACGGCGTCAAGAGGAAAGCTGAGCCACCGGAAATCTTTGACGATAACGTCTACCACGCAAAGGATTTAGACATGCTGCCAGAGAATCTAGGCGATGCTGTTGGCGTCTTCGAGAATGACCCCGTAATCACAGGAGCCGTAGGTGACTACATTACAAAGACTCTGACTAAGGCGAAGAGAGTCGAATACGAGGCATATCTAAAATACGTGGGCACCGACTGGGCGTCTAGCCGACCAAGGATTACACCCTGGGAGATCGAGAGGTACCTGACGACCTGCTAAATCGACGCGGACAACCCATCTCCTCGATCTTTGTGGGTAAGTCATTAAGCTCTTCCACCATCCGATCATACCATTTATCAAGCATTTCTCTTATCGAAACCTTCAGTCTTTCCGGTGGCACCGCCCTGTATACGAATTTATAACCGCCGAGGCCGATGAGCTCCTCCTCCCGTGTCGCTAACCCTTTCTCAACAAGAGACTGCATCAATCGTTGGGTCGTGGGTCGACTCTTCCCGAGTCTTTCAGCGACCTCCTGGACATTCGTGAGGCCAAGGCCTGAGAGGGCACAGTAAGCCTCGACTTCGGTCATCTTAACACCAAGAGTGCAGCGCATCAGGTCATCGGCGCTTAGCTCAGGAGCTTTTATAAGGCTCTGCAGTTCCCGGAGCGACATATGTTCAATGATGTTGAACAGCTTAAAATATCTTTATATTTAACGCGGCTCCTCAAAACCTCGACTCAAATGGCCGAACAGAATAAACCGGTCGTCGTCACCGACGACTCCTTCGAGGAGTTCGTAGCCAAGAACAAGCACGCCGTCATTGACTGCTGGGCAGCTTGGTGTGGACCCTGCAACATGTTAAGCCCCATCGTGGAGCAACTAGCGGGAGAGCACCCAGAGATCACCTTTGGGAAGTTAAATGTTGATGAGAACAGAAAAGTACCGATGCGTTTCGGGATTATGAGCATCCCCACCCTTCTCTACTTTAAGGAAGGTAAATTCGCGGATAAAACACTAGGCGCCCTGCCGAAAAAGATGCTCGAGGGAAGGCTTCAGCGCCTTACAGCATGATCTCCCCGCTTATCATCGTTGTTTTCGATTTACATGCTCTTCCTTGTTAACTCTGGCCTCGAGCACGATAGAGCCTCTCTACCCACTTCAACTCACGTTATGAAAAATCAAGGTTACTTGTTCCAGCACAAGCTTTTTTAACCAAACATCTCTTGCCTGATAAAATCTAAACCGATTTAACCGTGGCGGAGCACATCAAATCGGTCCCCCTTGGGTGTCTATCTCACCCCGATAATCGAGAAGAAGGTCGTTACCCTTGAAGATCTTAGGGGGAGGAGCTTCGCTGTTGATGGATTTGTCGTTCTTCATCAGTTTCTGGCGCTCATACGAACTCGCAACGGGCAGCTACTGATGGATGGGCAAGGGAGAGTTACTAGTCACCTTGTTGGCCTCGCTTTCCGCTCGACGCGCCTTATATCAGACTATGCGATGAAGCTCGTCTTTGTCTTTGATGGGAAGCCACCGCAGCTTAAGAGAGCCGAATTAGATAAGCGGCGGGATATCAGAATAAAGTTCGAAAAGGAGTATAGAGAGGCTATCGCCGTTGGGGACTATAAAAACGCGATGTCGAAAGCGGTTATGACCGGGCAACTAACAGCGGAAGAGATAGCCGACGCGAAGAGGCTCCTCGACCTCCTCGGCATCCCTTGGGTTCAGGCACCATCTGAGGGAGAAGCGCAGGCTGCTCATATGGCGGCGGTTGGTGATGTCTGGGCATCAAATAGTCAGGACTACGACAGTCTACTCTTCGGCGCACCACGTTTAGTTCGCTATATTACTATCCAGGGGGAGGAGTGGCTTCCAAGTAAAGGGCGGGCACGAAAGCTGAAGCCTGAAGTGATCGAACTCGAAGGTTTTCTTAAAACGCTTCAACTCAACCGTGAGCAGCTCATCGACTTAGGGATCCTCCTCGGCACGGACTTCAACCCAGGCATTCGGGGAATCGGACCCAAGACCGCACTGAAGCTTCTGAGAAAACATGGGAACCTGGAGGGACTCCCAATTGAGATCAGAGACAAACTACCAGTCGAGATCGACGCCATCAGGGACCTATATCTTCACCCATCGGTCACCGATAACTATAGTTCAGATGAGAAATCAGTCCAAGAGGAGAAACTAATAGGGTTTCTATGCGAGGAGCACAGCTTCAGCCGGAAGCGAGTAGAGACGGTTATCACACGTATGAGAAAAGCGCGGTGGCAGAAGAGTCTCGGAGACTGGTTGGGAGGAGTCTGATTTGGTAACCCCCTTTATGCGGTTGGCAGAGCTCTGTAAGTCTCTAGAGGCGACGGCGAAGCGTAATGAGAAGACGCACCTAATAGCCGAGTTTCTACTTGGCCTAGAGCAGGAGGAGATCGCACCCGCTGTCCTTCTCGTTGTAGGCCAGATCTTTCCCGAATTCGACCCTCGCACCCTTGAGGTCGGTTGGAGCACCATGAAACGGGTGTTGGCTAAGGGAAAACAGACGACCCTCTTCAGGGACCAGCTCACCATACGCAGCGTCCATGCAACCCTAAGCGATATTGCGTTGGTGGAGGGGTCGCGATCACGGAAGCTGAAGGAACGTCTCCTTGTGGGATTAATCAGCGATGCGAGCCGCGACGAGGTCGAGATCCTGGTTAGGATCATCTTTGGTGAAATGAGGATAGGAGTCAACGAGGGGGTTATGTTGGATGCCCTCGCGAAGGCCTCCGGTGCACCATTACCACTCATAAGGCGTGCTTTGATGCTCACGGGGAACCTCGGGGAGGTAGCCCTCATAGCTATCACTCAGGGCGAGAAGGGACTTGGGGGCGTAAAGCCGGAGCTTTTTGTTCCACTTAAGCCGATGTTAGCGGAGACGGTGGATAATCCGGAGGAGGCGATCAAGGAGCATGGGGGAAAAACGGTCTTTGAATACAAGTTCGACGGCGCACGCGTCCAGATCCACCGTCTCGGAGATGAGGTAAGGATCTACAGTCGCCGCCTGAGCGACGTCACAGAGAGCATCCCAGACATAGTCAACCTTGTGCAGAGGTTCCTCCCCGACGTCGGTCTCATAGTGGAGGGTGAGATCACAGCTATTGGCTCAGAGGGGAAACCTCTTCCATTTCAGGACCTTATGCGGCGCTTCACCCGAGTTAACGACATCCAGCAGGCCACAGATCAGATACCTCTTAAGCTTCATCTCTTCGACATCCTCTATCTGGACGGCACCCTACTCATCGATGCCCCCTATGAGATCAGGTGGTCGATCCTCAGCAAGATAGCGCCAAAGGAGCTACTTGTGGAACGCACAGTCACCAACAGTCCTGAGGAGGCCGCCGCCTTTCTCAAGGCGGCGATGAAGGCAGGTCATGAGGGATTAATGGTGAAGCGCCTAGACAGCCATTATAACCCCGGTGCCCGCGGCAAGGATTGGCTCAAGCTCAAGCCGGCTGAGACGGTAGACCTTGTGATAAGCGCTGCGGAGTGGGGTTCCGGTAGGAGAAAGGGGTGGCTAAGCAACTACCATCTTGCCGCCAGAGACGGTGATGAATGGAAAGTAGTGGGAAAGACCTTCAAGGGTCTCACAGATGAGGAGTTCCGCTGGATGACGAAGCGCCTTCAAGCCATTAAGGTCAGCGAGACCGAGTACACCGTCTCGGTTCGCCCTGAGATCGTCGTCGAGGTCAGCTTCAATGAGATCCAAAGGAGCCCCCATTATTTGAGTGGCTTTGCCCTAAGATTCGCCAGGATCACACGCATCCGCGACGATAAAGGACCCAAAGACGCTGAAACCTTAGACAAGATCAGGGTTCTATACAAGAAACAATTCAGAGTCAAGGACCAGTTTAAAAAATAATTATTAGAACTGATTAAGCGGTGGTTTGAGGTCAAGTGGGATCGGTGGAGTGTACTTCCTTCCAGCAAGCCTCGTCTTGAATTCAGTTTTCACTTCCTTAAGCAGCTTCGGTTTAGTCATTAGGTCAAGGCCCGCCCCGGCCATCGTCTTGGTGGCGAAGAGTAGACCCTTGTGACCAATGCTCATTCCTCCCTGGGCTGTGAACTGCCAGCTATGACCTGGTGTTCCTAACATGCAGGTGACCGTGTTGAACTCCTTCGTAGGTGTCACCCAGCTAACATCTGAGACGTCGGTACTTCCTGCGCCCACCTCTCCAGCTTCGTAGTCGTCTAGGATACGCTCATCAAAGTATTCGTCGAGCAGTTTCTCCCAGCCGGGGCGCTTCGACTTCCTGAGCCCCTCTTTTTTCTGCATTGGGTCAATACTCTTGTTCATTTCTTTCGCGAACTTGAGCTCCTCCTCGTCGTGTTTCGGTGCGCCTACTTCACGCATGTTGGCTACGATCATCTCGCAGAGCTTTCCGTTGGGGAGCTCATTGTAGCAGCCCGTGAGGAACTCTATCTTGTGAGTTGTACGAGCCATTTTGTCCGCACCATCCGCTATCTGGAGGACCCATTTGTAGATAGGCTCCATTTGCTCTCGCTCCGGTGCTCTGACATAATACCAGACGCGGGCGTAGGCGGGGACGACGTTGGGTTGACCACCGCCCACTTCAGTGACGTAGTGGACCCGAGCCTTTTCGATTACGTGTTCCCGCATGTAATTGACGCCGTTACTCATTAGCTCGACCGCATCGAGGGCGCTGATCCCGTTCTCAGGGTCGCCCGCAGCGTGGGCAGTCTTCCCGTAAAAGTGGACCTTGAAGCTATTCATGGCGTTACTGCTGCCAGTTCCGGCGGTGTTGGAGGAACCAGGATGGTGGCTAAGGCACGCGTCGACGCCCTTAAAGAACCCGTGACGGGTTAACCAGACTTTCCCAACGAGCGTCTCCTCGGCGGGGCAGCCATACATTTTGACTGTACCCCTGATCCTCTTCTCCTCCATCGCGGTCTTCATCGCGACGGCGGCGGCGAGGGCTGTGGTTCCGTGCATATTATGGCCACAACCATGACCGGGAGCCCCCTCTTTGACTGGCTCTTTATAGGGGACGGCTTTCTGGCTGAGCCCCGCGAGAGCGTCTAGCTCACCCATCAACCCTATGGTGGGGCCCTCACCGTTGCTCCACGTCGCCACGAACGCAGTCGGCATATCGGCGACACCCTGTTCAATCTTGAAGCCCCGCTTCTCAATCCAGTCGGCGAAAAGCTTACTAGTCTTCGTCTCCTGGAGGCCCACTTCAGCGTACTCCCACGCCTTGTCGCTGATCTTGACAATCTCCTTCTCGTTCTCATCCACCCAATTGAACGCAGCATCCTTAGACAAGATAATCGAGGATGATCTCGCCTCAACGGGGTATAAAACCAGCGATTCGCATACGAGTTAGCGTGACCTAGTTGACTTAGATAAGCCTAAACGCATTCTAAGCGGCGGATAAGATCTTAGCCTGTTAAGGGAGAAAAACCCCCTTTTTTCGTCTGAGTCTCAAGCACATCAAAAACAAGCTTGATAACCAACCTGAATAACCCTGCACCTCTCCCCACTTTCATTCATGAGTAAAACCTTATTGATATAAACATGAATAAGATCAGCTATACTGATCAACTAAGAGGACTAGAATTTGGGCGAGAAAAATATTGGCGCAGGAGACACCGAGAAATATATGAACAAACCCTCGAGTGGCGAGGAAGAGCAGGCACCTAGCACCCAAACTGGTTTACCCCAATTCCTTCCCGCTCCAACATCCGACACAACCTTGCGGAGAATTGCGGAATTGGAGTCGAAGCTAGCTCGCCGCGACAACGAGATAGCCCTCTTGCGCACCGAGGTCGAGAGCCTCAAGAAGGAACTCAACACGAGTAACGTGAAGCTTGAGCAGCTCATAAGGCAGCAGGAAACTGCCGAGCTAAAGGCTGAAAAGGTGCAGCTTCCCAAGGTTCGCCCAGATTTTAATATTGATGACTTCAACCACCTCATCGACCAACGAATGCACCAGATCATTCAATACGATAAGCCCACAATCTTAACGCAGATCGACATATCCGGGAAGTTCAAGGAAATAATCAAGGAGCGGTTCATAAGGGAGGTTGGGATGAGGATTAGGGCACTTCCTCCCAGGTCAATGCACACCGCAATCATCATCCATGAGAGGAAGGCGATGAAGCGCGGGGAACTTTACAGTTTTCTCCATGGCGGTAACGGGAGAATAACCGACGACTTCTACAACGAGCTACAAACCCTCGACGACGCCCGCATAGCTGTCTATAGTAAGGAGACTGGTGTTATCCATTGGGCATTGGGTGAGTACCTGAAGAGGGAGCTGGGGTCAATATACGACGAGAATACAATAAAGCAGGCTGAAGACTATCTGGCGAGCCTACTGATTCCGCTTAGCTGATCCTGTGGTCATAGTCCATGTCCGGTGTAACTACTGGACGGGTGACGAGGGTTCCTTTCTCGATGCTCCACTCGCGAATTCCAGCATACTCGATTCGGTTCTCTTCTAGTAGTCTCCTGGTCTTCCTTCCCTCGCCCTTGGGGACGTAGACGAAGAGCTTCTTATACTTCTCCCCCATCCCTGTCTGCTCGGATAGTAGCCTCCATTTAGGGACGAGCCCAGGCTCGACTTCCATCTCAACATCACCGATCTCGCGGATGGCCCCGTCGGGGTTAAGAACTATGATACTAGGGTACACCTTACCCTTAGGTCCCATGAAAGCGTAGGTCGCCTCTTTACGTGTGTTAATTAAAGTGCGTCGGTCCTCGTCCCAGTTAGTTTGATCTATGAAGGGAAACCTCGTGGCGGCTATTATGCGCGTTATTCTGTCTCTCAGAACTTCCTTAGATGGAAGCATGCGATACAATGGGCCACTGGGTTTAAGGATTCTACGCTAAGTGCTCTCTGGTGTAGTCATTCATCGCCTTTTGAACACGGCGCTCTATTTCGACCTCGACTGCGAGTCGGTCAACCTTCCCCATCTGGTTCAAGGGGAGATTAGATACTATATCGATCCTCCCCGGAACCTGGTAGGGTTGAAGCCGACTCCGACAGAGCCCCATTATTCTTACCTCAGCACCCTCGGGGTCGACGCCCTTCTTCAGCACCACTAGAGCTTGAATGTCTGTATTGCATCGTAAAGGATCGGGGGCACCTATGGCCACAGCCATCGCGACGTCGGGGCTAGCGAGGAGTACCTCCTCGACCTCTGCCGGCCAAACTGTGTGACCCGAAGCCAAAATTCTATCTTTCTTCCTACCGACTACATATAGCCAACCCGACTCGTCGACCCGTACAATGTCACCAGTAAATAGCCAGCCGTCCTTCAGCACAAGCATGGTTTCCCTTGGCGACTTCCAGTAGCCCTTCATGATCTGGGGCCCTCGAATGAGGAGTTCTCCCTCCTTCCCCCGTGGCATCTCTACCTCACCGACCTGGAGGTCGACGACTTTTACTTCGGTGTCTGGATACGCTAGGCCAGCACTGAGGTAGTTATGTTCCCCCTCGATGGGTGTTGCGTGGGTCGCGGGTCCGGCTTCCGTCAGCCCGTAGCCCTGGTGGAACCTCGCGCCTGTTACAGCCTCAAAACTCTTCATAACCTCAGGGCTGATCGATGCACCCCCGCTCGAAGCCGTGGTGATGCTTGTTAGATCATAGGATTTTAACCGGGGATGGTCGAGGATCTCCGTCACGAATCGGGGGATGAGGGGCGCGTGGGTGACGCCGTGCTTGTGGATGGCTTCGAGGATGGCTCCCGGTTTCGGGTCGGGAACCAGCACCAATGTGCAACCAAAGCTCATCGCCTCATTAAGCACGTTTAATCCATAGCTATGGAAGAAGGGCACCGCGCATAGGACGAGCGGCCAACCAGCGAACTGGGGCTTTGGACTGTACCCCCATCCGCGGAGCCAGAAGTAGCTCTGGAGGGCGTTGGCGACCAGGTTGAAGTGTGTCAACATTACCCCCTTAGGCTGCCCTGTTGTGCCTGAGGTGTAGAGGATCGCAGCCAAGTCTTCCCTAGGAGTAACCTCAATCGGCTTGGCTGCTACGCCCTTAGTGAGTTCCTCGAATCTATGGGAGAACGCTGGGATTGTGGCCCTGTATGTAAGGCTATTGAGTAGTCTGATATGAGTGGGAGCATACTCGGCAGCCTCAGCGACCACGAGCTTACCATTGAAGGTGTCGGGGAGCTTTTCGAGAAGCCTGTCGAGGATTATGAGCGCCTTACAGTCGGTCTCCTCGAGTTCTCTACCGATCTCCTTCACGGGATTCAGTGGGTTAACAGGAACGACCACTCCACCGGCCGCGAGGATGCCGTTAAAGGCGATGATGAATTGGGGGGTATTGGGAAGTATGAGGCCGACTCGATTCCCAGTTTCGCCTCCTAATTGCTTTAGAGAGCCAGCGAGCCTCAGCGCCTTCTCCCAGAGTTCACCGTAACCGACGTTGTTCCCTAAGTAGAGGGCACCAGACCTGTCGGGGAACTTCCTTGCGCTGTTTTCGAGGAATCCATAGAGTGGCATCTCAGGGTATTCGATACTACGGGGAACACCTGAGGGGTAAAGTCGAGCCATCAAGGAAGAGGATACAGATGTGGAGACTATAAAGCTCGCTCCCGAACCAGTTTTAACCATATGAGGGGATCTAGTACCATGGCTGGGCTCAATCTAGAGGGTGTCTACGTCCCCAACGTCACTCCATTCGATGCTGAGGGCGAGGTTCAATACGATGCGCTTGGTGAACTTATTGAATATTGGATCGCAGCCGGGGTCTCAGGCATAGTAGCAAATGCGAGTACAGGGGAGTCTCCCTACCTCAGTAGAGAGGAGCTCATTGAGACGCTTGGATTCGTCATCGAGCAGGTTGACGGACGCGCCCAAGTCATCGCCGGCACAGGCGCCATGGCGACCAGGGAAACCATTGAACTCACAAGGGACGCTAAGAACGCTGGAGCTGAAGCAGTCCTCATCACCACGCCTTACTTTTTCCACCCAACCGAGGGGGAACTCTACAATCACTATTCCAGGGTCATCTCCACCGTTGACATACCAGTAATCCTTTACAACGTCCCGAAGTTCACAGGCTACAGCATCGCCCCAAAGACCATCGCTCACATAGCCGAGGACTGCAGCGGCTTCGCCGGCGTGAAGGACAGCAGCGGCAACCCGGGAACCATGGCCGAGATCATCCGCCTCTGTGGTGATAAGTTAGCCTGCCTAAGTGGAGCAGCCGACATGTTCCTCCCAACTCTCAGCTTAGGCGGCAAGGGCGCCATCTTAGCCATAGCCAACGTCATTCCTGGCACCTGCGTCGAACTCTACCACGCATTCAAGAATAACGACATCGCCATGGCGGGGAAGAGGCAGCGCATAGCAAGCCACGTTAACAATGTTCTAGTCGCCAGCTTCCCCCAAGTCGCTGCCATCAAGGCGACGTTAAACAGGATGGGATACAAAGCCGGTGTACCGAGGCAGCCACTCCTTCAGCTCACTGAAGCCCAAGAGAACGCCATAAGGGAGGCGTTGAAAAACACCAAATTGTACTAGGAGAAGTGGGGCTTCCCTTTACCCGCTATTTAATAAGTACATGTCACAAAGAACCCGGAAAGCACACTGAAACGCTTGATACTCATATCTGCTTTAAATCCAATAACAACCTTACATTAATCCGAGGACAATGTTCGACCCCGTATTCAGCAAGGTACTCGTAGCCTACGATGGTTCGGATGCCTCGAAGAGGGCACTCGACCACGCAGTAAAGATGGCCGCAATGTTCGAGGGCGAGCTAATCATCCTGACAGTTGTCCCAAAGGTGAGCATACCGGTTTACTCAAATGCGGAGCTGGGAGCCCAGTCGATGGATATAGCGAGCCTCCAGGAGCGTATGCACGAGACCTACAGCCAATCATTAAAGAAGGCTGAGGAGGAGGTTAAGGAGATCTACCCCCACATCAAGGTAGAGGCACTCCTCAAGGAGGGACGACCATCCACCTTAATAGTTGGAGAGGCGGACCGACTCGACGTAAGTCTAATAGTGATGGGAAGCAGAGGACTCGGTGGCATCACCGGGTGGATACTGGGAAGTACCAGCCGCCAGGTCGTCGACCAGTGCACCAAGGCCATATTAATAGTAAAATAGTTGGATACCTTCAGATCTCCGATTTTTTTGAACTATTTTCCAGCCCCATAAGGATTAAAAAATTGACGATCTTGACCACCGGAACCCGGTCTAGTCTTAGATCCTTATCTTACTTCTTTTCTTAGCTCTGACCTTAGGCTTGACCATTTTCCTAATTTTCTTTTCAACTCCTTTCTCAGTCGCGCCCTAGAACTCTTTCATGATAGAAAGCGTGGAATGGCAAAGTAATAGTCTACGACGCTCGGTATAAACCCGCCTAATGTTGCTTAAACATTCATAGCGTTGTCCCCACCGTTTACGGCAACCTTTAATCCAGTCGCCAACCGGATACAATACGAAACCTCGATGGTCCTAGAGAAGCTCGGCTCAAGTCTCTATGATGCCCTACGCAAGGTCATAAAGGCGCCGGTGGTCGACGAAGCGCTCGTCAAGGAGCTTATCCGAGACTTCCAACGTGCCCTTCTACAGGCAGACGTAAATGTTTCCCTTGTAATGCAGCTCAGCCAGAATATAGAAAAGAGGGCACTCAACGAGGAGCTACCACCAGGCATCAGCCGGAGGGAGCACGTAGTTAAGGTTGTCTACGACGAACTGACCCTGTTCGTCGGAGAGAAACAGGAAGACATTAAGATCCAGCCGGGGAAGCAGAACGTCATCATGCTCGTCGGAATCCAGGGCTCTGGAAAAACAACCACTGCAGGGAAGCTTGCTCGCTATTATCAGAAGAGGGGTTTAAAGACAGGGCTAATTACATGCGATACTTTCCGTCCAGGTGCCTATAATCAGCTTAAGCAGCTGTCGGAGCAGATCAAAATCGATTTCTATGGTGAACTGGATAGCAAAGATCCCGTCGCCGTCGCGAGGCACGGCGTGGATCGCTTCAAGAACTATGAGGTGGTCATCCTTGACACGTCTGGTCGCCACAAGGAGGAGAAGGGACTCATCGAAGAGATGCAGCAGATCGCAGCCGCGGTGAAGCCGCAGGAGATTGTTTTAGTCCTCGACGGCACAATAGGGCAGCAGGCTACTGCACAGGCGCAGGCCTTCAAGGAGGCGACCCCCATTGGAAGCATCATCGTCTCTAAGCTCGATGGCACTGCTAGGGGTGGAGGTGCCCTTAGCGGTGTCGCGGCTACTGGCGCCCCCATCAAGTTCATTGGTACCGGTGAAAAGATCGAGGACATTGAACCCTTCGCCCCCAGCCGTTTCGTGGGTCGTCTACTCGGTATGGGAGACATCGATGGTCTTGTCACCAAGGTAAAGGAGGCAGAGATTCAGCCTTCGGAGAAGGATGTCCGCGCCATGATGAGTGGCAAGTTCAGCCTACAGGATATGTATGACCAGTTCGAAGCTATGAGTAAGATGGGTCCGATCCAGAAGGTCCTGGGAATGATCCCTGGAATGAGTTACCAGCTTCCCGAAGCCGAGATGGATAAGGCGGAGGAGCGCCTTGACAGGTGGAAGGTAATCATCCGAAGCATGACGGTCGAGGAGAAGGAGGACCCGAAGGTCATCAACTCCAGTAGGATGAAGCGTATTGCCCGAGGCTCTGGCACAACAGAGGTTGAGGTGAAGGAGCTCATAAAGCAACATGAGAACATGAAGAAGATGCTGAAGCAGTTGAAGGGAAACCGTAGACTGCGGAATATGCCATTCAAGATGTTCCAGCAGTAGACTCTACCTGAGTAGGTCTCGCGTCTCAAGTTTCTCAACTACCTCAACTAAGCCTAGCTCTTCCAGAGTCTCCCGTTTCTGTAGACCCGTCTCGGGGTCCCAACCGTGTAGAGTGTAATACTCGTCGAGCATCCTCTCCCAAGCCGCGTGGTCGATGTGCTCTCCCTCATAGGGCCCCGACTTTACAGGTTCCTCCCAGTACCTCTTCGGCGGGTAGTCATCCTTCCGAGTGAATCCGCCGTGGAGTACGTTGAAGGCCTTCTCTACATTTTGAACCTGTCTCCCAATCCTCATGAAGTGATCTGCGGAGATGTTCACCCCTGTGAGGCTGCTTGTGAGTTCCGCGAAGTACCGCGCCGCGTCGGGTGCGATTTTGCTCTCCCATGAAAGGAGGCCGTTGTTGTACAGGCAGGTCCCCGTCATGTCGAGAATCGCCTTGAACTGCTCTTGCATGTAGACGCTGTGAGGGATGTTCTCATAGCTGAGGAAATTTTCAGGACTTAAGCTGTGTACTGCGCCACGGAGGTGCCTGCCCGCGGCAGTTGATGTGACTACGCCGAATCCCCAGCCCTTAGAGATGCGGACACCGTCGACGGTGTCCTGCCCCTTGATGTGAAGGGCGAACTCCTCCGAACCTTTACCCAACCTCTCAGAGGCGGCCTTGACGCCGTCTGCCAAGAGTTCACCGACGCCTTCGCGGTACGCAATTTTGTCGAGGATTGCGATGACTGCGTCGTGGTTCCCCCATTTCAGCTCGAGTCCGTCTGTGTCCTCGATTGTGAGGAGCCCCTTCTCGTAGCACTCGAAGGCCCAAGCGGTAACCACGGATGCATTGTCCCCGTCGAGTCCAAGCTGATTGGTTCGAAGGTGAGCCTTTATTGCGGCTTCAGGGTTGGTGCAGTCAACACGTGTGCAGAAGCTGTTGCTGCTGTTGTTCCACCAACCCTCCCCCTCACATGCGTAGGGACCATCAGGGACCAACATCCAGGGCATACAACCGACGGGGCAACCATAACATGCTAGTATCTTCGTGCGATACTTCGCCATGGCATCCCCGGAGACGAGACGAACCTTCTCCTGGGCCCAATAGTCGTCCTGGCCATTTCTTACTGGGCGGAGGCCCGCCTCCCAGACGGGGCTCCCGAAGTAGCTCTCGACACCGTAGTACCCATCCCTCCGGTACTTTTTGGCTTTGGGGAACTGCTCTATCGTAATTCTCGCCTCATCTACAGCGCGGAGGAACCTCTCGGGCTCGGCAACGGTTATCGACTGGGCTCCCCTAGCAGCTATGGCCTTCAGGTTCTTGGAGCCCATGATGGCTCCAACACCTGAGCCTCCTGCGGCCTTAGCCCTGTCCGAGATGATGCAGGCGGCTTTAACGAGGTTCTCACCCGCTGGGCCGATGCCTATAACCCGTACCTCATTGTCTCTATGTTCCTTCCGTAGGGCTCGCTCGGTTTCCCAAGTGGTCTTCCCCCAGAGGTTGTGAGCGTCCCGAAGCTCCGCCTCGCCATCGTTGAGCCAGAGGTATACGGGCTCCTTAGACCGCCCCCTGAAGACGATGTTGTCGAATCCCGCGTGCCTCATCTCGCTGCCAAAGTGGCCGCCACAGTTTGCAGAGCCAACGCCACCAGTGTAGGCGTTCTTCGTATCTACGGAGACCCTGCAACCAAACGGGGAGAGGGTGCCGACGAGGGGACCGACACCAAAGAGGAGTAGGTTTTCAGGGTCGAAGGGCCTCACGGATGGTTGTAACTCGTTGAAGAGTATCCAGGTGTTTATGCCTCGGCCGCCTATGAACCTCTCGGCATATTTCGTTGTCGGCTCGGTACTAAGTTTTTGGCTGGTCAGGTCTACTCTAAGGATCTTACCCGCGTAGCCTGGACGCCTCACTTAGATACACCCCTAGCGCCATAGGCGCAGTACTTTATGCATAGGGGTGACTCCTCTCCAGTGCAAATATCACATGTTGAGTCGATGCTCATAGTGATGCGTGCTGTGTCATTGTCTCTCGATATCCTCGTACTCGTTAGAGTCGGGTTGAACTCCTTATGTCCCGTGTGATGAAGTGAACAGGCAGCCTCGCAGAGTCTGCACCCCCGGCAGCGGGAGGGATCGAGGAACATCAATTCGAATCCTAAGGAAAACAGTTGAAGATGATTAATGAAGTTGCCGAAAAACAAAGTGTCTGTTATTCGAGATGCTTCTTGAACCTCGCAAGCATTAGCCTACATGCGCACTAATCTATGGGATACAAAACTGCTCTCAGTCAGCGATTTACCGATCAACATAAAGTATGGCTAAACCTTGATCTCTGAGGTTCAGTAGAACTTATAAAAGAGTGCGTGGATCAGGTGTGGTGCTCAGCCGGGGTTAATTGATCTCCGGAAATGGGGCGAAAAAAAATGGGAAAAAGCCAAGGACCACGCAGGAAGAGCAGAGCCGTCATGACTAAGAAGGTTAGGGAGCACGGCAAAATACCGCTCAGTAGGCTACTCACAGAGTATAACCCCGGAGAGAAGGTCATCATAAGGATCGACCCCGCCATCCACAAGGGAATGCCCCATAAGAGGTTCCAAGGGCAGGTCGCAACCGTTGTCGCTAAGCGGGGAAAAGCATACGTACTACAAATCCCGCAGACAAAGATCGTCAAGACCATAATAGCACTACCTCAACACATAAGGAAGCACGTCGACTAAGAGGAAACAAAGTATGTCCGTAGTTGAGAAGAAGGAGATAACCGTCGCCGAGGCTAAGGCTCTTCTTGAAGCCAAGGCGGAGGAGCTCGATCCCCTCCAGCGCAGGGTCCTCGACTACACGGTACGGTTCACAAAGACTAACGAGCGAGATGCGGAGAAGCTCGTCTCCGAGTTGATGGAGAAGGGCGGCATCGATAGGCAGTTGGCTGTTCAGCTCGCCAACTGCATGCCTGGGAGCATCGCTGAGATCCGCACATTCCTAGGCCGACAGAGGATTATCTCCGAAGAGGCCGTTAACGGTATTCTTATGATAATTAAGAAATACAGGGCCACGGTATAGGTTCCTGTAGGTTTCCCCGGGGGTGAATTGATCTGTATAGGGAGCAGAAAAAATATGAGGAGTACGCCTACGTCTTAGACTATCTTCCACACGGCCGACCCGGGGCGCCGAGAACACCCCACACTTCAGCGGGCGTGATACAGATGGTGGGTGAGTCCTACTTCACCCTCCTAGAGGCTTCGCCTAGTAAGGACGCCGACTATAACCCTCGAGACCGTATCTTCGTAGGCAAAGGAGACAGGGCTTTAGTCTCCCATATAGTCGGAAGGGTCACCTACTCTGACCTAACCAGCTCGGCTAAAGCGGAGCTCCCCGGAATCATCGAGCTCATAGTCAAGGCAAATGAGCCCTACTTCGTCAACTTCTTCAACACAAGTCAACCCGTGACGCCGAGGATGCACAGCCTCGAGCTAATACCAGGCATAGGGAAGAGGCTAATGTTTCAGATAATCGACATCCGGGAGAAGATGCCATTCAAGAGCTTTCAAGACATCGAGGAGAAAGTGAACCTCAAAGATTTAGTGGGCCTCCTCGCGAAGAGGGTACTCGAGGAGCTTAGCCAAGATGAGAAGTACCTCCTCTTCACTAGGCCAAGTGCGGACCACATTTACCAGGGATAAAACCAGTATTTTTTTTGGCGGTTTCTAGTATAACGTATGCTTTCATTGACATTGAGCCATTATCTTTTTAAGGATATATATTATTTTTGTCATCTTTAAGCCATTAAATAAATATAAATTCATCATTATTTTACTATTTTAATTTGATCACAAAATAAAAATTTTTAAAATAATTTAAGTCAAATAATTACGTATTAAGGGGGAAGAGAGACTCTATTCCAGCATCATTAGAGATCCCTCTTCCCCCATCATCGCGAAACGGGTCATTATCATTCAAAAACATCGTTGTTAGATATATCGGGAGCGCGGCGGGAGTTCTTCCAAATTAATCCATTTTCCTTTAAGGTGCTGACAGCGTTGTCTGATATTTGAGCTTGAAGGGGTTCGTTGGGGATGTCGTCAGGCGCGGCTGGAGGAACTTGAGGGTTGACGAAGCCGAAAAACTACCCCTATACGGACAAGGAGATCGAGGACTTGGAGAAGGTGAGCATCTGTGAGCTCGAGCTCCTGCGCGACGAGGCGAAGTATCAAGAGGACCGTGCCCGTCACCGCAGGCAGCTATGCGAGTGGATGCTCACGCGGCGCACGCCCCAGGAGCTCGCCGATTGGCTGAGAGGAAACTCTCCCAAGCAATATCCTCAAGGGACTTGACCGCCATGGCGACATTACGCTAGAGCGCATGCCTAAAAACAGTTCCACGTGGGACCCTTTTGAAAATCCGAGAAGGAGATCAGGGGTTTTCTATAGAAATAATTATTAATTATATTTTCTCTCTTCTCCGATGTCAGGATAGGGAAGCTTCACTCCACTAATCTTGAAATCAAGCTCAGGGCTGAGCGTAAGGCCGGCCAGTTCATCAAAGACATGGAGGAAGCCGACTTACTCGCAAAAAACCAGTACGAAAATGCCCCGGACAACATGTCCACGGCAAAACCCACTCTCAAGGATTTAGGTGTTGAGCATAAAGAGTCTCAGCGTTGGCAGAGGATCGCGGCCATACCCGAAGACGAGTTTGAGGAGAAGATAGCCAACGCCAGGAAGGGCTACTTTTATCTAACCAAAAACAGCCCAGCTAATATTGCCAAGTATATTCCAATAATCAAAGGTACCATGACCTTATACATTATACCCGAAAGGCGACCTACGTTTTCCGATAGATGTCTTACAGACTCGGACATTTCCGAAAGAGTTGAAGTCTCAAGAGTTCTTAAATAATCCTTATCCATTTTAGGAATAAAACCGCTTTCTTGTTCTTCATTTGTGGGGAAGGTTCGTGACGCTGGAACTGCAAGACTATAGAAATCGATGGAGCAAACAGTACTCTGATAATCTAGAGTTATGCTTCTCGGTGACGCGTTATACATACCTAATACAAGAAAGCCATTCCAACCGGGGTCAATTTGCAGACCACTCAATAAGATTATCCCTTTTCTGACATAGTAAGACTTCATTCCTATGTGAGCCGCAACACTGTCTGAGAGTGTTATTTTTTCTAGTGTTGTGACTAAAGCGAATTGACCCGCTTTCAAGGTCGCGCTATGCTTATCCTCTAGGTCTAATTCGCCTTCTTCACCACTCACCAACATGCGTTTACCAACCCTCAGATCATAGCTTGCGGGTTGTAGGCTTGGCTCAGAGAATGGTTCAATAACTATCTTCTTTTTCTTCATAGCTTCGCGAATTTCAACATCGGATAGTAGCATGTATGTCTATAAATGATTCAATTATTTAAGTAATAATGTAACAACGGGATAATTGCCTCCGTTCGCATCCGATGATTCTTTACAGTCAGTCCTATTCGTCACAGACTTTACATAACCTAAAAAAAAGGGGGTTAATAAATCTCTATGGATGCATCGCCGACCGATGCCTTCCCCTCTTGGGTTGCGACTGGCGCTGGTGACTCGAGGACCCTAGCGAGAGCCTTCAAACGACGGCCATTAAGAATCGGCGTAGACTCGCCTAATAGGGTCCGCTGCGGGCCACTTAAAATTCCGGTAATACTTGGCAAGCTGCCAATCGTCGCACTTGGTCCCCAAGATAGCACTCCACCCAAGGAAGTTAACGTGGGGATGTTCTTGACCGTCAAGGGGTTGAGACCTCGGGCGCGGATCTTCCTGATTTCTGATATAACTGGTCTCACTATCTGTGCCGCTGGTGGACATTGGCATGTCTTGTTTGATGTTCCGGTGTTCAACTTATAATTCCGATGGGTTTGACTCGTTTTCATTTTCACCTCCTCTGAAGTCAACTGAATATAGAGGCCTCCGAGTAGATGTCGTCCTTTGCCTTTTCTTGGGTCTTTTTCACTGCTTCACTTTTCTGCTTGTCCTTGTCGTCAGTGTTGGTCTGAGTTTGGGTATTGAGGCCAGTGGCAACCGAGGCGAGGAGCTCGCGCAAAGGGCGATGACCGGATTTCCAGACGTCTAAAATAGGGGTCTTAATCTTGGCCTGGGATTGTGTCGAGACTTGTGGTATCGAAGTCACTTGAAGCAGTCCGTTAGACCGAAGAAAATCAAGGAGCGGTTGTGGCTGCTGGCCTTCCTGTGCGATCGTTGATTTATCTAATGCAGACTGGAAAACTACTCTTTTGGAAGTCATTACGTTTTCTCCTTTTCAATTAGCTTGCCGACATAACCATGTTTCTTTAGCTCATCTATTATGCCGTCTCTAGCTCCTTCTGGCGCAGGTGCCGTGGGTGGTTCATCTATTATAACGGATTTAAGCCCCATTTTCAGGCCAACAATTTGGGTGACAGGACCCGGCGCAGCGATCCACTCGGAAGCTAATTCTTTAGCTGACACTATCAGTGTCTTCAGCTCGTTTTCATTGGCCTTAATCTCATTTCTGAGAGAAGTGATAGAGCCCTCTAGAGAGGACTTCAGGCCCTCGAAGCGCTGATTTTCAAGCTGCTGCGTGAGATTCTCGACCTTCTCCTTGAGCTCCCTGACGTCGGACGACTCCCTGGAAGCTGACATTATTGGTTTCTTTATCGTTCTAACGCTGTAGGCCTTGTCTGGTGGCGCTATGTTCCCATTTTTGTCGATGTACTCATCAACTTCCTCGTAGGGACCCTCAGGTAGCTGAGGCTGACGACCCGCCTCAGTCTTCTCGGTTAGGCTTCGTATATAGTCCGCCATCTGCAGGTCGACGAGTTTTGAGCCGATACTTCCCGGGGCTTCACCGCTGGCCTCAGCCGGAAAAAGCATCTTAAACATACCAGGATCTTGAATTTTGAGGCGGCCCTTCCACCTTGAAATGTTTATGGCTGATTTAACTGTGGGAAGGTCGTCGACCAGGTCCTTGAAAGGATTTTCCTGGTCTAAGGCCTTAGGAGGGGTCCCTTGGGTCTCCTCATTATCCTTGTCAAGTTGCCTGTCGCCCTTGTGCTCTCGGCGGTAGTGGGCGCTTAGCTCCTGTGGACTTCCTGTGAACGAGCACCCTGTCAAGCCCCTGTAGCGGCAGGAGTAGATTCTATTCAGAGGACTCTCTTGAGACACAGGGGCCTGATCCTCCATTGAATCGGGCTCCTGTCCTTCCCCTGTCGTGCGTCCTGAGTTAAACGACATAGCTAATCTTCTCCCTTCTGGGTTCTGGCTTCACATTGTCTATGGGCTTCGACCCTCGTAGATAGATCTTCGGGAGTTCGCCGGTGAGCCTAAAAACCTCTAAGTTCTCCTGGCGTATCTGAGCGAGTAGGGCCTGAAGTGGTTTTGGCCGGCCATTCAAGAGCCTGATCAGATTGTCGCCGATCATGTTCTATCGGTTATAATTTGTATGTATGATGTTAAATAACTTTTATTAATCTTAAGTATGCTTTGTTTTATCCTTTGTGTTATGCTTTGGTTTTTGTACCGAACCACTGTTAGAATCATGGTATGATTCACTGTATGAAATATTGTGTGAAACGTACCATAATTCAATACCACGCGTTACTGAAACTACAAATCATATAATAACTATTTAGTGATAAAGTGACAAAAGATGCATATTTTCTATCTCTCGTTTTTTAGCGTTCCTCTATACGAAGCTTCGTATCATATGATAATAATGGTACAAAAAATACGTATTTTTTGTCATTCGAACTTTCGTATTTTTCCGATCTACACGTATAAAACTCCATCTTGTTATTGACATGATTAGTACAACGGCCTAGGCTGGGTCGGAGGAGGAATTGAAATGGAGCAACGAGTCGCTAAAGGGAAAATATTCTGTCCAGATAGAAATACGCTTGAACATATTTTAAAAGAAGCGGCTGAGGCCTTCGGCAGTGAAGCCACGATCTCCCCAGTCATGTGGAGTCGCGACGGGGATTACTTTGCGTATATTAACTGGTTTGGAACAGGTCCAGAAGTCCGAGGGTGGCGTGATTTACCCCCAACGCCAGATCAGAAGTCCACTTTATTCAACTTGGGTTTAGGTATCCCCGCAACACGCGGTGAGGCTTCTGACTTGCTCGATCGGGTGCTGAGTAAAAGGAAGTCTCAGCCATGATCGTCGAGGATAAAAATAAAATATCATCTTCTACCTCCACCCCCTATGCATATAGTTTAGAGGAAGAGGCCAAGGCCAACAAGCAGGCTCAGGCATGGAAGGCAGCGCTTGAAAGGGCAAAACAGCCCATGAGTGACCAGTTTGTTATAAAGGTTCTTGGACGTACAATAAAACACGACGAGGAAAACAAGCAAATCACATTCTACGGTATGGTTCAGAACTACACTTACGAAGACCAGCAAAACCTGATGTTCTCTGCCCCTAGTGCAACGGGTAAAAGCTACATCGCCCTACAGGTCGCTGAAATCTTCCCGAAGAGCGACGTCGACAGGAAGGGCTACGTCTCGAAAAAGGCCTTTTTCCACACGAACATGCAGCTCCAGACAGCTGACGGCAAACCCCTGAAGAGTCGCCCCGAGTACATTATCGACCACCTCGAGGATTGGGAGGATAGCAATCCTAAGCCTGAAGCTCCTGGTTTCGGCGATAAGTCGAAGGAGGCAGTAAACGCTCGTCACACACTTACAGAGTGGAGGTTGAAGAGGAAAGAAGAGTACCGTAAGGTGCGCGATGAGTGGGATTCGATCGAGAAGTTCTATGTCCTGGACCTTTCCAAGCGCATAATAATCTTCAAAGATGTCCCCGACGACCAGGTTTTGCAGCCACTGAGGAGCCTTCTCAGCCACGACGAGAAGGAACTCATCGTCGAGATCACCGACAAGACGGCTAGCGGCGGCAACCTGACGAAGAAGGTGAAGCTGATCGGATATCCAACCGTGGTGTTCTGTCAGGCAGCCTTCAGCCCAGACGAACAGGAGCGCACGAGATTCTTCATCGTATCCCCGGACATGGACCAGGGTAAATTAAGCGATAGCCTGAATTTACAGGCCGAGAATCTACAGGATAGAGATACCTTCAAGGGAAAAATCGATTCAGACCCGGATAGAGCAGCCCTGAAGGCCAGGATAGAACTCATAAAAGCCGCAAACATTCAGCAGATAATAATTAAGCCTGAGGACATGGAGGTCCTTAAAACCGAGTTTGAGCGGGGCAAAGATAATTCGAAACGAGACTTAGCTCCACGCGATCAGCGAGATTTTCCCCACCTAATAGCAATGGCCAAGGGTCACGCCCTCTTCAATCTCCCTCAAAGAGAATACACTCCAAACGGGAACCTGACAGCCAAACTAGAGGACCTAGAAGCAGCTGAAGGCATGTTAAAAAAAGTGATGGAGGCAAACAGGTACGAATTACCGCCCTACGTCTACGGTTGGTGGATAGATTCATTAAAACAACTACTCGAAGCCACGGAAGATACAGGTTTAACTAAGACGGGGTTCAGCCAATCCTACTATCAGCGCTTTAAATCGAGGTTGAGCGACAGATCGAGGAAACGCCTGATAACTGTACTCGAGGATGCCGGATTCATGGAGGAGAAGACGGATCCAGCCGATAAGAGAACCACCAAACTATATGCATTGGGGGTAGGGGTAGAGAATGAAAAAAAATATTCTCAGCCAGACCCGAAGAAGGTGGAATTTGTCGGTGAGGTTCTCCACGAGCATCCCTGGATGACGTCTGAGGAAGTAGCCAGGTCTCTTGACGTCCCGGTAGAGGAAGCTACGGGGTTGCTTGAAGCCCTTGAGAGGGACATCTGAGGCTACGTAGAGCATGCTCCAGGCGATTGGTGGGGGTGGAGTGCATGACTGATCAGCTGTTCAAGTTCCGTGTTGAGAGTGCGACAGCCCTATTCCGCAACCTCTGGCGGTGCAAGGATTGCATGAATATCAGAGACTCCAAGGAGTCACTTAAATGGTCCAATGTGCGTGCGCTACTACAAACTAACAGAAGGTCGATTCTTTAGCAATGAAAAGGCACGAGGGCGTTTCAAAGGACGACGCGAAGGCTCTTTCAGTTGGGATTGATCTTGAAAGTTGCAGCGACCGGAATCTCCTTTTAGTTTACAAAGAAGAATTGTGGAGTCTTTCAAGCGGAAAGAAGGCTGGTTTTTCAGCTTCTGTGAGTCGTCGGTTTAGAAAAATGGGTATTTTAAAAATTCATGAACTAACTCTTACTGAAAAGGGGAAAAAGCTTCTCGACGAAGCCTAACCTTCGAGGAGGCTGCGAGAAAACAAAGCATGTATTTTTTATATCTTATAGAAGTAAATATAAATTATGGTTTACACTAAAAATGGAGAAGAGTGGGCTTAAGTTTCGAGCTGAAAGAAATTCGGATTTTATGATATTTTGGGCAATTACCTTACTCACCGCAGTCACCGGAATCATAGAATTAATAACATATATGGCATCTGAAGAGATTAAATTACCTATACCATTCGATTATCTATATATTCTATCAATATTACAAGAATTATTTCAAATTATTATACCATCAATATTATATTTTGTATTTGTTTTTATAATTATATATTCTATTGAAAGAGTTAGTATTATATATAAAGAGAATTATGATTTAACATATGAGGGGCATTTAGGTAGCGATATTCTAGATTATACAAAAAATAATCCTACCTTTATCGATAAGTTGATAGATAAAGATAAAGAAAAAGATATATTTAATGACCTAATTAAATTAACAATATATATCATTATTATATTTGCGAGTGTATATTATGATGGGTTATTACAGCATATATTTTAGACATTTTTCAAGCCATTTACAGATAGAGACTATCCGCTTTTTTAGCAAGCCTACCGAAGTATCCGAATTTTCTTTGTTCTCGATTCTTATCGATTTGTCATTTCTTCTCGTGGGGTGTCGGGTTTGTAAATGAGGAGCGAAACCAAAAGAACAGTCACAATTCCTATACCCATAAGAGTTCTCCAATATGGGATCAATGTACCTAGAAAATCATATAGAACCTGGACAGCAAAGGCAAGAGCCACACCATAAATCGTTAACCGAACATCCAATCTCATAATTATCACCTCTAAAATATTTCTTAATAAAATATATCTGTTTATTTTAGGTCTTCATATCTTGGTTACACACGCATTTTCGCAGCTCCTCGATTATATCAGCACTTGGTACTTTGCTCATATCAGTATCGAGTCAATAGTACTAGAGTTTGGCATCGATGATCCGGCAGATTGTGTGAAATTCCCTTTCGTACAAGCCTAAAATCTTCTTCTCTAATTCCCCATTTAGTTCATGCGCCCTACATGCTATACTCCGGGGATCGTGGCGATGCGTTTGAGACTCTCCAGATCTCCCTTGGAGACCCAGCCGGTGAAACCGCGTCGCCACTTCACCTCGATGAAGCCCTCTTTCTTCAGCTCGGCGACGATCTTCTCAACCTCCGATCGCTCGATACCGGTAATGCTGGAGAGTTTAGTTATGCTGTAGCCCGTTGGGTTCTGAGCCGCTTCCCATACCTTAACTACGTTTTGAAGTTCCATGAATTGCCTAAAGGTTAATGAGGTATAATAAATGAATAAAATAAGCTACTGCTTGAGGCTTTCTACGGTAATGGATTAGTTAGTTCACCCATCATCTGAACCGCCTTGTCCGTCACCTTGTCGAGTTCTTCCAGGTTTGATATCGGGGCGGTTTCTCCTCTGGCTTTCACGAAGATCATCAACCCAAACAAGGCGCTTTGCAACTCCTTGATTTGCTCCTTGAGTTCACCGACTTCACTGGCCTTTTCCTCGAAGTCTGTGGATTCTGATGCGGAGCCGGTCGGCCTCCTTTTTAGGTATATGCTGTGGGTCCTCGCTGAGTATGTTCAGCCACTTAGAGGCCTCGACGTATTTTTCTTCATAAAACTCTGGATCGAGCTCGGGGCTCTTATCATAGCCCAGGGCATCGATCACGTGGCCCATCATGTATTCCGCGATTTCCCTATCGACGCCTGAGAGGGCCCACCTGGATCGAAAAATAGAGCGGAGCCGGTGTAGATTATACCCGTAACGGTTACCTGTGGAGCCATTTTTCAACTTCTCAACGTATCCTCTGCGCTGCAGGGTCCTGGCCCACTGCTTCTGCAGAAATGGCTATCGTTCCCCGCTTCGCTGAAGATAGGGCCTGGCCGGTCACCTCTCTGCCTGAGGTACAGGCCTAAGCAGCCTGCACGCGTCGTGGCCAATGAAGGTGTAGAAGGGTTTTATGTTCTTTGAATCCCTTCCTGCCACTGATGTCTATTCGTATCGGCCCCTCAGGCTTCTTCCGTAGCTGACTTAGCATGTTCTCAAGGCCGGTGTTGTTCCACCTGGTAAAACAATCCTCGTCTAGGGCTGACTGGAACATGATTGTCCATATCGCTTGGTGCTTCGGTTTGCTGGATTGGATCATGTCCTTAACTATTTCAAATGTCAGTTTGCTACTCACCGGCTCCTTGACGCTGTGGACTCTGCTTATCCAGGGGTAGGTCCGCGCGACTGTAGGCGAAAAACGACCTCAGCGCGGTGATGTACCCCTTCTTGCTGCTTGCCCTTAGCTCCGCTTGTGAATTTACCCACCTCTCAACGGCATCGAGTATAAGGTACGGTCTACCCTGCCTCGAAGGTCCTCTAGCTGCTTTTCGATTAGCTGATCCGGGGTGAGTCCGGCCAGATCCGGCTCATGTTCGTTACAGTAGGTCAGAAACCTCTTTAGTCTCAGGCTGCCGTTACGAAAAAAGTTGGGTGAAACGCTGCCCTTCCAGTTGCGGACGGAGACCCACCCCTCGGGTAATATCCTTAACCAAAACCTTTGATGACATTCCAAACATAAATGTTTTAAGAATCCTGATGTGCTTGACTGTGGATAAACCTTGAACGCTAGGAACTTCAGAAACCCCGACCGCATGGCCTATACGAGGCGTAAATTCATGGGCGGCATACCCGGCAGCAAAATCGTAAAGTTCACTATGGGCAATACTGGCAAAAAGTTCCCGATGAAAGTCGAGCTGATAAACCTACAGCACGGCCAAATCAGGCACAACAGCCTCGAGTCAGCCCGAATTGCGGCGAACAGGCAACTGGAGCTCCAACTTGGCACCGAATTCTACGTCATGAAGGTGGTCCCCTTCCCTCACATTGTGCTAAGGGAACACAAGAGAGTGAACGTAGCCCAGGCTGATCGCTTCCAAGAGGGTATGAAACGCCCATATGGAAAGCCTACGGGAACAGCGGCACGTGTGAAGCGCGGCGAACCGTTAATTGTAATCGAAGTTGAGCATGAGGGCGTGGAGATCGCGAAAGAGGCTCTTAAGAGGGCTATGGATAAGTTCCCACTCCCCAGCAGGATCTTCGTCGAAGAAAACACCAATTAAAATCGGCTTCTTTTTCGCCCCAACAGTTTTAGTTTTCGTTATACACTCTGATAAAACAAAGCTACCGGGGAGACCCAGGCAACGCTTTATGTACCGTAGATTAGTTCGAATCGTTTTACCGGGACCCTTTTTCCCTAGATGCATCTTCCCCCGGAGCATATTTTAATGCTGTTACCATCGTCTATTTGCATGTTCGAGCTTGAGCTTGAGCGGGTCACTACTGAGATCAGAAAAAGGGAGGCGAAGCGTGTTCTCCTTCAGCTCCCAGATGGGATGCGCCCCTTCGCCTTCCAGATGGCGGAATCCATATGGAAGGCAACCTCCGCTCAGGTGATGCTCAGCGGCGACTCGTGTTATGGTGCTTGCGACCTCGCCTCAAAGCAGTCGGCAGAATTAAATGTAGATCTTCTCATCCACTACGGTCACACCTGCTTTATTCCCGACACCGAAGTTCCTGTGCTCTACGTCGAGGCACGCATCCCCATCGACGTAGAAAAGCTAGTTGAGGCCGCCCTACCCAAGATGAAGGGATGGTTACGTGTCGGATTGACCTCCACGATCCAGCACACAGCCCAGCTCAAAGAGGTCGCCAAAGTGCTTGGGGATCGGGGATTTAAGGCCTTAGTGGGTAAGGGGAGAGGCATAACGCCGGAGGACGGCCAAGTCCTCGGATGCAACTACTCGGCCGCCACCGACTTGCCTGAGGATGTCGACGGCTACCTATTCATTGGCGGAGGTAAATTTCATAGCCTCGGCCTAGCTTTGACAACGGAAAAACCCATCATCGTAGCCAACCCCTACAGCGGGAACGTCTCTAGGTTCGACGAATCAGAGCTAATGCAACTAGCAAAGAGGAGAATGGCAGCCATAGCCAGCGCCAGCAAAGCGAAAACGATAGGTATCTTAGTTAGTTCTAAACCCGGTCAATATGCACTATCTGAGGCAATGATTCTAGCTGAGAAACTCATGGATAGGAGTGTCACCGCCTTCATCATCTACCTCGACGAGGTCAGGGCGGATCAACTAAACAACTTTACCGAGCCTGAGGCCTTCATAGAGACCGCGTGCCCTCGCATAGCCATCGACGGCGTTGCAGGTATCGACCGACCAATCCTAACGACCACCGAGGCCAAGGTTCTACTCGGCGAGAGAAGTTGGGAGGAGACCTGGGGGCGCGACTACTTCAGCTAGGAAGCTTCACCAATCAGTTTATTAAAAAGCGGGAGCATACAAGCACCGGTCCCCAGAGACCGGCTCGCAGTCAAGCGGCGTCCGCCGCGCAACACAGGCGCAAAATGATGTCTAAAGCAAGGAATATCAAAGGTAAAGTTTTCCCCGGCGAAGAGCTCGCAGTAATAGAGGAATACAGCGACGGGGAGGGTAGTTACCAGAAGGATGGGCTAGTCCGCTCAGAGGAACTCGGTGAACTTAAGCTTAACAAGGAGAGAAGGGCGATTGAGGTTAAGAAGGTCACCAAACCCCTCAATCTCCCCTTGGAGGGAGTAATCGTGATAGCCGAGGCTGGTTCGGTCACTCGCCGTGATGCACGAGTCGACATCTTCCGCGTCAACGGTAAAAAGATTGAACCAACCTACACGGGTGTCATTCATATCAACGATGTCGCAAGGGAGTTCGGTAGAGATCTTGAGCACGCTATAAGAAGCGGAGATATAATCCGAGCAGTTGTCGCCAACACAAAGAACAGGATCATCCAGCTCAGCATGGCAGCCCCCGAATATGGGGTCGTCTACGCTTACTGCAGCCATTGTGGTGGAATCCTCGAGAACCAACAGGGTCGCCTGACATGCCCTCAATGCAAGCGTGTCGAGCGGAGACAGATCGCAAGGAGCTATGGGAGAGAGGATCTTACATGAAACTGAACATCGTAAAGGAAGAGGAAGGCTACTTCGAGGTTGAGTTTGGCGGGGAGAGCCACACACTACTCAACCTTCTCCAGAGTAGCCTCCTAGAGGACCCAGCTGTTGAGATGGCAGGCTATACCCGACCACACCCCCTCATGGATAGGAGCAGGCTCTTCATAAGAATGAAGAATAAGAAGGTCGACCCTAAGGAGATTCTAAAGAAGGCTGCTGATAACGCAGAGGCGAAGCTTAGAGAGTTCGACGACAGCCTTAAGCAGGGAGTCTCCAACATTAAAAAGTGACCAACCCAATTTTTCAATGAGGAGTTTTGACACCACAGAGGCTACACCAGATTAAGAAGGAGATCAGGGTTTTAGGCGTATCCGCTGGAGCTAAAGGCCAAAGTTACATCATCATTGGGATAGTTTTCAGGGGGAGCCTGTGGCTTGATGGCGTTCTAAGGAAAAGATCCGAGGACCACGACTTAACTGACGATTTGATCGAAATGGTTCGCTCCTCACCCCACGCAGGCCAGATAAGGGTCATTATACTCAGCCAAGAAACTCTGCAGGCTGGGGCGATCATTGATCCTAACCGATTAAACATCGAGACGGGAAAACCCGTGATCTTGCTGGAAAAGCGACTGATGAGTGGCGGATCGACCTTCACCTGGAGGAACGGCGGGGATTCCGTCAAATTCTCCATCTTCGGCCTAAGCCGATGGTCTGCAGAGGAAGTGCTCAAGGCCTCAACGAGAGCAGGTGTTGTTCCCGAGGCCCTTAAGGTAGCGACACTCACCCTCTCAGCACTATCAGAGGGGAAGCAGACATAAGGTATTAATAGAGGCAACTAGGCTAATCGCCTACTGGTGGAGGAGTAAAAACGAAGTTCTGCTCTGAGTGCGGCACTATGTGCAACCTCGACCATAAGAAGAGGTGCTACGTTTGCCCGAAATGCGGTGCCGAGCAGCCCATGACCGAAGGGATAAAAATCGAGCGCGAAACAAAAGGCGATGACAAGATAGTCGTCATCGGTAAAAAGGAGCAGAATCTCCGAACGACACCCCAAGTCAAAGCTGAATGCCTCAAATGTGGTAACGATAAAGCCTATTGGTGGATGGTTCAGACCAGAGGAATCGACGAATCAAGTACACAGTTCTACAGGTGTACGAAGTGCGGGTACACTTGGCGTGACTACAGTTGAGATCTGCAGGGAACCCTTTTTAACTCTCTGCCCCTAGGCTAAGACAACCAATCCCCATCTCAGGAGACAGAGAGTTTGTTCGAGGTAGAGGTTTCCCGTATAGATCCATTCCGTAACCTGATCAAGGCGCTCAGCGTAATCGTCGAGGAGGGTACATTCGTCATGAATGAGGCTCAGGTTAAGCTCCTCGCGATGGACCCGAGCCACGTCGCCATGGTCGACTTCGAGCTCCCCGCCGACTTCTTTGATAACTACAAATGCGAGGGGGAGCCGAGACTTAGCATCAACATAAAGGAGCTTCTAAAGTTCCTCGACCGCGTCGACAAAGACGAGGAGGTCTGGATAAAGCTGGATGATGAGAAAGCCCGCCTAGTAATCCTCTGCAAGCGCGGCGGTCACAACAGGCGATTTGAGATGCCAATACTCGAGCCAATAGATGAGGAGGTCCCACAGCCCAAGATCTTCTTCAAAGCGAAAGCTCGCATCGTTACAGACAGCCTACGCAACGCAATAAGGGACGCGAACCTTGTCAGCGAGCACGTTAAAGTCGCTGTCGAGGGGGAGCTCCTTAAGATCAGCGCTACAGGCGACATGGGGAGCGCCCACAGTGAGTGGGAGAAGGGAAGTGATGACCTTATAGAGATCAAGGCTGAGGAGGATAGCAGCGCCACCTTCACCCTAAGCTACCTGAACGAGATAGCGAACGCGGCGGGCAACAGCAGCGAGGTCGCCACCATCGAACTCAGCACAGATATGCCTATCAAGATGGATTTCGAGCTACCGAAGGGTAAGCTCGTCTACTACCTCGCCCCTTGCATCGGCGTCTAAAATTTCTCAGAAACGAAGCTCGCTCCAGCGGATATCATGATACAAGCTTTTTCATAGCCGTATAGCCCTTTTCGAAGGCCCGCATGTTGGCATCCAGAAACCTCCTGGAGAGTGCCTCGCCGATTGCTTTCCGAAGAGACTCGTTTGTAATGATGCCCTCGTCCAGCGCAGCGTAGGCTCCGAGGACGACGATGTTGAGGCTCGTTGGAGCATTCGCGTCAATAGATAACGCCTTCGCATCGAAGGCGTATACTTTACAGCCGATCTTCTTCAGCGCTGCGGTTATATTGGGGAGTTCGGGGTAGGTGGCCTCCTTGAGTATGACGGATATCGGGTAAATCGGTGAAGTGCTGAGAATGACCCTGGTTCCAGATCTGAGATACTCGGGTACCCTGACGGCTTCAGAGGGCTCGAGACTGAGGAGGACGTCGCACATTCCTTTCGGAATTAAAGAACCATACACGCTTTCCCCTATCCTGACGTGGCTCTGGACTGAGCCACCGCGCTGAGCCATCCCGAGCGTTTCCCCGACCTTTACGTTTAGCCCCTGACTGAGCGCCGCCTGAGCTAGCACTTTGGCGAGGGTGATCCCACCCTGGCCTCCGACGGAGGTTATCAGGATGTTATGCTCAACCATTTTAGTCACCTCGTCCGATTGCACCAACGGGACAAACCTGTGCACACATACCACAGCCCGCGCAGGCGACCTTGTCCACCATCATCTTCTCGGACTCGATAGACATCGCTGGGCAGCTCAAGGTCCTTATGCAGAGGAGGCATCCCGTACATTTCTCTTGGTCGACCATGTAGGGTGGTTCGAGGGTCCCCATCCGCTTCGCGACGAGGGAGCAAACTCTCCTGAGTACGATGCCCGAAGGGCCGTTGTGGCTTAAAACCTGCCTAAAAGCCTCCCTACTACGTTTTATGTCGTATGGGTCAACGATGACAACCTTATCGACGCCGGCCGCGTTAAGCATCTCCTCGATCTTGATGAGTTTTGCCTGCGCCACTCCGGTTGAGCTTCCGGAGGCGGGGGAAGCCTGGTGGCCCGTCATGCCGGTGATCTGATTATCGAGGACGGCAATCACGATGTTTGTGTCGTTCCAACCAGCATTAACGGTGGGTGGGAGCCCAGCGTGGAAGAAAGTCGAATCACCGATGGTAGCGACGACGGGCACCTTCACACCCGCGTACCTGAAGCCAATTGCATTCCCTATCGAGGCCCCCATACTCACTTCCATCCAACAGCTGCTCCACGGCGGATACATACCGAGGATGGTACAGCCGATGTCCCCCGTGACTATAACCTCGTCTCTCTTGAAGCCAAGATCCCTGATAGCCTGCGTCAGCGCAGTGTAGGTTCCCCTGTGGGGACAACCGGGGCAGAATGGGAGACTTCTCCCAGGTGCAATGGCCTTAGCCTCGAGCCAGACCTCGTCGAGTGGCGCCTTTTCCTCCTTAAGACCTCCATTGAGGATATTTAGAGCCTTCTCGACCAAATCGTTGTCGTATTCCCCTACTCTCGGCAGGGTTCCGTCGAGCTTACCCCTGACTTTAATTTTCCTGTCAAAGTCCGAGGAGAGTGCCTTAACCTGAAGTTCAATATAGGGCTCAAGCTCCTCCAGAATCAGAACCGTGTCAACTGATTTGAGGAGTCTCTTAATAATCTTCAGCGGCAAGGGGTTAACGGTTCCAATCCTTAAAACAGAGACTTCAAACTCACTGGAAGCTAGGACATCCTGCAGATAACTCCAAGGGGCTCCAGCAGCTATGACCCCCAGCCTAACTCCAGGCTTCAATTCGAGACTGTTAAAGGGTGAAAACTCGAACTCTTCTCGGACCTTCTCGACCCGTTCGTTGAGGATCCTGTGCTGGTCCTTCACCCAGACCGGCGAAGCTCTTGTGAAACGACTTATGTCCCTCTTCATGGGGGGCTTTGGCTCTGCCTTCCTCACCTCGCCAAGCTTCACCGTGGCCTTACCATGGGCGATTCGTGAAGTTGAACGCACCATCACGGGTATCTTATGCTTCTCCGAGAGGTCGAAGGCAGCGATCAACATGTCTTTACTGCTCTGGGCGTCGAACACGTCGAACATTGGCAGAGGACAGGTTCCTGTGAATAATCGACTATCCTGTTCTTCCATTCCAGCATGGGCGCCAGGGTCGTCCGCCACGTAGAGAACCAAACCCCCGATGACGTCGCCGTAAGCCACCGAGAGGATCGAGTCCGATGCAACGTTAAGACCCGCGCTTTTCATAGTTACCAAACAACGCGACCCACCGAAACTCACCCCAGTCGCTATATCAAAAGCAACCTTCTCGTTAACCGCCCACTCGGAGCGCATCCCGTTCTCCTTTGAACCCTGAAGAAGTGTCTCTATGACCTCAGTCGAAGGGGTCCCAGGGTAACCTATGGCGAAAGGCACACCCGCCTCAACTACACCCTGAGCAACAGCCTCGTTACCCATAAGAAGATGAATGCAGTCCGCTCCGTCAACCAAGTATCTCACCTTTACATTAAGTAAGCAAGGAGAGGATATAATTCAGTTTGGAGGGACACAGGTTTATAACCACTCGAAAATAGGCTTAAACACAATTAATCATTTTAGACAAATCCCATAAGAAATTTATTAGTGACGATAAAAATCCCTTAAACATAATATGAATAGGATAAATTTCTTGGAATAATACAGATTCCGACTACCAGACGAAAAATAGATCAGGAAGCGGCCACTCACCGTAAAATGACGCAGATTTAGTATATTTAGTATTCATGAAGTTAATTAGAAAAACTACCCATTTCATCTATAGTTTTAAAATGCTTTAGAAGCCGTGGATAGGTTCCGATATCTCCTGTAGGATCAGGTGTTTTATTGCTGATATTTCGGGCTGTTGGGGGAGGCTGGCTGAGTACCTCGACCGAAGTCTTGGTACGTACACCACCTCTCCATCAAACCCGTCTTTTACGGGTGCCCTTCACCAGAACTTACGTTCCGGACGGATGTCTATTTTTGGGAGCGGCTTCGGACTTAGATGCTTTCAGCCCTTATCCGCAGGAGCGTGGCTGCCCGGCATGCCTTGTCAGACAACCGGTAAACTATAGGCTCCAGCGCCTCGTTCCTCTCGTACTGAAGGCCCTTTCCCCTCAGACATCCTGCACTCCCAGTAGATAAAAACCGACCTGTCTCGCGACGGTCTAAACCCAGCTCACGATCCCTTTTGATAGGCGAGCAGCCTCACCCTTGGCCCCTTATGCAAGGCCAGGATAGGAAGAGCCGACATCGAGGTACCGAACCGCGAGGTCGATGCGAACTCTCGCCCGCGACAAGCCTGTTATCCCCGAGGTAACTTTTCTGGCACTACCGGCCCTCATCTGCAAGGACACGATAGCTCGTTAAGCCCGGCTTTCGCCTCCGGAACACTTATTGTGGATGATTCCGGTCAGGCTAGCTTTTGGCTTTACCCTCTACGGAGGGTTTCTGTCCCTCCTGAGCTAGCCTTTGGGCCCCCTCGATTCCTTTTCAAGGGGGTGCCGCCCCAGCCGAACTGCCCATCAGCTGTTGTTCCGGGCAACATGGCCTCGGTAAGGGGGGAGGTCGCGAATGTGTGGTGTTCCATTGTTGCCTCCTACGAACCCAGAGATTCGTATTCATAGGCTCCCACATACGCTCTGCAAACGCAACCTCACCCCAGCGACTGACTGCAGTAAAGCTCTACGGGGTCTTCTTGTCCCACTGGGAGACGCTGGACTGTTCGTCCAGCAGGTGGGTTCACCGGGTTATACGCGGGGACAGCGGGGTCCTCGTGGATCCATTCATGCACGTCGTAACTTACACGACAAGGCATTTGGCTACCTTGAGAGAGTCAGAGTTACTCCCGTCGTTTAGCGGCCCTTAGCTCGGTTGAAATCAAGTTTGAGGTACCACCACTGGACAGGATTCAATAGCCGTACACACCCTTATGGGCTAGCGGCTACCTATGTTTTTATTAAACAGCCGGAACCCCCTAGTCACTGCGACCTACCGCACCCCCTTGCGGGAATGCCGTAGGCACCCCTTATACCAAAGATACGGGGCTAATTTGCCGAGTTCCCTCGCGTAGAGTTACCCGACACGCCTTGGGCTTCTCACCCTGAGCACCGGTGTTGGTTCTGGGTACGATTACGATAGATCCCTTCCGCAGCGCTTTTCATGGGCTCCAGGGGTCAGCTGAACCCCCCTAAACGGGAGGCTATTCCTGCTTTCGTCTGGTTCTCACCATTACGGTACTCCCCAGACTTGGACAGTTAAACAGGACGACGATCCTGCTCAACTTACCCCGAAGCGTTACGCTGCGGACCTTGTGTCGCCACATGTACTACCGTAGTACAGGAGTGTTAACCTGTTTCCCCTTCGACCAGGCATGTTAACGCTGGCCTTAGGATCGACTAACTCCCGGCTGACGACGCGTTGCCGGGAAACCCTTGCTCTTTCGGCGATCGAGATTCCCACTCGACTATGCTGTTACTACCACTGGGATACTCACTCCCGACCGGTCCACAGGACCTCACGGCCCTGCTTCCGCCCAATCGGGACGCCCTCCTACCAGAATCCGCTTTCGCGGACCTCTAGGGTATCGGCAGCTGGCTTAAGACCCGTCCATCTTTGAGGCCCCAAGCCTCGGCGGGTGATCTGTTACGATTTCTTTGAAGGGTGGCTGCTTCTAAGCCTACCTCCCCGCTGTCTTAGGCTTGCGACGCTCTTTTGTTTGTCACTTAGCCAGCATTTAGGGGCCTTAACCCCAGTCCGGGTTGCTCCCCTCACGAAGCACGAGCTTAACCCGTGCGTTCCGTTTCCCCGGTTCTACGGCTCTGGCGTATTCGGAGTTCAAAAGGAAAGTGGAAGGTTTCCCTCCCGTGTTTTCCGATTGGTGCTCTACCCCGCCAGATGCCTCCCCGGAGACTATGCTGCGACATACTTCGAAGGGAACTAGCTATCAGCAGATTAGATTGGTCTTTTGCCCCTATACCAAGGTCAGGGGAGCAATTTGCATATTAGCACCCTTGCAGGCTTCCATCAGGCTTTCGCCTGACTTCACCTTGCCCTGGCATAGATCATCTGCTTTCTAGTCTGACCGTTGTGACTCCGCGCCCTTTCAGACGCAGCGACTTGCCTTGCGGCTGCTCGCATTTCGGTTTCCCTTCGCCTACGGGCATCACGCCCTTAAGCTTGCCACAACGGTAAACTCCCCAGCTCGTGATTCTAAACGAAGCATGAGACCCCGGATTTCCACGCGTGTAACGCCGGGTTACCCCGGCCTCCTTAGCGTGGATTACCTTACGGGCCTCAATCGTCAATAACTACGTGGGTTCAGGCTCTTTTGACGCCCCTTTCGGGGGACTTTTCATTTTTCCGTCACCGTACTAGTGCGCTATCGGTCTTGGGTTGTGTTTAGCCTTGGAAGCTGATGTCTCCCAGTTTCACACGCCAATCCCAAGGCGTGCTACTCCGGAAACAAGGCAGTTACTTTCGACTTTCGTATAGGGGGCTATCACCCTCTATGGCGGAGCTTTCCAGAACACTTCTACTTCGTCGACTAGAAACAACCTTGCCCCATACACCACATCCTCGCCGGCTCATCGCCGGAGAGTTCAGTTTAGGCTTTCTCCTTTTCGCTCGCTGCTAGTCAGGAGATCCCTGTTGGTTTCTCTTCCTCCCCTTAATAGGATGTTTCGGTTCGGGGGGTTCCCGCTCCTCACGGAGCACCGTCCGAAGACGATGGGAAGTCCCATTCGGGTATCCTCGGATTCTAGACTGCGTGCGTCTACCCGAGGCTTATCGCAGCTTGCCGCGCCCTTCTTCGGCACCCAAGCCAAACCATTCACCACGTAGCGTAGTATATCAGCATTGACCCGGTCCCACAGCTGGAGTCGGAACCTGTGCACGGCTTCATTGCCTTTTCGAGGGATTCCATCCCCCCGTGGCTCGCCCTTAGCCCCTCGAGCTGAGCTCGGGAGCCGCATATTGTGAGTTTGATTTGGGTCGGGTAGATTCTTCCTCCGCAACACTGCGTCTTTCTTTCTTAGGAGGTGATCCGGCCGCAGGTTCCCCTACGGCCACCTTGTTACGACTTAACCCTCCTTACGAGCCCCAGGTTCGACGCGACCAACATTCGATCACGCCTCACCCGAAACTCATTCGGGTGGTTCGACGGGCAGTGTGTGCAAGGAGCAGGGACGTATTCACTGCGCGATGATGACGCGCGGTTACTAGGCATTCCATGTTCACGAGGGCGGGTTGCAGCCCTCGATCCCAACTGAGGTAGGGTTTAGGGATTGGCTTCACCTCTCGGTGTTGCAGCTCTCTGTCCCTACCATTGCAGCCCGCGTGTGGCCCGGGATATTCGGGGCATACTGACCTGCCGTTGCCCGCACCTTCCTCAGCCTTGTCGGCAGCGGTCCCCCAAGAGTGCTCAGCGGCCCTTTAGGCTCTGGTAGCAACATGGGGTACGGGTCTCGTTCGTTACCTCACTTAAGAGGACACCTCACGGCACGAACTGGCGACGGCCATGCACCTCCTCTCAGCTCGTCTAGCAAGACCTTCAATCTGGCCTTCACTCTGCTGTCGATCCCGGTAAGATTTCCGGCGTTGACTCCAATTAAACCGCAGGCTTCACGCCTGGTGGTGCTCCCCCGCCAATTCCTTTAAGTTTCAGCCTTGCGGCCGTACTCCCCAGGTGGCTAGCTTAACGGCTTCCCTGCGGCACTGGGGCGGCACGTGGCCGACCCAACACCTAGCTAGCATCGTTTACAGCTGGGACTACCCGGGTATCTAATCCGGTTCGCTGCCCCAGCTTTCGTCCCTGACCGTCAGGCGTGTTCTAGTAAGCAGCCTTCGCCACTGGTGGTCCTCCTGGGATCAATGGATTTCGCCCCTACCCCAGAAATACCGCTTACCTGTCCCACCCTCAAGCTGTGTGGTATCACCCGCAGTCCAACGCTTAGGACGCTGGATTTAACGGGGGACTTACACAGCCAGCTACGGACGCTTTAGACCAAATAAAAGTCCCCACCACTCGAGGGGCTGGTGTTACCGCGGCGGCTGACACCAGTCTTGCCCCCCTCTTATTCCCACAGGATATTACTCTATGGAAAAGCAACCCTTATCGGACTGCACTCGAGGTAACCCCATCGTACTTCCGTACATTGTGGAGTTTTCGCGCCTGCTGCGCCCCGTAGGGCCTGGGCCCCTGTCTCAGTGCCCATCTCCGGGCTACCACTTTCATGGCCCGTACCGGTCAAAGGTTTGGTGAGCCGTTACCTCGCCAACTGCCTGATCGGCCGCAGCCCCATCCTCGGGCACACGACAAACATGACTGCCGTGCCTTTGGGCGTGGAACCATTCCAGGCCTCCACACCTATCATGGATTAGCCCCAGTTTCCCGGGGGTATCCTTGTCCCGAGGGTAGGTTAGCTACGTGTTACTGAGCGGTATGCCGCTCGTCCTCATGGTTGGACGCGCGCGACTAGCATGGCTTAGTCCCACCTCGATAGCAGTGGGGTCCGACGGGATCAATCGGAATGTTTTCCGCAAGTCTGTCTACAGTAATTGCGGAGGAGTTCTGTACCTACCCGACCCATTTCCGACCCGAAGGGTGTGACCCCTGTACTCAGGTCGTCATATCTGTTTCCGCCACTGGAGCCGATCCTTCATCCTGAGGCCAAACGCCTCCGTCGGATCGAAGCCGCCGACTATGGGCGGAAGACGCACTACGCGCCAACAGCCTTTGCACTGCTTGTAGATAAAAACGTTATGTTTTCGGAAAGTGAACCGTAGGATGTCTCGACCGAACTTGTTGCTACATCAAGTTTGGTTTTGAAGAGGATATCTAAGCGACTTTTTTTCTATCATCGATAAATATGAATTAAACAATCGAGTCTGGGCAAAAGGATTCATGTAATTTATATTGATTTCTGTGCGATTTCCTAAAGTTATTAAATTGACTGGAATATGGAAGGAAACCTATTAGATTACGCCAAGTTTTATAATAAAAATGGCAAACCTGGGTAGGTTTAGTAAAAAGTCAACGTGGGTATATCGAGTTTCTTGGCCGTCAAATTTAATAAAAAGGCCTTGGTTTGATTAGATGCGGGATTTGAATTGTCTAACATTGAAACTAAGCCCGAAGTAAGCCTCGGGGACCAATTCACGGTCCTCGTATTGAAGGGAAAAGCGGATAGTCTGATCAGTAGGATGAGGGACGGCAGAGTCATACTATTCAATAGGGAGAATCCTATCTTTGGCGATCTTGAGCCGGGTATGCTCGTTGAGGTTCGCGTCAGCTTCATCGCACAAAACTACATTATAGTTGACCCGGTGGCGCCTCCGGAGAGTGGGGTTGAGGCAGTTAAACTCGGCCTCCAGATGGTGTCTGAGACGGAGAACTGGGAAAACGCGGTGATTGCTAGAGCGTTGTTGCATATCATAGAGCAGATTGAGTCCGATTAGCTGTCTTTTTTATCTTTTTCTCATATTTTTAACTCTTGAGCCTCATCTGTGGAGGAGAAAGAACATTGGTTCCTTAATTTTACTTTGATATTTGAAATGTTTGTCTAGAAATTGCGAAATCTATTAGGCGAAAAAGTGTGAATTAATATCAACCATTTTTGAAGCAAAAGTGATTGCAGGTGTTCCTCCGCTTGGTCCGCCCAGTAACCAAAATATGAAGCTGGCGCCGATACTCAATATTAGGTAGATGAGGACTAGTGTAGCTATAATGCCAATTATGGCGACGATGGCTGGGACTGCGTGACTTTCTCCCTCTTTATTCATATTCATCTACTAAATTGCTTCTTGGTTCGGTTTGAACCTTTCCGATTTGTTAACATCAGTGATATTAAAAGTTGTAAGCTACTCGTTTAAGGTCGGGGATTAAATCGATTTTTGATTGACATAATAAAAGAGATGGGATTGAAATTAGGTTAACCATTTTCATTAATTATATCTATGGCAATCTTGGTGGCTGAGAGGATGTATCGTGTGCAGTTATGCTCCCATAGGTTCCTACTGTTGAACTCTTCGTAGCCCGATGGCTTAGCAAGATCTAAACCGAGGAGATCTGGGCACCTCACCTGCCCATGTTCCTTCTTGAAGCGTTTTAGTAGTTCAGTCGAGTACCAGTATGGTCTTCTATTCTTGACGGGTTCGACTTTATCTCTACCGTATCTGAGACCTAGACCTATCACAGCACCGGAGAGGGCACCGCATATCTCCCCGCTTCGAGCTATGCCCACCCCAAATCCTGTTGCTATTCTTGGAATTAGAGGACTTTCGACTCCCTGGTGTCTCGCCAAAGCCATGAAATAACATTCAGAACACAGGAACTTTTCCGTGGCTAGAGTATCCGCGATCTTTAGAGTGTCTTCTCTTGAAAGCATTATGAGTCAAGGTGAATGTTTGCGGGCCGGGAAAACAGGTTTGTGGTAATGCTTCACCAAATAGCTGAGAGGGTCTCTCCGTTTCGGACATTGATTAGTCCACGATCTGTGAGTACGATCCCCCACGGATAGCAGGTCAAGAAGATGAAGGTCTGTGTATCCACTGGGTTAGGGCCAAGAAGTCTGCTTGGATGCAACTCCGCTGCCTCCTCGTTTACTCTATCCAGACTCGAAACGACTTCCTCCAGCGGTCTATCGGTCATAAGTCCGGCTATAGGTAGCGCGACCTCGGCCTTTATTGCTCCATCCCTGACGACCACTATGCCGCCCCCGATTTCAGCTACGCGATTTACCGCAGTAGCCATGTCGACGTCGGTTGCTCCGACGACGCTGATGTTATGGGAGTCATGTAGAACGCTCATTGCCACCGCACCGGCTGTGTAGCCGAGTTCCCAGAAGCTGATTCCGAGGCCGCCTCCGTCGCGGCGGATTATCGCAACTTTGTTTATGTTGTTAATGAGGTCACGTTGAACGACGCCGCCCTCTACCGGAAGTTCCTTGGTTATGGTTGGGAGGTCTTCGCTGAAGTAATATGGTTGGAGCACAGCGGCCTTGACTCGTTTAGCTCCTTTAGGGGCATTCACCACGAAGTCCTTGGCGGTCATAGGTTTCGAGAATCTAATGCTGTTGAGGACGTAACCGGGGGCTGGTCTAATAGGGAGATCTATCGTCAGTTCACCATTCTTAGCTACAATTTCCCCATCCGCCATCACTGAATCTATCTTGAATGTCTCTAGGTCACTGAGGAATAGGATGTCCGCATGCCTACCAGGTGCAATGATGCCTACCTCGTGTTCCTTCCGCCAGTGACGAGCGTTGTTTAGGGTCGCCAGCTGAATCGCTGTAATCGGGTCGAGGCCCTCTTGTATACAGATCCTTAGTTCATAGTCGAGGTGACCGAGTTGTCTGATCCTCTCAGCGGGGCGATCGTCAACGCACATCCCCACCATCTGCCAGTCAATGTCAGCTGCGACTAATTCCTTAATTGCCAGCCTACTGTCCCTCGGCTTGAGCTCGAGGAAACAGCCTCTATTGAGAAGGGCTAAAGCCTTGACGCCATCACCTGAGAAGTGGGTCGATGAGATTCCCGTAGCGAGGAACGCATCCGCGATTGGCGGGGATGGAACTCCGTGCCCCTCCACGACCTTACCTGAGGCGATGCCTGCGGCAATTACGTCATGGAGCCGCTTTTCCCCAGCGAAGAGGGCTGTGTAGTCCATCACCTCATCAATGCCTGCGACTCCGTCAAGCTTCAGAGCCTTGGCCGCTTCTTTTCCACCTATATAGGCGCCCGACGTTTCGTAGGGGGTTGGGGGCGTCGCTGAACTTAGACCTACGAATATTTTCTGGGGGAGCCCCTTAGCCTCCTCGAGGAGGTATTTTACTCCATCGAGGCCGAGCGGGTTGCAGATCTCGTGGCTTCCCTCGAAGATGGTGGTTGTGCCGTGGGGGAGAGTAATCTGGGCATGGCGCCTCGGGCTAAGCCTGCTGCTCTCTATGTGGTAGTGCGCATCGACGAGTCCGGGCGCAAGGTAAAGGTCACTGGCATCGATGACGCGCGTTGTTGTATCCAACTTAAGCTTCCCAGTCGAAATCGATGCGACCCTGCTACCGCTAACTGCGATGCTTATTCCCTCGATGAGCCTATGAGTGGCAACATCCACGAGTGTGCCATTCTCGATAACGGTATCGGCGGCTTCTCGTCCAAGGGCGACTTCCATCAACTTTTTACGCCCTATCATCATGATGACCTACGCCAACAAAGGGAAGAGGAACTGGATAAGAACTTTAACCGCCATAGCGGGTGGGGGGGCTACTTTAGGGTCTCGATGAATTCTTTGAGAACCACCGCGTTGTTGTGATTCTTGTCGCTGGAGGCGAATAGGAGCGCCATGTCCTTCCCCCTCGACCTCGCTCTCAATCCCCTAAGAATCTCCTCCTTCCCGTGGAGCTCCTTATCATATTTTTCCCTGAACTCGCTCCATCTGATCGGGTCATACTCGAACCAGTGTCTCAACTCGTCACTTGGCGCAGCGTCCTTTAACCATTCATCGATCTTCGCGACGTCCTTGCGTACGCCTCTGGGCCAGAACTTGTCAACGAGTACCCTGTAACCGTCTCGGGGGGAAGACGACTCATACACCTGCTTCACCGTTATCAGGAGAAAAGCCTCATGTAGTACTGTGTTTCAGCGGGTAATAAAGGGTCCCTAACTTCTGGGCTTGGCCTTATATTCGTTTCCCGGATTTAGGAAAATTTTCTGAATTTAGATTATTTAGCCTTCTTCAGCTTCTCTAAGGTCTTTTCTATCCTGTTTAGAGCGTCGTTCATTATGATCTCGCTAGTGGCGATGCACATCCTCAGGTGATTTTCACCCTTTGCACCGAAGCTGGCTCCGGCGGAGAGGCCGACCTTTCCCTCGTTTTGGAGGAGGTATGCAAGGTCCTTGCTCTTCAAATCGAAGTCGAAGCGGGGGAAGGGCACGTAGGTTCCCTCAATGATGGGAAATGTTACACTAGGCATCGCATTCATCCGTTTAGCACAGAGATCCCTAACTTTATGTAGGTGGGCCATCATTTCCAGTCTCCACCAGTCGAGGGTTTTATCCAGCATGATGGGAGCGATGGACTTGGCTATTGTTGAGGAGCCACGTTGGATCCCGTTGGCTTGTTTTCGTATATCAGCCATCGTATCCTTGTTCGTGGAACACATGTAGCCGAGCTGAAGGCCCGCGATCCCGAATGTCTTACTGAAGCCCCAACTTGTTAGAGTCAGTTTTTCGATCTCGGGATTTAGTGAGGCGATGCTGATGTGTTTCCTACCGTCGAAGACGATGTCCTCCCAAAGCTCGTCGCTGATAACATTGATCTTGTGGTCGACGGCGATGTCTGCTATGGCTTTGAGCTCCTTCTTAGTCATGACGCGGCCTGTCGGGTTGTGTGGGTTGCAGACATCGATGAGTTTCGTCTTCTTTGTGACTAGTTTCTTCAGTTTCTCCTCGTCGAAGCGGTAACCGTCCTCCTCGTCTAGCTCCCAGATAACGCCCTTGGCGCTTGAGGCGTCGAGGCAATTTTTGAAGGGTGAGTACATGGGATCAGTGAGTATTACCTCGTCTCCCGGGCTGCAGGCTTGTTTGACCGCGAGCCAGATGCTGGGGTCGACGCCTTGGATGACCATGACGTCGTCGGGTGTGGCTTGGATCTTGTTGAAGAGCCTTATTTTCTTCGCCATTGCCTCCTTTGCAGCATTGTCTGTGTTATAGAATACATCCTCGGATTCTATGGCAGAATGTAGAGCCTCTTTGATCTCGGGGGCTAGGGGGAAGTCAGGGGCGGCTATCCACATAGGTATCACGTCGGGGGGATCGGTGTGCCATTTGAGGTTGGGCACGTTTTGCATGGACTCCACCGTAGCGGAGTTGAAGATGTCTTTCCGGGACATAGGTATCATAGGATCAGTGCACTTGATATTAATAACAGCACATTCGCCTTATCTGAGCCTCCACCAAAGTGAAAGCGCTTTGGCTCCCATATTCAAGGAGTCGCCTAAGAGATCCACCTTTGTCTCCCTTCCTTCAACCCAGTTTATGGGTATTTCCCCGACTCTGTACCCATGACGCGCCCCTATGACAAGTACCTCGGTGTCCCAAAACCAGTGAGTGTCCTTGACTTCATCTAGGATCTCGAGGGTCCGTCGGCGGTTGAATGCCTTGAAGCCACATTGATGATCTCTTACAGAGGTGTCGAAAAGGAGCCGTATTAGGGCGTTGTATGACCAAGTGGTCATTCTTCTTCGCCTCGACCTCTTCACCTTACTGCCTGGGAGCAACCGGGAGCCTGTAGCTATGTCGTTGCCGTCCCTTATGGAGTAGATTAGTGGACGGAGATACTCGATGTCTGTTGCGAGGTCGACGTCCATATAGACTATAATCTCTCCTTTCGCTTGTTTGAAGGCTCTGTTGAGGGCTCTACCTCTTCCTAAGCGTTCGTCGCTGTGGAGTAGTCGAACTTCTTTATGAGCCTCAGAGAGTTGTTCAGCTATTTTATCTGTGCCGTCGCTGCTCCCGTCCTCGGCTATTATGACTTCGTATGTGTCCGTGATCATTACCAGTTCCTTTAGAGCCTCGATGACTGCCTTCTCTATCCTAGCTGATTCATTATAAGCTGGGTAGACGAGTGTGACCGCGATGTTTTCTGTCTTCATCCATGGGTCACCTGCATCAGAAAACCCAGTCTCTAAACCAGTGGAGGTAGCCCGTGTACCATTGTGGGATAGGATAGCCGGAGATAACGGGGTAGAATATGGCGAAAAGTGCTACGGCTAGGACAAGTAGCAGCGCGACGTATCTTCTACCCTTCGAGCCACTGCACTGATCGTTAAGAACCCCGCCTGCAGCCAGCGCCAGGATCGGAACGTCCAGGTAGTAGTGGTAGATGAATAGGTACCTGGGGATAAGGGCGTAGGAGAAGAGCTGGGATAGGTATATTATCCCAACGAAGAGAAATGGCCACTCTTTCTTGAAGCCGCTAACCAACGCGATGAGCACCGCACATAATCCGACCCACCAAACCACCGGGTTACCCATCGCGGAAACGATGGAGATCATGTCATTAGGGAGCACTTTGAAGTATAGAAAAAGAGGCTTGAGTGTGAGAGGCCATTCGTACCAGTTGGAGGATTCGGGATGGATGAGGCGTGACATGCTCTCGTGGTACGACAGCATCGACCACTGAGCATTGTATATGTCGACTAATCCGTGACCAATCATGACGTATGGGATGAATGTGGCTAGGTAGATCAGGCCGCAAGCAGCTAAGACTCCGAAGATGATCATCATTGGTTTTATCAATGATCTGAATCGAGCTACAGCCTCCTTCAAGGAGGATGAGCCGGCTAGAGCAGCCACGAAGAATAGCAAAACCTGTCCAATCAGAGCAAATATCGCGGTCCACTTTACTGAGAAGGCGAGGTAGAATGTGATTACGCCTAGAAGAATCAGCTTGTAATCGGGGCTACTACCCTGGGTCATCTTTTCGAAGTTCAGGTAGAAGAATAACGTGGAGAGGAGCGTAAAGAAGACGAGGAAGGTGTCGACGGTACCTATCCTAGCCATTGTGAAGTGCATAAAGTCGAGGGAGAGGAATGATGCGGCGATGATGGCAGCGTATCTAGCCTTGAATAACGCGAGCCCAAGTATGTAGATGACCGGGATCATCAGCGTTGCGAAGACTGCGTCGAGTATTCTCCACCCGAAGGGGCTGAACGAGAAGGCTTCGATCCCGGCTGCGATTATGAGTTTGCCTAGAGGGGGATGTGTAGCCTCCGCCGTCGGCTCCTGAAGATGGATGTACTGTTGCGCGGCTCTGACGAACAACACCTCATCGAAGCCTGTTTCAGAATGAATCGTTGGAGGGTATTCGAAATATTGCTGCTCATCGATTAGGTTAGCGACGCCCGTATCGCTGGAATTCGCCGCGTGTATGTTCTTGATTTTGATCTGTTGCTGTGAGGAGTCGACGGCCACGATCTCTAGAATCTCACCAGCCGAGTGATAGAAGTACATCTTGAGTTGATCGGTAGTCGCGTTAAGACCCACGTCGAGCCACTTATAATATCCCCCGTTGTTTATCCAGGCCCTGTCGGACCAACCTTGTCCCCGGGAAATTGAGATGGACGCCGTGATATTCTCATCGGTGTTGACTAGGAGGTATACGGATTCAAGGGTCCTGTTCTGGTCGAACCTCACGTAGATGGTTTCCTGCTCGACTTGCCAGGCTGTTTCAGGAATCCGCGTTTGTCCTAGGTTGAAGACGGCGACGGAGAAGAACAGTGCCGAGATGAGGGCTATCACGGCTAGGTCTTTCTTCTCTAGTTTCACGTAATCGCCTTTTTTGGGGGTTTACTGGTTGAAGGCTGTATTGAATTCATGTACTCTTAAGACTAGCGAGGGGGCTGGCGTCGGTAACTGACACCTGTGGTTTAGGTTTGTTTGGCTATTTATCTGGGTCGCCGCAGAGGGTATTTAAGGGCTGGATCAGAGTTCACGATCATGATAATTCAGGTGGAGAATCCGCCTTCGAGTATTCTATTCCAACGGAGGGTGAAGGAGGACACCAACGAAGAGTACCTGTTCATCACACAGGTCAACAATGTTCACTTTACGAGGATTGAGGAGTTCGATGCTTACTTCAACGACGTAAACAGGGGAGGGGATACCCCGAATGCGTTGAAGAGGCTCATTGACGCTCACTTCGTTGTCGTTCCCTTGATGCAGCTGAGGAAGTTCCTAGACGAACCAAGCAGTTGAGCGGGGTCTAGTATCAGTGCGCCGATGGTTACCCGGCTTGGTTAAATGTTGCTAGTTCCCATATTATCATGTAGGCTTCTTCTCGGGTTTGGGAGTGAAGGGTTTGGGTTCTTCGGTGGCTGTAACGCTTGTGGAGACTTCGGAAGTTGATGTGGGTCGACTCACAGAGATATCTAAGCGGGCGTTCGATGCCGATGTCGACGTCGCTGCGCAGAAGGATAGACCAACGGGCTACGACTCCGAGGAGTTTTACGGAAAATCACTAAACTTTCTGGACTGCTACAACATTTTGCTGGGCGAGGAACTTGTCGGCGGAGTTATGGCGAAGGTGGGAGGGAGACACGGCGTCCTCGACAGAGTCTTTGTTGACCCAGATCATCAGAGGAAGGGTGTCGGCTCCGTGGCTATGGGGCTGGTCACGGAGAGGTATCCTGAGGTGGCCTTATGGACCCTCGGAGCACCAGAGGAGAGTACCCGGACCAAGCAGTTCTTCGAGAAGCTTGGGTTCAGGCAGGTTGGCTGGAGTTACGGCGACTCCGCTTCTAGAGTGCGTTGGTATGAGAGACGAGCCGGAGACGGTGATGTGTTCTCTCCAATAGCTGCTCTGAGGGATGGGATGAGTAACGTCATCGTTGAGGGAAAGGTCACTGAGAAGTCGTTCCCCAGACAGGTGAGGTCGAAGAGGACGGGCGGATCCCTGACTGTTGCGAACGCGGCGATCGAGGACGCCTCCGGTAGGATAGTGATGGTGCTCTGGGACAAGCAGTTCGAGTTGGTGAAAGTTGGGGGAAGTATACGTGTTGAGGATGGGTATGTAAACGCCTACAGCGATGTGACTCAACTCAATGTCGGATACGGGCGACTTATCATTTTAATCTAAGAAGATTTAGATTGATCAAACTCCGGATTTAACTTGGTTGAAATATCTGTCTAATCCTAATTTAGGTGACAGAGGAAATGATTCGAGATATGATTTAAAGAAGATCTTATTGGATTATAGAGTCATCATCGTTTTCTATGTGATCTTCTTCGGTATTTGTTGTATAATGTATGTTTTAACGTATCCTTTTCCCTGGATAAACAATGTCCTTTTAGCATCAAAATCAACGCCGTGGGGGATAGTAACATCACTTTTTATTCATAGTGGGTGGTGGCATCTTCTCTCTAACATGATTGGTTTGTTTTTCTTCTGCCTAATATTTTCCTTCAGTAATTATTACCTATCAAGCGATGAAAAGAGGATTAGGGTTAATTTCTTCATATTCACCATATTTATTTCAACACTTATATCAAATACCATTTGGATCATTATAGTAAACTTAGGTACCATTGGAGCGTCTGGACTAGTTTACGCCTCCGAGGGGGTTGTGACGGGGTTTTGTCTGATAAACTCATGGGATATCGTAAACGAGATCAGAGGGAATGGAGATAAAAGGGATCTCGGTATGTTGGCTGTTAACTTAGTCATTTTTATTGCGATAGTCTTCTGGATGGTGTTTTACACGAACTCTTTTCTAAGCTATGGTCGAGACGTGAATGTGTTGATTCATGGAACCTCGTTTATAATCAGCTTCATATTAGCGATGCAGTGGGGAAACATCAAAAACATGTTAGCCGCGCGCGCTGTGAAACCTAACTACCCACTACTTAGAGAACGCATTCACAATGTCCTCATGCGCATACCCAGACATCGCATGATCCTTCCACGCTGGATCCCTCCTCATCATTATCTTCCACAAAGCATTCGCTATCAGCTCAAAGTTCGCGAACTGATCCTCACCATAATCAGTCTTCTTGTACTCATCAATGATGGGCTTGAACTTGATCCAAGTCATGATTATCGGGGCCCAGGTTAGTTCATATATTGTTTGCAGATCGATAAGCCCCGCCTTGTACTGATGGCCGAGGACGTCAAGCATCCCCATGAAGGACCATCTGTCTGCGAAGTTCTCTGGGTTTACCCTAGAGTCGTATTTCTCCATGTACTCGTCGTGGTCCTTCCAGGTCATCCCCAGCAGGTCGATGTATCTTCTGCCGAACTCCTTCGAGTAGAACTGCTGCATGAAGTTCGTCGTGTATGAGATCTTCCTGTTTCGACTCGTCTCCCTCAGGTTAAACGCGTAGTAGAATGCTGCTACGCAGACTCCTATTGCTGCTGCTACATAGGATGCGGACTGAAGTAAAACTACGTCTACCATCACAAGTTCACGGATAAGAGTCAGGTGGAAGTGAGGATAAGATTATATAAAGGACACGTTAAAAAATTAAGATTATTGCTTGAAACATTAAACGACAAAAATGCGATTTTTTATAAAACATCGTGATCACGATGCTGCTGTTGCCTTGTCGGGAACAGTGATGAACCTACGAAAAGGGTACTCTCTGTCCTCATACTTTGGACAAGCGCGCGCAATATGCTTACATGCTGCTTAGGATTTGCACTCCTTGATATCCTTGCTACTCTTGAGCTCCGCTGCCGACTTGTTAACCGTGACTATATCTCCTACAGCTGAAATATAGGACACTGGGATGCAGACCATGGGACTTCTTCTAAGCATCCTTTTGAATCCCATTTCCTCCGCTGCCTGATCTGAAAGCTTCACACGTAGGTGCGTGATCTTCCAGTCGGAAGTGTCAGCCTCCAAACCCTTCACATCGCCTACAAAGTAGCCATCAGTGCCTATTATTTTCTTATCAAGCAGCTTATCTACTCTGGCCAGAACATTCACCGAGTCATTGTTTAATACACAATGATAAAACATTACCGTGCGTGACTACATTCATATCCAATATTTTTTTCGCACGCGCGATGGGAAATCCGGGACATGGATGTGGAAACCTCTCCTTCCCGAGAAGACGATCTCTAACCTAGAATTAGTTGCTACTCATGGCTTCATGTATGAGGACGTTTACGAAATCGCGTATACCACACGCTAATGAACACAGCAATCAGAGCAACGAAAATAATAGGAATTAGAGGAACCATATTGGGGCTTCCTACGGGAATTGTGGGTCTCCCGGTGATATTGAAGTCGGCGTAGGCGTTAAAGCCATAGCGATAATTCACTTCAAGATCGTAGTCCTTACCGACACGGGTACAACCCGTTTGGCAAGGTGGCAGTCTAGTAAGGGATCCTGAAGGTCGTCGATCCATTCGTTGGGATCTCGTAGCCGATCGCGATCCAGGTCTCGGGGGTACCCGGGATTTGACTCCAATTCCCGTTCTCGTATCGATCAATCCACCAAGCCACCCCCGTATCTATGGGGAGTTTGTGGTTCCACATGGTCACCACGAACGAGCCGCGCGCGCGATCAAAGTGAATTTGGAATGAGATTTCTAAATCAGGTGCAGTTGATAAGAAAGCTCATGAAACATTGCATCCGCTCAATTTCTAAAAAAATGGTAGTAAAAAGCCATCTATTATTTTGGAGGAATACTAGAAGTCCAAATATCCCATTGATATCTCCAGCCCTCAGGAGTGTTTTTCCACAAAACCACATATTTTCCCTTATCCTCATGGGATTGAAACTTCGTCAAATATTCCCCCATTTCACTAACCGTATCCCCCGATCCGACTACCTCAACGGTTTTAAAAATAGCATCCTTAAGCCCTCTGCGTGTAATAGAGGTTAGCCAGAACTCCTCAATAGCCTTTCTTCCCTTTATAAAACTCATTCCTGCAGGCATTAGGCAGGCATCATTTGTGTATAGACCAGATATCGCTTTTGCGTCCCCTCTTCTCAAAAACTCTCCGAACTTACCGTTGGCTTTTTCGATTTCCCTCTTGATCTCAACCATGTCAGAATCATCTTCTCCTCGTTTTCTCAGTTTTTGGGTAATGCCCACTAAAATGTAGGTTTTGACCCCGAATTCAACACAATAATTTTTACTATTTAATACTATCCGTTAACGATTGCATTAAGACATACATACACAAAATCTGAATATCAACCAATCAACAATCACAGTTAATTATCAGGTTGAAATGAGGATTAAGACTATTGAGAAGTTGGATTCAAACCGAAGGTTTTCTCATATTCGTCGCTCTTAAAATAAGACTTGGATAACCTCCATCTGGGATCCTTCTTAGCCTCGCGCGCGCGCCTCGCTGAACCACCTCGAGTATCCCCTTTTTCTCCGATACTTCTCGATTATAGGCTGCCTCGCGCGTGGGATGGATAAGAGGCGTATGTGCGCTGGGCGTGTCTAAAGCTTAATTACATGTTAGAGCCGCACTCCCAATGGTAGAAATTTATGTATCTAAAGGGTGAGCGGGCTATGATTACGATGTCCTCGTCGTAGGAAGCGGACTGGCTGGCTTGAGAGCCGCGATCCAGTCGAAGAAGTACGGGGTATCGGTGATCCTCGTCGAGAAGGGGCTTCTCGGCAGGTGCGGCGAGACGATGTACGCCGGGGGAGCCATAGCCCACCCGGAGGCTGGAGGCGACGCGCCTCCGCCGGCAACCCGTGAGCCAACCGATGATGCGATAATGAGGTGGATCTCAAGCGACAACTGGGTCGGCCGGAACTACTACCTCCGCGACCAGAGGCAGGCCGAGATCATAGCCGTGGAGCAGGACATCCGCGAGGATGAGCTTAGGGACTACGGAGTCGAGAAACCGGCAGCGAACAGATCCCGCTCTCCGCCGTTCAGAGGAGGGTACGCCTTCACAATCCCTCTCGTCAACTACCTGAAGAAGGCGAAGATCGAGACGCTTGAGAGGACAATGATCACCGACCTTATCCAGATCGGGGACTCGGTGGTCGGCGCAGTCGGGTTTAACCTGGCTACAGGCCAGTTCACCGTTTTCAGGGCCAAGGCCACGATCCTCGCCACAGGCGGCATGGGGGAAGCCTACGAGCGCAACAACGTCCCGAAGGGGATCACTGGCGATGGCTACGCGATGGCCCTCCGAGCGGGCGCTGAACTCGAGGACATGGAGTTCCAGGAGTGGGACAGGTTCATCCTCAACGAGTCGGGCCTTCCCCACTACTGGCTGATGGGCGCTTCCGAGGCACGGGACACCTGCACCCTACGGAACGGCAAGGGAGAAGCCTTCTTCGACGACTACATGAAGAGACAGAATCTCCTCGGAGCAGGCGCTACGCTGAAGCCCGAGGACCCCTGGCTCAAGCGCTATGGCGAAGACTGGTTCGCGCGGACAGACGACATCTCCACCGCGATGGCCCTCGAAGTCCACGAGGGAAGAGGAGACGGGGGCTCCGTCCTCCTGGACTACTCCAAGGCACCGATCGACGAATCGTCTTGGCAGGAGAGCCAGGCCGATAGGGCGGGGCGGTACCTCCTGCGGGAGTTCCCCTGGAAGGAGAAGCCGCTCCACGTCTTCCCTGGCGCGATAAGCACATGCGGCGGCCTCAAAGCCAACGAGTGGTGCGAGACGAACCTGCAGGGCCTCTACGCGGCCGGTGAGGTGGCGACGGGAGGCCACAAGCTCACCCACTCCAACGTCTTCGGCGTCAGAGCTGGCACCCGCGCAGCCGAGTACTCCCGTACAGTAGAGCCTCCCGAGTTCAGTGATTTCGTGAATGGCTGGATAAAGGGTAGGAGAAAGGCTATCGAGGAGATCCTCGCGAGGAAGGAGACTCCCGACATGGATGTGGAGTCGGTTCGGAGGAGAGTCAGGGGCCTTATGTGGAGAAATGTGGGGATCCTCAGGAGCAGGGAAGGCCTCGAAGCAGCGATCCGCGAGCTGAGGAGGACCCGAAGCGAGGACCTATCTAAGCTCTACGCAAGGAATCTCCGCGACCTCCGGAAGTGCCTGGAGGTTATCAACATGGTCGACGCCGGAGAGGCGACTGCGACCGCCGCCCTGTACAGGACCGAGACGCGGGGGGTGCACCACAGGCTCGACTACCCTGAGAGGGACGACTCGAAGTGGCTGAAGAACATCATCGTCAGGCTAGAGGGTGGCGAACTCAAGGTGACTACGGAGCCCGTGGATTTCACCAGGTTCTACCCTCCCAAGAGTTACAGAAGGAGGCTCTGGTGATGGTGCGAGTAAGTATCCTGATCGACGAGAAGAAGTGCATAGGCTGTGAGCGGTGCTACGAAGCGTGCCCGGTCGAGGTCTACGGATTCGACGACGAGGAGAGAAAAGCATTCCTGGCGAATGAGACCGAGTGCATAGTTTGCAGGAACTGCGTCGAAGTTTGCCCCGTGGAGGCCATAGTTGTGGAGGAGACCTGGCCAATCAGCCCCTATCTTTACACCTATATCAAGGCCTCACGCGTTTAACACCGAGAGCGTGAAGCGGATAAGGAGTAGAGTGAACTCGCCAATAAAATTATGATGAATTTTGCCTTCAGAACATAAAGCGAAACATGCGTTGCTTATAGGGGTGAGTAATATATGCTCTAGCGTCGCGTGCGGCGAAAAACATGAATGGATTTCTTACAAGCGCGCGCGCAAGTGAGGATAAGGCTATTGAGAGAGACCATCCACATTAGTAGAGATGCTCGCAATCTGAGTACATCGCAAGCCACCCTCCCCGAGGCTGTCAACACAGCCATTACACGAGACACAGTCAGACTGTCAACCCTCCTATCCTCTTCATCCACCTATTAGGAAGATCCGGCTGCCGAATCAAAGGACGACATAGGGCAACGAAGTCAGCATCCCCTTCCCCCAGTATCTTCTCAATCACATCGAGGGATCTGATTCCACCGACCAGAATCAAGGGAACATCTATGACCCTCCTGATTTCCCTCGCATACGGCAAATGATAGGCCTCCACTTCCTTAGATCTAATCCCAACTCGGCTCTCCGGGATCATAACCGGCCTCCAACCAAGCTCCTCCCTGCTCCTCGTCGCGACCTCCCACATGCATCCACTGGTTTCAATGGCTGCGAAGCCCATCCTTGAAAGCGTTCCCGCGATCCTCATGGATTCACCCAGCGTCACTCCGCAATCGAGGAAATCGTCCACGTTCATCTTTATCAGTATGGGAAAATCCCTTCCAACGTTTTCCACGATTCTCTCGTAGATATCCCCCACGATTCTGATCCTGTTCTCCGCGCTGCCTCCGTATTCGTCCGTCCTCCTGTTTGTGTATGGTGACAAGAACTCGCTTAGAAGATACCCGTGCGCGGCGTGGAGTTGAACAGCGTCAAAACCCGCCTCCTGAGCCCTCATCGCGGCTCCCGCAAAAGCCTCCGTCGTCTCCTCAACTTCTTCGATCGTCATCTCCCGCGGCATCTTATCTACTATGGGTTCAAAAACGGCTGAGGGAGCGATTGTGTCTTCTAAGAGGACGGATTGACGACCACAATGATTTAGTTGAACCGCAACTCTGCACCCATCACCATATTTGTGGACTGTCTCCGCGATTCTTCTTAACCCTGGAATCGCATCGTCTCTGTCTATGCCCGTCTGGTGAGCCAAAATTTTACCCGTCGGCTGCACGTAGGCTGCTCCGGTGATTATCAGCCCGACTCCCCCCTCCGCTAGAGTCTCGTATATTTTCACGAGTTCGTCTGTAATGTTGCCATCTCTAGATGCCATGGCCTCGACTGTGGCGGACCTAACTAACCTGTTCTTAATTCTCATTCCGCGGATGCTTTTTGGTTCAAAAACCAGTGATTTGATCCGTCCGCCGCCTCCGACTCACTCATTTTACCGCTTCCAATTCGATTTGATTTACGTGCACGCATATTGCCATGTAGTAGGAGACCTGAATCTCAGATAGATCAACCAAAACATTTCACAGATTACACTCAGGTGGAAGTGAGGATAAGACTATTGAAGGCAACTAATTTAACTTTGAATCTAACAGTTCTTCCGCGTGCGCTTGGGCTTTCGTCGAGCCTTGAAACTCACTTCTGAACCATTTTTCTGTGTAAAAGATATTGGTCTTTTAGTATTGATCTTCTTTATCTTAGCCAGAAACGATGGCGTAATTTAAAAAATTGCTTAATTTATTTCAAATGACAATAGTGACATTAAAAATAATATACATCTCCCACATAATTAACAAGTGGTGTTGATGGTGGGTATGTCAAATAATGAAGTTAGGGCTTTGGAGCGTCAAATCTTTGAGGTGATGAACGAGGGTAAAGCAGCTACCGTAGCCGAGATGGACAAGGTTTGCTCAGCCGACATTTTGGCACATACCGCAACTGGGAATGATTTACGTGGTGTTGCGGCGTTTAAACAATACATGATTGGTTTCTATGATGCTTTTCCAGACCTTCACATTACCATCGAAGACATTTTAGTCGATGGGGATAAGGCAGCGACGCGATACACATATGCGGGCACAAATAGGGGGGCATTCATGGGGGTTCCTCCAACCAATAGGAAGATTACGGGGTGGGCGATTGAGATAGATCGGTTCTCTGATGGCAGATTAGTAGAGCTTTGGGGTAGACTCGATACACTTGGCTTGATGCAACAGCTGGGACTCATACCGGCGCCAAAGAGATGAGATCTTAGCTTCCTCCATTTACCCTGTTAAAAATCACGTATCTTCTATCATGCGCGCACTGATGTTTTCATCCTCTATTTTGACTTTTCAACTACGCCTCAAGAGCCCTCTCAGGCTCTCCAGCATCTTAACATTCAACGCCTCCGTCTGCCTCTAATCCTCGTCTCGTACATCAAACTACCAAGAATCGAATAAGGCAATTTATCCCACTCGGTAACCAACGTCACCCTAGTGCGTGCGCGCGCGCGCCGGGCAGAGAAAGTCCGGCTCAGATGCCCCAATTCGCCTCATCTACGTGGTTGATCTAGACAAGTTCAAATCCGCGGGATTCCCCGAACCTGGGCTCTACGACCCTGAGATTCAGAAATCCTACTACTTCGTGGACGCTGGCCTCATCGCCCAAAACGTCTACCTAGCAGCCTCAGCGCTGGGTCTGGCCTCGTGGTTCCATAACTGCAACAAAGCCGAGTTGACGAAGGTGCTTAAGTTGACGTCGCAGCAGAGGCCGCTATTCGGACAGACCGTCGGCTATGCCGAAGATTAAACAGTGCGCCCATTAATTATCTATAGACAAACGAATCTATTCTCCGTTACATTTGCGCGCATAGTTGTTTAGAAATTAGTCAATTTACGACGCTTTTAACGCCTCAAGCACCCTAAAACCGGAATAACTCACTCAGCCCATCAAAGAATCAACCACGTCAACCGGCTAAAGCAGGAAAACCGCGAGCAGAAGGATGAGCAGCCCTAGACAAGCCCCCATCCTCCCCTTGAACCGGAAACTCACTCAACGAAACGCTTGATACACCTAACCAGATGGGGTACGCCGGTCCTCACGGCCGTGACAGCTACCGCAAGCATGGAGATGAGGCTTAGAGAGACGTGAATCACGACCTCCGTGAGGCCCCTGACTCGTAAGCTGTCAAGCATCAGCCAGTTCTTGGCCCGCCCGAACAGCCTCTCTATGCTCCACCTCTTCCGGAACAGCCTCACCACCCGCCTGGACCCCTTCGCAACGAAGTTCCTGCCCACCCTGAGGGCCCTCCTCACGCGGGAGTCCCTCCGAACCGGTATGATTGGCTCCGCCCCGAGCCACTCGGTGGCGTTCCGGACGTTCTCCGAGTTGTACTGGCTATCTGCCACAACGGTCTTGAACCCGACGCCGAGCCTGCGGGTCTTCTCCAGCAGCGGCTCGAAGTAGAGCTTATCATTGTCGTTGCATGGGGCGATGGTGAAGGCTATGGGGAGCTCAGAGTCGGCGCAGCAGACGGTGTGCACCCGATACCCGAGTATGAAGCTTCGTCTGCCTCTTCCTACCCTCGCGTCCGGGTCACTCCTCCCCGAGACGTTGTCCATGGCCCTCCCGCTGTATGCCTCGATGTGGGTGCTGTCCACGGCCACAACCTTCCCGATCATGGCCCCGGACTCGATCAGCATCCTCGCGAGCTGGCTGAATATCAGCTGGTAAGCCTCCTCGCCGAGCCTACGCCGGAACTGGGTGAAGAGGCCGTGGCTCGGGGTCCTGCGCTTGAACCCACATGCCCTCGCCAGCCTCCGGTCCCTTCTAAGCCGGAGGGCTAGCCTCCTGTCGCTGGGTATCTGGAGTAGGTACTTGAGGATCTGTGCCTTGAACATGACTGATGGGTCGAAGGGGTTCCTGCCTGGTCCGTCGCTGTGGTAGTGTTCCCATAGAAGTATGCGTATCCAGTCTAGGTCGAGTGAGTCAAGCACGCGCTCAACGTTCAACCTACACTCAATGAAGAGTGGTGCGATGGATTATTTAATTTCTAAACACCTTAGCGCGCGCTCACACAGCATTTTAGTGGCGCGTGGATTAGTATCAGGTGGAAGTGAGGATTAAGACTATTGAGTTCGCGCAAACTGGTACCCTTCAAATTTTACTTTATTACTCAGCAAGTTTAGATCCTATTGACTGAGTGATAGGGATGTCATGTAGCATATGCATCTGGTTTGAGGGCGGCAGGTGTACGAAGAGTAAACCCCTGACTAATAAGAAGTGTTCAGCGTTTCTTTCCCAAGGCGGCAAAAAGGCGACTGATGACCTATTAGAAGTAAAATAACATAATCTCGCAACCGCGCCACTACCAGTACTCCTGTTGCCGCCACCATATAGTAGGCGGCTTGAATCTTAGCTAGATCAACCATACAATCACTGGTTACAATCAGATGGAAGTGAAGATAAGACCATCGTCACGGATTATCAACTTCCTCCAGGAAGCTGAGAACGTGTGACAGAACCAGATCAGCTCTATCGGAACTCCCACCATGATCTAACCCGGGCAGGGACACGAGCCTAGCATTGGGCATAATCTCAGCACACCTCATAGCCCAAGGATAGCAACTATCACTTGATTTCAGTCAGCCTAGCTGACAAATCCCAGAGATCTTGCGCGAGCTTCGCATCCTGGGCCTGCTTACTAGGTTTCTTGATCATTCTCTTCTGATAGTATTCGCCGGACTGCCAATCCTTCCCCGGCTCAGATGACGCCAGCCACGCCAGAGTATCAGCACCCTCGGCCGGTGAAAGAAGGAAACGCTTAATGAACGTCGTATAAACAAGGCTAAAGCCACCACCGAACTCGGAGTAAAAGCTGGTTCTCACCACGCCTGGGTGGAATGCCGCGGCCGCTATGCCCTGAGCATGGTACCGCCTATGCAGTTCCTTCGTGAACAAGATATTCATAAGCTTGGCTTTGCCGTAGGCACTCTGCCTCGTATAGCCATGCTCGAGATCGATGTCATCTATGTCGAGCTTGCCTGCCCCCATGTGAGCGCTGCTTGCCGTGGCGATGACGCTGGCCTTTGAAGCGATCAGTGTATCGAGCAACAGGTTTGTCAGGAGGAATGGTGCGAGGTGGTTGACCTGAATGGTCATCTCGTGGCCGTCAACAGTCAATGTGCGCTCGCCCATGACTCCTCCGGCGTTGTTAGCCAGCACGTCGATCCGTGGGTAGCTGTTCCTGAGTTGGGTGGCCAGCGTTCTTACATCGTTCAGCCTTGTAAAGTCGGCAAGGTAGTAGGGGGCGTTGAGTTCACTCGCCACAGCTTGGGTCTTTTGGGTGATCGGCCGACGATGACGACGTGGGCGCCTTGAGCTTTCAGTAGCCTTGCGGCGGCTGCCCCGATGCCGTCGCTGGCGCCGGTTATGATGACGACTTTATCACTCATGATGGTAGCCTTCTTTCTTGATTGGGTTATAATGAGCCGATTCCAGCTCAGGGGACACCATTGAGATCACCATAATTATCGAGTCCCTGTTGGGAAGCCTAGTTTACATATGTTGGCTCGAGATATCCGCTGGGCTATAGCCTACACAAATCTTCACGAAGCCTCGGATAGGAAACGCTTCATGTGAGGCAGGACTAAGCTGGAGGCATCGAAGGTGCGCGCGCTTATGCCAAAGTAAATTTGGGTTAAGATGTTTCGAGGGATCAAAAGATCTGAGGATAAAATTAAGTAAACGTACGACAAGCTACCACCCTTACTTCGACTATGAGACGCGTGCCCCACCAAGCAACTCAAAAAGGTTCCGATTTAGAGCACTAACACATCATTGATGTCACCATCATCCAAATGAGCAGCATACTCCCCCCCAGGTCCTAATCTCCACAAACGGTGGACCCGCCTCGAGTAAAAGACACATATATCCTCCGCCGCTTCTCTCACAATATTTACTCGCTAGAATTGTTCCTTCGACCTCTTCGATCTCGTATCGATTAGAGTTTAAGATCTGAACAACCTTCTCCCTGTTCTCGTTGACGTTGTTCATGTTTTCTACTGTGATCCATGATACTTATAGAATATGTGATAAGTAAAAGCTGCTAAAATTGAGTATTTTCATAAATACATAATCCAGTTGCCGCCAACATGTAGTAGGCTGCCTGAATCTCAGATAGATCGACAAGTAAACAATCACTGTAGAAAAGTCAGGTGGAACTGAGGATAAGATTATTGAGATAAGTTAAGGCTTACTCAATTAAACCAACCTTTACGTAGATCATTTCAGCGTCATGCACTCGAATATGTTATATCAAAAACTCCACAACACATTTCCATGTCAGAGTGGTTCTTCAACTCGATTAAAGCAGAAGACCAGATTAAAGGACGCAAAGACCGATGGATCAGGGATCCACCTGACGTCATCCCCCTAACAGTCGCTGACCCGGACTTCCACGTTGCCCCCGAGATCAAGAGTGCGATCATCGAGGCAGTGGAGAGCGAGGACTTCAGGCACAAAATGACGGAGACCTCACTCGAGGAAAAGTGTGCCCTGAAGATCTCCGAAGTCAACGGAATACCTGCCCAGGCTGGAGACATACAACTCACAAACGGCGTAATACCTGGCTTAGGGATCTCTCAGAGGATAGCATGTAAGCCAGGTGACGAGGTGATATTGAACGACCCCATGTACTATCCCTTCGCCATGATGTCAATGGCCCACCAGACGACTCCGGTGAAGTGGATCCTCGAATACGAGGATGCATACAGATTCGACATAGAGAAGCTGAAACAAGTGATCACGCCGAAGACGAAGCTCATCTACGTCTGCAACCCCCACAACCCGACTGGCAGGGTGATGACGAGAGAGGAGTTGAGGGGAGTCGCTGATATTGCGGTAGACCACAACATCATGGTCTTATCGGATGAGCTATGGGAGGACGTGATATTCGACAAGAGGAAACACATATCGATAGCGTCCCTCAACCCGGAGATAGAGCGCCTTACAATGACGCAGTTCGGGTTCAGCAAGGCCTACAACGTCGCTGGACTCAAATCAGGGTACTTATGCTGCACAAACAATGAGCTCATGAAAGGGATCAAGGAGCAGGCGTTGGCGGCGACTATGCTCCCATCGAACTTCGCTAAGGCCGCGGGACACGTTATGATCGGAGGGGAATTAAGGTGGTGGCTGGACGGCATGATGACCCACCTCAACAAGAACCGAGAATTGTGTGAGAAGTGGTTCGACTCTATGCCAGACGTATCTTATCCGAAACTTGAGGGGACCTACCTGATGTTCCCGAAGTTCAACTATGGCTTGAAGAGCGAGGAGCTTGAGGAGTTTCTAGTCAGGGAGGCGAGGGTTCGTCTGGAACATGGCACTGTCTTCGGTGAGCATGGAGAGGGTCACCAGAGGATACTCATTGCCACTAGTGAGGCGATGCTCAACGAGGCCCTGGAGAGAATGGAGAGGGCGTTGAGGAAGCTAAAAAATCAAGTGTAGTGCCAGTGAAAACAATCACGGTTGGGTATCAAGTGGAAGTGAGGATAAGGCTATTGAAAATTCGCACAATCGTTGTCTAATCGATCCAGCGGACAACCCCAGTATCCAGAGAATAGACGGCACCCCTAACAGTCAACTTCCCCGCATCTACCATACTCCTCAAGGGCTCAGAGCCGAGCCGAAGCCTCTTCATCGACAACCTAACATTCTCAACAACAACCCTAGCAGGATCACCCTCACCCCGCCTTACCGACTCACTCATCTCCACCATCAGCCTCCCCAGGCTGCCACCATACTGTTTAGTTGAACATGCAGCGTTTACGGCTCCACAGCCCTCATGCCCCAGAACCACAATCAAACCAACTCCAAGGTGTTGGGCCGAGTACTCCATCGAAGCGAGAACGTTCCCATCGACAACATTTCCCGCGTTTCTGACGACGAAGAGCTCACCCAATCCCACGTCGAGATATACTCTGGTGAAACCCTCGAATCAGAGCATGTTAAGATGGCGGCGAAGGGCTTCTGCTCAGAGACCAGTTCAGACCTGCGTGACACATGATCCCTGAGGAGACTATGTCCCATTGCAAACCTGAGGTTCCCCTCGCGCAGCCTCTCAACGAGACCGCCAGAGGACACCTTAATTACCCCAAGGAAAACTGCTGGTTACTTTACGACTATCACTGGGCAGGCTGATTCCGCTACAACTCTGCTGCTGACCGAGCCCAAGATCCAGGCCTTCGCCCCGCCTCGTCCTCTGCTGCCCATGGCGATGCAGTCGAAGCCTTCATCCCTCGCAGTCTTTAGGATGACGTAGGGTGGGTCATCGCTTCTCTCGCTCCTCATCTCATACTTGACCTTGAGTCCCTTGAGGCTCTTCTCCGCGTCCGCCATCAGCCGCATTGTTGGCTCGTCGCGGATCTCGGTTCCTTCGAGCTTCTTCACGTTTGGGTCCCAGAAGACGTGGAGCAGGGTGACTGAGCCTTTGAGCTTCTTCGCGAGGTCCACTGCTTCGCTCAACGCCCTGTTTGAGTACTCGGAGCCGTCGTATGCCACCAGAATCTTTGCGCCGTCCTTCAAGTTTGTTCACCTGAAACAGGAACTAATTCCCAGTATGTATAACATTTACTGTATATATTTCGGAGTCGCCGTATGATGGCAAACGCGACTCCATTATCAGATAATTTGGATGTAAGGTGAGACATATGATGAGATTCAGGTGAATCCGCGGCGAACTAGCTGATCTTCTCACCGCTGTGGTGAGCCTCAATCGTCTCCCCATTAAGACCCCTCAACCTAACCATCTCACCGTAAATATACTCGAGATTAACCGCGTAGCTAGCCCCCTCCGTAACCCTGCGAGACGCGATCAAGTTCCCATACTTACCCGACATCAAAAGGAAGGGCCGACCACCATCAAGGATATCATACACCTGCTTCGAGTCCAGGAAGCCGGCCTTGACGAGGTACCCGATCGAGTCGAAGTACCTCAACATATGCGAGTAGTCCGCGTAGAGGTTCGTGTCATTGCGTAGGCGATCCCAGAACTCCTCCGGGGCACTCCATGTCTGCGAGAAGACGTTTGTCAGGCTTCTGCTGTTGTCTTTGTCCCAGAAGGCCTGGAAGAACCCCATGAGGAGCTGCGCCTGCCTTGTTTCGAGTGTGTCGCGCATGCTTGGTTCAAAATTCTTTTCTGTAAGGTTTCTCTAAGAGTTATTATGACCAGTTATGGAGTTTGAGTCCATTGAGGTTCTCCTCAACCAATTAAACCTCGACCACGTCAAAGACATGCTGATGAGCGCGTACCACAGCTCCGGCGCGGGGAGGCCTCCCTTCAACCCATTAGGGCTGCTCCGGTTCAAGATCATGTACTTCATGAAGGGCTACAGATCCCAGAGGGCCCTAGAGAGAGAAGTCAGAGCAGACGGCAGAGCCAGGGAGCTCTGCGGCTTCGAGGAGAAACCTCCGAGCCACTCCACAATCGTCAGATTCGAAAACAGAATAGGCGCCGAGAGACTGAAGAGGCTCGCCGGGCATCTAATAAATGACCTCGTCAAATGCGGCTTCATAAAGGGCCTGAAGGTCGTACTCGACTCCAAACCGCTGGAGGCCAGGTCTAGGAGGGACCCGGAGGACCCGTCGAGGGGTCTGCTGGACGCTGAGGCCAGGCTCGGCAGGGGCGCGAGGGGCATGATCATGGGTTACAGGGTCCACCTGGCTTGTGACGGTGAGGCGGAGATGCCTCTGGCCTACACGGTCGCGCCGGCTAACGAGAACGATAAGCGGCACGCCGCCCCGCTTCTACGCGAGGTGGCTGAGAGGGTCAGGGTCGAGACCGTGATCTGCGACAGGCAGTACTCCAGCAGGAGGGTGAGGGGACTCATAGAGGACCTGGGTGCGGAGCCGGTCAATCCTTACCCGAGGAACCAGGCGCCTGATGCTGGGGAGGCGCTGAGGGTTGACAGGAGGTTCAGGACCCATGGGCCGGAGCGGCTGAGGGCCCTTTACTCGCTCAGGAGCTAAGTTGAGCGGGTAAACTCGCGGCTCGGCACCTTGATAGACAGGATATCATCCAAGGGGCTGAAGGCCGCGGTGACTCAGGTCTCGTACGCCGTGTTGTCGATGCTATTGACGGCCTGGACCTCGATAAAGACCGGTAGACCGGAGAAGGCCAGAAGCATAACGTACTACGTGTGAAGGTCTGGGTTGGGTGTCCTGCGCCGCCGCGTAGGCCGTCTAGGTGATCGATAGCCATAAGCCCGCTTCGGCGGTGGTGTATGGTGATGAGATGAGGGCCTTCACCTTCAAGGTTAAGCTGCGGGACGACAGGAGGATCTGGAGGAAGATCGAGGCCCTGGGAGAGCAGACCCTGCATGACCTACATCTAGCTATCCTGGAGGCGTACGGCTTCGACTCCGACCACCTCTACAGCTACTTCATGAGCGGTAAGCCGTGGGATCTCTCAGGCTACGAGTACTATCACCCCGACGCGGCTCCACGGGACGAGGTGGAGGTCAGGATGAGGGAGATGACGGCGAGGATCAGGGGCAGGTTCCCTGAGCCGCGGCTCCCCGCCACGGAGGTTAAGCTGGAGTCCCTCAGCCTCAAGCCTAGGCAGAGGTTCCTCTACCTCTATGACTACGGTGACGAGTGGCTGTTTGAGGTGGAGTTCGTCGGGGAGGATGTCTCGGAGGATGCTGCCTATCCGCGGGTTTTGGCTTCGAGGGGTGAGTCTCCTCCTCAGTACGAGTTCTATGATGAGTGATATCAGGTATTTAGTATGGCTAATTAGCTAGATTAATTTTGAACCAAGCATGCGCGCGCGACGTATATTGCGTATATCACACATATTTTTATATTAAAATTCAATTTTAAAGAATCTTTAAAATGGATTAAGGTTCGTATCTTTCATAAACTCTCTGGATAGCACTGGTTATTTCCGGAATACGTCTGTATGTCCTATTGTACTCTGTACCAACTTCGAGAAATCTGCTCAATGAATCAAACAGCTTTATCAGAGCCCAGTTCCAGTTCTCAGACAATGGCGAATATAATCCGAGTAAACCTGTCCCCTCCAAACCTGTAAATTGTTCACACCTTTGGGCGTAATACTCCTGCATTCCTAGGATAACCTCTTTACATGTGAAAAGTTCCATAACCAGGTACTTTAGGCTCCCCGGATCCCTGATGGGAGGGGGCTGTCTCCCGGTATCCAACCCCCAATAGAACCTCGACATTGTTTGAGACACATCATTGTCTACATCTGGGTAGAGACTATGCGCCTCCTTTTCGACGACCCTCCATTTTTCCAGTGTATCTACTTTTATGAAACTTGTCCAGTTCCAAGATTCGTTTAGGGATTTGTAGAGGCCGATGAACTCGGCTCCCGTTTGATTCGCAGGCTTGCTTCAGTGACTGATAATGTTTTTTGATTACTTTATGCATCTGCTTATTCATCCAATTAGTCTCAACGATGACGTTCATCCTCAGCCGACCTGGACCCAGGGCCCTGACTAGGGGGTGCCCGAACCACCACCTATTGGAACCTTGATTAGAAAATAAATCGTGGATAATATATCATTTACTATTTTAGGTGGAGTTGTGCGCACGCCTGTTAAGGATCCGCATCTATATAAAATGATAACGGCCCTATATAGACCCTTAAAAAACTTCATTCTGGGTGAGATTCAATGTTACTATGAAACAAGTTGCTTACTTAGTAACATGTAGTCCACGTCGACTTTTTTTACAAAATCTCGCAGCTCGGTGGTCGAGAAGAAATGAATAGGATAGAATTGGGTAAGGTGCGCGCGAGCGCGTTCAAGATAGCTGCAATTTTTACAATACTGATCGGAATGCTTGCTCCTATAACCTCAGTGGGAGCAAAGGGTAAAACACCGGTTTCCTTCACTTTCTATGAAATCCCTAATGTGATAGGAACGAAGACGGTTGATGGAAATACAATACTTGAACTGACTTTTACTGGCGACACCTTCCACGGAGCCTTTGAAGGAACCGGCTCTGGATATGGATGGGCGGTCGTACATAAGGACAATAACTTCAACGTTCTCCATATAGAAACATTCACCGGATTAATGGGCAGTAAATCGGGTACGATAGTTTTCATGTTCGTAGGCCAGGGAATGTTCGTGGGGAATCTCCCAGTCAAAGGAACCTGGTTTATTCTTAGAGGTACAGGCGGCTTGGCCATTATACATGGAGAGGGAACATTCGAGCGCCTAGCTAATACCGATCCTACCGATCTTACAGTTACACTCACAGGAAGTGTATACTTCGCCCCTTAGAGCGCGTTCGCGCACGCGAGCCTCGAGGGTGACCCCTCTCGCGATGAAGGTGACGTCGTTGCCTGCTTTTGCTAGACAGGCCCAGAAGAAGCATCCCTGACCCCCAGCCCCCATTACGGCTATTTTCATCGTCGATTCCCTAATAATTTAGTATCAAACTGAGCTGAGGATAAGACTATGGGAATGACCCAGTTTATTATGCTCCTGAACCTTCTTACACCTAACCCGTATATGCTGTGACAGGCAGATCTATGAACGACGAGTGCAACGTCCCTCTCCCAACCGTAATCGTGGGGATAACGTCTGATGGGATCCTGGCGAACGTGTCCTTATCGTGTCCAGCGATAGCGACGCGTATTCTATGATTACCCCTGATTAGCACCGAAGTCGGGTTAAGACCGAAGCTAACCTCAGCCATCTCTCCAGGCACGAGAGGAGCCGCGTCTTTTCGCTTAAATGAGTGGTAGGGTACCAGCATCTTATACGGTGGAGGGTCTAAGGAGACTTTTCTGTGGATGACCCGTAGCTCACCCTCCGTGATGTAGGTCACCTTGCCAACGCTATCTACATCCTCTAAATAGACGTGGAGGGCTCCATCCGGCGCGGTTGAAGACAGCTGAAGATTAACTACGGGGTACCCAGTGATCTCAAAATCCTTCTCAAGGGATGAACTCGTATAGGTGAGTAAACGGGCGTCCTCTGCTGATCGGTCTGGATATATGATGGCTAATCCACCCAGCACCGAGTGCCATCTGTTGTTCTTACCAGTTGTTGCATTAAAATCGACTACATATGAATCGGAGGCGTCATCGGCCTCAGGCTTACTCTGAGATAGATTGTGGTCCTCGTTAAAGAACCACCGCTCCAAAGTTGTGCCCATCGGGGGCCAGATGGGGCTTTGTTTCCACTTCTCCTCACCGAGTGTATAGTATATCAGACTCTTCCCGGTGGCAACGCCCTTGTCGTCACCCTTCAGGTAGTCGTCGAAGAACCTCATACACTCGAGAAATTGTCCCTTTACGCTCGGGTTAACCGCGGCGCTGACTGTTTTGTATGGGCTCGCGTTGAACATAGCGCCATGCCCCCAGGGGCCGATGACGGCCAGCTGTGGATTGTTTAAGGTTAGGAAGCGCTTTATGACGTCGTCCGCGAATTCGCCGTCGAACCAGCCACTCCAGGAGTTGATGGCTACGCCTGAGTGTTCAATATCGTCTCGGTAAGTGAATGTGCTGAAGTCATCTATTGAAACCTTGCCGACGTTGGTCGACACGTAATCGTCGCGGTAAACGTACCCCTGAACCATATCATATACTTCGCCGTTCTTCACGTGTTCCATGATCGCTTCCCTCAGCTGTCTGCGATCCCTATCCAAGTCAATTGGCTTGACTCCATTCAAAGCCATGCGGCCGACTCTGAGGGCACCCGGGTCGATGAAGGTGTGGAACCCGCTAGGGTGCTCTACCAGCTTCAGCGTAGCGTCCGCCTCCTCCATAACTTGGCTGAGCAATGGCACCGGACCCGCTGCTTCGTTCCTATCCAGAATCGAATCCATAAGTGCCCAATTCTTAAGGAACCACTCTGTGATGACTCCGCCTGGTATGTAGGCTGAGTAGTTGTCGAATGGGCTGAAACGGGGTGTAATAGCTTTCACAGCCGGGTGTTTGTTTACGGCGAGGAACTCGGCTGCAGCGCCGACGTAGGAGGTGCCGATTGAGCCAACCATGCCGTTAGACCATGGCTGGTGGATGATCCAGTTGACTATGTCGCCGCCATCAGCGACCTCTTCTCTGGACCATGGATAGGCCCAGACTCCGTATGAGGCGCCGGTTCCTCGGACGTCAACTAGGACCAGAGCGTAGCCGCCGCCGGTGAAGACCTCGGAGTCTTTCGACGGTTTCTGAAGCCACTTGAATGGGGGTCGAACGTTGTTAGCTCGCCAGTATCGTGTCTGCAACATCAGCGACGGGATCTTGGCGTCTGACGCCAGGCCTTTAGGTAGCAGTATGTCTACTGCGAGCTTTACTCCGTCGCGCATCGTCAAGTAAACTGATTTTGTTGTGAATCCACTGTATTTCGGTCTCCATTCTGCCTCAGCTTTACCGAAGTTGGACATCAATCAACCTCACCTGTATTTTAGATGTGTATTGATGGTAAAAGTTCTCTTACAACTTAATTTCTAATGTAAATATGATGTTGTGCGTTCGCTAAGTGCGCGCAGTTGGAAATGAGGAAAAGGCATTTGAGATACTTGTTTATCCGAATGTCGTAATAGGCTTCTACATATTCTATTTGAACTAATCTCGCAGCTATTTGATGCCTCGACTCAAGTTCTTGTAGTAGCCCTTGATCTTGTCCTCGACCTCAAACCATGTGCCGCCAGCAAGGTGATCCATAGATCTATCAGCCTTTGTAAGGAAGTCAACTGCCATCTTTGGATCAAGCTTTGATTTAGTTGACAGGATCAAGTCAGTGTAAATGTTATCACCCGATCCCTGTACCTTTTAAGAGGTGGTACACCTGTTGCTTGAAACTTTACTTCAAGCTCCACTATCTTGCAACTTAGGGATACAAATCCCTTGATTATATCATCCACTTGTGTCTGCTCAAGCTCTCCGGGGTCCATCGTTTAACCAATTAGAGTGAGTTGAGAATAAGATTATTGTTGCCTGTTCGCGTGAGCGATAGCTAGCGCGCAGCACATAGTACCTGGCTGCAACTACACATCTTTTCTCTGCCACCATGTAGAAAGGCTGAATTTACAGTTAACCTTAATCAAGTTCACGAATAACAGCCGGGTGGAAGCGAGTTTAATTATTGAAAGGTAAGGATTACTTCTTTAAGTAGTTAGAAAGAATAGAAAGATGGTTACTCCTTGACAGCAACAACGAACGATGAACCAAAAGGTGGACCACTACTCATCGTATCAGTACTCAGGGAAGCGAAAAGGCCCCTGACCACAAAGGAGCTACAGCAGGAGGTTCATAAAAGAGTGGATTTCTGCCTATTCGACAGCGTTGTAGCCTTGAACCTGATGAGGCTAAGCGGTACTATCAAGGCAAAACGAAACGAGGAAGGAGCTTGGGTCTGGTGGATTGAGGACAAGGAGAAAGACGTTAAACATCATTTAGTTGACGAGGACGAAAATCTTAAGCAAGCAGCCAAAACAAAACCCTACCATGCCAGAAGCCTCCATCTACCACATAGACGCCTTCACATCAAAGCCATTCAAGGGCAACCCCACAGCGATCTGCCTAATGCCGACAGACCTCGACGACGAATTATACATCTCGATAACTCGTGAAATGGGTCTGAGCGTTACCGCCTTCCTAGAGGAAGCAAAAAACTCCTACAAGATCAGGTGGTTCACACCATTAAAGGAGACTCCACTCTGCGGATATGCGACACTAGCCGCCGCCCACATAATATTCGAACACCTCAACTCGCGCGCGCGTGCCAGATAATTTCAAGGTTATCGCAGTGATACCTCTTGGAGTACCTGGCGAAACGCCAACGCCTAAGGAAAGAAAAAGTCTAAACACTATTGTTAGTTGGGAAAAATACGGTTCTAAATCCCAATAAGGATCATTTCTCCACGCGTATGTTGAGTTCAATGGAGCTGAGGATAAGGTTATCATACGTGCGAAAATGAAGGAGATAATATGAAGAACGATTATGTAACCGAACTCGTTGAGCCGACTCCTAACGATACGCCGAAGTTGGCAGATATTCTCGCTCAAGCCTTCATGACCGACCCAGTATTTTCTTGGATATTCCGACAAGACAATCGGAGAAGACGGGCACTCAAAGACTACTTCACCACCTACGTGCTGGGAAACGCCTTCGAGGAAGGCGAGGTGCTCGCCACCAAGAACTTTGAGGGCTGCGCCGTATGGTTCCCACCGGGAAAGGGATTCATGGATGCCTCACCGGAGGCGATGAAGAGTCTTCTACCAGAGATTCTCAACTGGGCGAAGAAAGATAGAGTCGATAGAGTCTTAGAGGCGATGAGGTTGTTGACCGAGAACCGTCCAAGTTGGCCTCACTACTATCTGGAGTACCTGGGGGTGGCGCCAAAGTATCAGGGGAGAGGCCTTGGCACGCTCCTATTAAGGGCGAAGCTGGAGTTGATTGATGCGGAGGGTGCTCGAGTTTACTTGGAGAGCACGAATGATAGGAACTTGCCTCTGTATTTCCGTCAAGGGTTCAAGGCGGTTAAGCGGGAGGCCTTTATGAATTCGGGTCCAGTCTACACCTTCATGAGCCGCGACCCCACACTTAGGATTCCGTAATAAATCAACAACGTGCTTTGTGTACTCGTTGCATGCTAGTTACAATCAGGTGGAAGTGAGGTTAAGATTACGGCTCTAAATCCAAACCTCCACGAAACACTGGAATAGGAAACGCTTCACATGAGCCAGAACTAAAACGAAATCGCGTGCACATGTCCAGAATATGTCTATTAACCTACAACTTTAATCAGCCCAGCGACAAATATGTCCCAACGACGATGACAAGCACCAACAAGAAGGTAAAGGGATGCGGCTTCCACCACCTCTCAATGAAGGTGAAAAACCTGGAGAAAACCATCAAGTTCTACGAGGCCCTAGGCTTTGTAGAGAGGGTTTCCTGGGGTGAAGCAGCCAAGAGAACGGTCCTGCTCGACACAGGCGACCATAACTATTTTGAGATCTCTCAGGGTTCCCCCGACCAAGTCTACCAGGAAGGCGTCTTCAAGCACGTCGCCCTGAGGGTTGACGATTGCCAAGCAGCCATCGATTTGGCGAGGAAAGCCGGAGCGGAGGTGACCGTTGAGACGCGGGATGCGACGCTGAAGAGCGAAAAGCCGATACAGATACGGATAGCCTTCTTCAAGGGCCCGGATGGGGAGCTGATAGAGCTCTTTGAAAACAAGGACACATGAATAAGCTTAGAGCGAAGATATCATCCAGGATGCGAGCGCCGCGACGACTCTTAACCCGAGTTTCGGAGTCTTTCTGATTCAGTAGCTCTTTCCGTCAACTTCCATCTTCTCTCGATATTTGAAGAGCTCCTCGAGGTCTTCTTTGAGGGTCCCCTCAGGTTCATCACATATTCATAGCTTCTTCCTGTTGATGAAGTTGCCATCCCTCGAGACGTTTACCTCGAAGCCTGTGAAAATCATCAGCCACCGAATAACCTCTTAGGATTCTCCACCAAGAGGGTTGCAATCTGCTTCTCGCTCACACCCTTATCCCTAATGTAAGGCAGGACATCCTCCATTACGTGGTGGTAGCTCCACCTCGGAGCATTGTGCCGTACGAATTCGGGATAAACACTCGGCGGGAACCAGTCGAGGTATGAGTTATAATCGTGTGAGAGGACGATCTGCTTCTCGTAGCCCTTATCGCAGAGCTCAACCAGCGTATCCGCCCTCTCCTTCATAGGGCACCACATGTCTAACCCGAACCGGTCCAAGCCGACGTAACAGCCCCTATCGAGGATGGATTCAATGTAGTTCACATCCGTGGTATCCCCGCAGTGGCCGATTACCAGCTTCCTCGGGTCAACCCCCTCGTCGAGGAGTATTTTCTGCTGCGAGGGCCCATTCTTGGAGAGGCTGTTGCTGTGGGTTGTGATCGGTAACCCAGTCTTTTTGTGGAGGCGCGCAGCCGCCTGAAGTAGCTTTCTGTTAGTGTCTGACACCTCGGGGGCTTCCGTCGCGCATTTAATGATGCCGGGCTTGATGCCTGTGCCCTGGATGCCCTCTTTGACCTCGGTTAGGAGCAGGTCCGCGATTTTATCCGGCTCCCACCCCATGAGGAAGGGCTCATCGACGCTATAGAGCCCCGTGGCGGCGATGATTTGGACTCCCGACTTCTTGGCTACCTCGCTTATGATGTGTATGTCTCTGCCGAGGTTTATGGGGGTGGCGTCAACTATGGTTTTCAGGCCATATTCCTTCGCCTTGAGTAGGGACTGGGAGGCCCGAGATATTATCGCGTCCCTGTCAATCCACTTGTCGAATACTTGGCGCATGCTCCAGTTGACGCTCATGATGTGCTCATGCATCAGCGTAAAGCCGAGGCCTTCCACATCGATTTGGCCTTGAACACTCTCAACCTTCATCCTTAAACACCGCCTCGCCAGCTGCAGTAACTAATACTTCAATCATCTGCGCATCAAACATAAAATCACTGATTAGAGTCGAGTGGAAGTGAGGATAAGACTATGCAAATTTCTTATGCGCGTGCGATATGAGAAAATGTGACGAATTATTCCGAAAATTTAATTAAATATGGTATCACGATCGTGATGCGGATATTAAAATAAAATAAAGGGAATATTTAGACCTCGAACTCATCGCCCATGTTAGGGGCGGTGGCCTTTAGGCCACACTCGTCCTGTGCCCACTGCGCGAGGAAGTCGCAGCTCTCGGACTCGCCGTGGATGATATAGAGATCCGGTTTACCCCTTAGCCCCTTTATGAAGTTCTGCAGGAGCGATGCACCCGCGTGACTGCTGAAGTCGAAGTGGCGCACCTTAGCGAGGACCTTCTCATCCTTCCCCGCAACGTTGAAGGTACCCTGCTCCAAGAGTCTACTTCCACCTGTTCCCGGGACCTGGAAGCTTACGAGGAAGACCGCGTTCTCCGGACGGAAGCCAAGCTTCTCCATATAAAAAGCCGCGGTACCTCCCTGAAGCATACCGCTTGGCGCAATAATGACTTTCGCCTGACTCAGAGCCCTTCGCCTATCTCGCCAACCTCTGACCTCCAGGACACTCATGCACGCCTGCTCAAACTGGGCGGGGGTCTTCACAGCCTCCTGCTTATCGAGGAGTACACGATCCACGGCTCGCGCCATACCATCAATGACTATGGTGCCCTCGAAGCCGTGAGCGTGTAGGATGCTAAACATCTCCTGACTCCTGCCCACCGAGAACGCGGGGATGAGCACCTTGCCACCCTCGTTAACCACGTCCTTAACGGCTTTGACGAACTCGTCCTCAAGTTGCTTCCTCTCGGGGTGATCATGTGTCGCGTACGTTGATTCTATTACGACGGCGTCATACTTCTTCTTTGGCTCCTTCGCCGCCGTACAGAGACGCGTCTCAACCGTGTTGAAGTCACTCGTATAGAGGATGTGCTTACCATTCGTCTCTATGTCAACCATAGCAGAGCCGGGGATGTGACCCGCGTTCTGAAAGTTGAAGTTGATGTCCTTGAGCTTGACCTCCTGTCCATAAGCGAGGTCGTTCCTCTGCTTCATCATGTTGTCGAGCTCAACATACTCGAACGGGAGGTAGAAGTTGTTGAGTTTAACCATATCCTCTATGAGTATCTTTGAGATCTCGGCCGTCGTAGCCGTACAGAAGAGCGGCTTCCTCTCGCTGAGGTAGAACATCGGCACACCACCACTATGATCGAGGTGTGCATGTGCGAGTACTATTCCGTCTAAGTCCTTCGCCCTCACGTGCGCGGGGAACTCCGGGGGCTCACCCATTTTAACACCGTATTCAAGCAGTAATTTCGCCTCATTCGAATGAAGGAGGATCGCATTACGGCCTACCTCATGGGTTCCACCCATGAATCCTAATTTTACCATTGCTATCTATTACCTAACCTGGCAACGAAGCGACCCGCATTATACGGGCTAATACCCACGGATCGTCGAGTCCATTCCCCGGTGGCTTATGAGGCCTCCTGGGGGGACGGTGCATCGTAGCTTTTCGTGCACTTATATCTTCCTGCTGAGGTGAATCATAGTCATGGACCAAGAACCTCATCAGATACATTCTCTTTCACGCCTTCCTCTCCTCGCGGCTTGTGCCGATGCTCTATCAGCTGATTGGCTCACATTCTCCTGAGAAGTTGAAGCCCTTCATACCCCACACACTTCGAAGATTCTACGCTAACGGATTCGAGGAAAACGGCTGATAGAGAAAATGGGCAGGGCTTACTTATCTGAAATTAATTACTTAATTATTTTCATAACCATTAAATAATTACTGCGCGCGCATCTTTTCTGGTTTGACCTTATAAATATTATCAAGGTGACCTTGTGACGATGATAAGATTATTGTTTTATAGTCCTCCCACTTCTCTGTAGCGCGCGCTTCTTTTGGCAGTTCAGCGCCCTTTTTGGGGCTCTTTTCGGGTCTAACGCCGCACGCCCGTGATCTTAAGGTCTTAAATAGTTAATTTCTAAAATTAAATCTAACATGTCTTTCAAGGACAAAGTAGCAATTGTAACGGGGGCAGGTCACGGTATAGGTGAAGCCACTGCAAAACTTTTAGCTGAAAGAGGAGCCACAGTAGTCTGCAATTCTAAATCTAATTCGTGTAAAAGGGTTGCTGAAGAAATAAGTGCATCTGGAGGAAAAGCCATTCACTTCATAGCCGATGTCACGGACGTTGATGCCGTTAAAAATATGGTTGAGGAGACATCAAAGAAGTTTGGCAGGGTTGATATTCTGATAAATAATGCTGGCTGGTGGGACGTTCCACAGCATCAAAACGTAGAGGATGTGAAAAAGGAGGATTGGGACAGAGTTCTTGACGTTAATCTTACTGGCCAATTTAACTGCGTTAGATTCGTCGTTCCGTATATGAAGAGGCAGAGGTATGGAAAGATCGTAAATGTGGGTTCTGGTGCTGGCGTTGTTTGGAGTAGAACTGGAATTCACGCTTATGCTGCTTCAAAGGCCGGCCTCGGGGGTTTAACTAGACAATTGGCAATGGAGCTCGCTGCACAGAATATAAACGTCAACTGCATTGCACCGGGATTGGTTTACACTGGAACAGAAAGAACAGCCAAATCGCTGGATATGGCCCCTGAGGAAGAGGCTGAAAATAAAGAGTTCATCGACTCGGTTCCTGCAAAACGATTGGGGACTCCTAGAGATCTTGCTAATGTGATCGTCTTTATGGCTTCAGATGAGGCGAGCTACGTTCATGGTCAAACTTTACTTGTGGATGGCGGACACTGGATGAAATAGAATCTTTTTGCGCGAGCGCATTACAAATGCCGTTGGCTGTTAAGAAGCCATTTTATGGGGGGCAGGGTCAGAACAATCAGTCTCTTTTTTGATTTTGTTTTTCTTAGGATGTGCTACGCTCATTCTGTTTCACTGCTTAGTATCAGGTGGAAGTGAAAATAGGACTATGGCCCCAAACCCAAACGCACGCGCAACGAATCAGCAAGACAGATTTTATGATGAAGACTGAGTTTGCGAGCCATGGTAGAAGGGCAAGCGTGAATACTTATCAGATTTCGAAACAAAGAGTCCGCTTGATGAGCTTAACAAGTTCTTCGAAACTAGTGTTGAGGTTAAGAGGATTCGTAACGGGGAGCAATAGACGCTTGAGACGCTGATTAACGAGGAGGCCCTACGATTCGTGAAGTATCTGCGTGGAGAAGCGAAGTATTGGACTCCAAGAGTCGCCTCGTTCTAGTCACGCACCGAAGCCTATGGATTACTAATATAGATTTATTTTCCGTTTTACTTATAATACTAAAATAATCTATATCACCGAACCATATCATGAGTACAGAGAGGCATCCACGCAGAAGACGATTCAGAATAAGAAACATGCTGTCGCTGAAGATACTACTGCCAATACTGGCAATCTCATTCATATCAATCGGAGGATACGCGGCCTCCGTTAACGTGACCCAGACGACGTATCAGACGCAGCAAGGCGTCTACTTCAACGTTGTGGGTGGCTTCACAGCCGCGAGCAACGGCTTCCTCGTCGTACAGAGTAGTGGATCAGCCTCTGCTCAACCATACACCTGGTCGAATGGAGGCACATGCCAGACGGCCCAAACGGCAGGCCACTGGTACTACTCAGTCACACTGACCCTCACCGCAGCGGCGTCACCGAGCACAACATACACGTACACCGTCAACTGGAACACCGGCTCAGGCTACACAACACTCGGCTCACTGACCTTCACGACTCTAAGCCCGATCACGGCGGGACAGACAGTGACATTCCTAATCGACACTGGTGTGACGACGTTTAACGCGCCAGTCGGAATAAACATCACAGTAGCATAATGAGGCTGGAGGGGAGTTGAAGGTCTAATCTTCAGCGTCGTCTCTGTGGAATGGTGGTGAATGAAGAGTGAAATGGGTGACGCCGGCTATACTAGTATTCTTAGCCGCCTTAATCTTGTCTTCTTACGCCACTAATGTACCCATCACACAAAAGAGTAGCCAAACCAAATCAGGTGCATTAACATACGTCTACTTCGAGACCGTCTCAGGGCCATCTAGCTCAACCCCCAGCACGAATACCGCCCTAACCCCTCCAGGCGGGACAGGCTCATACACAATCAGCATGGGCTCCACGGGTTACCTGTGGTCGCCCCAATTCACCAGCGCCACGACGATCAGCGCCGGCAAATGGGTGGTCGATCTCTGGGGTGCACTTTCGGTTAGTGCGTTAAATGACCTCCCCATCACCATCACTAATTCTCAGACATCAAGCACACCAAACCCCTTTCAGCAGAGGATAACGTGGAACCCCTCCACATACTCAAGCTACGAGGCCTCAGATCTGGGAAACATCAGGTTCTACTCAGATAGCTCATGCAACACGCCACTCTACGCATGGCTCGAGTCATGCACACCCTCCCTCTCAAACACGGCCACGTCGGCCACCGCCTGGGTGAGGTTAGGCAGCCCTATCTCCAGTGGCGGAGGGACGCTGACGATATACATGGCGTTCCTGCCGACAAGCACGACATACGATGGCAACTACTGGGGAGATTCACCTAACCTCTCTACAACCTATGGCCAATACGATAATGGTGCGAATGTCTTCAATTTCTACGACGACTTCAAGGGAACATCCCTCAACGCGAAGTGGACGCAGATCCTCGGAAGCTCCGGCGCCTCCATCACTGTGAACAACGGGTTAACAGTGACAACCACCAGCACAGCCGCAACCGCCTACGGGTTCGTGATTTCAGCGACGCAGACGTATCCACAGGTGGCTGAAACCTATACGAGTGCAGGTGACTCGATTCTGGGGGTATCGACCACTACATCGCTAAACGGATTCGTCGCGCCGTACACCGGTTACTCGATTGACTGGTACGCGGGTACTGATTACATAACGTACGAAGCCTCCACGGGCTCAGGAACTGGACTAACCACAATAGCCCAGTCAACTTTCCCGACTGGGATCTGGCAGGTAACATGGATAGCACAAGCAAGCCAGTATTTCATGGATGGAGCAGGGCATACATATTCCAGTACATATAATGGAGCTGCTATAGCTAATTACAGGATATATGTCGGCCAATCGAATGGTGTCGTAGCTAGCAGTGTTTTCAGATGGGGGAGGATGAGGGCGTATCCTCCAAGCAACGTTATGCCAACCGTCAACGTTGGATCGGTGACTACGCCCTCAGCCACGGCGAGTATATCCATCTTGATCACAGACTCATCCGGTAATGTTCTAACCACGGTGGCATCTAACGTTCAGACGCCGAGTATCGGGATAACTAAAAACCAGATTGCGGTCAGCGCTACTGGTGTTCAGGTTAGTATCCCTCTGAATAGCTATGTGTCTGTTACGGTCCTTTCATCCTCTGCCCCGCTCACAGTCTATTGGGGAACCGCTCAACTATCAAACTTCCAAGCACCTTTCCGTATATTATCCTAGAGAATGCTCTTTTTATTATATCGCGAAATAGCAAGCCTCCTCAGTCATTCCCTATCTTCTCCGTCTATTCTTGTTCGTTTATTTGTCTGTTTGTTGAGATATGTTGAGAGAGTGGGGGGGGGAGAGTAAGGGAGTAGTTGGTGTTAGTTAGTCGTGAACGTAAGAAGACAGGTTTGGGTTCGGGAATAAGGCTATGGCCAAAACCCGAACCTAGATCTTCAATTAACGTTTCACGTGTTCATCGTTTACGTTTTATGATCAATATAACCGCGACAGCGACCATTACTCCCACAGCTATTGACTCAATTGGGTAGCCGGGGATACCGCCGCTACTGCTCGACGAGGGCGTAGGCGTCGGAGTTGGCGTAGATGTCGGTGTCCGAGTAGGTGTCGGTGTGGGTGTTGGCGTCTGGCTTGAGGTATCCGGAATTACACCCATCCCGCTGAGAAGTCCGCTCGCAAATACTTCGCCTTTACCTGAGTCATAAACAACGTCTCCGAAATTTTGCTGGGTTTTTGTCCCACTGCCCGAATATGTGAAAGATGGAGCACTTGCGACCACCGTGTTTGAGTTATCTGATATAGTTGCGTTGCTAGCGAATATCTCGCCTTTAGCCGTATCATACGCTATTGAAACGGGGTGATCCCCTTCCGGCTTTAACCATTTGATTGTCTCCATAACCGAGGGTGGGCTATCTTTAATGACCGAGATGGTACCATCGACTTCATTGAACACGAACACCTCTCCCTTAGCTGAATCGTAAGCCATGCCGTAGGGGTCGCGTCCCACTCGTATGGTTGCTATCACATCATTTTTGGTGTCCGATATGACTGTGACGTTACCGGAGCCAGAGGCTACGAAGACTTCGCCTTTGCCCGAGTCATAAACCGCTTCTTGAGGGCTAGCGACATTTATTGCTGTTATGGCGGAGTTGTTGCTATCCGATACGACGAGGACTTGTCCCTGAAGGGAATATCCCGTGATCGTGTTATACCCTGAATCGCAGATGAAGATCTCGCCTTTGCCGGAATCGTAAGCCATCCCAAGAGGAAGCCGGGGGTTATATTGACTATATTGACCGCCGAAATTCACGTTTGCAGTGATGGTGCTGTTTTTATCCGATATGACTACGACGGTTGCAGCCGCTCTATCGCTTGTGCCGCCCCAAGATTCGAAGATCTCGCCTTTGCCTGAGTCATAAACTAATTCGTGGCTATCACCGGGTGTTCCAGTGTTTATTGTCGTTACAAGACTGTTGTTGCTGTCCGAAATCACGGCTAGTCCGTTAGCTCCCTGCACGAATAGCTCGCCCTTGCCGGAATCGTAGACCACGGGGCCGCCGCCAACTCCGGAGATTGTTGAAGACGTTTGTAGTTGTTCAGTTGCTAATAATGCTTTGATCGGTGTCGAAGCAAATACCGCAATAAATAGTAGAGTCAGGATCTTCCAAATTTTACCTTTCAAATCTATTCGCCTAACATTTCCTTCTCCTGAACAGACGCTTCTTAAGATCTGAATTTAAGACTTTTGAAACCCGCGTGCGAGCGCGAAAGTTCAGTTTTAGAGAATTAAATTTCATGTAAACAACTCGTATGCGCGCACGGTTTATGAAATTGGGTTTGGGGGATAGGGCTATGGAGTCAACATCAATTCAATTGCCACAAACCTAATTTTCAATCTAAGCGATGTTTCAGGTGAGTTTCATGATGCCCAAGGAAGAAACAATCAAGCTCGCGGACTCCTACGCTTCGCAGGGGTTTCTCTGCTCCGAGTCATGTCTCATGGCCTTAGCCAAGTGTCAGGGAGTGGAAGACCCTCTAATTCCCAGGATCGCCACAGGCTTCGGCGCCGGCATAGGCAGAAGCGACGAGATATGTGGAGCCGTCACAGGCGCCGTTATGGGGTTGGGCATAAGATACGGTAGAGACAGGATTGAGCCCAAGCAGAACCAGAAGCCCTACTGGTACTCAGCTGAGCTTCTGAAGCGTTTCAGGGCAGAGCACGGAGAGGTCAGATGTTCCGCTCTCTTAGGACTCGACCTCGCCAAAGCTGAGGATTTGGAGGAGTACTATAGTCGGAATCTCTGGGTAAACAGATGCACTAGATTCATTCTCTCTGCGACTGGTATTGCATATGATATTATCGAGGAGATGGCTAGTTAGTGACGGCGCGTATGGTGTTCGCACACGCGATCCTTTTGTACTTGGATAAATCTCCAGAAAATATAGTTTTAATATTGTTTTAGAATTATGGGGGTGCCCAGACGAGATTACCGGAGCCGACCTTGCATGGTTTTACCCGTCCCGGGTACGTCACGCGTGCACACTTGATCAGCTAAGGAGTGATGGTTTCCCGGCTAGCCAAAGCCAGCCTGGTCCTTCGCAGCCCACTCCCTACGGTTCTGCGGATTTCTGGTCCTCCACTGCTTCGATCCTTCGTCCGCTCCCACCTGGGCAAACCAATCATGGCCGCCAGGGTATATCTGTGTTCCATCACTCTTCGCGATCAATAAGCGGTTTTCATACTGCCTGGTATGCTCTAAGTATGCTCATTGGTGGGCTGAATCTGCTAAAAATGAGCTGAGATCTGGATTCGTAGACATGCTCGCGTCAACGGGTTTTCTTATGGAGAGAATCGAAACCTACTTTTCTCAGGCTCTCTGGCACGCGCTTGGGAGACTTTTCAGCCCTCATTTTTCTTTTCCCATTATTTTAAGAGACAAGTCACTTAGAATATCCACCAATTCCTCATCAGACTTCGCGTATGTTGCCTGAAAGAGGTGCCTGTGAACAAGCGCATCAACTAAGCCGTGAACTATCCACCTCTAAAGAGGCGGGCTTCCTGCTTCATCAACTCAGCATGCATCACCGGGATCACCCCCTCAGCAGAGGCCGAGTCTCCAACAGGCGTAGATTCGGACTGTTCCAGCCCTATCCCCTTACGGAGAATAACCCTAGCCGCATTCACATCCCGATCCAGAACAAGCCCACAGCTTGGGCAGACGTGTGTTCTAACAGCTAGATCTTTAGGAACATACTCACCGCACCCTGAGCACAGTTGGCTGGTGTTTCGGGGATCAACGAACACCATCACGCCCTCTGACAGCCGCGCCATGTAGGTCAAGGCGTCCCTCAGCATCCCCCAACCAGCGTCACCGATGCTCTTACTCAGATGCCTGTTCCTCACCATATTGGTGATCTTAAGGTCTTCAACAACTATCATCTCATACCTGTTCACGATGCCCCTCGCCGTCTTATAGGCGAAGTCCCTCCTCTGATTTGACACCCTCTCACACTGCACAGCCACCCGGAGCCTAGCCTTCTCCCAGTTGTTGGAACCTCTACGTCGTCTGCTGACGCGTCGATGCAGCCTCCTCAGCTTATCCTCCGATCTCCTGTAGCTCCTCGGAGCCTCAATCAATGATCCATCCGATAACGCCACCAGGCTGTTTAACCCTAGATCTACACCCACGGCTGGCAGCCTGCCACGAATGAGCTTAGCCTCAACCTCAGATGCGAATACCGCGTACCACTTTCCAGATGAGCTGCGGCTGATCGTCAGGGTCTTAATCTCTCCCTCTATTGGCCGATGCAGCTTCAGCTTCAACGCCCCAATCTTGGAGAGCTTGAGGATTGAGCCATCTAGCTTGAATCCGAACTGAGGATACGTTAAGCTGTTGTAGCTCCTCACACGCCTAAAGTGCGGTGTGTCGGCCCTCAGCCCGGCTCTCCTCCTGGCCCAGCAGTTCTCGAAGCCTAATCTGACTCTTTTAGCGACGTTCTGCAGAACCTGGCTGAACACCCTACCAAGCTCAGGCGTCTCAGCCTTCAACCCTGGCAGTATGTATGTCAGGGACTTGTGTGTGGGTGTTCCTCTCCCGGCCCTCCTCTCGTCGAGGCAGTATCCTAGGAGCTTGTTGTAGGTGAGTCTGCATAGGTTCAGCTGTTCCTCAAGTACCTCTATCTGAGCCTGTGTTGGCTGTAGGTGGTACTTGTAGGAGAGATTCATCGTCGTTTCTGCGCCTCGATGGTTTTCTTATCCGAATCCTTTGGGAGGTGACCAAAAGACTCAACGTTGAATCTTCATATAAAATAGCCAGTTTTACCACTTTCAGCTAACCCCATTCATCCCATGACTAAAGTCATGGGCTTTCTGGGGAACCGATCGTAATTGAGTCGGCTGGTGAACCCGCCGCTTCTCCTCCGTCGAGGATCACAGTCGAATCGATTAAGCGGGACCTCAGCTCGTACCTCAGGGACCTGGATTTCTGGGAGGACGACGAGAAGGTGGTGGTGACGCCTAGACGGTTTCTCGGCCACAAGAAGTTTGCCTCAATCTCCTCTATGGTGGAGGAGGTTGGGGGTAGATACATCAGCGCTGGGAGGAGGTCGCGTTTTCTGATAGAGAAGAAGAATCGGGGCTAATTTGATTAATTTGAGCGCGCGCGGATGTTCAATCATTTTTTGTTTTTAATACTCGAGTATGAAATTCTTCACTACATTGTTCGGGTGCGCGCACCTGATGTGATTTTCAAAACGTTGATAGCCTGTTTAGACTAATGATAGTAGAAATAACTTGAAGGCAGTTGGCATCAGTAGTAGTGGGAGAAAGGGCTCGTACTCCAGAACCATCGTGCAGACCATTCTCGAAGGATCCGGCGTAGAATACGAGTTGATTGACTTAGCCCCCTTAAACATCAAGGGATGCGTAGGGTGTCTCAAATGCGCACGTGACAACGTATGCGTTCAGAAAGATGATTTTCAAGGCGTGGTGAATAAGGTAATCGAAGCGGATGCCCTTGTTTTCGGTGGCGCCAACTACTACGGCGTGTTGAACGCTATTGGGCACGCGTTCTGGGAGAGAACATTCTCGCTGAGGCACCGCGACGCGTTTCTGCTGGCTGGGAAACTGGGTATTGCGGTTGGGCTTAATCGAGACTCGGAGAATAGAGAGGCGACTGCCTTCATTGAGAAGATGATGCGTAGTAACAATATGGCTGTGGTTGGATCTTTTACGGATTCGGGGCATCAGCAGTGTTACGATTGTGGGTTTGGCCATGGTTGTACCGCTGGGAATGTGTACGCTCATATGGGTTTGACTACGGCTGAGCTTGCGCAGAAGAATCGTCCTGTGGAGTATGGTTGTGAGGCGCAGGAGAGGGCGAAGGCGCTCGGGAAGATGCTTGGGTCTATTCTGTCGGCGCGTGCGGCTTACAAATCATCTCTTTAGAGTAGGTTGACGCCAGCTTCCTTAAGGCCTGGAGCATCAAGGACCCAGCCGACAACGCGCGCGCGGCGACGACAGATATACGTACACATGCTCGGAAGCGCGTGATGCTATATGTCATGGAACGTTACATATAGAAGTGCGTGCGCGGGCGTAAAAGCTGGATTCACGAGGATCCCGCTGCTCCCGAGAATTTTCCCACCACCATAAAGATAAATGATTTATCCCACCAACTTGGATTTGGTGAGTGAGTGGGAAGGTTGAGCATTCAGGAGCTGGACAGCAAGGGCAGAGTCGTTCTGCCGAAGAGGGAGAGGGAGAAGATGGGGATCAAGCGCAGGGTCCTAGTGATCAACGCGGGTGACCACATCAAGATCGTTCCCCTGCCGGAGAAGCCCCTGGAGGCCCTCGAGGGCGCCTTGGAGATCAAGACACCCTTCAGCGAGTTGAGGAGGGCGGCGGAGGAGCTAGCGGAAGACGAGGCGGGGAGGGACAGAAGGTGCCCCTCATAGAAGATGACACGGTCTTCGCGTTCCTCAACAGCCTCGATGGGCACCATGAGGCGGCGAAGGCGCTGATGAGGAGGCTGGATTGGGGGGAGTTTGAGGCGGAGCTTTCAAGCGTGGCCCTGGTCGAGATGGAGCTCGTGTATATGAGTCAGGGGCTCGAGGGTAGGCTCGTCGGCGATTTGGCTGCGGTCGCGGCCCTCAGGGGGGTCAGGGTGCTCCCGCTCACCCCCGACGTGGCTGTGGCGGCGGCGTACATCAGGGGGGCTCACGGCCTCAGCTTCTTCGACTCCCACTACGCCGCTACGGCCCTCTCGGGTGATGGAGAGATAGTGAGTTTCGATGAGGCCTACGATAGGGTGCCGGGCTTGAAGAGGATCGAGCCCCAGGTAGCGTAGTGCGGGGCGCGCGCATTTTGTAGATACGTCGCGCGCGCTTCATATCCATCGGGTTTTACAACCGAGTTTCTCGAAGTGTTCGTCTTCAGTGATTATGTACTCCGCTGAGTTTTGTTTGAATGTGGCTGCGATTAACGCGTCGGCTATCGGGACGTTTGGGTGCTTGTTCAGAAGTTTACCCGCTTCTAGGGCGATCGTTTTGTCGATGTTGGTGATTATAGCGCCTCTGTTTTCTAGGGTGTTGAGTTGGTTGATGGCGGCGTCGATGCCGATTCTTCTACTCGTGATCTTGATGTACTCTGCGAGTACTATGGATGGTAAGAGTAAGTGGCGGTTGAGTTCGCGTTGGAGGAGTGTGGATGCTTTCTGTTGAGTTTCCTCTGTTGGTGGGAACCAGAATGTGATGAGTAGTTTTGTGTCGCATATGGCGGTCAACGCCAGCTGCGCCTCGTCTCTTCTAGTTCTGTGAGCATTTTGTCATATTCTTCTTCGCCGATAGGTGGGCCTGGTTTAGGTGGGGGGATGGGTTGGAGGAGGATGCCTTCGGAGTGTTCGCTTATGTTCATGTTTGTTCCCTCGGTTATGTTGAGTTTGGCCATGAGTTTGGCGGGGATTGTTACTTGGCCCTTACGTTTGACCCTTACGATAGTCATACCTTTTCGTGGTATAACTTTTTAACTGTTGTACATAAGGATTGTGCGTGTTATCCGCAGCTATTCTCAAAAGAAGAGGGATCAACGAACTCAAGAAGAACCTAAAAACTATGAAAAAGTAGGAAAAAGCACACGAATACTTTGCGCAAGATTATGCTGGTTTGCCGTCTCGCGCGCACGCGATCTTGGGTGCTGTTATCAGCGCTTGTCCTCGGCTTGGGCGTATTCCGCGAAGCATTTGAGGCACGCCTCACCTTGGCCTGGGATGTAGGCGATGAAGCGCGCGCGTTAAGGCCTCATCTACGACGTATTCGGTCGTATAGAATCTCGTGAAAGGGATGCCGCCGTCTCTAATAGCGTCCATGGTGGCTCTCGCTGAAGTGTGGTTGGTGTCGTCTAGGTTGTATAGGGCGATTAAGGCGGATGTGTCGAGAAATATCTTCATCGCTTTGACTCACCGTAGAGCTCCTCGTCTAGCTTCGAGGAGTCGGTTCTTACACCGGTCTTAACTGGCTTTAACTCGAAGAGGGGGTCCTCGGAGAGGGGTATGCTGGTTTCTATCCATTGTCGAACCGCCTCCCTCACTCCCTGCTTGATTGTTATGTTCTTCTCCTTAGCGGCCTTCACGAGGAGTCTGTACTCCTCCTCAGGTAGCTCGGTCTGTACGTTCTTCTGAGCCATCAAACCACGTTTTTACATGCAATGTCCATGTTTAATAAACATGTAGGTTACATGAAGCAGGTGCGGTAGTATAAAGCGAAGGCCTGTTCGCGCGCTCCTATGAGAACATTTTCAGGAGCCCCGGTGCCCGGGCGGCATCCCACTTAGCTCCGCAGGCCATCTAGTGCTCTCTTACCCATGTTCTTAAGTTTTCTCTCAACCAATCCCACATCAGCGTCTCTATAAGGCTCGTTCCTGCTCAACATGAAGAACATGATCCTCGCCATCTCGTGGGCAACAGCCACCACGGCGCACCCGGAACCCCTACGCTTCGACACACGCTCATACATCCCTCCGAGCCTAGCGTCATGCCGGACAGCTGTCTGAGCCGACTCCACCAACGCCCACCGAAGCCTCTTATTACCGGGACCCGAGACGCCACCGATCCTCGTCTTCTCCCCGGACTGGTGGACGCTCGGCACCAACCCCATCCACGAGGCGAACTCCTTGTCGCCGCGGAACCGGCCGACATCACCGACCTCCGACACGACGAGCATCGCGGTGAAGTACCCTACACCAGTCATCGTCATCAGCAGCCGCACACGCCGATCCTCCGCAGCGAGGACCGCGATCTTCTCTTCAATAAGCGTGACTTGGCAGTCGACTGCCTCCAGAACAGCGAGGTCGCTTCGCAGTATGGCATCATCCATGAATCCGAGGCTCAGTCCCCTCAGCCACGCGACGTTGTCCTTGCTGAAGGCCGTCGTGCCGGGCATGCGAAGCCCATGTTTGTCAAGCAAACCGTGTATCCGGTTCTTCACCTCGGTTCTGTTCTTCACCAGGTTCAGGCGGTGGCGGAGGAGCTCCCGGCGACTCCTCAGCTCCTCGCCGGGCACGTAGCAGGTGGGTATCATGTCTGCGCGTAGCAGTCCCGCGAGGGTCTTGGCGTCGACCTTGTCCGTCTTCACCTTCGCCTCCGCGATCAGTCGTGGTCTTGGAGGGATTGGATAGGGCTACGTCGACTCCGCGTTCCTCGAGTCTGTCTATGGATCGGTATCCACAGGTTCCCAGTGGATTCGACCACGGCTCGGACTTCGTCGTGGAAGGTGATTAACTTTCCTGCGAACTCCTCTATGCCCTCGGGGTCGTTGGGGAAGCGGATTTCGTCTAGTAGATGCTCCATCCTCATCCAGGACCGCTGCCTGACACATCTTTTTATGGACGTCTATTCCAACGTATTTCACGGGTGTCACCTCGGGTGGCCTGCGGGCGGCACGCTCCTATCGGGTCTCGGGGGACCAGTCGGGTAGCCGCTCGGGATCTGGCCCAGTCTGGCTCAGGGTCTCACGTGGACCAAGCGCGCGGCGGGCCTAGGCCACCCGCGACACCCTCAGAGTCTCTCCTGAAAACGTTTCTCATACCGTCTGGCCTGTCCCGTTATTGGTGTAAAATGGTTTTAAATTCATATTCCCGTTTATAGCCGATAATATGGCTTATCTTCAAGAAGGATAATAAACCCGCTATGTGACCCGCGCGCGAAATGTGGTCGGTGTGCCGGCCGTAACCCACCTTCTGTTTTAAGCGGCATTCGGCTATACGGGCTACCCGCGCCCCCTGCAGGCGGGTCTCGGCGCCTATTCGCCCTTTCACCCTGCGGGTCGGCCGTCTCACCCCTGCCCCTCGGCGTCCTCGCCCCTGATCGGGGTTCACAGCATTAGCCGGGGGAGGTATCGTTTCTGTCCGGAGCCGACGCTCTCGCGCCACGCCTCGCGGCGTCGCAGCCCTGCTCGGTGGATGGAGTTTCCTCAGACCCTCACGGGCCCGGCGGCCGCTCACCGGCTCACCGACCGTGAGACAAGAGAATTGGGGAGGGTATAAGGCTACTGGGAGGCCCAGAATTCTTCGGCGTGTGCCTCGGAGCGCCCCTTCGTGTATGGGCAGACGCTGATGCAGGTGCTGCAATCCACCCCGTTGTCGCACCAATACCCGAAGCACTTCTCAGCATCGATGTACCACTTTAGGGCGCCGGGGCTGCTGCTCTTCGTTGAGGGTTCCCAGTCGGGGTCGTCTTTGAAGCTGATTGCGTCGACCTCACAGACGTCGGCGCACCTCTTGCAGCTCCTACAGAACTGGGTGACGCCAAAGTCGATTGGCTTGTCTGGGACGAGTGGGAGGTCTGTGAAGACCTTGAAGAGACGGACCCTTGGCCCGTACTCGGGGGTGATGAGAAGGCCGTGTCGCCCGAGCTGCCCCAGCCCCGCGTCGATCGCTATGGGGACACTGAGTCCTACGTTATTTCCCGCCGGGATCGCCGCGTAGCCTAGGTTACGTATGAACTCGGCTAGGGTCGCTGAGACGAACGCCATCTTCGAGTAGCCTGTCCCCGTCGCGGCGCCTGCGGGTGCCTCAGGCGAAGTAGCAATAGCTAACTCATTCATCTCAATCGCGCCCACTATCACCCATTTGATTTCCTTGGGCATATCGAGGGGGGCTAGGTCGTATCTCTTGTTCATCTGCATCCAAAGAGGGTTATAGGCTGCTATGCCTACGAGACTCGCCCCGTATAGCTTCGCCGCCTTCTTCACCCTTTTGGCCATATCCGTCGGGTCCCTGACCCTATAGCGGGTCTGGTACCACTTCGTGCCCATGAGGCTTGGTCCGAGGGGGCGCTCTATTCTCTCCCAGTTCCAGGCGTCCTGAAAACACTCGTGGACGGTCCACGCAGCTTCCGCTAGTGCGTAGTCGACTCGCGAATAGCCGGGTTTTCTTTTAGCTATGTTGCGAAGCCCAACCTTTTCCTCACTTCTGAGGTATCCGGACCAGCTGGGGTCGTTTGCGACTCGGTTAAAGATCAGGTTTCTCTGGTCGTATCGGCTTATCTTTGATGAGTTGTATGTGTAGGGGGGCTTCTCGACTCGTCTTACCCTGACAGCGCTCCTTCGTTTCCCTTGGCTCATGTTTTCCAGAAATAGATGTTTCGCTAATGTTTAATGTCTGCGTCAATTTATCACTGCACGCAAATTTGAACGCAGCGAAAGAGAGGAAAGCTTAGACACAGGTTGAGATGACTGGCTTCGCTTATGTGGCAAACCTTATGCTAGCAGAGCGTGTGTTAATTCCAAACTTGGGAAAACAGGAACGTATAGCGATAACGATACTCGCAGCGATATGCCTCACCTATTTTGTGGAGAATTTCCTCCGTACCGCCGCCTCAGCTCTCACCCCCGTGCTCATTACGGATCTGGGGATCAGCCGAGGCGCCATGGGGTTACTCATCACCGGTTACTTCCTCATTTATGGAATCATGCAGCTTCCTGCCGGTGCGCTTGCGGACATACTCGGTCCCCGAAAATCGATAATCTGGTTTACGGCCCTCACGTGTGTAGGAAGCGTCCTCTTCTGGCTTAGTTATAGATATGAGCTGCTGTTTGTGGCCCAAGTCATAATGGGGATCGGCACAAGCGTGTTCTATATCAACGCCATTAACCTCATCGTACGCTGGTTCCCACGTGAGCAGAAGGCTACTGCGATTGGTATATTCAGCGCAAGCAGTGGAGTCGGAGGCTTTGCAAGCTACATGGGCTTCCCCCTGGCCACAGCGATCTGGGGGAGCTGGAGAGACCTCTACTTCGTTATGTTGGTTGTGCTCGTGGCTAACTGGGTTTTAAACTTCTTCACCCTCAGGGATAGCCCTCAGACAGTTGCTCCGACACATAGGGAGCAACGGAACATCCTGTCATCCTTTAAGGAGACGCTCTCCGACGGGCGCTTCAGCCCGCTTCTCTTCGCCTACATCTTGCTGGGGTTCAACTATGTCCTAATGAACTGGGGGACCCAGTTCATGATCGAGTCGAAGGGTCTGACATACGTCGAAGCAGGTGTGGTGACCAGTCTCGGAACCGTGGCAGGGTTTTTAGGCTGTCTCGTTATGGGCGTGATCAGTGATAGACTCAGAATGCGTAGGTTGCCCATAATCTTCTTCATGGGTATGTATGTTCTTCTCCTCTGTGGTCTAATCTTCATCCCATCTGGCTACCCTTTAGCCTTATACGCTGGGCTTTGGGGAGCCATGGGCATCAGCAATAGCATCTGGGTTCTATTCTTCAGCATGGTTGGTGAGGTGCTTCCACCGAGGAAGATGAGCATTGGGTTGGGGCTGTTGAATGGCTTGAACATGATCTTCTCGAGTCTAATGACCCCACTATATGGCAGCCTCGTCGATATCACTAGAAGTTTCTTCATACCTTGCATGATTAGCCTCGGGATAGGTGTCCTAACCTTCATCGTGCTCTTCATCTATACGAAGGAGACCTACGGCGTCGTCGTTAAAGACTGATTTTCTTTTAGTTAAAAACCATTTTAGCCACTTCTGATCCATTCATTGGTATGTGGACGGTCAACTCCGAGTTCGGTAAGTTGAATGCTGTGCTCATCCAAGATAGTGTCGAGTCGTTTTGGGAGAAGAGGCTGCCCTTTGAGGGCGTCGAGTCGAACACCCAGTATCTACCGCGATGTGTACACCCGCAGATGGAGGGTGGCCATGAACAGTGGCTCCAGCTCCCAAAGATCCTCAAAGAGGAGGGAGTGCAGGTCTTCGAGGTCATCAGCATAGTCGCGAAGGCACTGGAGGCTGCGACGTTGAAGGAACGGAGGGCGATCATCGAGGAGATCTTTGCTGGCTTCCCCACAGCACCCAAACCAGAGGAGCTGAAGTTAGAGCACCTTATCTACGGTTACCCTGAGACACCCTACTACGACGTTGAGCGGGATAGGGTTGTGCTCCCCGACTTCAGACGCGTCGCCTGGCCCTACAGTAGGGACACGAGTTTCACCACGCAGGTTGGGACAGTCATATGCAATATGCGTCGCTACAGCCGCCGCCACGAGGTCAGAGTCGTAAAACTAGCCTACGAGGTTGATCCAGTTCTAAGCCAGAACGTAGAGATCGTCTGGGACGCAAATGAGGGAGACGATGTGTCTTCTGAGCCTCCGAACGTGGAGGGTGGGGATACTCAGATCGTCGATGGGGAGACCGTCGCTATAGGGATGGGGCAAAGGAGCACCCTTACAGGCATCAAGCGTTGCGCAGAGAAGCTCTTCGCGTTGGATAGGGAGAGGAAGATAAAGTACATCTGCGCCGTTCAACTCCCAGACTACCCGGCTCTCGACTATATGCATCTAGATGTCACAATAAACTACCCCGATGAGAGGCGCGCGCTTGTGATGCCCTACGTCTGGGATACCAATTTGGTTAAAGGCATGCCTCCTAAGAGGCTCCTATTAAAGACCCTTGAGGCGCTTCGGCAGCAAAGCGACGCTGACTACCGCCCTATGGAGCTGATGATCCACCCGGAGGGGTTCAAGCACTCCGGCCGCACAACCGTTTTCATTAACAAGGGTGGCAAACCCGAACCCCTCCGGACGGAGGTTAGCCTAATTGACTTCCTCGTGAAGGAGGGAAAGCTCGACGCCGACGGACTCATCTATGTTGGCGGTAAGCCGGAGAAAGAGAACGACGTTGCCCACATGTACTCAGCCTTCCTCGAGCAGGCTCGCGGCGCTGGCAACATTGTCGCATTAAGGCCTAAGACGGTAATCGCCTACAAACGGAACAGGAAGACCATCGGGGTTTTGAAGGAGAACGGGATAAGGGTGAGGGAGTGGGAGGACAGCTACCTCGACCTACTCGGTGGTCCACACTGCAGTACAAGTCCACTGTCGAGAGACTGATCCTAATTCAGACCCACTACGAATTCTGGTGACTTTGGAGTAGAGGGTACATGGGTTGCCACTCATCATAATATGTCCGGCTCTTGGGATGTTGCGAGAGTTGGATAGGGGAGAAACCATTGGTTAAAAGTGGCGGAAACATCTTTCATCGGTGAAGGCCATAGCTATGCCAAATTCGTTGCAAGCGGCTATGACGTCGTCGTCCCTTATGCTTCCGCCAGGTTGACAACACGCCTTTACGTCGTACTTGGCAAGGACCTCGATGCTGTCTCGGAATGGGAAGAAGCCGTCACTCGCGAGGGCAGCGTCCTTGAGCCTCTCTTTATGGCCGCGCTCCTCGGCCTTTTGTAGGGCCTGCTTGACTGCGATGACGCGATCCTGCTGCCCTGTGCCTACGCCGAGAGTCTGCTTTTCGTCGGCGAGGACGACGCCGTTGCTTCTGACGTTGAGATTCACATACCAGGCGAAGAGTAGGTCCGCTGACTCCTTCTGGGTGCCCTTTCTCTCGGTTACCCAGCGGAGGTCGTTTATGCTCCTAATCTTAGTAAGCATCGGCGCAGAGAGGACGAAGCTCCCATCAGTCATGGTGCTTATTACGAGCGGCCACTGCTCTTCCCCTACAAATCGACTCGCATCGTAGATGTGATCGATTTGAATAACGCGTATGTCTTTCTTCTGCTCAAATATTGGTAACGCGTCAACATCATAGCCTGGGGCTACGACCGCCTCTACGTAGTTTGTCATTATCTCCTCAGCTGTCTCCTTGTCCACATTCTTGTTGAAGCCGACAACACTGCCGTAGGCTGCGACGGAGTCGCTGTCTCGGGCTCGTTGATAGACAGTCTTGAGACCGTCGCCCACTTGAGCAGCTGCTACTCCGCTTGGGTTGACGTGCTTCATAACGGCGCAGGCGGGTTCCTCGAAGTAGCGGACGATGTTGACTGCGTTGTTCATGTCTTCGATGTTCGTCTGGCTTAGGCCACCCTTCCCCGTCTTCAGTATCTTCATGGCTCCGACGGTCAGGTTTTTATTACCCTTTGGTGCGTAGAAGGCAGCTGGTTGGTGGGGGTTCTCTCCGTATCGGAGACTCTGCGCTTTTTCGTAGACAATCTCCTCCTCGCCTAATGTGATCTTCACGGTGGCTGGAAAGCTCTCCTTGAGCTTTGTTCTATATAGCTTCTTTATACTCACTTCTTTTTACCCTCCTTTTCAAGGTAAGCGACGATGGCCGCATCGTAGGCTGATGTGCGGGCGTAGGCTTTCTCGGCAAGTCTTCTCTTCATGGCTGCGGGTATTTCGCCGTTGTTGGCCTTGAGGGCCTTAATTATGTCTGGGTACTGGGAAGGGTCAGTGACAACAGCGACGCTCCCGTATAGGAGTGTGGCTTTAGCGGCGCTGCGTATCATGGCAGGACCACCTATATCGATGTTCTCCGCTGCCTTTAGGAGGTCCGCGCCCTTTGCAACGGTTTCCTCGAAGGGGTAGAGGTTAACTACAACCATCTCGAAGGGTTCGATCCCATGCTTGTCCATGTATTCCTTATGCTCTGGGATCCCCTGGTTGAGGAGGAGGCCGCCATGAACTCGCGGGTGCAGGGTCTTAAGCAGCCCCCCAGGGCTCTCGGGGTGACCCGTGTAGTCGGATACTTCAGTGAGCTTCTTGTAGCCAAACTCCTTGATCTTCTTCGCTGTGCCACCTGAGCTCACGATCTCGACGTTATATTCACCTAGCGTATTAATTAGCCACTCAAGGTCGGTCTTGTCGGAAACACTTATGAGCGCACGCTTAATCATCCATCCACCCTCTGTGGTTGGGTTAGGCTCCATTAATGGAATAATATGTTTTGCCTCTAGCTAGATGTAAGATTAACAGGGAAAAAGCAAGGGAAAAACGAGTTAGAGGATCTTATTTGGGCCAGGCATCATCACGTCGTGGGGTGCGATCTCCTGATATCCTCGCTCCGTGACGAGAGCGAGGTGTGCTTTCTCCCACATCTGTTGGATGTTTTGTGCGCCTATGTAACCCATAGCTGCCTTGAGTCCCCCAACGTACTCGCGTATGATGTCTGCAACGGGTCCCCTGTAGGGAACCCAGCCCTCGACGCCCTCGTTGATGGCTTTACTCGGCTGGCTGTACCGGTCCTGGACGAAGCGCTTCTTGCGGGCCTTAGCGGAACCCATACCATAGTATTCCTTGTAATATCGGCCCTCCATGGCGACTAGTCGCCCTGGAGATTCGCTGCAGCCTGCGAACACATTACCCATCATGGCGCAGCTGGCGCCGACGCTAAGAGCGACTGCAATGTCCCCGGGGTTGCGTAGACCCCCATCGGCTATGATGCTGACTTTGGACTTGTAGGTCTTAATTGCGTCTGCGATATTACTTGTCGCGTAGAGGGTTGGAGCTCCAGCGCGGGTGACGATACTCGTGGAGCATATAGATCCACTTCCGATGCCTACACGCAGACCGGCAATCCCGTCGAGTTTTGTGATACAGTCTTCTGCAGCCTGGTATGTGCCGATGTTACCGACTATTACTTCGGCGCTGACCTCCTTGAGTATATTCTTCGTGGCCTCGAAGCAGTTCTTGTTGTGAAAGTGGGCGACGTCGGTGACCAGAATGTCGACGTACTTGTCGAGAGCCTTTGCTCGGTCGAGGTCGAAGGGGCTGACGGCTGCTGCGCAAATGAGGCGACCCTCCTCGTCGCGAATAGCTTCGGGGAAGTCGCCCTTTAGGGTGATGTCCTTCATAGTGATCAGCCCCTTGACATGTCTGTCCGCGTCGACGATGGGGAGTTTTTCGATTTTGTGCTTGTGTAGGATCTGTTTTGCCTCCACTAGGTCGATGTCTTCGCCGCCGGTGATGACCTTCTTAGTCATCACATCCCTGACCTTGAGTGCTGGCTCCGCTAGGCGGACATCACGCCACGTGGCTATTCCTACTAGTTTATCTCCCCTGCCAACAACTGGGAACCCCTTGATGTGATGCTCGTCCATGAGCTTTAGGAGTTCTCCAACCGTCGTATCGGGTGTAACAGTGATGACATCCCTGATTATGACCGCCTCTGCACGCTTCACTTGGCGCGCCATATCTACCTCTTCATCCGCTGAGCAGTTTCGGTGAAGGACACCCAAGGCGCCGTTACGGGCTTGGGCTATCGCCATATCTGCCTCTGTGACCGTATCCATCGGGCTGCTGAGGAAGGGGACATTTAGCTCAACTTCATTCGTGAGCCTGGTCTTCACCGTCGCCTCGTTAGGCTCGAGGGTGGTCCAGCCTGGTAGAAGAATCACGTCGTTGAAGGTGAAAGCGGTGTCCGCGTTCTTGAACTTGTCACGGAAACCCATCAACTACACCAACATTTTAAAAGGCAACTCGCCTTACGCATCTTATATACTTTTGGTTTCTAAAATGCTTACAGTTTGACATAATCTTGTTAATGCCTTGTGTTTGGTTTTTAGTCTAGTTGAACTCATTCTCAATTTGTCCTCAACGGCTTTCAATACTCAGTGCGTGCGCGTTGTTACAATCCAATAATATACTAATTTCCTTCTTGGTGTTACCTAGCATCCGACTGCAATTGATTCAAAGTCAATGAGCTTGGTCGTCACGCCTCCGTGTAGTAGCTTCGTCGCCGGATCCTTGAGGACCCCTACGGGCTGTCCCCAGTCGTGGAGCTCCTCGTCGACCCAGCCCAAGTCATGGCCCATAGAGGATAACTTGTCCCTAACTGATGGCGAAAATCTGCTGTCGATGAAGAGCCGACCTGTTTCCCTCGTGCACCTCGGCGCTTCGATAGCCTCCTGTATCCCCATACCAAAGTCGAACTGGAGAACACATGGAGAATCACCTGGAGAACAGCGAGGGGAATGTTACGCCCCCCCGGTGCACCGACAGCGAGGATGGGTTCACCACCCCTGAGGAGGATAGTTGGGCACACATTCTGTATCCTCCTCTTCCGTCCGTTGATTGAGTTAGCGTCCCAGGCTCAGGGTTGAGCCCATACATCGCGTTATTCAATGTTATCCCAGTCCCTGGGACAACGACGCCTGAGCCGAAGAGGTTGACGAGGGTCTGGTTTACGCAAACCATGTTCCCCGCTTTATCCGCGACAGCGAGGGATGTTGTGTGGTTAGGCTCGAAGGGCCAAGGCTGACCGAAACCATGCTCGTTGCCTAGTCAAGGTTCATCCTTCGCCTTAGCTCGGCAGCGTATGATTTTGAGGCTAGCGCTCTCTGCGGGACCTTCACGTACCCTGGGTCGCCCATGTACTCGAAGCGATCAGCGTAGGCGAGTCCGATGGAGTCACCGACGAGGTGGAGGTGCTCCGCAGACCCGAATCCATAACAGCGCGAGATCGTAGCCCTCAAGGATGTTAAGCATCTCAACCAAGGTTGTCCCTGCGTGGGTCGGGTCATAGACGATGTCGTAACCCCTGTAGCTCCCGGGCTCTGGCTCGAGATATTGGCTCGTACATCGGCGAGGTCCTCCCGGGTGATGAGGCCTCGTTGTTCGCCATCTCCTCAGCTATGGCGTCGGCTATCCACCCCTTGTAGAAGGCGTCCCCCCCGCCTTCAGCGATGGCTTTGAGGCTTTTCGCTAGGTCCCTCTGAACGAGTATCTCGGGCTTGGGAGGCGATGAATCCTGAAAGGGACGTATGGGAACTGGCGAGTCGTGTAGGAAGGTCTTCCTCCACTCGGGTAGATGCCAAAAGATCTTCATTGTTTGGAAGATGTAGCCGGCTGTCCCCAGCCGACCGGGAAGCCTTCCTCGGCGACGCTTATTGCGGGAGCTATAACCTCTGAAAGTTTCATTTTTCCATAGGTTCTCAAGAGCCTCGTTAAGACCAGAGACTGTACCAGGCGTACACATGCCTTGTGACCTATCACATTGTCGTCACCGAGGACCTCCTCCAGCCCATCCAGTTGGGCTCGTTCCTCGGAGAGTTTGTACATGTTTGGTGTGCAGTCCTTAGAGGGTCTCCCGACGTAATCGACTATTACGTTCTCCCCGGAGGCCAGGTGGATCGCCATGACGCCCTCGCCACCTATTCCATTATTGGCGGGTTCGACGACGCAATTCATGAAGGCGGGCTGCGACTGCAGCATCGACGGCGTTACCCCGCGCGTGATCATCTTGCACCCGGCCTCGCCGATTAGGGTGTGCTTCGAAGCACAATACCGTTCGGGGCCACGCAGTCGTTTCTTTCAGGGCCACCCCAGCGTTTAAGCTGGTAGATGAGCTTAGTAGACATAATCAGTGATTGTGACTCGCGTTTAAACCACTTCCTTGGTTGCGCTAATCCGCGACCAAGCGCACTAAAATATTGGCCAAAATAAGGGTTTAATATAGAGCCGGGCGATAGAAGCATTCACCCGTTTGATATTATCATAAATACCTAAAAGCTATCAATTATTTATCTAAATATTGCTTGTAGTTTGCATCATGTCCGCACGGTTAAGCTCAGACTGAAAGCGGGCGCTAAAGTGTAAAATAGTTAGGATCCAAACGTGAAACATCTTGCCCCCTTTGATAGAAAATTAACCATACCTATCGGTATGCGATGCACACGGTCGTCCAAAATATAAAGTCGTAGAGCTTAAAGCGCGCGTGCATTTATTTCATAGTGAACATTCGATATTTAGGTGGCATTCTTGAGTTATGGTGGAGTTCCGTCTTGGATCTATAAGAATCGGATGAATTCCCAAGCAGCTTCCTACGAGAGTCAGGTTAGACGACTTGAACTTAAGATTGAAGAGTTAGAGAAAGAGAATATTTAACCATGGGATCGAGTTGCTTCGCTGGAAAAGGAGAACCGAATGCTTAAAGGTAAATAATTCCAATTAATTTTAAACTCTTGAGTTAATATCTGGTATTTTAGTGATTTTAAAATCCAATTAGGAGAAGTTGGCTAGTGTAGTAGCCTAGAAGAGTATATTTTGGGCTATTGTAGTAGCCAAGATTTATATAATTCATGGCTGTTATGATAGCCTAGTGAGTTAGTATGCAGGCTACACCCGACGCCGACATCCTCAGAATATTATACCAGCAGAACCCCTGGTGGACTACTGGGACGGTGCCTCCGACCCTCACTTTCAGCTTCAAGAGAAGAGACTTTTACCCACTGAGAGACGCACTGGGCAGCAAGGAGATAACTTGCATCATTGGGGCACGTAGAGTCGGGAAAAGCACTTTGATGTACCAGCTTATTCAACATCTCTTGGAAAAAGTAGAGCCCTTAAAAGTCATGTTCCTCAAGGCCGACGACTACTACCTCAAGCTGGATGAGGAGAAGATCAAGCGAGTCTTCGAACTATATTCAGTCAACGTGTTGAAGGCGCCTCTTGAGAAGTTACAAGATACGATTTACATTTTCATCGATGAGGTGCAGAGTCTACCGGACTGGGGACTCTTCTTGAAGCGGTGGTTCGACTTCAACTACCCCATCAAGTTCATCGTCTCGGGTTCTTCCAGCGCAACAATCAGGCAGGGAAGCATCGAGACCCTCGCGGGGAGGATACATCCCCAGATAGTGTGTCCGATGAAGTTCCTTGAAGTCGTGCGCTTCAAAGAGCAGGGAAATGATCCCGATAGGCTCTATGATGGAGTCAACTGGAGACTGCGAGAGGGACTTCAGCTCAGTTTATCTCAGAGTAATCCCCGACCTCTTTACACTGCTTTTCAGGAAGCGAATCTTCAACTTGCTGCACATCGAGACCAGTTGCTCGTTCACTTGAATCAATACCTGGTGAGGGGAGGCTACCCTGAGGTTGTGGCCACCGATGACAGCTATAGAGCCACCAGTATACTGCGAGACTATTTGGACCAAACTATTTACCGGGATATTGTTAAGGCGTTCTTAATCAGAGATCCAAGCTCTTTCGAGGCGCTCTTCGGAATACTTGCAGGTGACTGCTGCCAGAGGCTTAACTACAGCACAATACAAGCTGAGCTTGGGATAAGGAAAGAGACCCTACATGACTATTTGTTCTACCTCCAGTACTCGTTCCTAGTAACTGAGGCTCACTTCTATAGCAAGAGCCGGAGACATCAGGAGAGAAAGGAGAAGAAGATCTACATCAACGACATCGGACTCAGGAACGCGGTTATCGGTTACCTAGATTCTGCGATTACTAGTAACACCACTCAGATGGGATTCATTACAGAGAATGTGGTTGCAGATCATCTTCGTCGACTAAAATTCAATTACGAGCACGGGTTTGACGCTGATCTCTACTACTGGTTTGATGAGAAGAGGCGAGAGGTCGACTTAGTTCTCGAGCTACACCAGAAACCAATTCCGATAGAAGTCAAGTATCAACATGATATATCCAGAGGCGAACTCGAGGGCATCCACTCATTCGTCGCTGAATTTGAGCCTCCATTAGCAATAGTGGTTACAAAAGAGACATTCCGACTTGAAGAAAAGCTAATATTCGTACCACTATGGCTTTTCTTACTAATCTGTTAAGACGAAAATTAGTCAAATAAAACTAACAATTCGATTATTAGATAAACTGAAGAACAGCTTGGAAAATAGTGGGCAAAATAAAACTCATAATGGCTCAGCTTCTGGAGATGGTTTCAATTTTTCATGATAGCTGCTAATTTCATTGTGCGCGTGCGCCTTAATATTGCTAAGGTTTTACATTTTCCCAGAGTTATGTAGTTACAATTTATTCTATTTTATAGGGTTTACGTGTTTTATAGTTCAATACTGTAATTTTACTATACACTAGATTGGAATTGATTTAATTAGATATATTAAAAACTAAGTAATTAATTGGCTTGATTCTCAGCGAATTTCCATAAAACATCGAATATATCGCCTAGATATTCTCCTATCACAGAATCTTCCTCTGAAGTAAGGCCGATTCGTTCACCTGGTTCCTTAGTGGGATCGATATAGGCAGCCCAATTTCTCTTATCAGCGATAATAATATGTGAAAAATGATTCAGGAAGTATGGTTTAAGTAGGGCTGGCGGCTGTCTCACTAAATGTTCTTCTAGAAATTTTACATTAGGAGTGAACTGCTTTAGAATATTAGCTGCTTCTTTGCCAAAAATAATCCAAAATATTGGCCAAAATAAGTGTTTAATATGGAGCCGGGCGAGGGATTCGAACCCCCGTAGAGCTGCTCTGCAGGCAGCCGCCTAAACCGCTCAGCCAACCCGGCGCGCAGAGAGAGAAGTGAAAGGGAGGGATATAACTTTTCAGTAATTCACTCATTTGAGGTTTTTTTCATCTTCTCTAAAAATGGTTACCTGTTTTGCGCCATTTGACGATCATCATTTGACAAATTCCCTGAATAGTATTAGAATATCAACAAGTGTCTCACCAAGCCATAGCCTACCATCTGGCTCCCCATCTATAGCGCGGTAGAGACCCAGCCTAGTTTCTTTGATTCTATCCATCCACCATGGGACTGACGCGATGATGTCTGGAACAGGCGTGTTCAATTGGCTTTTAAATCTGGTTAAAATCAAATGGACACCCGGATAGTTGACTATTGTGATTAGTCTTTTCCTGAACTCTGGATTATCTGCGTAAACTGTCAGACGTTGCCGCCTGCTTATCAAATTCCTGATCTCTTGTTCAGCGTCGACGTTCTCATCTTTTGCGAGTTTATCTATTATGGGTATTATAATATGCTCAACGTAGAAGCGAGCTGATACCTTTCTTCCCTCTTCACTAATATTTTTACCCAAGTTGAAAAAAGCGCTCAATTTTATCTTAATATTGACGATCCGCTGGTGGAATATTAATCGTCTTTATAAATTTACTCAGGCATCTTTTGAGGGAAACTACCTGAAAAATTCGCCGTGGATTGCGGTGAAAGAAGGATAAAACTGATGGAAAATATGGTGGGACCGCCCGGATTCGAACCGGGGACCACGCGGGCCCAAGCCGCGTATCTTAGACCAAGCTAGACCACGATCCCGCGCAGATTGGTTGCGCTGGTCTAAGTTTAAAAGTTATCTTCTCTCGCTCATAGAAATATTAAAGACTATAATTAGTGGATGTGTCAGCTCCACCGTTTCTTTGCCTTTGCCATCGCCTCTACTACGGGCAACTGCTCACCTGCAAGGAGGCTGAGCATCGCTCCACCGCCGGTGCTGACGTGCTTCATCTTGTCATCGATTCCGAGCATGGATGCGAGGCCACCTAGATGGCCTCCTCCTACTACTGTGTAACCGGAGGCCTCCGCCATGACGCGGAGGAGCTCTTTGGTGCCGACGTCGAACCCGCGGCGCTCGAACATTCCTAACGGCCCCTCCGCAACAACTGTGCCCGCCTCACGGATGAATTTGCTGAACTTCGCAACAGTGTTGAGGCCGATGTCGTATATGTTTGTCTCGTCGGTGATCTGGTTTGTTAGGACCTCGATGCGGCCACCTTTTGTGTCGAGGGCGACGTCGATGGGTAGCTCAATATACTTTCTATACTTTTTGAGTATTTCACCGGCTTCAGCGACGAGCTTCTTATCTTCATCCGTTATTGTGTTGATGCGATCCGGCATCTGGCCCTCCGCCATGTGGAAGCTCTCACCTATGAGGCCACCGATTAGGATGTGGTCGGCTATCTTGTCCTTGAGGACGCGGTTTATGACTGGGATACGGTCATCGACCTTAGCTCCTCCTAGGAGGTAGACTATTGGGGGAACTGGGTTATAGAGCACCTTGTTGAGGGCTGTGAGTTCTTTTTCCATCAGCCTTCCAGCGACCATAGGCATAACTTCGCCGAAGGCGGTGAGGCTCGCGGACCCACGGTGGGCGGCGGCGAAAGCATCGTTAACGCAGAGATCGAAGCAGGGGGCGAGAGTCTTAACCAACTCCGTTTCTGCCAACTTCTCCGGAGGGGCTTCGAGGTTCTCGTCCTTATGCATACGTAAATTATTGAGAACCAGAACCTCACCTGGCTTCACTAATTTGATGGCCTCCAAGGCTTTTGGGCCATCGATATCCTCCACGAATGTCACTCGCCCGTTGTGGTACATCTGGAGGACACGTGTGTGGGCCTCCAAGTTAGTGAAGTCGTATTTCCCGGGGCGGCTTTGGTGAGCGCCGAGAACCACCTTCGCCTCCTTCAGATCCTTCAACGTCGTCTCCGTCGCCTTTATCCTCGCGTCGTCGAGTATCCTCTTTGTAGCAGGGTCGAGGGGACTGTTTATATCTACACGGAGGAAGACTCGCTTCCCCTTCACGTCAACATCATTTAAGGTAAGAAAGTCGAACATTATGGGCACTCCTCGTAGGGTCGCCTCTCATTCAAATTATGTCAACCATATAAAAAATAGTGTCGATTCGCGCACGCTATACCCGGGTGAGCAATAGGAGGGTGTCGCCTTCATTTACGCTGAAGTGAGTGCGGAGGAAGGTGACGGTTCCATCGTACGGGGCGTGGACCTCTTGGAGTTTCTCACCAACTAGGCTGTAGACGGAGCCGAGTAACTGCCCCTCTTTCACCTTGCTCCCCGCATCGACGAGTTTCCTCCAGGCACCTCCATGAGTAGCTGAAAGGCGTCGAAACTCTGGGTCGAGAGGGACGGATTTAACGACTGGGTCACCTGGGAGTATTCCGATGCTCCGCATCAAGTTATAGACTCCCTTGGCGAACCACCAGGCATCCTTTTCCCTAACAGGGTAAGGTGATCCGCCCTCCGTCATAATGCAGGGGATCCCTAACCGTACTACGGCTTCCCCCGTGTTCCCAGCGACTGAGATCGTTTCGATGTGATCGACGTCCCAGCAACCCGCCATTTCCACCATACGGTTCTGAAGTGTCTTGTCATTCGTCTCGAAGACGTAGACGCTGCGTACGACGTCCTCTCCGAGATCGGCGGAATGCGCATCGACGATGGCATCAGCCTTAGAAATGAACTCGGTCCAAACTACGTTGGCTACCCTCTTAGTTAAGGGCCCATCTGGGTCGCCGGGCCAGACTCTGTTCTGGTTGAGGTGGTCCCATGGGTTTTCGTATGAGGTGCGGGAGTTGAAGCCTGTTGTATTAACGACTGGTATGATTACGAGTCTCCCGATGATTGTTGTGGGGTCGAGTTCCTCTATGATCCGGAAGAGGCCCTCAATTGGGGCGCACTCAAGGCTGTGGACGCCTCCGAGGATACAGAGTGTGGGACCCGGGAAGAAGCCGTTGAATGCTACCCATGGCACCTTCACCTCGTGAGTAGATGCCTCGGAGACCTTTAGATAGCCTCTGCTACGGGTCCCTGGAGGAACCTCGACTCCGCCTATGCTCAACGACACGCGAGCCACCTAGAGTGTGTAGTTTGCGACGTAGGGCTCTCGCCAGTCCTTATACCAGCCCACCACCCGGGGGCCGTCGGCTTCGACGATGACGGTGTCGCTACTCCATAGGAGCTCACCCTTCGGTCCCTCGATGACGGGGCAGATGACGAGGACCATCCCCTCACATATTATCGTGTCATCCTTTGCCGAGATGTATGGTGCCTCCGTTTCGGCGACGCCGATGCCGTGACCGAAGGCGAGGCCCTCTACGAGCTTCGCACCTATCGCCTCTGCATCAGCCTTAATCGCATTATAGACATCACTGCTCTTGGATCCAGGCTTCATCGCCGCCAGCGCTGTGCGTCGGAGGGAGACAAGGTTGTTGTAGGCCTCTCTTTGCTCGACGGTGGGGTATCCCTGGGTCATTAGGCGGCAGCCTGTGGCCCAGTAGCCGTCGAGGCTGTACCGCGCCTCCATCCTGACGTATTCGTCGGGCTGTAGATTCTTATCGTAGCCGATGCCGTAGTTGGGGGCGAGGGGCCAGAACTTCGCCGCATTTGGGCCGCTGGCGGGTTGGCTCACACTGTGGCCTCCGATAACGTCGAGACCACGCTCGAGGCAGTGGACCCTGATCTCCTCGCCGAGGCTCATCTCGCTCCTAATACTTGTGATTAAGACATGGTGCTGGGTACCGAAGATGCCATGGTCGACCCTATAAGCGACGTCTTCGAGGAGTTCGAGTTCCTCCCCCGTCTTGACGGCGCGTAACTCACGGACGAGGCCGTCGCAGCTAGCCCACTCCCAGCTGGGAGTCTTGGCTTTAAGGGATTCTAAGGTGGCTGAGGGAATCCTGAGTAGGTCAACGCCAGCTCTGCCCCCCCTCTTCACGGCTTTGAGTGCTTCAGTCACTGATTTGGTGAAGGCTTCTGGGCCACCTGTGTAAGTTTTAGTCTTCTTTACGCCGCTTAGGGCCTTTATTGTATCCTCCCACTCCACTGGGGTGATGACTATTGGATCACCTTTCCTAGGCCAGAGGACGGCAACGGGTGAATCAGGGTAGATAGCGAGGAATGGTACGGCGGCGCCCGCCATGTAGGCGAAGTTGTCTGCGCCCGTGACGAGGACCGCGTCGAAGCTCGACCCCTTAACAGCTGCATAAATCTTATCGTAGAGTTCCATCATCATAGCCTCCTAGTGGACCGCCCTGAAGCCGGTAACCGCATAGATCCGATCCCAGTTCCTGTACCAGCTTAGCTTCCTCGCGCCCTCATGCGTGATCTCGTAGACGTCACGGTCGACGTAGATCTCTCTGCGTGGGCCGAGTGTTGTAACGCCAAGGGCAACGACGTTGCCCGCCTTAAGCTCTGCGTCATAGCCTTCGACGAGGTAGGGGGCCTCGAAGTGGCTGCTGCCGACGCCGTGACCAACGATTGGGTCGTGAAGCTTGAGTCCCATCTTTTCGCCCTCAGCCTTTACTTTTGTGTAGATTTTGTCGCATCGGGTGCCTGGGGTCAAGAGACCTTCGGCATAGGTCTTTAGCTCCTGGTTTTCAGCATAGGCGTCTTCGACCTCCGGTGGCGGGTAGCCGGTGTAGGACATTCTACTGATACTACTCCAGTAGCCCATACTGTGGCTTGTGACGTCGGTGCGCATGAGGAGACCCTCGGCTATGTCGCCACGGTGAGGAACATAAGCAAGCTGAGTGTCCTCCCCAAATGTAGCGGCCATGTGGCCGACGCCTGAACCACCGCTTTCGAAGAGGTGGACCCTGACGCGTTCAATATACTCGGGAACGGTGTAGCCGGGGCCCCAAAGTGTACCCTCGAGGTGGTTGAGAGCGTGAATTATGCCGCGATCAGCGTACTCGCAGCTCTTCTCAATCAAAGCAACCTCGGCAGGGGTCTTCACCACCCGTGCCGCGGCAAGGTGGTCGTCGATGGGGATAAGCTTCATTTTTGGGGCGGCGGCATGAACCGCTTCAACGAGACCCGCCGACGCCCTTGTCGCGTCGTAGCCGATCTTTGCCTTGGCTAACCCTAAGTCTGTAAGGGCTTTACCTAAAGTTTTGGCGAATGCGGCGGGGTGGGGACCCTCATTCTCGTCATAGACCGCGAGGGCCTCCATCCACCCCTGGTCCTTGACCGCCTGCGCCCAGTCGGGGGGTGTGACGATCGCGCAGGTGTCACCATCGGCAGGGATGATGGCGGCGGCCTGCTTTTCAGGGTAGTTCTCCGGGAAGGGAAGGGTAGCCCCGGTCAGGTAGCGGAAGTTGTCGGCGCCGAAGGCTACTATCGCCTGGCAACCGCTGGTCTCAACCAGCCTCCTTATACTGGTTTTTTCCATAATTGTTGCTCCTATTCTAGGATGTTAGAGATTGAGAGACCGGCCGTTAAGAGGTTTCGCCCAAGAGTACGGTTTACCTTATCTTGACATACTCGTAGGCCTTGGTGGCGTTTTCGAAGCAATACTGGACCTTCTCGAAGCCGCAGCGGAAATCCGCGGCGTCGAGCTGGATCTTCTTCGGGTCCTCGCCGTCGACAACCACGCGTTTCATCATTTCCGCGACCTCCACCATCTCCCCCTCCTTCATGCCGAGGCGAGTAAGCTCTGCTGTGCCGAGACGGATGCCGCCTGGGTTCATGTAATGACGCCCCTCTTTGACATCCCAGGGAAGCAGGTTACGGTTGATGATAATCCCGGCCTTTTCGAGTTGCTTTTCAACAGTGCCACCGTCACCGTATTTTGTGACGTCTATCAGCAGTATATGGCTCTCAGTGAAGCCCTTGTGTTCAGCGAGAACCTTGAAGCCTCGCTCATAGAGGGCTTGGCCGAGGGCCTTACTGTTTTTGATGACCTGTGTCGCGTACGCCTCTCCAAACTGTAGCATTTCGGCTGAGGCGACGGCGACACCTGCGAGTGCATGCAGGTGATGGTTGCTGACGAGACCGGGCAGTGTAGCCTTCTTTATGGGCTCAGCGTACTTTTCCCAGCTGAGGACTGTGCCATGCTGGGGGCCAAAGAAGGTCTTATGAGTGCTAACCGTCACGGTATCTGCACCTTCCCTCAGCGGGTCCTGGAACTTGCCTCCGGCTATGAGGCCGGAGACGTGGGCGCTATCGTAGTGGATCATGGCGCCAGCGTCATGGAATATGTCAGCGAGTTCCTTTACGGGGTGTGGAAACGGGAAGACGCTGCCGCCGAAGATCACTAGCTTCGGCGCTTTCCCCTGCTCCACGAGCTTGACTAGCCTCTGCCCCGTTTTGTCGACGTCGATGTTCAGCTCATCGTAGTCAAGTGGCAGGTACTCGACGTCGAGGCCCGAGACGGCGCCTGCGGTGCCGCCGAGGTTTTTCCTCCCATAGGTGATGTGGCCCCCACAGGTTATAGGGAGAGCCATTATGGTGTCCCCTGGTTCCGTGAAGGCCGTGTAGACGACGAGGTTTGAGATGACGCCGGATATTGGGCGAGGGTCGACAAACTCCGCCTTGAAGAGCCTTTTTTCGAGTTCTATACACGCAGCCTCTACAAGGTCGATGTACTCGCAGCCCGCGTAGACGCGCTCCCCGACCCAACCTTCAGCGTACCTGTTACCGAAGTCTGTGGTGAGGGCCTCACGGACGGCTGGGCTTGGGATATTTTCACTCGCTATAAGAGGTATGAATCGGTTGAAGGCTCTGTGGTGTTCCTGGAGCGCCCCTAATATTTCGTCGTAGTACTGGCGGGGAGTCTTGGCGCTCATGTGTTATCCAGATGAGCCTCGAAGCTAGCAATTTATGCTTTACCGAAAAGTGTGGGGCTCAATAAAAGTGCTGGATCTCGATAACGTATCCCTCAGGGTCCTTGAGCATAAACGCTCGTAGGTTGAGGCTGGATTCGTCGTGTGGCTCTGACATAGTTGAGATACCGAGTTTCTTGAAGTGACTATACCATGCATCGACATCGGGGACTAGGATGGTGATCATGACTGGCTTGTCTTTACTCGGCCTGAGGCTTCCCTTCTTCCCATCAACTAGACCGATGTGAGCGTTCTCCGCGAGCTTGAGGATCTTCGCCCACCCTTGGTCGATGACTATCTTTAGCCCCATGACGTCTCTGTAGAAACTCGTGGCCTTATCGAGGTCGTCGTAGTAGAGAAATGTGACCAAACCATCTATCTTAGGCAAAATCTGCACCATCTTGATTTCACCTCACAGGCTAATGAGGTTTAGCGTCTTCACCGTTTTGTGACGTCTAAAAAGGGTTATAATCCCCTGCTCCTTTGATCTTTCTTGATTTCTATGAGTCTTGGTGATAAACCCTATGGTGTAGGTAACTTGAGGTGGGTTTCCTCGGGGTGGCTCGAGATGCACCTCGGGGACGATTTCACTATTCTCGATGTTCAGCCGGACTGCCACGATTACTTCTTGGCGCACATCCCCGGCGCTGTTGAGCTGGAGGAGAAGACGCTGCGTGCCCCTCTACGCGGACTACCAGCACAGATCCTCCGCCCTAGTATGGTAGCTGCGCTCTTCAGCCGCGTCGGAGTTTCGATGGAGAAACCCGTAGTCGTCTACACGGCTAAGGGAGGCTGGAAGGGGTGGGGAGATGGGTTGGAGCAGTGCATGATGGCCTATGTCCTCCTCCGAATGGGGCACAGGCAGGTCTACCTCCTCAATGGTGGCATGGATAAGTGGGTCGCCGAGGGAAAGAAGACGAATCAGGTTTTCCCCAAGATAAAGCCAACCTCCTTTAGGTCCGAGCTTCAGGAGGACTTCTTCGTCGATATGAAGCAGGTTAAGGAGATGAAGGATCAGAAAGGTGTTGTCCTCTTGGACGCGCGACCCGGGAACGTATATCGTGGCGAAGCGGGACCTTGGATTAAGAGCGGCCACATCCCAGGGGCCGTCAATCTACCCTGGGCTAGCCTCATGGATGACAAGAATAAGACCCTCCTAAAACCTTTGGAGGAGATCAAGAAGCTCGCAGAGGTCGCAGGTGCTACCAAGAATAAGACCATTATATGTAGCTGCGGAACCGGACGCGAAGCCACTAACGAGTTCACGATCTTCAAGCACCTCCTCGGCTACCCGATCGTCAAGATCTATGAAGGCAGCTTCACGGAGTGGAGCAGCCGCCCCAGGAACCCTGTTGTGAAGGGACCCGATCCGAGGTAGTTAAAAAAGTGAGACTAGAAACAATCAAGTCACCTGGAATCGCCCACGCTAGCTACTATCTCAGCGACTCTGGTGAGGCCATAGTAGTTGACCCGAGACGTGATGTGGATGCCTACCTTCAGCTCGCTGCAGAGGACTGCACAAGGATCGAGTTCGTCCTCGAGACACATAGGAACGAGGACTATGTTTCCGGTAGCGTTGAGTTGAAGGAAGCGTTGGGTGCGGAGATCTGCCACGGTAAGGTAACTCCCTTCAATTATGGGGACCACAATTTGACAGGCAACGAAGTTATCCCCGTGGGTAGACTAAGGGTGAAGACAATCTCGACGCCGGGTCACACCTTCGACAGCTTCTGCTACGCAGTATCTGATACGAGGGATGGCCCAGATCCCTTTATGGTGTTCACAGGGGACACGCTATTCATCGGCGACGTCGGCAGGACCGACCTTCCGGGTCCGGAGCACTGGGAGAGGCTGTCGGGGTTGCTATTCGACAACATCCACGAGAAGCTGCTGCCCCTCGGCGACCACGTTCTGATCTACCCTGCTCATACATCTGGGAGTATCTGCGGGAGCAGGATAGGAGAGCGTGAGGTGAGCACAATAGGCTGGGAGAGGAAGACCAATCCACTGCTCAAGATGGGAAGAGAGGACTTCGTGAGGAACAGACTCGCCAACAGGATGCTCAGACCACCCTACTTCCGTCGCATGGAGGAGTTGAACCTAAACGGTCCACCTCCTCTTAGATACGTCGCTGAGCCTAGACACCTCACCATACAGGACTTCGAGACGCTGTGGCGGCAACCCGACGTCACGGTGGTGGATACGAGGAACCCAGATTCCTTCGCAGCCAGCCACATACCGGGATCCCTCAGCATATGGCTAGATGGCCTCGCCCACTACGCGGGCTGGACTTTAAGCTACGACGAGCGCGTGATTCTTGTAGTCGAAAGGGGAGAGGACGCAGAGAGGGCGATAACCTACCTCAGACGAATAGGATACGATGAAGTTATCGGTTACCTCTGCCCGGGGATCGATGGTTGGAGAAATAGGGGTAAGCTGACGGAGTCCTTCGGCGTATTAACTGCGCCCGACCTTAAAGACTTCCTGGGGAGGGGTTCGGTAACTCTGATAGACGTCAGGGACGAAGACGAGTATGCCTCGGGCCACATTCTCGGAGCTAAAAACATGTACGTTGGCTATATCGCGGGCATGACCAATGAGATTTCTGGCGGAAAACCAGTCGTCGTAACATGCAGTTGGGGTGGAAGAGGTAGCCTCGCCGCCAGCATTCTCAGACGCTCAGGCATAAGGGAGGTCTTCAACCTCCTAGGTGGTATGAACGCGTGGAAGTCCCTAGGTTACCCCGTCGAGAAGGCGTGACAACTAGTGCTGGTTAAATCCAGCCATTCCCATGGGAAAGTCAAGTGATCGCTATGGTGGACATTGGGAAGAATGCCCCTGAATTCACGTTGTTCGACATGAATTTTAAACAGAGAAGCCTCAAGGAGTTCAGAGGAAAGAAGGTGGTTCTAGCCTTCTTCCCTGGAGCGCACACGGGCGTCTGCGATAAGGAGATGTGTACTCTGAGGGACGATCTCGCGAAGTTAGAGAAGCTCGACGCCCAGGTGGTAGGAGTAAGCGTCAACGACCCATTCACACTCAAGGCCTTTCACGAGGACAATGCGCTAAACTTCCCCCTCCTAAGCGACTATAGTCGGGGGACTCTGAAGCTCTTCGGCGTTGAGCATCCTGACTTCGCTGGCTTGAAGGGCTACACAGCCGCGAAGCGTAGCATCTTCCTCATCGATAAAGAAGGTGTTGTAAAGTGGAGTTGGGTTTCCGATGACCCCAGAGTAGAGCCCAACTATGAGGAGATTAAAAGACAGCTGGGCAAGTTCTAATCAATTCTTCAGGCTAAATTTTATTAGGTTATGCTCACCTTTCGCTACATGAGGTCTTGAAAATGAAAAGTTATGTTAGAATATATGGTCCACCACTCCTCAAAGGCATCAAGGCCCTTGAGAAACTAGCTGTCAACATGCCCGAAGTATGTATAATTGACACAATGATCGAGTCCGCGATGCCACAGTTTAACACACAGGAGGGTGTAATGAATTATTTCGCCAGCGTCGGAGGCATCCCCGAGAAGCGATGCGGGAACATAATCAGTAAAAGCGGGATTAAGATGAGTGACACCGACTTCGTCTTCGAGTGGTTTAAAGAGCCGAAGATGGAGCAAATCAATATGCTAATTGAGATGATCGATGACGCACTCGCACCACTGGGTGTAAAGTACACGATCGCCACTAAGTGAAAAAATGGTTTTATGGTCTCTCCTTCTACATTTATAAGCTCTAATTGATTCTCGAAAGTCCTTTTTTTTTGGGTTTTTTAGACTTATTCCACCATTGAAGTAGCTGCGCACATTCAATTCATCATTAGATGCCCGCTATCTAGAGTTTGAAGAGAAATTTTTTGGGTTAATCGAGCGCGCTGCTTAGGCGTGTGTGTGACCAGGTTTCTGTAGGTGCCAAACTGAGCGTTGGACTACCTCGCTAAGAGCGGGGTGGATGTGCATCGCGTCTACGAGGGGGTAGACGCTACCATCTCCTGCATTCATTGCGATCATAACTTCTTGGATCAGGATGGCGGCGTATGGCCCGATTATTTGGCAGCCGAGTATTTTGTAGTTTTCCTCTTCAACGATTAGCTTTACGAAGCCATCCTCTTCGCCCATAGCTGAGCCATATGCGGTATCCCCATAGGCAGAAACCCCCACGAGGTATTTGAGCCTCCGCTTAATGGCCTCCTCTTCAGTAATACCGACCGCAGCAACTTGTGGCCAGCTAAAGACGGCGTAGGGAACCTTGTCGTAGTCAAGAGACTGTCTGTGACCGTTGTCGAAGGCGTGCCAGACGATCTCCGCCTCCCTGTTTGCGACGTGCTTGAACATCGCTTTTCCTATGGCGTCTCCGAATGCCCAGATCCGGGGCTTCGACGTCTCGTAGAATTCGTTTACCTTTATGTAGCCTCGTTCGTCGGCTTGGACGCCGGTTTTCTCAGTCTTAAGGAGGTCGGCGTTTCCACGTAGTCCTGCGGCCACTAGGAGTGCCTCGGCTCTGATGGTCTTAGATTCGCCCTTTGTGTTGCTGATGGTGACTTCTTTTTGGCTTCCGACTTGAATGGCTTCCTTTACTTCGAAGCCAGTCATTATGCTCATCCTCGTCCTCATAGCTTGGGTGAGGGTTTCGCTTACCTCAGGCTCCGCATGGCGGAGGATGCGTGGACTTCTGCTGACTATGGTGACTTCGACGCCGAGACCGCTGAAAAAGTGGGCCAGTTCGCACGCTATGTAGCCGCCACCTGCGATAACTAAGCTGCGAGGCGCCTCTTTTAGATCCCAGACGTTTCTGTAAGTCAGATAATCGACTCCCTCAAGTCCCTTAATTGGCGGGATCTCAGGGCGGGCTCCGGAGACGAGGAAGATGTTTTTCGCCTCAATTACCTGTTCTTCGACTCTCATTTCGTAGTCCCCAGTGAACTCACCTTCGACGTTGTAGAAGGTTAGGTTCTTCGACTGTTTGACGCCCTCCTCCATTTGGTGGCGGTCCTCGTCGATACTTCGCCTCATGCGCTCCATAATGAGAGCGAAGTCGATCTCTTCGATCTTGGCGTTCACACCGAGAGCCGTGGCGCGTTTGATCTCTTGGACTACGTCAATTGGGTAGATTACCATCTTGCTTGGTATACAGCCCCGGTTAAGGCATGTTCCACCGAGGGGGTCTTTATCGACGATCGCGACGCGGAGGCCCTTATTCAGCGCTCCTTCCACTAGGGTCATTCCCGAGCCCGAGCCTACGACGAGAACGTCAAAGCTCTCCATAGCTCAGGGAGTTGAGCGGTGGATAAAATATGTTACTTTACTCGAGGTTAACGGTGCCATACTTGCCATAGTAGTCGAGCCAGAGTCGCCTCATCTCACCGTCGAGACTATCTTTGATAAGACCATAGATAGTTTTGATGTTTTGGATACTGAATACCTTGATACCGAGCTCCTCCTGAATGTTCTCGACTGCTGTCTTCGCCTCTATGTTGTCGGCGTCACCCATCTTCTCCTGCCGGTCGACAGCTATTACGAGACCTACGACCTTGTGATCCTTGAGAAGGTGAAGTTTCTCGAAGGTATCTATCTTCGTGGCTCCGGTGGTGATGGTATCGTCGACGACGAGGATTCGCTGACCCGGCTTGTAGTAGCCTGCTCCAACTATTACCTTATCGGCGGTCATATCGCCGTAGCTTTTCTCCTCCTTTCTGTCGTACATGAATCGCTTCTTCATGCCGTAGAGTTCCCTCAATCCTTCGCAGGTTAAGGCTGCGAGGCTGATGCCTTTGTAGCTGGGACCGAAGACGTAGTCGAAGTCGTCGAGGTCGCCGCGTTCTAGCTGTAGGGCTATGTAGCTCGCAAAAGCCCATTTTAATTTGGCGAGACTGTCGCCGTCGGTTAGGGCGCCAAGGTTGACGAAGTAGGGGCTCTTCCTGCCGCTCTTGAGAATGAATGGTTCCTTGGGAGTTGTGGGGAATCTGAGGGCGCCGCCCTTGATTAGTGCGTCGAGGAGGACGCGCTCTATCTTCTCTTGGCTGACGAGGCCTCCGCCCTCAACCGTGAGGCCATCTTTTGTGAGTTGCTCCATGATGGGGCCATAGTAGGTTATGGAGCCGCAGAAGGTGCAGCTTAATTTTGTCTCCTCTATTCGGTCTCCTTTCTCGACCTTGAAGATGGTGCGGGGTGGCGTGTATTGGGCGTTGGTGGGGCAGAGGGGGTTTGGACATCTGAATATGCCTTCGACTTGCTTTGGAAGCTGTATGCGTCTCTTCTCTTTGACGTCCCAGTCATGGATTATATTAAGTGTTGCTCCCGGCGCTATGAAGGCGATTAAGTCTATCTGCTTGCTGGTTAGGTAGGTTCCCTCGACCTTGATGAGGTCTTTTCTTCCCAGCGTCTTGCTGTCGACGTTCTGGGCGACCATAGCCCGTGCGTCTGGCTCCACCTTCAGTAGCCTTAGGACCTGGAAGACCTTACCCGCTGGGATGTGGTCGATAACTATTCCGTTTTCAATCTTGCTGACGAGTAGCTCTCGTTTGCTCGTAGAACCCACCCGTTTGATTCCATGGGTATGTACTGAAAAACTTATCTAAGCCTCGAACCCGTTGCGCTACCAGGCTGTGTAACCGCCGTCTATTATTATGGTTGAGCCCGTAACATAGCTTGAGGCTTCCGACGCAAGGAAGATAGCGAGTGGTGCAAGTTCCTCCGGTTTACCGGGGCGATGCATCGGTATCCCGTCTGTCCATATTGGCCCGTAGTTTGGGTCTTCGAATGACTTGTGGGTCATGGCGGTGTCCATGTAGCCAGGCGCGATGGCGTTGACACGTATGTTATGGGGGGCCCATTCGGCGGCTAAGCTTCTTGTGAGGTGGATGACTGCGGCCTTAGAGGCGTTGTAGCTTGCCTGCGGCTGGGGGCGGTTCACGATATAGCCAGACATAGAGGCGATGTTAATGATGCATCCCCTCTTCTGCTTTATCATCTGCTTCGCGGTTGCCTGGCTGCAGTAGAAGAGGCCGTTGAGGTTGACGTCGATTACCTGTCTCCAGTCATCCTCAGTCACGGATTCAGCTGGGCACCACTTCACTATTCCGGCGTTGTTCATGAGGAAGTCGATCCTTCCGAACTCTTCGATGGTCCTATCGACCATAGCCTCGATGCTGAGTTTGTTAGCCACATCCGTCTCAACGAACAGCGCTCTTCTCCCGCGAGCCGTGACTTCACGGGCTGTCTCCTGGCCTGTATGAGCGTTTAGCTCGGCTACGACGACGTTGGCGCCCGCTTCAGCGAAGGCGTTGCTGAAGATTTTGCCGAGACCCTGCCCCCCTCCAGTTACTATCCCGACTTGGCCTTTAAGTGAGAACTTTTCCATCAAGCTGCCCAAAGTTATACACATTGTCTAATAGTGTGGCTTCTAGTTCAAAAGTTGGGTTATTGGCGCAGCGGTTACTCGATTTGGTAAATGATGTTTGCCTCTAGAAGCTTCCTCTCTTGGATCGTGTGTGCTCAAAGTAAATACAGCTGACAAAACTTTCTTAAACCATTAAAAATTTAGATTCTTTTTATCCATAAGTGGAATATATCTTGTTGAGTCTCTAAGGTCAGGGCTGTAAAATGGGTGAGTCTAAATCTGATTCTGTGGAGGAGCTTAGAAGAGCCCTTGCTGAGAGTGAGGAGAGGTATCGCTCACTCTTAGCCGACGCTGAAAGTAAAGTAGGGAACAAGTGGAAAAGGAGTTCCAAGCTGAGGTTACGCGGCTTTCATCTGAACTTGCTCACGACCTACGAGGCCCACTGCAGACGATTACTAACAGCGTCTTCCTAATGGAGAGAAAACCAGGTGACATGACCTATATTCCCAAGATCAATGAGGCGCTCAGACACGCCACCGCCCTACTTGATAGCTTCCGTGAGTACTATCGAGGTAGCGAGATCATACCCATGAGGGGTAATGTGAATAAGTTATTGGAGAAGGCGGTGGAGGATGTCTCTATCCCGCCGGGGGTATCGATCATTAATAATCTAGCTCAGGATGTGCCGGACGGGTCTCTAGATCTTGTTAAGATTAGGAGAGTATTCGCCATCATCCTGAAGAACGCTGTTGAGTCGATGCCAAATGGGGGCACGGTCACCCTGACATCAGTTTTAAAGGGGGATAGCGTAGTCGCGAAGGTGACTGATACGGGTACTGGGATCCCGGAGGCGTTGAGGGATAAAGTGTTCGTTGCATTCGGATCTAAGAAGAGGGGTGGCTTCGGGCTGGGGCTCGCTGCGTCGAAGAGGATTGTTGAGGCCCATGGGGGGACCATCTCTTTCGAAACGGAGGTAGGCAAGGGCACAACCTTCACAGTCGCTCTCCCCGTGGTTGAACCGAAGTAGCTTCGAAAGCTTTAGAAACTGGGGGTGTCAATCAGGTTGTCTATTGGTCTCATCGCCTAGCTTCGTCGTTATTAGAAGGGCTCTCCCTGGGTTAGTTTACTGTATCGCAATCGCTACGGTCTCCTTTATTATCTGGGGTTTCTTTAAACCTGTCAGCCCGCTTATGTGGGCCTTCGTTTTGAGCATAGTTGTTGCGAACGCCTTCGGGCTCCGTGGCTCGCTCAAAGAGGGTGTGGGTTTCTGCTCGGGGCAGCTTCTCAGGTTTACAGTCGCGGTGCTGGGTTTCACTACTAGCGCATTAATCTGGTTGAAGGTCGGCGTCGGGGCAGTGGCCGCTTTCATAGTTATAGCTGCAGCTTTATCGCTGAGCCTCTGGCTTGGAAATAAATTAGGACTAAACCATAGAATTGCCTCCCTCATAGGGGTGGGTACGGCAATCTGTGGAGCCTCAGCGATCGCGGCGTTGACTCCCGCTATCAAGGCGAAGGAGGAGGAGTCGGGGCTCGCCGTCTCTGCAATAACTCTCTTTGGTCTGATCGCGATGTTTCTTTACCCGTTTCTGTTTCTCAACACTCCTGTTAACGGCTTACTTGGCAATAATCTCGGTGCATACGCTGTCTGGGTTGGAGCTGGGGTTCACGAGACAGCGCAGGTAATTGCAGCCGCTGGGGCTGTGAGCCCGTCTGTGGTATCGGCCGCGATGTTGATCAAGTCAATCAGGATATTCATGATTGGGCCCGTCGTCTTCCTGCTGTCGTGGTACTGCTCCAAGTGTGAAAAGAGTGTTGAGGGTAAGGGAGGATTCGTCGTCCCGATGTTCGCGGTTGCGTTCACGGTGGGCACCATCATATGCGCCCTCCTTGACTTGAATACTGGCAGTCTCCTCAGCTTCGGAATAGACTGGATCGCCATTAAGGGGTACCTGTCTGGTTCTATTTTGCCCTTCACGTTCGCCACTGCCTTCGCAGGCGTGGGTTCCAGGGTCAGCTTTAGAAGTATAGCGAAGTTGGGGGCTCGCCCTATCTTGGTTGCGGCAGCGGTCGCGGTGACTGCGGGGTTGCTGGCCTTCGTGATGGCGGTCATCTTCGTCCCCTTTGTCTCGGTCTGAGAAAGAAGTCTGTTTCTCGATAGGTGTTTATGGCTCCGTGGCTTCGTATCACTTGAATCATTTTGGTGACTGTCACAAGTCGGCTCATCTTTGAGCATCTTGAGGAACCCAGGGTTAGGAGGATCTTCGATCTGCTTGAAGGTGACGCGGAAGTTCAGACATACCTAAGGATGTCGAATGAGATGGTCGTGAAGAGGCTAAACTATAACGATCATGGCCCCATCCACGCAAAAATCGCGGCTGGGAGCAGCCTGGAGCTCCTCAAACTCTTCACGAGGGTGGTGGAGCCCACGACGGTGGCGAACAGGATCTGCGACTTCGAAGGATCGAAACTTGTGACGATGGTCGGAAGTTACCTGCACGACATCGGGAATAGCGTTCATCGGGTAGATCATATTATGCATAGCTGTTACCTCGCCGCTCCCATCATCGATAGGCTTTATTCGGAGGTTTATCCCGGGGAACCTGAACTCGCACTGAGGTTGAAGTGTGAGACGCTTCATGCCATCTACGCCCATGAGGACCCGGTTCAGGCACTGAGCATCGAGGCAGGCGCAGCGAAGGTGGCGGATGGTACCGACATGGCGGAGGGTCGCGCTCGTATCCCGTATCGTGGTGGCAAGATTGATATGCACAGCCTTTCTGCGACGGCGATTAAGAGGGTCGACATTGAGGAGGGGAGGGAGAAGCCGGTGAGTATAAGAATCTATATGGATAATCCGGCGGGGGTGTTTCAGATCGAGGAGGTTATAGGGAAGAAATTGGAGACCTCCGGCGTTGCGAAACTTGTGGAGCTTGTGGCGATAGAGAATGGGCGCGAGATAAAGACTGTCGGTTGACGGGTTAGTGTTCTGAAGTCTTCTACTGAGTTATAGCTGGGGAGTATCTGAAACTGAGCTTATCCTCGCACCAGCGAGCAACAGAGAGGAGGACGCAATCTGTGTATAATGGGCTGGCCAGCTGGAGGCCGAGTGGTAGCCCTTTATCTGAGAGGTTGGTTGGGATTGTGATTGTTGGGAAACCGGCGAGACTCCACGGGGAGTTTAGGGCGGGGTCCCCGGTCCACTCCAGCCCTTTGGGGGCTGGGGATGTCGTTGAGGGTGTAGCTATGGCATCGAAGGGTTTGATAGTCTCTGCCATGTCTCGCCTGTAATGGTTGGTCATCCTCTGCGCCTTTATGTAGGTAGCTGCCCTGATTAGGAGACCTGAGGCTACTTGGCCGCGGATGTATGGACGGTATCCGTCGGCCCTCTCCTTGAATAGCCTCTCGTGGACGGTTGCCGCCTCCGCTGACATTATCACACTGTGAATCGAGGGGGCGAGGTCGAAGCTGCTGGGAAGTTTGAATGGGATTATATCGGCTCCGGTCGTCTCTAGAAGCCCGATGGCTCTAGTATAACCCTCAGATGAGTCTCAATCCACCTTCTCGTTGAAGAAGCGGTCTGGGACACCAATACGGGGTGGAGACCTGAGTCTGGGAGCTACCTTTTGATGTGTGAGGAAAGAGAGGGTTATGGCGGCGTCTTTTACGTCACGTGTAAAGAGGCCAACATGGTCGAGGCTCCAGCTAAAAGGATAGACCCCATCTCGGCTGAGGAGATCATATGTGGGCTTGACGCCCACGATGCCGCAGAAGGCAGCGGGACGTGTAACTGAACCTCCTGTCTGTGTTCCAATGGCGAGAGGAATCATGCCCGCTGATACCGCTGCCGCGGAGCCGCTGCTGGATCCACCTGGGGTGTGGGCGGTGTTCCAAGGGTTCCGAGTCGGGGCAGGGTCGTGGCTTGCGAACTCGGTTGTATGTGTCTTGCCTAAGATTATGGCGCCTAGTTCCCTGAGTTGAGAGACTACTGTGGCGTCGAAGTCTGGGATGTAACCTGCATATAGTGGTGAGCCCATCGTCGTCTGCAGCCCTCTCGTGTAGAAGATGTCTTTGACGCCGACGGGGATGCCGTGCAGAGGACTCCTAATGAGTCCCTTCGCCGCCTCTTTCGTAAGATTTTCAGCTGTTGTTCTCGCGCCAATCTCGTCGATCGTCACCCAAGCTTCGACCTCGGATTCGAGCTGCTTGATTCTAGCTAGGCTTGTCTCTAGCAACTCTATGGGGGTGAGATCCCCTCGCCTGATCATCCTGCTCGCCTTCGCGATGGTCGGTGTCGCAGTGACCATTACATGCCCTCCATGTTGGCCGTCTTCCTTGGGTTTTCTACGGGTTCGGCTTCGAAGTTATCTACAATCCAGACTGCTTCACCGATCTTCTCGATCCCATCAATGGAGGGCTGGATGAAGTCCTTCCCCCATATGGCTTCTGCAGACTCTACGAATCGTTTCGCGTACTCCTTTCTTCCATTCATCTTGTGTTTCAACTAGGGTTTATCTGTACTTATCCGCTGTGGAGAAATTGAAAAAATGGGGGTCTACTTACGTTTGATATACTTGGCGATCTCTATCCAGATTGTGGCAGCGAAGCTAGCTCCTAAAATCATCGCCCAGTCTAGCTTTCTAATGGCGGTGACCTTGACCAATCCCTGGAGGAACGGTACATATATCGCAACTAAAAGCATGCCTATAGCAGCTATGGCCCAGAGGACCATGACCCTGTTGCTGAATAGTCCTTTCTTTAGGAGGGGTTCATTTTCGCTACGGCGAACGAATGCGAGGAAGATGTGGCTGATGATCCAGGCTGAGAAGGCGACGGTCTGTGCGTACACTAGGTTGTCGGTCCTGTAGTAGGCTATGAGGTAGCAGAAGCTGACTGCGACGAAAAGGCTGAGGGCGCTGGCGAAGATGCCTGTCAATGTTCCGCGGTCGAGGAACTTTGCTTCTGGGTCCCTCGGTGGTCTCTTCATGAGGTCAAATTCGGGGCCCTCGGCGACGAATCCGCTTGAGGCTGCGAGGTCCATAAACATCTCGAGGAGGATGATCTGAATTGGGGCGAATGGCAGCGGGACGTTGAGAATAATTGGTAGGAGGAATATGAGTACTAGTGCGACCTTTACTGCTAGGTAGTACTTGACGCCCTTACGGAGGTTGTCGAATATCTTCCTGCCCTCCCTGACGGCGCTGCCGATGCTGACGAAGTTGTCATCGGTTAGGACCATGTCTGCGGCCTCCTTCGCGGCGTCGGTTCCTCTGACGCCCATTGCGATGCCTATCGCGGCCTCCTTGAGGGCGGGGGCGTCGTTGACTCCATCGCCGGTGACAGCGACGACTTGACCGTTCTCCTTGAGTTGCTTTACGATTCTTAGCTTGTGCTCGGGGGTGATTCTGGCGAAGACGCTTGTGCTTTTCACTGCTTCACTTAGCTTGGCGTCGTCCATTGCTGAGATCTCGGGGCCCGTGAGAACTGTGGAGGAGTCGATCCCGACCTGGGTCGCGACGGCTTTCGCTGTCTCGGGGTGATCGCCGGTGAGCATTATGACGCGGATACCTGCCTCTTTGCACATCTTGACCACGTCGGGCACCTCTGCCCTTGGTGGGTCGATGAAGCTGAGTATCCCAGCGAGGATGAGGTCTCCTTCTGGAGTCTTGTCGACGTCCTCGTCTAGTATGTCTTTGTATGCCACGGCGAGTGCGCGTTCGCCGCTTAGGGTTATCTCGTCGATCGCTGAGGTTATCTTGCTCTTCTCAGTGGTGTTGAGGAGGGTCGTTTTACCGTCCTCTAGTATCTTCGAGGACTGTGCGATGACTGCTTCGGGGGCGCCGCTTGAGTATACGCGGAGTTTCCCATCGATTCGGTAGATGTATGATGCTGTCTTTGTTTTGTTGTCGAAGCTGAATTCGTTTATGAGGCTCCACTTGGCTAGTTCGGGGATGCTGGTGCCAGCCTTTATGGTTGCGTCGGCTATGGCGGCGCCCATTGGGTTAAAGCCGCGTAGTCTGTCGCTGGTTACTGTGGTCTGGCCGCGTGTTGCGAGGGCACCCATCTCGAGGATTCCGCGCTCTTCGGCATTGCCTGAGGGTTCTGTGAGTTTACCATCTGAGTATATGTGGCCGAGCTTCATGACGCTCTCGGTTATGGTGCCGGTCTTGTCGGTTGCAATGACTGTGACGCTGCCGAGGGTCTCTGAGGCCCTGAGGCGTTTGACGAGGGCTCCGCGTTGGCTGAGTGTATATGTGCCGACGGCGAGAACCATCGTGATAATGATGGGAAGTTCCTCGGGAATTACCGCGAAGGAGAGTGAGAGCCCCGTCAAGATCAAGGTCTGCGGAGTCTGTAGTGCCCCATTCCTCAGATACTCTAGAACGGGGATCGATATGCTGAAGAATACGGCGACCCAGACGAGGGTCTTCGAGAGATCCTCCATCGCCTCCTGGAGCGGCGTCTCCTCCTCCTCAGCCTCCTCCGTTAGGGTAGCTATGTGACCGAGTTCGGTGCTTCGCCCAGTTGAGGCGACCACCGCGAGGCCTTCGCCCTGCACTATGAGGGTCCCGGAGAGGACCATGTTTTCGAGGTCGGTTATCTGGGCGCTCACTGACACGACGGTGTCAGCTATTTTATTGACGGGGAGGGACTCCCCTGTGAGGCTCGATTCGTCGAGTTGTAGGCCGTAGGACTTGATGAGGCGTGCATCTGCTGGGATTCTCTCCCCGACGCTGAGGGGGAGGATGTCACCTGGGACGAGTTCCGTTGAAGAAATCTCTCCAATCTTGCTATCTCTCAGAACTAGCGGCCTTGGTGTGGTGAGGTCCTTCAGGGACTCTATCCCTTGTTCAGCCTTCCACTCGTTGTAGACTTCGCTTAGGACGAGGACAGCGATGATGGTGAAGATAGTTGCCCCGTCGAGGAGGCCTCCCCAGACGCTGTAGAGGACACCGACTCCTATCAGGAGGAGTATCATGGGCTCCCGTGCCTCTTCTTTGAGGGCATCCCAGAAGGTCTCCTTCTCCACTTCTCCGAGTGAGTTCTCGCCATACTTCTCCAGACGCATTTTAGCCTCATCAGAAGAGAGGCCCTTTTCGGGATCTGTGCCAAGTTCTTCGAGTAATTCCTCAGCTCTCTTTGTGGCAGCTTCAGCGGTTATAGAATCCTTGCTCATTATATATTCACCTTTGGCGTCGCGTATGTTGAATTTCTTTCAATTCCGCTCATACCTTGTTACGATTAAACTTCTTAGATTCTTGTGGCTGAGGGATATATTACTTGTACCTCGAAAAGGCTCGGAAATCCTGAGTTAAATTGCACAAACTACGAATGTCGCTGAAATCACTGGAAAAAGGGCTTACAAGAAGCGCGCGTGAACGTCTCTATCACGGAATTTGAATATTGAAATATGGGTAGTCATCTCGATATTTTATACATCTTGCCTTAACGATTATTTTTGATTGTGTGATACTGAGGTTACCCAAATCGCCTTCTCCAAATGATAATCACTATGAAAAGGCCTACTAACATTGCGGTGAAGATGCCCAACCGTATTAACACGCCCATATAGTCTGTGTCATATTGAGCGATTAGCGAGAGATTCGTCTGAGTTCCAGCGAAGACAAATTCAAGGGTGTTATCTGTAGAGTTGGAGGCTCCGGTCCAGGTTTTAAAGGTCTGCTTTATGCCGAGTAAGTTAAGATGCCTGTAACGTCAATCGTTATTGGGGCGATGATCTTCGCTTGGCTTCCTTCGAGGTAACTGCCGGATCCATCTATTGGGACTCCTATGTTAGATGAGACAGCGAGGTTGTAGACTGTTTGGCCTATGATGGTCTTCTGCGCCACTAGTTTACCGAGGCCGGGGACGTTCACATCTGCCTCAACTAGATTGCTTCCCTCCACGACTTTTAGTATGTTATTGGATTTGCCCTTTGAGTCGGTGACCGTGGATGTTGCGTAGAGACCTGTACCCTTCCATTTGACGGCTGTGCCGACGACTGGTTTGCCTTCCAGTGTGACCTCGACTGTGATCCCTGTTGAACCACCGGTGGTATACTTATCGAGGGAGGTCATTTGGATGCCACCCTTCATCGACTGTGCCGTGAGATCCACACTGAGGGAGTTGAATCCGCCGGAGGAGATGGTTATCGTCGTCTTTCCTTGGTTTAATCCTTGGGCTGAGGTGAGGATGTCAGAGGCCTCCGCAGGGATCGTAGAGTTTGTTGACATGGTTAGGACGGTTGTGTTGCTAGACGCCATGTTGATCACGATCGGCTCGTTGGAGACTACTGGTCCACCTTGTGAGGAGACGGATTGGATTACTATTGGGAACCCGACATGGGCGAGGGGTTTTACGTACGCGATCTTGAAGACGGAGGGTTTTACCTGGTACACTTGTAGTGTGGCGCTCGTCGATGGGAAGCCGCTGCCTTGTGCGGTGAGTGAGAATTGACCTGGGGTTACCCCTGTTATCTTGAAGAGGGTGTAGTAATTTTTATTTGCTAAGGTTATTGATGTGTCGCTGCCCGCTATTTGAGTGTCGCTCGATGATAGCTGTATGAGAGTGTCCTGCGATGCGGGTGCGGGGACGCCGGAACTCGAGATTACTAGACATGCTTCCGCTTCACCTCCAGCGGGGATTGGGGAGGATATGATGCCTACAGTAGTTGCCTGAGGTGAGTAGACATTGATGGTGGCATCGGAGGAGCTGAAGTTTGTGGAGCCTGCTGTGATTTTAACGACTCCAGCTAATTTTGGTGTCGCTGAGGCGTAGTTTACTGAGTCCGTCGAGTTCATGACGACGCTGGATTGTGAGTCGAGTATATCATGATATGAGGAGAAGACGTTGATCGTTGTATCTGATGAGCATCTTGCTGGGTTACCCTTTGCGTCAACTGTTTGGATGGCGAGGTATTTTTCTGTGATGTCATCCGCTGGTAGATAGGAGGCCATCGAATAGACTTTAACGGCGACTGGAGGGAGTGTGCCGACCTTTATTACTTGTATTTTAAGACTCATTGAGGCCATGTTATCAGCTACCGCATACACCGTTGCGGAACCTGCGTTATTGGCGGTGATAAGCGCGGTTGTCATCCAGTTTTCTACGCCCACAGTCACACTCGAGGGCACGGTGCATACGCTAGTGTTCGTGGAGTAGAGGCTGACGTTCACTGAGATCGGAGTCTTTGCTGGCTTGAGGTTGTTGTCAACTACTCCGATGAAGACTAGCCCATTATCACCCTCGAGGAAGCTAGTCTGTGTCCAGATAGAGAGCTTCTCGGGTTTTGCACCCGAGATCTTTATTGTTGCTGAGTCGGTTTTAAGGTCCTGGGCGGAGGCTGTTATTATCGCTGTTCCCACGAAACCGCTGGAGATTATATACGCCTTGGCGGAGAAGCTGCCTTTGGGTATTCGGAGGTTGCGTGGTGAGATGTCTGCCATCTGGAGGTTTGAGGAGGAGAGGGTGACGCTTAGGTCCGACCTCGCCTCAGCCGGGTTACCATAGTTGTCGACTATCGTAACCACTACCTCCGACTTCGCCCCCTTTTCTGGGACAAGTATGTCGGGGAGGAGGGTCACCTTGAGCGCCTTTGGCGTGCCAGCAGGAGGCGCAACGTTGACGTTTACCTTCGAGGAAATGAACCCGGATGCAGATATTGAGACCTCGACGGTCTTTTGTTCCTGGATTGTGCTCGAAGCGTTCACGACTACGTAGTATTGGTTGATGGGAATCGTCGCTTGATTAGGGATGTCGAGAACCTGTTCGTCTGAGCAGGAGATCGTGACGTTCAGACCCGACGGCAGCAGATATGGTTTCCCAGCGCCATTCTCGGTTGAGATAAAGAAGGCTGGGTGCAGCTTCCCATCCGATGGGATCGAGGAGAGGGCTGGAGTTATGATTAGTGTGGGCTTGACTACAGTGGGAGTCGTACTGGGGGTTGTTTGGGCGGAAAAACCTAGCTCTAACTGGGAGGCGGTCGCCGCAATGAGTATCACTAGTAGGGTTGTTCCTATCCCCCGATTCAACTGGGCTCTGTGACTGATTCAGCTCCTCTTTTTATAATGATTATAGAGGGGTGATATTTGATTCGAAATCGATCTCTTTAGGGTTAAGGGATACTTCTAAAAGCCGAATTAGATGCCTAAAAGTATAATTTACTTTTAATAGGCGATGCCCACTTCGACTTTGCATGAAGAACTAAGAAAATAGATTGTTATTTTTAAGCTTTTAACATTGAATTGCCAGAAACGTCGTTATGCTTTAATATGCATAACATAAACTCTCGGTACGACTAAAGGTGAAATCAAAATGAACAACAGAAATTTGATCATGATTGCTGTCGTTGTACTAGTTGTAGCAGTTGCGGGTGTTGCTGCCTGGCAGTTCTTATTAAAGCCGCAGAGCCAGATACCGCCCGTAACACTTACTCTAGTAGGCGCTGATGGCACAACTAAGACGATAACTGAAAAAGACCTCGCTGCTCTCCCTAAGGTTGAGATGAAGGGTGGCTTAAAGACAAGCGCGGGATCGATCCAGAGTATTGGCACCTACGATGGTGTCGCTCTCTCCGACGTCCTCAACCTTGTAGGGGGGATAACGAGTGCAAATAGTGTGAAAATTACCGCCTCCGACAACTACTCAATGGTATTCACATGGGATCAACTATCCGGCAAAGTACGTCACATACGATGGAACCACGGGTGACGAGGTCCAGGCAACAAAGCCACTCGTTACGGTCCTAGCTTATAGTTTGGATGGTAAACCACTTGGCCAGCGGTGAAGGACCCGTCAAGTTAGTCATACTAGGGGAGGAGGGATTGATAACGGATGGCCACTTCTGGATCAAGATGGTTACAAAGATTGAGGTAGTACCCGCTGTAAAGGAATATACGTTAACCCTCACGGGCGCCACAAACTTTGCGATGAATCGGTCAACACTTGAGAGTGGCATAAGTTGTAACACTCCCCATCATAAAGCCAGCTGGGTTGATTCAAATAACAACATATGGACAGGTATGCCACTCTGGCTCCTAGTAGGCTATGTGGATGACAAGACCCCAATGGGGTACAATGAGACTCTGGCTAACACCAACGCCTACGTGGTTAAGCTATCATCCCCAGACGGTTACAGCGTCACCTTAAACAGCACATTCGTCAAGGAAAATGACAACATCATCGTAGCCAACACGATGAATGGAAATGCACTCAACGCCACATACTGGCCTCTTCGACTCGTTGGATCTGCAGTTATCAAGAAACAGATGATTCGGAATCTTTCGCAGATACAGCTAGTCTTTGGGAACACGACAAAATCTACAACAAGCAGCTCAAACTCGACAACAAGTAGCAGTGGGGATAACGCCCTCTTCGCCAACGCAACCTGGATGGTTCACCTACACGGCAAGATGTCCGAACCCATAACCGCTAGTTCTCTCATACAGTACACAGCAGCCTCCCCTAACGGTGGAGCATCATGGACAGACTCAGCTGGAAACGTCTATTTTGGCATACCTCTATGGGATCTTATCGGCCGTGTCGATGACAATCAGCCATCCAGCTTCAACATGACGCTAGCGAACCTCGGTTATAATGTACAGGTGAAGGCCTCAGATGGATACACACAGACCTTCACATCTGCCACCCTAAAGATGAACAACGACATCATCGTAGCGTACAAGATGAATGGAAAGCCCCTTCCCACCAGCTCGGCTCCGGTCGAGATTGTTGGTAGCGCCATAACTAAACAACAGATGGTTAAGAGCGTGGTGGAGATCGACCTAATCTTCCCGAGCTGACCTCTCATTGAGGAAGTTTCTTTTTTTCCCCATTTTCGTACTTGTGATCGTGATCTGTTCATCCCTCATTTACATGCAGCCTAGACCCATAGAACAGAGGAAACTCACTATTTTCTGCGCGGACAGTGTCCTCTATCCACTCCAGAAGGTCGCGGAATCATATATGGAGACGAACCCTGTTCAAGTCGAGATAGAGGGGCACGGCAGCATACAGGTCATTAGGCATGTGACTGAGCTAGGGTACCATGTTGATGTACTGATGGTGGCGGATTACTCTCTTATTCCGATGATGATGTACAACACAACCGACAAAGACACGGGGAAAAACTACGCTGACTGGTACATTCGCTTCTCGGGTAACAGCATCGTCCTCGCGTACACCGATAAGAGCAAGTACGCTGACGAGATAAATGAGCAAAACTGGTATCAGATCCTCGGCAGACCCGGCGTCAAGTACGGAATGCCGGATCCCATCGTGGACTCCCTAGGCTACCGCAGCCTAATGACCCTTAAGCTTGCGGAAAGCTACTACGGCGACCAAACAATATTCTGATAACCTTTTCGGCAACAACTTTAACCCTCCCTTTGAGACAGCGGATATCCCTAACAAAACCGTGATATTCGTTCCGGAGGTAGAGCAGCCGATAAATGATAAAGTAACGTTAAGAGCCTCCACGCCCGAGGTGACGCCGCTCCTCGATTCTGGTGTCATCGACTACTGCTTCATGTATCTAAGCAACGCGAAGCAAAACGGGTACAAATATGTGGAGCTCCCACCGGAGATAAATCTGGGAGAAGAAGCATACCAAACAAACTACAGTAAGGTGGAGGTAAGATTCCTAAATCAGAGGTTTGGAACTGTACCACCGATAATGGAAGGCAGCACCATTTACTATGGTCTTACGATACCTTCGAATGCTGATAACGCAGCCGAGGCCGAAAAGTTTGTGGAGTACCTGCTCAATGGTGAGGGAAAGACAATCTTTGACTCCTCCTGGCATAACATCTACACCCCATCTTACACTGATCATTTAAACGACGTACCAACCGGTCTCAAGCCGAGCCTTGTAGCTGACCCACTAGGAAGATGACACTTTTTACATCTGAAGGGTTAGACTCTCTGATGAGGCGTCTTTATGGACTGGCTTAGGGGAAGATCACCCTTCATCGTCGCTTCAACGATTCTCGGTGCACTCATGGTGCTTTTTCTAGTCGCTCCCCTAGCCGCTAGCCTAGGAGGATCAGTCAACGGAGTCTGGGGAATAATAGGAGACAGTAGGACTATCGACGCATTCTCCACCAGTTTACTTGCAGCAACATTCGCGACTGCCTTTATATTGACGCTGGGTGTTCCCCTCGCATACGTTTTAACACACTACGACTTCGCAGGCAAGAGGCTGATCGACACTCTGCTAGACATTCCACTGATCCTCCCACATAACGCAGCGGGGATAGCTCTCCTAGTGGTTTTGAACCCTAGGACTTTCTTGGGTGGCGCAGCTGCTAGTGTCGGTATCAACTTCGTCGACTCCATCTTCGGGGTCATCGCCGCTATGTCCTTCGTAAGCGCTCCTTTCATGATTAGGAGCGCGCAAGAGGCTTTCCTATCAATTAGCCCGGATATGGAGAAGGTGGCCAGGAGCCTGGGCGCATCTAGGGCACAAGTTTTCACCAGTGTACACCTTCCATTGGCCTCGAGAGGGATACTAACAGGTTGCCTTCTTTCATGGGCAAGAGCATTAAGCGAGTTCGGGGCGGTCGTGATACTCGCATATTATCCTAAGACGGTACCCGTCTACCTGAACGAGATCCTCGTCATGGATGGACTTCCTGCTGTACTCCCGATAATCTCCATACTCATTATCCTAGCTTTCGCGATTCTTCTAACTTTTAGGACCTTAACGAACAGGAGAAGTCTACTTTGAGTGACTCTGGGCTGGAAGTCAGGGGACTATCTAAGCATTGGAAAGCCTTCGCGCTCAAAGACATTGATTTAACCGTTGAAGAAAGTGAGTATTTTGCCCTCCTTGGACCCAATGGCGCTGGCAAGACGCTGCTTCTGGAGACGATACTTGGCTTCTATAAACCCGACTCTGGGAGGATATTTATCGGCGGTGAGGAAGTTACGAATCTGCCTCCCGAGGCCAGAAACCTCGGGTACGTTCCCCAGAATGCCTCTCTTTTCCCACATATTAGTGTCAGAGAAAATATTGAATACGGTCTATCAATCAAAAAAGTTCCAGAAGCAGAGCGTCGACGTAGATCCGAGGAGCTCCTCGAGCTGACAAGGCTGGTGGAATTGGCAAACAGGTGGCCAAACACACTCAGTGGTGGTGAAAAACAGAAGACAGCCCTTGCACGTTCTTTGGCATGCAGACCACGCATACTCCTCTTGGATGAACCTCTAAGTGGTATAGATGAGGAAACTCGGCGAGACCTCCAAAATGTGCTGAAGAAGATCCACAGGGAAACTGGGCTGACGACTTTACATGTGACACACGATCACTCGGAGGCATATGGTATCTCGGATAGAATGGCAATTATTCGCCGTGGAAGTATTGTTCAGACTGGAACTCCCGATGATATGTATCGAAACCCCGTTGATGAGTCGACAGCCAGCTTCCTTGGATTCGAAAATATTCTAGCTGCATCTCCGGGCGTCGAACCAAATGAGGTTAAGGTAAACGGGATTCATATGGTAATAGCCGAAAAGAGAAACCTGAGCCGGTGCAAAGTATGTGTAAGGGGTGAGGAAATCATCCTTTCAGGATCCCAAAAAAAAGAGGATGTTAACACTTTCCAGGGAAGAATTATCGGTGTGAGGGCAGTTGGAGGCTTATTCGACATAAGAGTCGATATCGGCTTTGAGTTGAGAGTTACTATGTCAAGAAGGGAATACTTGGCGCTAAGAAGACGAGATCATGATGGGGTATTCGTTACGATTCCGATGGAAGCCATAAGAGTATTTGAGGAATCCTGACACACAGCCTTCTTTTAATTTTACACGCGCGTCAAATTGCAACCTCGTTTTATCCTAGAAGGATTTCTGGATTCAATAGGGCGATTTCTGAATAGAGTATATTCGTTGCTTCTATGATGGTGTGGCCAGAGATGGTTTCCCGGGACAGCTTCTTTGTGGCTACTTTTTCTAGTAGTTCAAGTGGTTTAGCCGGGTCAGCCCCGCCTAACATAGCTGTCTGGACCGATGCGACGCCGAATATCATCGCGTATACTCTACGCATATTCACTTCATCTAAAACCAGTTTAAGTGACTGGAGGCCTGAATCCATTTCAGAGTAGGGTTGATTTAGAGATTGTACAAGCATCTTCCTGTATAGCGTCACTGGGTCCTCTCCGTCACCAACCTTGTTTAGTTTGCGCAGAATCGCCACGCGGGGGTTAATGCTGAGCTCCTTGAGGTCCTCCATTGTCTTCGCGCGTTCCTGGAGGAAGTTGATTATGGAGACTTCGGTTGCCTTAATTATCTTCTCCCTTCTCTCTCGTTCTAGTCGGTAGGGTTTAGTTACCATCTCCTTGATTTGGTTTTGAGTGATACTGTCGTCGGCTTCAAATGAGAGGTCATTTATTCTTATTCTGAGCCCGTCTCCCGAGACCTTTGTTGAGTCGGAGTAAGATGTTTGCCCTACATGGATCATCTCGGAGCTTAGAAAGGACTTCTTTAGCTGAGATATTACTATGGTTTTCTCGTCTTCACTTATCCTAATTTCGCCAGCTTCGTAGTGTTCGCCGTTGAACACGATGTTCCGAGCTTTCGCTGTGTAAACGATCTTCTACACCTCCAGGCTCAAGGATGGTATCTTCTTCGCTATTGATATGTATCCAGTCTTGATCTTCTTTAAGACCGGGTCCTCGCTGAGTCCGTACAGTATGTATAGGTCGTAGAAGTTGTATCGTGATGAGTTTTCGTGAACTACGACCTCGGAGTTTAGGAGATCCTTGAATCCCACATAGTAACTCTTGAAGGCATCCTCTATCTTTGGGCGAAGCTCCCTCGATGATAACCCAAGTAGGTGTATACTTAGGTAGTCTTCGTCGACATCTTCGACAGAGTTCATATAGGCGTGTATTTCGAAGAGAGCCTCGATGCTTGTGTATACTTGGTCTGAGGCTGAGAGTAGGGTTGAGACTGTGTGAGTTGTTATTCCGAGTCTCTTGTCGCCCTCGATGAAGTGGTTCAGTATTTGGATATTGTATGCAAGATTTGTGATGATTTTCTTAAATGCAGTCTCACCAGTGATTAAGCCTTGATCCTCGTCGAAGTAGGTGAGGTTCTTGAAGTACCCCTCTTCAACGAGGACAATTGATTGTCCCTTTTCGTATATTTTTTTTAGGGCTACATAGCTTGTGTTTTTGTTGAGTGGGGTTGAGGATTCGTCCGCGGTAATGGCTATTATTGTTTCGTTTCCGATTAGTAGGGAGCTGTTTATTGCGGCTATGGATATAGGGCTGGTAGTGTTCACTATAATCAATTTATATTTTGAGTATGTGTAGCCGACTCTCCTCAGCCAGCCGTCGATTGAATCTGAGTATCTCTTTGAGTAATCGAGCCACGTTCCTCCGTCGATCTTCCCCAAGGTAAGTGAATTGGATGCCTCAGCATATTCGCCGTCGATCGCTATCGTTGATACGTATGCTTCTTTTACCTCAGTGGGTTCTAGGCCTAAGAATATAACCGTAAGGTCCTCGAACCTCACCTCTACCTCTGGAAGGTTGATCAATTCCTTGATGAGTTGATCATAGGGAATTGGTGTGTTGCAATCTGGGCAATTAAGATCCCAGACTGTTGCATGGCAGTTTTGGCAGCTAGGCATTTTTTCTTATAACCTCTTTTTCCTCATCATACTTCGTGTCCGGGTTGTTTATGGCGTAGTAGGTTGCATAGGTCTGGGCTGCTTTTCGCTGGAAGGGTAGGTCGGAGATCTCAAGCGATTTCCGAGTGGATAACTCGCTTTTGATGATCTTCATCGCCACTGGTAGCTGTGATACGATTATGAGGTTGCCCTCATCTGCTTTCCTGCTGGCTCTATAATACTTCATGAAGTCCGTTAATTCCTCAACAACGGTAGTCGAGTCGCGTAGAGTTAGATTGGAGTTTAGGTTTCTATCCCGTAGGCTCTTTAGCCTCGCTGAGTAATTGAAGACCTCGAAGTGGATTACTTTCACGGTTCCAGGGAAGCTGTTGACAAGTTTTTGAAGCTGGGTGATTTCGCCTAAGACTTCGTTGAGGATATCATCTATAGTTACGTTGAGCTTCTTTATTTCCTCGAGAATAATTGTAGAGTTAACTGGTTTTGGATCTACTATTTTTTCATTCATCAATTTTAGTTTTTGACCGTTATGCTCATCTAGTTGCTCAATTAGGCCATTGGTCTTTACCAGTAACGAGGCGACTAAGTTCTCTAGCTCGGGTTGGTTTTTAATGTGGAAGTTGAGCCAATATTCCTGCGCAAGAAGTTTGATGCCGCCCTCATAATCATTGGATTCGAATAGTCGAGAAGGATCCACAGGTGGTTGCACTTCAAGTTGGGAGGTTAACACGGTATAGGCATTGAAAGTTTCTTTGTACATGTTGAAGATGTCTTTTGAGTTTGTCTTTACGTCGATGACTAACGTTGAGTAGTCTTTTAGTGCCTGGCTGAAATCGATGTTTCCCTTCGGCTCTATCAATTCTGAGAAGCTCTTCTTTAGAGCCACCTCTTTTAGTAGGTTATTATATGTAACGACAAGTGAGAGGAGGTAGTTTAGCTCGCCTATCACTCTGACTCTGAGGTCCTCTGGGAGGCTCTTAATCTTCGGCGCTAGAACGTTATCTAGTTCTTGGATCCATTCATTAAGGGTCTCGTAGCTTGCGGTACTTATGCCCCTCCCGTAGTCATTTAAAGTTGATTCGGTCTCCTCAACGGTTTTCGCCTCGGGGCTGAAATTGATTGAGGGCGCCTCAGCGACTGCTTGGCTAAGCAGTTTTTGATTGAAGACTATTAGGTCCTTAATCGCACCAATCTTCTGAGAAACTTTGATCCCCGCCTTCTCCGTCCTCTCAAGCCACTGGATCCCGTACTCTCTTCCGGTAAAGACTGAACCGAGAATAAGCGACGATGCAATCATCCAGATCATTGTTGACGTGTCGAGGGATGTCTTGTAACCGCCGATGTTGGTTGGTGAGAGAATAGTTATGAAGATGAAGAAGGTGAGTGGAGTTACAATTGAGGCGACGAGGGGTGAGATCAGTTTCAGCAGCTGACTCGTCAGTTCGAACACTGAAAACCTGTCGAGCATACCGTTTATTATGCTAGCTATTCCAGTGGAAAATATGAACACCATGGCTAGAATGAGGATAGGTATCAATAGGAAGAATGTCATCCCGTTGGAGAGGTAGTTTCTAACTGGCGCAGCGACAATAGGATTGTAGAAGTCGGGGGAGACATAGGTTAGGAAAAAGTTCAACCCTGGTAAAGGGGGGCGCATGTACTTAGAGAAGTTTATGAGCTGAGCGAAGATGACAGGTGGGGTTCGCGTTAATTGACTACCTGCTTCGGAGATGAAAGCGTTCTCAACCACTAAGAGTGGGATCATGGTTAGTAGATAAGTCAAGGAAACTGGGCCGATACTTGAGAGACCACCGATGACAGCGGCCGCCACTATAAGAGCCACTGATAGGTAGTAGTAGGGTGTGAACATTACGGCGACGGCGAGGACGGCTATCGCCATCGATGTGGCTTCAAGTCTAGCGCTGAAGAGGTTTACTAGGAGGGCCCCAACTGATAGGATGAGGAAGGCTACTCCGGCTTCGCTTCGAACTGACCATACCATGAAACCGGTGAGTTGGTAGAAGACTGTCACGAAGACGATTAGGCTTAGTATGCCTGAGGACCACTTCGGGCTCTTGTAGAGAGCTATGAAGAAGAGGAGGATTGAGACGAGTAGGGGGAAGACGGGTGCTCCTGGTAGTAAGCTTATGGCTGTCATGAAGGCAAATGAAGAGATTCCAATTATCGTGGCAGATGTATACCTGTCTATGTTTACGCGTATCTTAGGCTTGATCTCTGTGGATTCGATCTCCACCACACCTACTTGTCACCCATCTTAGGAAGCTCGGAGACGTCGTGGATACCCTGCTCGAGGAGGAGGCTGCGGAACAGCACCCTATCTGACTTCTTTACTGAGTCTGCGTCGCTCTTCATAGAGGCGAACTTCTCTATATCCTCCATCTTTGCTTTAGCGAAGATGACGAGGAAGGTGATCGTCCACGGATCTATTTGGTCGATCTGCCTGATTGAGATGCTTTTACTAGCTTCTACGCTTGAAAAGACGTTGAGTGTGTTAGATAGCATTCCCTGTAGCTGCTGGTCCCATAGGCCCCCGGGGATGCTGACGGTCGTCCAGATGAGGTCTGTCCGATACTGGTCAGAGAGGCCCGCATAGTTTGCTACGCTGAATATCCTCACGTAGGACTTTACGATGTCTCTGAATCGGTCGCGGTCAACGATGTCCTTGAGGATACCCTCTCCCTTAAGGTTGGACTCCTCCTCCTTGAGGATCTTGTCCATTATCTTCACCTGTTCGGCTTCGCTTAGCTCGACGACGCGCTCGTAGTAGTTGCTCGTCTTCGTAATCTGGCTGAGGGCGGCGTTTAGCTCATTCGTCTTCGTGTATACGAAGTTGAGGTTCTTGCGGTAAGTTGAGGTGACCTCGAGGCTCTTCTCGAACATGGTCATATTCTCAACCTCCTGCCTTATCGAATCTAGTGCCTTCTTATGCTCATCGAGGTTGCTCCTGATGCTTATGAGCTCAGTCTGCAGGTTTTTGAGGTTCTTCTCAAGTACTTTCTTCTTACCGTTGAAGTCAACCCAAATCTTGTTGACCTCATTCTTGATCCTCTTCTCCTCGGATTCCTTCTGGTTCAGTTGCCGCTGAAGTGACTCGACGTCCCCTGACTCGTCTTTGAGCCTTGATTCTATGTTTTTCCTGATGACTTTGATGCTGGGGACGTAGTTATCGCTCATCTTGATCTCTGTCTCGGCTCGTGTTAGGATGACCCCCGCGGTCTTGTAGAGGGGGAGTAGCTCGGTGTCGCCTATCGTGCTGATCCTGATTCCTATCCTCGACTTGTCCTTAGCATACCGTATTGCGAGTTCATCAGCCAGTGCTTTACTTCTCAAATAACTTTTAATGGTGTCGATCGCGACAGCAAGGAGGGTCACCAGATTTATGTATGACCTTATTTGCCGGATTTGGGTCGAGGTGAGGAACTTGCTTGCTGTGATGCTGTTCTCGAGCTCCGACATGAACTGCTGGACTGTCTTATTGTAGTCCTCGTAGTTCTTATCGATGTGGATTATTCTCTCCCTGAGCACGTTTATCTGCTGCATTACGGAGTATTCAACGGTATCCTCGGAGAAGTTTAGGGACATGAGGGTCTTGTTCCACTTGTCGTTATAGTAAGCCGCGAAGTCACTTAGACCCCTGACCTGCTTTCTTAATTCGGCCTCATACTTTCCTCCCCTATGGATGACGTCCTCGACGTCGTTGTTGAAGGTGTCAGCTCTATACCCACCCACCGCTATAAGTTGCCTCTTGTAGAGTTCGACAAATTCGCTGTATCTGTTGTTGAGTATATCGTTGATCTTGCTGAGGACATCCAGCTTGGAACTCATCAGCTCCCCAGCGTTGTCAGCAAGTTGTAGGTATTCGTGGAGATACGTCACATAGTCATCGACGGGGTACTTGATCTTTAGGTAGGCTGTGGAGTGTATCCAGTTGGAACCGAAGTCGTTGTTGGTTCCAACCCTCGATAGGAGGTCAGCTAGGTCGAAGTTGCTGAACATGTTTAGGATATCTATGACTGAGCTGTCGAGCTCCTTTTTCGCGGTCATTAGGTTGTTGCGGTTGTTGTATATGGGGTCTAATGCTATGAAGAAGAGTGAGTTGAAGGGATTCTTGTAGGCGTCTCCATATTTTTTTACAATCTGTTCGTTTAGGGTGTTGTTGAAGAATAGCTCCATCTCCATAAGTGCGTTGTATGGGGCGGGGCCGCGTGCAAGGAGGTCGTCGGCTGTACTTGGGAGTATCGTCATTCCTATTATTGGGACCGATGAGCCGAGTTTGGACCTTAGATGGCGAACGAAGTCCAGGACCATCCCGCTGCCGGTTCCGCCACCTAGTCCAAAGAGGACAACGACTATTGGCTGGAACTTGGAGGTTAAGACGCGGTCCTTGAAGACCGACATCACAGAGTTCAGTTCGGAATAGTGGAAGTAGTTGAGGTTGTACACGGCCTTGCTGAGTGCCCTCTGACGACCGACGCCTCCCGCGAGTGGGGGTATAGATATGGATGACTTCAACCAAGGTTGGTAGTTCTGGATCTTAATGCCCTCTTTCTCGACGTACTTGTCGTACTTCTCCATGAACTCGAAGAGCGAGTCGGGTGTGTTGAATTTGATGTTAAGGGCCCTCACCCAAAGCTTTTCGACTGGTATACCTTTTGACTGGAGTTTCTCTAGGGTCGCCTTGTATGTATTCTGGAGGCTGTTGAGGTCTCCATCAGCTATATCTAGGGCAAGGCAGGCGATGTTGAAGTCCTCAGATTGGAGTAGGTTCTGAAGACGGTCGCTCTCTAGGAGAGTCTGTATGAGGTTTGCACCTGTTCCTCCTAGACCTATGAGGTGAATATTTGAGAACATATTAGGCTACCCTTCTTCGAGTTTGTCTCTGAGACTTTTAAGCTCGCCGGCCAGAGCTTCGTCGTATCTTGCCGCTGTAACCTCTAGACCTGCCAGCTGATTTCGTGTGTCGTCTATCGTCGATTGCCTCATGTTTGCCTTAGAGTTGGCTCTAAAGAACATGAGAAAACCCAATATTGCTATCACCGCTACTAACGCCACAACCCCAAAAAGGATGGTTTGGAGTGAATTATTTGGTGGTGGTGGGAAGTTACTAGTATTAATCAAATTCAGGATATCCGTTGCCTTTTCAGGTAACCCAAGGTTATATATCACATCTGCTTGGGCAAGTATTCCCATCACGAGTGAATTATAGGACTTATCTATCTGTCCCGATGAGATCATGTTGGATTTCTGGTTTGCCGTTGTTAGGTAGTTTTCGATGGAGGAGTCGGAGACGTTGAAGTTCAGGACGCCAACACTTGAGCCTCCGGTGACATGAATCTGGATGAGCGGGTAATCCTTCAGCATGAACCTGTAGGTTTGACCGATTGCTTGCAATGTGGTTATCCCCGCGGGGACCTGGAAGAGGACCATTAGCTGGATCTTTCCCTCGACCTGCTTGAATACAAGGTTAACCTCACCGGGGGTGAAAGTAGCTGAGTCGTATCCCCCGTAGTTCTTCGTTAATAGATACCAGTATTGTGTCCCACTTGGAGACATGGCTCTACTGAGTGAGACGTTGAAGTTTGAGTCGCTTTGGGAGAAAGGTATGTCAACTTGCATTGTTATATTATATGAATTGCCGGCTAGGAGTGGCTGCCCCGTGGGAACGGGTGTTTTGCTCGTCATGTCTTGTATTGAAATAAGTGAGGCCCAGTTTGTTGAGGCACCATATACGGTTGTTAATGGTCCGTATAGGTAACTGACCATTATAAGTGTCATCAGTATATATTTAGCCACGCTGTGCATAGTTGAAGCTCTCAAAGGAAGGGATTTAAAAGTAGTGTATTCTGAATCTGTTTCGGAGGCGAAAGGTAAAATGGTTATGCGAATCTGTCCGAGAGACCCTTTATGAGGGTGAGGTAGACCTTCGCCTGGTTAACGAGGCTGTCGACGTAGACGAGCTCGTTTGGTCCGTGCATGTGCTCGCCATTGGGGCCGAAGCCGATTGTCTGTATCCCCGCTTCCCGGTAGTAGGCCCCATCTGTTGCACCTGCCCACTCGACAAATAATTCGGGTTCCCTCTTAAGTGCGGTTCGTACCGCTTCCTGGAAGGCTATGCCGAGCTCGGAGTCTGGCGAGGTGTAGTTAGCAGGGTTGTAGATCCATCTGCCATATCCGTCTTTGGGGGCATCAATCTCCCACATCCAATCGGGGTCTCCTCTCCCAGCCTCATCGAGAGCTTGCTTGACTTCGGCAGCGACTGTATCGGCGGTCTCACCAGGGATGAGGCGGCGGTCGACGCTTATCGTGCACTCGTCGGGAACCTGATTGCTGGCTGTTCCTGCTGTAATAGCGTTGACGCTGATTACGGGGGAGCCTATCCAGGGGTGCCACTTGTCTATCGGCTTCTCGAGGGCGAGCACTCCCTTGGAGGCCTTCGCTATCGCGTTGACCCCTTCGGCTCTTGCGAAGGCCGTGTGGGCTGCGCGTCCTCTAAATCGGATCTTGAATCCCCATATGCCGCGTTCCGCGATGCGGAGCTTGAGGTTGCTCTTCTCACCTATTACGACGTAGTCTGGGCGGCGCAGTGAGCCCTTCTTTATTTCCTCTAATATAACCTCGGTTCCGTGGGTTGCCCCCTTCTCCTCGTCAGGGACGAGATGGAGGGCTACTCCGAGGGGGAAGTTGAGGTCCTTTATGATGCCTGCGACGTGGATCATGACTGCGCAGGCAGCCTTCATGTCGCAGCTTCCCCTCCCAGTGAGGGCGTCGCCAATGAGTTGGGGGTCGTAAGGGTCGGTATCCCAGTCGTCTCTGTTGGCTATGGGGACGGTGTCGAGGTGGCCGTTGAAGGCGAGTAGCTTCTTCGCTTCAGGGTTGATGGTGGCTGTCAGAATGGGGCGCTCCTCGGAGCCGTAGAGCCTAGTTTTGATACCCAGGTCTTCGATGATGTCGCGGGCTAAATGGATGACGCGTCTCTCATCCCCAGTCACGCTTGGGACGCGTATCAGCTTCTTCGAGAGCTCGATGATCTCTTCTCTGTCGACATCTTTCAGCGCCTTGTCGAGTGGCGTCATATTTCTCGGGTTATGGTTTGGTTCTGCGTTTATAGGGTCTCGGGTTCTACGATAGTGGGGCCGGTACCCTTAGCCCATGCACTAATTAGGTTCTGGTGTTGGACATAGCGTTGGTCGAGGAGCCAGTAGTGGCACCAGTCGTCTCGGCTGCGTATGCCTCGGCCGAGGGCCTGGTTGGCAGCGCGGAAGGCGTCCATGGTGTACCAGCTGTTTCCGAGGCCCATTGTTCGGCGGTCGTAGTAGGCCATCTGGGCGCGGACAAGTGGGTCGGCGTAGTTGGCGTAGGGGACACCGATTAGGAGGATGCCTCGGCACTGATCGTCTGGGAAGTTGCTCCCCTCGCTGTTGCGTCCGCGGAAGACGCAGGTGAGTACAGCGCCCGCAGGGGTGACGGCGGATGCCTTGTAGCGGGTAATTGTGTCCCGATTTCCATGGGCGTCGCGTCCCTCCCTGAAGAGGGGTTTGTCGCCGAGGTATGGGCGGCCTCCCCTGACCTGGATGAGGTCGGCTTGTGTCCAGGCTTCGAGGCTCCTCTCCATGAGGTCGCGTTGTGGGAAGAAGATGAGGGCCCCATTGGGGATTGTTGGGAGGGCCTCCGAGACAATCTCTCCTATTCTGAGGAGCATCTCTGGGCTTCTGTCGCGGTATGTTGTTGTGACGCGTGGGTCGATGGTCATCTTGATTTTGTCGCTGGTCTGGATTGCAGGGTAGCTGCGTAGTTTGGCTCTGTAGAGTCCGAGGACATCGGCGAATAGGCGGAGGGGGCTTATGGTGCCGGACATGATCATTGTGCCTACGGTGTCGTTGACGACTGGGCCGATTGCTAAGCTTGGGTCGAGGCAGCGGTATTCGAGCTGGTTGGAGCCGTAGGTTCCCTTCTGGTAGATGGCGGCGTATTTTTCCTTTCGGCTCTCCATTAGGAGGTCGATGAATGTGAGGACCCCGTTGAGGTAGCTGATGGGGGGTTCGCCTGCCTTTTCTTTTCTCTCTCTTATGGTCTCGACAGCGGGAACATAGTGCTCCATGAAGGTTGTGAGGTCTCCTCCGAGGACTTGGGAGATGTTTTCGTATGCCTCATCCGCCTTGACTAGGGTGGGTTGGTCGCCGACGACCTCGTTGAGGTGGTCCTCGAGGCGGTTGATGGGCGTCTTGTTCATGCTTATGGATTTGAGTTCGTCTGAGGCGGCGGCCAGGCTACGGTCGGTTAGGGTGTCGCTGAGGGTATCTTGACCTACTTGGTCAACGTTATGTCCCTCATCAAGCACGAGGAGTCTGCCTTCGAGGTCTAGGCCGGTCATGAGCCTTATTTTTGGGTCGAAGACGTAGGGGTAGGGGCAGACTGTTAGGCGGCGTATCTTAGCTACTCGGCGAGCTAGGAAGTAGGGGCAGATGTGGAGGCGTCTGCCGGATGCTATGAGTGAGTCGGCGGAGAGGATTGTGGGAAGACCGGTGGGTGTCTCAGTTAGGTCGGATCTATAGGGACATCGGTTCTCCTTCCTTAGGACGCCGCAGAGTTCCTGGGCTTCCCTACTAGGTAGGCCTCGACAGTCGGGGTTGAGACATAGATGGTCTCGGCTTGCGAGGTTTACGGCGGTGTAGGTTACTCCGGCGTGTGTGTTGATCTTCTCGACCTCGGCGAGGACCTGACGGACCTGGTCGTGGGTTCGTGTGGCATAGATGATGGGTTTTTCGAGGGGAAGTAGGGCGCTGAGCGCTGAGACGGTTTTGCCGAAGCCGTTGCAGGCCTCTGCGACGAGGATTCCCCCTCCGCCAAGAGTGGCTTCGATGTCGTTCATGAAGTCTACTTGCTGTGGGTATGGGGTGTAGGGGAAGAGGCTTCTCCACTTTCCGCTCGGCTCAGGCATCGCCTAGATGCTTGGTGGCATCCGATTTAAACGGCGTGTTTGAGCCTTGTGATGAAGTCTCGGATTCGAGTTTTGGTGGTGTGCAGGGTTTCTCTTAGGTTATGTGGATTCTCGATGAAGCCCATTATGCCGTTTGGTTCGATCATGAGTACGACTACGAGGAATATCATGGGGTAAAGGGCATCGTAGTCGCTTGCGGCGATGCCGAATAGGGCGACGGCGAGGGAGCTGAGGACGTTCTGTAGCACCGATGCGATGATGCCACCGATGACGGCGCCGAGTACGTTGTCTAGTCCCCCGATTACGCAGCCGGACATGACTATCACGAGGAATGTGTCGCTGTAGCCGAGGTCCGTGTATTGCCAAAGGGGAATAATGGCGCCTGCCAAGCCGGCGAATGCGCCTGTGAGGAACCAGCTGATCAAGTGAATAGTGAGTACATTGACTCCGACGCCTTCCGCTAGGGATTCGTCCTCAGCCACGGCACGTAGCGCTATGCCATGTTTGAACCTACCAAGGAATAAGGCGAGGGCGATGACGAGGATGGTGCAGACGGCTAGGGTGACGAGTAGGACGCCGGGGTAGCCTCCAAATGTGAAGTCGTAGGCTGTGAGGCTGTAGCCTTGTGTGGCGTAGCCTACATGGTATAGGAACCAGTAGCTGTAAATGGAGACGATGGAGCCGATGACCAAAGCCATGGAGAAGAAGACGAAGGTGAGTGTGATCTCCTTTGCGCCCGTTGCCTTGATTGGGCGAACGACGAGGAGGTAGAGGGTCACCCCTAGTAGGCCGCAGAGCAGCATCGATGCTGGCCAAGTCAAGTATACGTTGTAGTGGTAAATGGTGACCATCGTGAAGGCGATGAGGGTTCCGATGGTCGCTATGGCCGTGTGGGCGAAGTTGGCGAACTTCTCGACCATGTAGGTGAATGTGAAGCCTACGCAGAGTACGACGATTACCCCCATCTGGATCAACGAGTTTACGATGATGGGGGAGAGCATATCTACTCACGGTTGTGTAGATCCTTAAAAAAGATAACTGAGGGAGTCTTAGCTTCCGCTAGCTTTATGAAATGAAAAAAAAGAAGAAAGAAAAGGTTTAGTTTTAAGCGATCTTGCGGCTGATCTGCATCAGGGCCACGATGGCCGCGAGTGCAGCTACCAGGCTTGCGCCGATGGCGCCGTAGACCAGAGTCGTCAGGTTGTTCGCTGAGGATGCAGCGTTGTTGGCTGCTGTCTCAGCGGCTGTGGCGGCTGCTGTTGCGGCGTCTGCCTTCGTGCCTGCGGTTGTAGCTGCCGTTGTTGCAGCGTCTGCCGAGGTCTTGGCTGCGCTTGCAGCTGTTGAGGCAGCGGTTGCTGCGCTGGAGGCTGCGTTCGCTGTTGTGGCAACGTTGCCTACGGTTGTGCCTAAGCTTGTTACGCTGTTAGCGACAGATGCGACCTGAGCTGCTAGGGCAGTGATCTGGGCGTTGGTCTGGCTAGATGCTGCAGCTGTTACATTGAAGCTTCCACTTGCAATCAGACTGTTGTCTGTGCCGATCCAGCTGAAGGTGTACATACCCGTAGCTGCGTCGGTATCAAGAGTCATTGGGTTCCCGCCAGCGGTCTGGCTTGAGTACGGGGCTGTGTACCAGTCGCCCGTTTTAACCCATGTTTTCAATGCGTCACCCTGGAAGAGAACGGAACCACTTGGATCCATGATCTTAAGGTTGCTGCCGTAGACTACACCCGTTGGATCGTTACCGAAGGAGTCCTCCAGCTGGAAGGAAATTGTGTCCCCTGCACCGAAGGTTGCCTTTCTAGGCGTAGCGACGACGTGCGTAGCACCGATTACGAAGCTTGTTGTAGCCATGAATGCGCTAGGGGAATTGTCGGTAGCGTTGATGTAGTATTTACCTGGGCTAAGCGTAGTGCTGCTTGGCGATGCGACCCACCAACCAAGGAGGTTACCGCTGCCAGTGTTACCAGATGTCCCGGTGATTACAGCAGTTCCTGGAGTTGGCCAAGTGGCGTTTTTAACGTCCATTGTCCACCAGTTTCCTACTACGCCTGAGCTGGTCAAGTTGTATAGGACGAAGTTCGGAGTCCACCCTCCAACAGCATCGAAACCCTTGCCGCTTATCGTAACGTTAAAGCCGCTTGGGAAGGTCGTCGAAGAGAGTGAGATCGATGTACCATATGTTACGGTGAATGAGGTAGTTACAGGGATGCCTGCAGCTACATCGAACACCTGTACGGTGTATGTGCCCGGCGCTAGTGTTGGGATAGTTAGGTCTGTGGCCGGTAGAACGCCACCTGCTTGGACAGTACCGCTTGAGACAAGCGTCGTCCAGGTGCTACCGGTTCCGATAGAGACGTTAAAGGTACCAACAGGATTGGTTGAGAACCCGCTGCCTGTCAGCGTAGTGTGCCAACCAACCGGTCCGCTCGAGTCGGCAAGAGCTATGATTACGTTGCCGATTGTGAAGGACACAGTGTCAGATAGTGTTGCATTTGCGATGTAGGCATTGATCTTGTAGCTTCCAGATGTCTGGAGAGGAACAGTGAATTGGCTGCTGAATGTGCCGTCGGACGCGGTCTTCGTAGTGCCAAAGTTCGCGACATAAACCCCGTTAAGGTCAAGGTCGACTGTTACGGTGATGCCGGATACTCTTTCGTAGTCTGTGCCTGAAACCGTTACTTTGTTGCCCTGTGCGGCGAATGAAGGCGTCACACTTACAGTAGGCTGCGCAGTAATCTGGAAGTCTGCGGAAGCATGACGAGCAGGAACGCCGTGAGCCGTGACCGTGATGGTGTAGTCATCCTTGATGTTCTTGCCATTAGGAACAACGACGTCGAATGAGAACCTGCCATTGATGTCGGCTGTTGGATAGTGTGATGGATTGTATATCGTCATGACCTGATCTGTCATACCAGGCTCGCTGAGTACAACGTCACCGTAGTGGAAGGTGTCGCCGTATGTGAATCCGCGACCAAGAATGTGCACGATGGCACCAGTCACTGATAATGTTGGAGTGATGCTGATCGTTGGCCCCACTGAGAAGGCGGCACTATAGGTTACACCGTCGCCATCGAGGGCTTCGATTGCACCAATTGAGGGATTAGCTAAACCTGATGGGATGGTCACAGAAACTGATACGGACCCGAGGCTGTTGGTTGAGACGTGAGTCAATGAGTATAATGGAGTCGCTAAAGTGTAGTAAGAGTAGCCAATAGTAATGGGAGCAGTATTTGCGGGTGTTCCAGGTGTTGTGAAGACTACCGCTACGGCACCAGTTATGTAGTTGATGCTGCCTGAGCTTATGGTAGCACCATTTATACTACCATCAGCAAGGTTGTCAGTTCCCACGGCGGCTCCACCGACATACACCGTTAAAGTTCCGGGCTTCACAAGCGCGTTCTTGAGTGTTCCGGAGAAGGATGTCGTTGAACCATCACCGGTACTAAAAGCCTCATATGGAGCACCTATGGTGACGATTGGGGTCCAACCAGGAACCGCGGGTACACCATTGTTGTAGACGATTTTAACGTCCATCAATCCGGAGAAGCCGTAGAGCTTGAGGGCGACCGAGTCGCCGGCGAGCCCTGAGGAGGAACTCAAACTGATAGTTGATGTTACAGTGAATCCGTCACTGTAGAAGTTACCAGCGGAGTCCTTTATGGTTATGGAGTGGGAACCGTTAGTGGCTTCGGGGACGTTGAACCACACGTTATATGTACCATCGCTTGCGACGGTTGTGCTGTTCACGAGGCCGTTTATTCCGTTCCATGTGTGTGTTACGTCGTCCCAGTAGAGCTGTACTGTTGTGCCTGGTGGCTCGCCGTTTCCTTTAACTACAATGGTATCACCCTTTATGCCTGATGTTACCGCGGGTGGTACGATTGCAGGAGTTCCTGCACTGGTATTTTGAACAGTTGTGAATCCAGTAGCGTTAGCGAACATTATAGATGGAATTAGAGCTATCATCATTGAGACAATTACGAATATTGGTAAAGCTTTTTTAACATTCATTTTCTATTTTTCACCTTTTGTTTATCGTCTCGGTAGGGTCTGAGGAGTCTCAAACCTATCTACCACGACGATTGAGAACACGAACCCGATTATGATACTTAAGCGTATGTCTACAGGACCCCGCCGTTGTATACAAGTTGGGGACAATGTATACATATACATGAATTGTCTCAAAAAAAAAGAACAAGAAAAAGGGGCGCATTTCAGTAATATTAACAATTACATCCAGGTTTCAAGTAATTAGGTTCTATTTGGGGAAAAAGGGCAACATACACTATATTTTCCTGAAATTGTATATGTGTTAAAAACCAATGATAATATTTTTAAAAATAACAAATTAATTATAAATCAGCGCTTTTTGATCTTCAAGTATCTTATCGTGGCCATGCCGCGTAGGCTATCTCTCTCCACCTCATTGTAACCGAGAGACTCCATCAACCCGTGGACGTAGCTGATGAGGAGGTCGGTGAACTCCTTAGACATCATGAAGGCGGTGAAGCGGAGGGTAGCGTTGTCCCCGTCAACAATCTCGACCTCGTCAAGATTCCAGCTGGTGAGCAGATCCTCCCGGAGGAATTCGAATACCTCGGACTCACCGAGCTTCCCTGAGATGTAAGTTCCGTACCACCGACCATCTTCCTCCCAGAGCATCTTAAGCTCCTCCGCGTGGTCCTTAAAATCCTCGATTAACTGGCTGAGGCTCCCACGCGGTACCACCATGGCGCCCGCTCCGCGTTGGATCTCCCTCATGCGGTAGGCATCCACCACTGTCTTGGGCGTTGCACCTAGGCTCTCAGCTCTTAGAGCCTCCTCGAGTACCTCCATTGCATAGCTTGTGAGGCTAGTCCCCCTCTTCGCCGATGTCTCCCTGAGGCGGCTCACAAGCTTACTTGGAAGGATGAGCAGCTTTGAGTCCTCAGGTTGCTTCTTCGTCAATCCTTCACCAGCCTTATGTGAATGATGCCTCGGCTTGCCTCGTTCTCAGCTGTCTTGTAACCGAGGACCTGGAAGGCGGCTTCTATGAATGTGGCGAAGACCTCTGTGTAGCCTCGGGTATATCGTTCGTTAATGCAGCTGACGTTGAGTTCGCCGCTCTTTCCCTTCTCGGTGGTGAATTGGCTTCCATGTGTGAGGAATCGTAGTGCTTCGGTGAGCTTCTTCTCTGGTTCGCTGCCTTTGTTTTGGAAATATTTACCGTACCAGAAGCCCATTTCGCGCCAGAGGTCCTTTATCTTCTCCTTATTCTCCCCGTAGGCTACGTCTACGACCTGGTAATACAGATGCTCGACTGTGAAGGTGAGGCCCATCTCCCTCGCCTTCTCCAGGTCGCCTCGGCTGCCCACGATCTCCTTGAGGTTGAGGCCCTGTTTCTCCGCAAGGAGCGCTTGCTCGAGGATGTCGTTAACTGTCTGGTAGACCGTGAGGCCACGCTTGTCCGCTATCTCGGCGACCTTATTTGCGAGGTCCTCCTCAGCGGCAAGCATCTTTCTCTTAGACACGTCGAGCCCCCCGGTATGAAGGTTCCAATTTGACTAATTCTCCTTCCTCTCTAAAACCTTTTACCAGATTTACACCTAACTCAATACAGAAAGTGGGGTCTTCCCTATTAAATTCAGGGTTTAGAACAGCCGTTCTTATATTATGAACATACTGTAGAGGATAAGTGAACCTGCACCTGAACTTGGAACGCACGGAGTTTACCATGGCTCCTTCTTCCAGTTCAGACCCCAGGCGAATAGGTTGCTTACGTAATGGACAGGAATAGTGGTCACGATCATCGCTACGTCCTGCTGCCATGTAGGTCTGGGCTCCACAAGGCTTCCAAACAGAATAGCAAGGAGGATGAAACCAACCTGATCCCAGAGAGGCAGAGGTCGACCGGGTATTAACCCCAACCGCCTCTTAATGAAGGCAAAGAGCAGGTCGCCCACTATTGCACCTGCAGCGAACAGGAACCCCTGGAGCAGGTTACCCTGGATGACCCCGACTAAGGTCCCCACTACAACGCCCGAGAGGGTGCCCCAAATCGTCTTGTGGTCCCCGAGGACCCGCTTGCCATCCCTCCAGTTCCTGCCGCCATCTAAGGGGCCACCGCCGTGGAGTAGAACCGGGGCAGCGTTGGCGAAGTAGGCCGGGAGGAAGAGCCATATCGTTCCAACGAACCAGTCTATGACTTCTATCGCCACCTCTCCTCATCACCTATTCCACTTTGGTTTATCGCGAATCTTGCCGCCCCTCTCATTATCTTGGGCTTCTCAACAGTCGCCTGCTTGACACCTTGTGTTGTGGTATTTTCGAGCTTCACCACGACGTCGCTCCAGAACCGCAGGAGGCGCTGTGCGACGGGTTCAACAGCAGGTACCGGGGAGTCGATGACGCTTCGAACCTGGCCGGTCGCCACTACGGCTACTCCCCTGGTCAACGCGGTCTCTTTTATCAGTCCAAGCTGGCGGTTTAACTCTTTGTTTTCAGCAAACGTAGTCTGTGTATCGCCCGTCTCTACTCTGTAAAGGCCTGTGACGGAGTCGATCACTACAAGGTCGCCGGGTTGTAGCTGTTCGGGAAGGTAGTCAAACACCTCTGCTTGCTCCTCGAAGGTTGTCGGGCGGGCATAGTTTAGGCGCCTCAGATTCTTCTCCTTCTCAGTTATCTGAATAAGGCGTTCCGGGCTAAACTTACCGTCAGAATCGACATAAGTGACACGGGCAGCCGGATCCAATTGGAGCAGCTTAGCGGCAATGCTGAGGATAATCACCGTTTTGCCGGATCCGGACTCACCGTAGAACAGTGTAACGGTCCCTTGAGATACCCCTCCGCTGAGCCGAGAATCGAGACTCATTGAGCCGGTGGGTATCCTCCGCCTGACCTCCATCGTCTAAGTCTTGAACTCTAGGCCTTAAAGGCTTAATGTGGTCGCACTTAGGACAGTTGAAGACTGTTCTTTGAGGAGCCTCTGAACGTTTTTCGCTGTTACAGCCGATGTCGCCCCTGGAGAAGTGACGCAGGATAGCTCCCGCTGCCTGGCCTTCCAGAAGCGCTTCGACGAAAGTCTCAGTTGATGCCTCGACCGGATTTTGCTGATGTAGCAGGCTGTGGATGATCCCGGCGCATAAGGCGTCGCCTGCGCCGGTGGGGTCTATCTCCTCAACCCTGAATCCTGGCATGGTGATCGTGGTTTTGTTTCTGAGGGCCACGAGTCCGTCTCTTCCCTTTGTCACTATTACGGTATGTGCCCCCTTCTCTCCCAGCTTTTCGGCGGCCTCCTTTGGTGATTCGACGCCTGTGACTAGGCGTGCTTCCTCCTCGTTTAGGTGAAGGATGTCTATGCCGCCGAGGGCTGAGGTTAGGTGCTTCCAGTCAGGCTCCATTGGAGGGATGACGTCAACGATCGTTGTCGCGTTCGCCTCGTGTGCCGTCTTCAGTATCCTTGAAAGTTCTCCGTCGACGTATCTTAAACCACCAATGGTTCCTATGTAGATTATCCGTGGGTGAAACTCAAGAAGCTTAATGATATGCTCGGGGCTGAGAAGTGTGTTTGCCGCGAGCTCGGCAATGAAACGTCTGTCCTCACCCTCAACGGTTAGGGAAATGTTCTTCGCCGTCGAGACATCTCGGAGCCTCTGTGGCTTCGGGTCGACTCCAGCTGCCTTGAGGTTATCCTCTATGTATTTACCTAACATATCTTCGCCTATGCAGCCAGCAGCTGAGACGCCCTTCTGTCCAAGCTGGGCGAGGTCTATTGAGGTATTGGCTGCGTGACCACCGACGTTTATCGTGATACCGTCAGGAGCGTAAATGAGGCCACTCGGTGGCGTGATTGCTGGAAGGTGAGGAGCCACTATATCGATCATGAAGCTTCCTGCACAGAGAACTTCCACAGCTTGTCACGTCAGTGTTAAGCTCGGAGCGTTTAATGGTTTGTGTGAGCTCCCGCCTTCTTAAAACTAGCTGATGAATGTTAACCACATCCTCAAGACATATGCAGTACTTACCTTCATCAAACTTCTAATTGAGGTCAAGTGTTCCTAGTCTGATTAGGCGCGCGCATTCCCAAGGAGGTTTCCCCATTGTTTCCCGTCGCTTTGAGTTTTAACTTTTAATCTCCACTGTTTTCTTAATGCATGATTTGTGAAAGGGGGATCCAAATTGTCCTCGATTAAAAGATAATAAGGGAATAGCAAAGCACCTAAAAAAATTATTCTAAACAAACAGTGTGACATGCTAATTTTTTTACGCTAGCCTATACCGAGACCTGTTGTTAGCTGACCGAATAATCACATAATAGGCTAGCGTAACTAAGTCGATTTAGTCTATGGTAACTTCCCAAAAACATATTAAATTTCTTGAGCTGGGAATAGATGCCCGGTTCAAATATGGTCCTGAAACATACTTCTCATTTCGAACGTTTCACTCAAGAAGGAAACAATCATAGGGGACACCACACCACGCTTAGACAAACTAGTTGTTTTAGGGTACCCTATATAACTAGGCTTGCTGGGCAAATCTTGCTGGATGAGTGGGAAGTGCGCACGACAGAGATCTAAGTCCCCCGCTCCTGGGGGACGCGCGCGCGGCCTTCTGGTAAGGGGGCTGGCTCAGGTGGTGATTCATGTTTCACTCAGCATGATCTCGATGCTCACCGTCGCGGTGACCGCCGCGAGGGTGGGTGTGCCACGTCTGGTAAGGTGCATCAAGCGCTTCGTCGAGTGAGTGCGTCGTAGCTATGGGGGTTTGCCCAGGGTTTCCTATTGCTTTGTGCGGGTTCTGTGCAATGTGGAGATAACGTGCCCGATCGATCAACCTCCAGGTCCTGTTGGGCGCAGATATCAAGCTGGAGCAGGGGCAGGGCAGGAGCAGGAGCAGAGCAGGAGCAGAGCAGGGAGCAGGAGCAGAGCAGGAGCAGGAGCAGAGCAGGGAGCAGGAGCAGGGCAGGGAGCAGGAGCTGCTGGAACCCCTGCTATAGGTAAGCTGGCCTAGGAAAATGCAGCAGCTCAGGCTGGTCAGGCTAGCTGGCTGGTCAGGCTGGCTGGTCAGGTTGGTCAGGTCCCAGCTTTACAGATCCCTGAGGCTGCTTTACAGAATGCCAACACATTAGACGCAGCCAAGAGGATTCTCGGGAGGACGGGATTTTAAGAATTGATTGTCGAGGCTAGAGAATTTCTAAACAGGCTAGCACGCCCTCGCTAATTCTATGAGGCGTAAATTGTGCGAGACCGGCATATATCATGTGATCATTATAGGAGGTAGATCTGAGAGTTTCTCTTAGCTACTCTAAGTGTTTCGTAGGTGCCGTATCCACCCGCTACGCCGTCGAGCTCGAACTCGCCAAATGACTGGGCAAGTACCGAAACTCTGCCTTGCTCGTCGACGAATGGGAGCGGCACAACTCTCCCAGCCTTCCCCTTGAGGATGTGCTGGACTCCATCTTTGGCGGTGAGCTCTAAAACGGAGCTGACGGGTATTACGCCGTCTCTGAACTGCTGCTCCAATATCTTGAAGCCGACCAACGGCGTGTTTACGCCGTCCTTCCAGAGGAAGCCGCCTACGCTTATTCGCCCATCGTCGAGAACTATTGCGGCTGGGTTGATGGCGAGATTCTAGTTGAACCAGACGACGTAGTAGATCCAGTTACCAACGCCCGTCCAGTCTCGGACGCCGTGTGTGTGGTCACGTTCCCCGATTGAGTCGCGGAGTACGTAGACCTGCTCACCGATCCTTATCTCGCCGCTTATCTTTGCAATCTGCTCCCAGTGCTCGTCACCGCTCTTCTTCCCGATCTCGAGTGACTCGGGCGTCATGTTCTCGCTGTACTCGTATGTGGGCTGGACAGGTTGGAACTTGAGATACATCGTCACGGCCGCCATTCTGGATATGAGTGCTGGGTTTTCTCTAATTCTGGGGAAGTCGGCGGAGTTCTTGACTATAGCCATCCTGCCCTGGAAGCTGTATCTCCATGAGCCGTCTGGGTGTCTCTCGTGCGTCATGTTAGCGGCCTCGAGTCGATAAGGGTAGCCTTTGTTCTTCTCGCCGGCTTGGAAACCGGCGACCGAGCCATCGGGAAGGAAGAGCAGCAGGAAGGTCATGCCTTCATCCTTGTTTGGCTTGAAGCCGAGGCGCGTCATCCCGCTTAGCTCGCTATGTCTGTCACTGAAGCACAGGTAGTAGCTCTCGTTCCAATCGAGGTGCTTGCCAGCTGGGTGTGTTAATGGCTCCATGTCTCGATTACTCAATCGTTACCTCCCCCTTGATCCCGTCTATCGTCACCTTTTGGCCGGTCTTGAATATTCTGCACGCGTCGGTGATGTTAGTGACGGCGGGGATTCCGTATTCGCGGCTCACGACGGCGCCATGGCTGAGTATGCCGCCTGTCTCCGTTATGAGGCCCCCTATTTTGCTGAAGACTGGAGTCCAACCTGGGTCCGTTCGTGGGACGACCAGTATATCCCCAGCTTGAACCCGCCAGATGTCCTCAATGCTGTCCAATACACGCACAGTTGACGTGAGGATGCCCTGGCTGGCAGGTATACCCTTGAGGAAACTCGTCTCCGGGGGCGTGGGATCGTTGAACTCCCTGTCGCCATTCAGGAACTTGGGCGGCGTAGCGTTCTCGTACCTGTGGAACTCCGCGCTCTTAGCTTCGATTATGTTGGGAAGATCCTCTATTCTGCCACCGTTTGCCAGGCTCTTTATCTCCTGCTTTGTGAGGAAGAATATCTCCTCCGGCCGAGTTAAAGTGCCAGCCTCGACTAGCCTTGCACCGAGGGCTAGATATAGTCTCCTGCTTATCGTCGTCCACTTGTCGAGGTTAAACCTCTGCTGCTCTCTGAAGACAATGTATCTTCTGGCGCTGCCGAGGATGCTTCCGAGGAGACCCCACTTAGCGAAGCCGAGGAACTGGGCATTTATCGCTTTCTTAACTGCTTCCTCCGTCTCCTGCCTTTGTTTGTCACTCCTCGTCTCTGCGGCGCTGATGTCGATTATGTCCCCCGAGGATAGGGACTTGAAAATGTCAAAGACATAGCTTGGCTCCTCTACCCAGCGGGGGTAGTAGATTTCACGTGTGAAGCCCCTTACGCCGCGCGCGCGCCCGTATCGTACGAGGCGGTAGTGACCAATCATCAGCTCATCGATCTCGTCAGCGATCTTGATGTAGTCACTGAGGGGAGCTGACTGGATTCCGCGAAGTTTGGTGTCGAATGTGTTGAAGTATGGGTTAAAGACGCTGTTTGTCCACTTCTCGTAGGCTTTATCCGTCTTCCCCCCAGAGCCATTCGGATCCTTGAGGGTGACCCTGATCTCCGCCCAGACCCTAC
>CAWACK010000021.1:0-149915 GCA_963780545.1 Candidatus Bathyarchaeota archaeon
GGGTTGTGAATAATAGGGGTAAGAAGCAGATCTAAGAGGGGGAAGCTGGTTTCCGTAGATTTATTGTAGATATCGATGTTCGCATACATTTGTGTTCGAAGAATTACAATTGTAAACATCCACTATTAATAGAAAACAAACTCTAACAACTACATGCTCGCGAATGCAAGACGCGAAGCATCAAAAGAAAACTAACAAGTGTGTCTGAAATGAAGTATGTATGGCACTGGGATTGGAGTATAGAGGACTTCGACAGGGAGATGGAGCTTAGCCAGAAGTTCGAAAAAGCGATGAAGGAGGATCCGAAACAGTTTCCAAAGATGCTCACGAATACGATGTTCACTGATAGGGGTAAGGGGTTCAGGATCATCGAGGCGGAGAACGAGCAGCAGATTGCCAACCTCATCGTGTTCTGGTGGCCGACAGAGGATTGGTGGCTCGAGGTGGTTCTTGAGAGCCAGGGTGAGGCTTTCCAGAAAGCTATGAAGAAGTTTCCATTGAAATAAAATTATTGCATGCAAGCTTCGATTCCTTTTTCTATCCAGTAAATGCAGAAGCATCTGACGCAGCAAACGAGCCGAAGATTCGGATACTTGTCAAAAGAATAGAATAGGGCTTTCAGAGGTCAGCGTATTTCTAATCAAGGCTGCATTGGAGTGGCTTAAGGAGACGCTATAACTCTCTAAGCGGACCACAACACTCCGAGCGGTTAGCTTAAGAAGGATGTAGAAGAATATGCTATGGTTCCTTTGAGCATAGTCGTTGAAAACGTCTCCTTCCCAAGCGAGGGAAACACATTACTAGGGAGAATCTACCGGCCAGCACCAGAGGGGAAATACCCCGCCGTCGTCGTCTGCCACGCTTACCCGGGTGACACGAAGAACATGGACCTCGCCGAGGAACTCGCTCTTAAAGGCATAGTGACGCTGATTTTTTACTACCAAGGCGCCTGGGGGAGTAAGGGAGTATACAGGTTCACAAAGTTGGAGCTGAACACTAGAGATGCAGTTGCATTTCTTAGGGAACTGCCTTGCGTCAACCGGATCGCGTAGGCCTCGTTAGTCATAGTATGGGGGCGTTACCACAGACTAAGAGGATGAGCCTTGACCCGACTATAAAGACAGGAGTCATGATGGCACCTGTATCGGACATCGGCCTCTGGACGGGGGGGGACACGTTGGAGACTGTGGTGAGGAGCTTCATCGAGTCGGCGAAGGGAAAGCTCGAGGGGATGACGCCTGATCAAGTTCGCGCCGACCTCAGGGAGGTAACGGAGATGGGAAACCCCGTGAAATTAATCGGCGAGGTGAGGGCCCCAATCATAATGTTGGTGGGTACGTCGGATGAGGTGACACCGCCAGAGCTCTGCAAGATCCTTACGATAAGGCGAGGGAGCCAAAGAAGTGGGTCTTAATCGAGGGAGCGGACCACAGCTTCTCAGAGCACAGGATTCCCCTGATCAAGGCTGTCCTTGACTGGCTTAGGGTTAGCCTCTAGTCACCGAACCCTTTTTCCGTCTTCAGTGTTCAAGTTTCTGGATGCCGATTCATGGTGGAAACCTTCGAAGCTTCCTATTGAGGCTTCCATCTCTCTACTTCGGCCTGTTTCTCTTTGCTGCTGGGCAGGTTACAAATCTCTACTCAGGACTTGGGATGAACCCTTGGGGGGTTTTCCACGTGGGAGTATCAGTTCTGAGTGGGTTAACTTTGGGTCAAGTAAGCCAGATCGTAGGGTTAGTTGTGCTTCTGCTTGGGTGGGCGCTTGGGTTCCCGCCTGGCTTTGGGACTGTTATGAATATGTACTTCGTCGGCTACTTCACGGACCTGATTATAAACCTGAACCTTGTGCCGAAGCCTACCGACCAATAAGTCAAACTGTAATGCTACTTTTGAGCGTGGTATTTGTGGGTGTAGGGACCCTCTTCTATATGAGGGTTCAGCTGGGGGCGGGGCCACGGGATGGACTTATGGTGGGACTTGTAAGGCAACTAGATAGGCCAGTTTGGCTGGTACGTGGAAGTATAGAGGTCAGTGTTCTCATCCTCGGGTACTTCCTTGGGGGGCCAGTCGGCATCGGCACGGTAGTGACGGCTCTGAGTATCGGTTACGCCGTCCAGTACTCCTTTAAGCTAGGTAATTTCGAGGGTAAGTCGCCTCAGATGAATCTCTGGGAACTATACGGCTACCTTCAGGGTAAAGACTAGAATTTAACTCATGAAATGCGTGGTTCTACACCAAATTTCTAAAATTTTCTCTAAATACTTTCTCTATTTTTATTAATGAATTAAGTCTACCATTGATACGGTGTTATTCATGATCTACGAGTGGCGTGTTTACGAGGCCATCTCCGGCCGCATGGATGCTCTTAACGAGCGCTTCGCTAAGGTAACCCTCAAGTACTTCGAGAAGCACGGCATCAAAGTGATTGGATTTTGGACAGCAATCATAGGCACAAGCAACGTTCTCTACTATATGCTCGCCTATGAGGACCTCGCCCATAGGGAGAGAGCTTGGAACGCCTTCTCTACGGACCCGGGCTGGGTAAAGGCACGAACCGAAACGGAGCAGAGAGCCGGAGGTCCCCTAACTGAGAGAATCACTAACATGATCCTAAGACCAACAGACTACTCACCTTTGAAATAGAGACAAAAACGCACCCGACTCCTCATATTTTATTTTTCCTACTTATTATCGTGGAAGTTGGTGTAGTTACGGGAGCATGTTGGATTCCGCTATTCGCCTGAAGACCTCAGCCGACGCCTTAGATGTTCTCCTCTTCGTCACCGAATCAACCGAGTACAACCCAAACCGTGCCTTGTATCCGCTAGACCACTCGAGGTTATCTACGAGACTCCAGTGGAAGTAGCCACGCACAGGAACGCCGTCGAGTTCTATCGCTCTCTGAATCGCTTCCAGGTGCCCCAAAAGATATCTCTCCCTTATCGAGTCCTTCAAGTCCGCTATACCGTTCTCTGTTATGTAGATTGGCCTCCTGTATCGAGTGTATGCCCAATCGCAGACCCAACGCAACCCCTCCGAATAAGTGTCGAAGCCTACGTCGCTGGGATCTACTGCCGGTGCAAAGTCAAAGTCGAGGCGCGGATCACCCCCTTTCGCCACATGGATAACCCGCCTCCTCATGTAGTAGTTGATCCCTAACCAGTCACAGCCCTTTACGAGGTTAGGCAACATCTTATTCCCCTCGACCAGCCCGTCTACATTCATATCATAGTCGCCGCGGAACACGGCGTTTAGACTCCACTCGTTGAAGAGGTAGTCGTTGAACAGGGTTGCCTTAACATCGGCCTCGCTCGAAGGATCCGCTGGCTCATGATAGTGGAGTACAGCCACTATCCCTACTCTGGAGGGACCAAAGGATCCGGCAGAGGTTCGGTCCCACCTTTTAACCTGCTCATAAGCCAACCCATGAGCCATAGAGAGATGTTTCATCGCTACCATGAATGACTCAAAGTCATTCAGTCCCGGTGGAAACTCACCTCCATCCAAAAATCCATGATCCGAAACTATTTTCACCTCATTGATCGTCGCCCAAAGATCCACCAAGTCCCCGAATGCATAGGCTGCATAGGCACAATACTTTGCGAACTCCACCATAGTTCCCTCGTCAAGCCATCCTCTCTTCCCTTCCGGTGCAACCCCATCGCGAGTCGCGATCGGGTCATGTAGCCAGAGCGGGATAGGCCAATGGTATAGCGTCACCATCGGCTCCAGTCCCGACCTCCTGCACTCGGAGATGATCTGTCTATACCTCCTGGCCACAGCTTTATCCGTTAGCTTAACAAGCTCACGCATCGCTCGCTCGTCAACCCATACCTTCTCGATATTACCGTGTATATCCCGGTGAACCTCCACTGATACATTCTCAGTCGACGTGGGGAAGATTCTGGACCAATCTAGGCTCATCCTGAAGGCGTTGCACCCCATACTCTGAGCCAACTTGAAGTCACCTCTGTATAGCTCCCAGAATCCGGGACCTTCCTCGGGCAAATCCCCGCTTACCCAGCCTCTCCGCTTGTTCTCAGCGTCGTGTACCCAAGCCCACCAATCAGACCGATCAGCGTTCCCACCTCGCCCCATCTCGACTTGAAACGAGGAGACGGCTACACCCCAAAGGAACCCCTCAGGAAAATCGCCACCCAAGACCCATCGATCTCCATTTATCATCATAGGCATTTAACACAAGCGAGTCGGTAAAGCAATCAAAATCGTGTGGGGTCAGGTTAACGTTTTATCCATCCTAGTACCGTCCTAAACCTATGCCTGAATTCGGAGTTAACCACGAATCCGGCGATTTGAAGCGTGTCCTCGTTCACCACCCAGGCAACGAGCTCGACCTCGCAAACCGGGATCCAGCGACTCACCACTTCGACTGCGCCGTCGATATTAAGCGGTTTCAGAACGATCACCGCATGCTCATGGATGCCCTCACTGAGGCTGGCGTAGAGGTTCTAGACGTCGGCACACTACTAGCCGACAAACCCACCATGACGAAACAGATCACCCAAGCCCCCAACCTAGTATTCACCAGAGACTCAAGCACAGTAACAGAGGCCGGCGCCATCCTCTTCCGCATGGGCCTCCCCAGCAGACGCGTGGAGACGCCAATAATACGCGCCGCCCACGAAGCCGCCGGGACCCCCATCGCCCATCAGCTCAAGGAACCCGAAACCTTTGAGGGCGGAGGCTTCGCTCTCCTAGAAGGACGAGTAGCCGTTGCTGGCCTCTGCGACCGCGCTACCCAGGGAGCCCTCAACGACCTCGGCGACTTCCTCCTTAACGAACAGATCGTCGACCAGTTCATCCAACTCAACATGCCCAAGGGATACATTCACATAGACGGTGAATTCGCTGAGCTCCCCGGCAAACGCGCAATAGCCCACCGCGTCTCCCTAGAGGAGAACCCTGCCACATTCCGAACACGCACAGAGGCCTGGGAAGGCAGCTTCCTCGAATGGCTCGTTGATGACAACTACGACATAATCGAGATCACCGACAAAGAGTGCCTCGACATGGCCGCTAACTTCCTAACAGTCCACGAAGACCTCTGCATCCACTACACTGGCAACCCACGCGTCATGCAGGAGGCCAGAAATCGCGGCATAGAAGTCGTCCAGATCCCGGGAGACGAGATGCGACTAGGCTGCGGCGGCATTCATTGCATGACATGCCCAGTTCTAAGAGTCTAAACAATCCCAACAGATTATTGAACAAGAATTCTCTATAATACATTCTGCATCAATTTATACCTAATTTGGTTTTAATTCTGAAAAACTTTTAAAACAAAAATATAAACAGCCTCATAACGGGGTAGAACGACACGGAGACACCTCAATTCACAAGCACATCGCAAAAATTTGAGCCAAACAGGGTACACCGCGGGATCAGCACAGTGGGAAACCGACCCAACATCAATCTCTACCAGAGACTCGATGTAGCCCACGTGAAGATCAGTGACGAGGTGATCATCTCCAAAGAGAGAGACGGAATCGTAATCTATCCCATCTAAATCATGCGGGAAAGTTAGTCTATGAACAAAAGAGAAGTAACCTGCACACACTGTGGTCACAGATGGGAGACACAGGCCCCATTCAGCGAAACCATGTGCCCAAACTGCCACCAGAGAACCCGCATCGATCCCCCGACGGAAGGAAGAAAGGTCGAAGGACCGATCGCGAAAGCCTCTTGAAGCATGAGTTTTCTCATCGATCGAGTTTCTCAATTTTTAATTATTAAACAAATCCGATAGTTTGCTTAGTGTCGTTTATCTACGCATCCAATATACACGCGATCGAGTGAAGGACCAGGAACTATGGGAAGGTAATTGCGTACTCTCACCTAAGCATAGGGAAGAGCAAAACCTCGAAATGTGACTTCAAATCGATAGTTTGTGAAACTCAGTTTTTAGTGGAGGGGATCGTCGCAATCTTCGCTTTCCAGCCTCGCGGCCGTGTCCCATCTATCCCCATTCCACCTCCCATAAGCAACACATCCTCGACTGGCTGGAAGCGCGTCGACACCGCCCAAATCACTTGCCTAACATCCCCCGCATCGACATCCTCATCCACGCATATCGTTAGACTGCCGATTTCAATGGCCTCACTAAGAATAGCCTTCGCATCTGATCCGGCGGATACCTTGAGGACCCTGAGTCGAGCATCCTCGAGGGGATATGTAACCCCAGAGACACCGAGCTTCTTGAGTCTCCTCTGGAGATTTGGGTCAATTTTAATGACAGCCTTCTTCGCTCCGGTCGCGTCTATCAGCATCTTCGATGAAACACCCTCCTCAGCTGAGGAAGGGTCGAGTCTATGGCTGAAAACACCGTTGAGGAACTCAATATCAGAGCCCCTCACCATATCGCACCTGTCAGCGATTGCGCCGAGCCCAGCACCCAGATCCGAGATGTCCACATCGTCCGGAAACACCGCTGCTAACTTGATGTAAGGGTCGAGTCCCATAACGAGCATAGCGACCTGTTTCGCTAATCCTGGGATCTCAGCCATCGCCTTCCTCAGAGAAACAAAGCATGACGTAGTGGGTCCCCGAGACGGGCCACAGTATGTCTCTGATAGCTGGCATTGGGGCGAAATCCCTCAAAGCGCCATATATCCTCGCCTGCTTTGGCAACCCACTCAGGAGGAGATGCTCATCCGAGTTGCTCGGCATGATCGTTTGGTAGATGGCGTCCCGTCGGTGTGTGATGCAGTCCACCTCAAGGATGTTCCGTGTGGATCTGCCGCTGAGATAGCCTGTGTACTCAGTGAAGGGCCCCTCGTCACCCTCCTCGAGGATTATCCTACCCTCTAACACGATCTCAGCGCGGGCTGGGACGGGTATATCCACTGTCTCACATCGCACAAGTTCCAATGGCTCCCCGAGGAGCGAACCCCCGACTAGGTATTCCCCAGTGATCTTCGCCGCAGCTGCCATGTAGATAGCCGGATGCGCACCAATGATCACCGCCACATCCAGAGGTCTACCCAACGTCTTCACCTTCTCGAAGTAGCTCCACATATTCCCCCGGCTGTGGAGGGTCGTACCAAGCCTATTTTTACCCTTTAACTGCATACGCGCGTAGCTTAGGTTCACGGTCTCGGGGTGGTCTGGATCACGAGCCACGACCAGTCCGCTTGTGATGTAACGTCCCGCGTCTTGCTCGTAGAACCTGAGAATCGGGATTGACTCGAGATCGACCTCACCACCTATCTGCTTAACTTCCTTGACTGGCCCATCCCTTACATCTATTGGCGCAACTTTTTTCGCCACCAACTCGTTCCATGTGGAGTAGAAGTCGAGCCTCGAAGCCATCGACCCCGCCCCCTCCATGGCGAGTTTCAGCCTGTCAAAGTTGCCGAAGACATTAATCAGAGTCGGCATCGAGAATCCCTCCACTTCCTCAAACAGAAGAGCAGGGTTCCCATGCGTCCTCGCCCCCTCCTCGACCCTCCTAGTCACGTCGTACTCATGACTTACAGGCTTCCTCACCCTAACGAGCTGCCCAGGTGCCTCGCACTCGACCCTCTTGAGGTACGTCCTGAGGTCGTACATACATCAGAATGAGTTGAAACACGATAAAAGATCGACCCGCATACTATTTGAATAGCTCCGGCTGGAACTCCTTGAAGCCTTCTGGGAAATCCCAGGGGTCAACTACGAACTCGACCATTGCGGGGACGCCTCGCTCATTCTCCTTCTTCGCTCTCCTCAAAGCCTTCTTAATATCCTCGGGTTCTGTTACCCGGGTTCCGAAACACCCTGAGGCCTCCGCTATCTTAACGAAATCTGGCTGCACCTCAAAGTCGACAGCAATGTACCTTTCCCGATTAGCCCTCTCGTGGAGCTTTATCCAGCCTAGACTGAAGTTGTTGAGAACCACCCAGGTCACGGGTGCATTATATTGGACCGCTGTGGGCATCTCCTTCATGAACATCTGGAAAGCACCATCGCCCGTCGTGCAGACGACCGGTCTCCCAGGAGCTGCAAGCTTCGCCCCAATACATCCGGCGACGGCGAGACCCATGCAGGTCTGCTCAGCTGGCGCAACGCAGCCGTCCAGGGCGCCAACTGCCCAATAGGGCCAATAGTAGCTCCAGAGGTCCTGACTCCCATTCTCGTTGACAAGCACTGTCTTAGCCCCGAAAACCCTGCATGCCTCGTACACGACCCTCTTAGTTTTAATGGGTTTCGTGGCGTCCCTGCACTCTTCGTCGACGTCGACCATATAGGCGGCGGTTGCCTCCACCATCGTCTTGACCCTAGGCATCTTAGAGAGGGGTATTCTTTTCACCCTGCTTTTTGTATAGGTGAAAAGATCCTGGAGGAAAAGCTTCGCATCCCCGACGACAGGCACAGTTGGCTGAAAGTTGCGCCCCAGCTCAGAGGAGTCGATGTCGACTTGAATTAGGGCAGCGCCCTGTGGGTAGTAACGCCATGCTGCGGTCTGGAACTCCTCATTTCTGCTTCCGATGGAGATCACCAGGTCCGCGGTTTGATACGCATCGCGGCTCAGCCTTGTCCTGTAGAGGCCAACCTGACCAAGGGCAAGCGGGTGGTTCTCGGGGATTACACCCCTACCGCTAGGAGTAGTGACCACGGGAGCGCCGAAGAGTTCCGCCAACTTAACTAGCTCCGCTGAACAACCGCTGTATAGTGCGCCCCCGCCTGCGACTATCACCGGCCTCTGAGCTACGAGAAGTAGCTCAGCAGCACGCTTTACGGCCTCTGCATCTGGCCTTACCCGGGTGAAGGGAATCGAGGAAATGTAATTTGTCTCCTTTGTCATCACCTGACCGACGTCGAAGGGTACCTCAAGATAGACGGGTCCCGGTTTCCCGTTCACAACTAGTGTAAAGGCACGTCTCAAGGCCCATGAGGCACGATCCGCCTGAGGTATTCTGAAGCCCCACTTTGTTATTCCACGGAAGACCTCCAACTGTGGTGCCTCTTGGAAAACTCCCTCCCCCTCGTGACTAAGCGCTGCTGATCCCCCAAGAGCGATCATCGGCACACAGCCACTCCAGGCCTCGAGCACACCTGATACAAGGTTGGAGACCCCTGGGCCAGGGCTTGCGAAGCAAACCCCGGGTCTACGCTTAATTTTACCATAAGCGTAGGCCATGAAGGCACCGGAGGCCTCATGGCGCACAAGCACCGGCTCAATATCCGAGTCGTAGAGAGAATCATAGAGGGCATCTGGATGCCCTGGCAGACCAAATATATGGCCCACTCCCTCCTGTCTTAAGCCATCGACTAGGACGTCCCAGCAGCGTTTCTCAACCAAAATGTTGACCTTATGAAAGGATCACTAGATGCATTGATAAAACCTAGGTATTATTGGGCTGTTCGAGGTTGGACTTCTGGGGCTCCTCTTCATCGTCGTCATCCTTATCCTTGCCCCCATAGATGAACTGAAGGTCATCGAAGGTGAGTTTTTCACCCGCCGCCATTTTACGCTGCGCTTCCTGGCGGAGAGCCTCGACGCGGGCGTTGACCTTCGCCATCTTGTCTCTCTCGACCTTGAAGTCTTCGGCGCGAAGACCATCCCTGATACCCCTGATCTGGAGGCCGATGCCATCGAGACTCCTGCTCGACTTTCTTCACCTCGCCGAGGTACTCGACGAACTTTGCGTGGGCTTGGTTTGCCTTCTCTCTCTCCTCGTCAGCCTTCCTGTGAAGGAGAAGCATAGCCTCGTGGTGTTTCTGGCTCTCCTCACGGAGCTTATTCATCTCATCCCGGATCTGTCGGATCCCCATCTCGGTGGCCTTTGCTTCTGCGGTGGCCTCCATTGTGGCTTCGGTTCGCTTCGGTGGTTTCTTGAAGGTACTGAGCCGCCTCCGCAGGCTATTAGCACGCTCAGTAAGCTCGAGCTCCCTCTCCCTGTCGAGCAACTCCCGCGTCGGGGTCGTCATAACCTCCCATTCAACGGAGTTTAGATCCCGCTCGACTCGTCTCTTCTTAGGGAGTTCCCTGTAACCCTGTTGAACCTCCTGCTCGATACCGGCTAGCTTCTTGCGCTTCTCATCAAGCTGATCGTAGAGGGGTTGGAGTTGCGCCTTAACCTCAGCGACGTGGGCGTTTATCTTGTCTCGCTCCTCCTTATGCTTAATCGCTTCCTCCCGTATCTTTTTAGCAGATTCGTTGATCCTGTCACGCTCGTCGCGCCACCGGTTAACGTGTTCGAATAGTTCGCTCCTTTTTCTCCGGAGTTCAGAAGCCATGTTCTCAAGCTGGTCGAGCTTGAGGTCGTCGCCAGACATCAGCAAATACACCACACTGGGGGTCTCAGACCTACGCCTACTATTCACCACGCATCTCATTCAAAAAGGGATCGGCTTACGAGCCTGAGAGCTTCATTCGTTTCGGATGGAAATATCTTGGAGAATCGATATATTGCTCCAGAGAAGGAGGAAATATTAACCAAGTATGTTAGGGTTCCAAAGTCGTTATGGCTGAGGATATTTACACAATGCATCAAAGGACCTTCGACGAAAGTTCCCAACCTAGGAAAATACTCCCAGCTACTTTTTGAGAACACGTTATGCCAAATACATCTCACAACTACGAATCAAAATAAAGGATTTATTCCGCTTCTTCGTCGGGCTTTGCAAGCTCTTCAGCGTCTGCCTTCTTACCGAAGCCAACTATGAGGTCGATTAGTTGCTTTTGGTCTACTTCGGCGCGACTCCTCCAGTCGAGGAAGAGGACACCCTTCTCATCCTCACCCAAGTAACCCTGCTGGATGTAGCGATCGATGCTCATCTTGACGCGCCATCCAGGGAGCTTCTCCTGTAGGAGCTTCTCGACATCTGTGCGAGTTGCCTTTCCCTGTTTGCTTACGATGAAGGCGATGGCAACTGCTAGCCCCGCTATATCGTCTACGCGCCAGCCGATGGTCTTAGCAGTCTTCTGCTCTATTCCACCCCGCATCGTTATGTAGAAGCGTGCATCAGCAAGCTGGGCCTGGTCAGGGTCGACGATGTTTGGATCATCTAGAACTCTGGTCACCTGCAGATCCATGGGTTGAAGCTGTTTGTCGAGAACCTCTAAGACATTCAGCCAGTCTGGGCCGAGTTCCTGACGGAGCTCCCAACCTCGTACACCGGGGAGTCTATGGTGTTGGAAAAATAGAAGGTGGACAGCGTCTTTGAGCTTCCGGGCATAGCCGGCCTCGCTTCTTACTCTTTTCGCCATAGTTTCCACTCCTCGTAGTCGACCAGGGTAGGTATGCTGATCTTAGCCTGCCCCGGGTCAGGATGAGGCTCGGTATTGCGTATGATCTCTATTTTCTCACCAAACCTATCGGATTCGATGTTAGCATAGCCATATCCGACGAGGAATACGGTGAGGTAGCTGCGCTTAATCGTCTCCTCATAGCTATCGGCACCTATCCAGTCCCAGTAGTCGACTCGACCACGCTTACCGACGCGTTCCTCGAGTTCTTTCCAGAAGGTTTCGATGACTTCGGCAAAGCCCTCTTCGGGAAGTATGCCGAGAGCGCGGGCCTCATCCATGCTGGCTGTCCCGGCTTCAATAAGCAGGAGATTAGGATCTTTCCACCTCTCTGCGAGGGGAATAAGATCCGTCCAGTACCCGAGGCTCCCAGCGAGTGTCTTGGCTGATAGCTGCTCCATCTGGACCATCGGGTGCCAGCTTCTGAGGAAACTGTCGGCTATCGCCGAGATATCCATGCGGTGGATCTGCTGGTTGAGGAGGAATGGGTCCTTGTAGAGAGTTGTGCTCTGGTGCTGTATCCAGTCATTCTGACTCTGGAGGACGTTGCTGAGGCCCTTAATGGCGGCGGCGTCTGTGCAGAAGTCCTGGAGACTGTTTGTCTCCGGGTAATAGCGGCGTATGACCTCTAACATGTAGTCGATGTCGACTGCGAAGGGCTCCACGCTACCGGCTTGGACGGCCCGGCAGAGGTTTATGACGCCCTCTAGTTCATCGTGTTTGTGTCTATTACTCATTTCTCCACCAACTTGACTTCGCTTATTTCCTCAGTTTTGTGGATCATAATGATGTGGACATCCTTTCCCTTGAAAGTAACCTGGCTCGGGGTGATGGCCATGTATTGATCTTTTGTCCCTTCCATGGTGGAGACGATGAACTCTGAGACGACCTCCTTATTTTTTGGGTCCATGTGAAGGTCGAACTCGTCGACGGCTCGGAAGGGACTGAGAACGTTCTGCTGGAGGGCGAGAAGGAAGGCCATTACGCTTGTGCTACGTTCGCCTCCACTGTGGGTATAGGGGTCGAGTCTTGAGAGCTGGCCGCCCTTGAAACTGACGAAGATCTCTAGACCAGCCTCCTCGATGTCGCTCGGGTTGATGAGGCGGACCTCACCGCGCGCCTGAAGCCTGCTTAGAAGACTTTGGTAGCGGGCATTTACTTCGTCGAGGAGGTTATGAATAACCTCACTCCACTTTCGGGTTCGCACATCAATCTCCGCCATCACCTGACGACGGTCCTCTTGGACCTGGGCGACTTTTTCTTGGATCTCCTTATAGGTTTTGTTGTAGGAGTCGTACATCTCCTCGGCATCTTCGGGGACCTCGTTAAGGCCCATGAGAATGCCAGAAGTCTTCCTTATTTCGTTTAGAATGTCGTCGCCGATTCGGCCGGTCTCGACGCGTTGCCCCTTTAATTGGGCCTCTATCTCAGCGTCGCGGCGTTCGCTATTGGCGCGGTCGATCTCCGCCTTTAATTCATCGATTCGGTGCTTGAGGCGACCGCGTTTATCCTTGAGAAGAGCGAGTTGTATTCTACCCTCAATTAGTTGGTCCGTAGCTGCGTCAATCTTGACACTGAGGATCTCCATATCTTCAGTGACATGTGAGACAGCGGCCTCGGCGTCGCTCAGCTGCCCGCTTTGTTGCTTGATCCGGGTCTCAGCCTCGCTCCGTTGTGAAATAAGCTCACTGCTCCAGTCGTCAAATGTCTCGGTTTGGGTCTTCTCAAGCTCGTCTATGAGATTGAAATAGTCGTCTAGCTTCGTTGGGCCCTTCTTTAGGCGTTCACGTAGGGTCTGAGCGGTGAATTCGAGCTTCTTTCTCTGCTCACCACTATTATTGAGCATCTTATTGATATTCTGGACTCTCTCCCTAGTGGTGCTGATGCTGTACTCGCTGACACCTAGTGTCCTCTCGGCCTCGACACGGCGTTCTATGAACTCCATCCACTGACCGCGAAGCTGCTTCAATGCTTGGTCTGATTCGACAACGGTCTTACTAAAGTGGTTCATCTCATCTTCCGCGTTGTAGAGGTCGGAGTCAGCTTGGTCGAGCTCCTGCTCGAGTTCCTTTACGTTGGTCTCAAGTTGAAGGACACGGCTCCACGCCATCTCACGTTGGAGGAAGTTCATTCGAGTCTGTAGTTTCTTCTTCTCCTGAAGGCGCTCATTCTGTTCACGCCAGTAAGCGAGGGTCTCGCGAGCGCGGTCCATGAGTTGGTTGAGGCTTTGCTCCTCGCTGAGAATTCCTCCCAAACGCTGCTTAGCATCAACTACATCTCGGCGAAATGTGTGAAAGCCGACAGCCTCCTCTAGCATGACAAGACGGTCCTGAGGGTTGAGGTTGGCAAATTGGCCCGGCATGTTCTGATGCATGATGATGAGCATGTTATCAGGGTCGAAGCCAAAACCGTCAAGGAGCTCGACGACTTCAGCTTTACTAACGTTTTTCTGATTGAGTTCGAAGCTATATTTACCGTCTCTACGTAGATTACGGGTGAGGCGGACTTCGTCTAAGTTGAAAGCTGGGACGGGCCGTACCCCATTCTCGCGTGGCGTATTATCGAGTATGAGACTGACCTCAGCCTGATCCTGCTCCCAACGTATTAAGTCGCTGAGTTTCTTACTCCTCTCGGTGTAAGTGTCTCCAAGGGCGACGCATATGGCCAGGAGGAAGCTACTCTTACCCGCTCCGTTAGGACCGCAAACAACGTTTACCCCCTCCCTCAGTGGGATGCGGGCATACTCATACGACATGAAGTTTTTAATTATAACCTCCCTGATGAACATCCGCGGCCCTCTTAGTCTTTGAAGCTAACAGTTCTCTGTTTTTAAACCTACCCCGCTCCTTTCCGGTGGGGTGGCTGAAAGTGAAGGTTAAGGGTTGCCCTTAAACCTTTTACACCTTCGAGGCATGGTTGTTGGGATAATAGTTGGTCGAACTCACCAAGAGACAAGAGGAGGAGGCAATGCGCATCCATAGAGAGGCGGTGGTCGTTGATACCCACTGCGACACTCTTATGGCGTTTATGACGCAACCTTGGGGGCAGAACCAAAGAAAGCTTGGAGAGAGGTCCGAAAAAGGTCACCTAGATTTGCCACGAATGAAGGACGGAGGCATCGATTGCCAGACATTTGCAATGTATACCGGTCGCCGCGAGGGACAACTTGACGCCTTGTTCACGGCTATGCAGATGACCGACGTCTTCTATAGGGAAATGGAAGCAAACAAGGACGATATCATGCCCGTCGTTTCCGTAGAAGAGATAAGGGCAGCGAAAGAGGTTGGAATGTGCAGCGGACTTCTATCCATCGAGGGAGCGGAGCCACTTATGGGTGACCTCGGAATCCTACGAGACTTCTACAAACTAGGTGTGAGAATGATAAGCTTCACCTGGAACTGGCGAACACCCTTTGCGGACGGGTTATCTGCATCCAGAGCAGAAAGCAAGCTGACTGACCTCGGTATCAAGGCGATGGAGGAGATGGATCAACTTGGAATCGTCTTGGACACGAGCCACATCAGTGACACCTGCTTCTGGGATGTCGCCGATGCTAAGAAGGGACCATTCATAGCAAGTCATAGTAATAGTCGAGTCGTGTGCGACCATAAAAGGAACCTCACTGATGACATGTTAAAAGCCCTCGCGGACCACGGAGGAGTAACAGGGATGAACTTCGCCCCGGAGTTTGTGGCGAAAGAGGGAGCCACAGTGGAGAAGCTTGTAAACCACATCGATCACATAGTCAAGCTTATAGGTCCTGATTATGTGGGACTCGGCTCAGACTTCGACGGCATCGGGACGCCACCAACTGGGCTTGAAGACGCATCGAAAGTACCAAATATCACCCGCGAGCTCGTGCGTCGCGAATACGAGGAGGGGGACATAAAGAAAATCCTCGGCGGCAACCACCTTAGGGTCCTCCGTGAGGTCCTCAAGTAACCGTTCAGTAGAATCAACGAGCCACTACTTCACCGATTATGTGGATCTCTAATTTGAAAAGTCAATGGACTTCTTCCTGATAGCGTGCACTAAGCAGTCGTGTAGAAATCTATGCTCGAAAAAAGGCACCGCTCTTTACGCTGAAGACTTAAATGGCGCCTCTTCGCCCCCTTCCCTTAGGTGTAGTACATGCCGACGGCTGGGAAAGTCTTCGTCTCAACAGATTACAAGAAGCTCGCCGATGTTGCCGCCGCTCTTGAAGGCTTCAAAGTCGAGGAGGAGTACGCTGAGGGTGACTTCAAACTTACCCTCCTTACAGAGGTCGCCAACGTCTCTATAAACGACAACGTCCTCACAGGCCTTTACAGCTACGACCACATTGTCTATAACTACCACCGGGGGAAGGTCGCCCCTGCAGCAGCCACCAAGGAGGTCCTTTTCAGCATGAATGAGTACCAGAACCGGCTCTACCTTTCTGTCGTCGATAAGAAGGCCATCGCTAACAGGGTTGCTAATAGGCTTAGCGAGATCACTTTTGGTGAAATGGGCGTCATTGTTGAAGCCCGTATCCTCCCGGAGACTCTAAAGAAGTTTCATATTGCCAACCGCGAGGGGACCAAGGTAATCTTCTTCGAGAATATGGATATCCCCAACATCAATAAGCTCAGTTTATATGGTCCTGACCTCGTCGATACCAAACTCTTTAAGGAGTATGATAAGATCGGCGACCCTTGGTACGTGCTGGCTAAGAGTAAAAAATTCGGTTATACCGTGGGGCTCGTCCGCGATGGCTCCGTTACCATCTTTAACACCGTCGACCAGGCACAGTACCTTCAATATGTGAGAGAGGACATAATCCCCATGACCCAACCCCCCCGGGCACGTATGGAGGAGGAGTAAATATGGCAGATAAAACTCTCGACTGTACAGGACTCTTTTGCCCTGAACCCGTCTTCCGCACACGTATGGCCCTAGACGAACTCAAACCTGGACAGACTCTAGAGGTCCACGCTGACGACCCAGCCGCATACGAGGATCTAAAACGCCTCGCCGAGCGCCTCGGTCACACGGTTGTCACCCTTAAGAGGGAGGGCGAAGAGACGGTCATAGTCATCATGAAAAATAAGAACTAATCAAAGCCTAGAAACACATGATCCGAGTTCAGATGAAGACTATTTGAAATACAAGGCATACCTCAAACAAGTGGCGACAACTAATTCTCTTTCACATTAATGTGGTAAGGGTCACAACTTTTCACACGCAAGCGACTCTGAAGGTTTTAATGTACCAAACTCCTTCATCACCTAAAGGCGAAACATTTGAAAGCATACATGGACAACGGCTCGGGTGCACCATTAGACCCACGCGTCCTAGACGAAATGCTTCCCTACTTCATTGAACACGTCGGAAACCCAAGCAGCTTTCACAGCGAGGGCTTTAAGGCGTTAAGAGCAATAAACAAGGCCCGTGAACAGATCGCCACCCTCATAAACGCTGAACCCACTGAGATATTCTTTACAGCAAGTGCAACAGAGGCGACGAACCTCGCTATAATCGGGGGAGCCAACCGCTATAAGAACAAGGGCAACCGTATAGTCTCCAGCGCTGTCGAACACATAAGCACTGTAAATGTCTGCAAGGAACTAACCAGGGGCGGATGGGAGTATCAACAGATACCCGTTGATAAAAACGCCATAATTCAACTCGATAAGCTCGAAGACCTAACAACAGACAAAACCGTCATAGTCACAGTAATGGCAGCTAACGGGGAGATAGGTACCATTGAACCCATTAAGGAAGCAGCAGCAATCGCCCATAAGAAAGGAGCATACTTCCATACAGATGCCACAGCCGCCCTCGGGAAGGTACCCCTCGACGTAAAGTCTCAAAACATCGACATGATGACCCTCAGTAGCAACGACATCTATGGCCCTAAGGGTGTAGGAGCCCTATTCATAAACAAAACACTGCGTATACGCCCCGTCATCATCGGAGGAGGACAAGAACAGGGTCTACGTAGCGGCACCGAAAACACCCCAGGAATTGTAGGCTTTGGCAAAGCAGCAGAAATCGCCAAGCAGGAGATGCCAGAGGAATCGAAGCGACTCACCGTCCTCCGCGACCGTCTAATACAAGGTCTCACAACAAACATCCCAGAGGCTCATCTCAACGGTCACCCGACCAACCGCCTTCCAAATAACGCCAACGTCCGTTTCAGCTACATAGAAGGAGAAGCACTCATCCTTAGTCTCGACGACATCGGCGTCCAAGCGAACACAGGCTCCGCCTGCGCTGCTAAGACTCTGGAACCCAGTGCTTGCCTCCTCGCCATCGGTCTCAAACCTGAAGACGCCCACGGAAGCCTCGTTTTCACCCTTGGCAAAGCCAATAATAAGGACCAAGTCGACTACGTCATAGAGCAACTCCCAGCAATAGTCAAACGGCTGAGAGCAATGTCCAGTATAACTCCCGAGGAGCTGAAGTAAAGATGTACTCTGATAAAGTTATGGAGCACTTCAAGAATCCCCGAAACGTCGGAGAGATTAAAGACGCTGATGGCGTAGGCACGGTTGGCAACCCAGTCTGCGGCGACATGATGACTATGTACATCAAAGTCAAAGACGACAAGATCGAGGACATCAAGTTTAAAACATACGGCTGTGGAGCCGCCATAGCCACAAGCAGCATGACAACCGAGATGGCGAAGGGTAAGACACTTGAGGAAGCCGATGAGATCACCCGCCAGAGTGTCGCCGACGCTCTGGATGGCTTACCACCCGTGAAGATGCACTGCAGCAACCTAGCATCCGACGCCCTTCATGAGGCTATAAAGGACTATAGGAAGAAACAGGAGGAGAAGAAGAAGTGAAGGAAAAAGTAGTAAAGTGCCCTATGTGTGGCCTTCCTAAGGGCGAAGACTGCGACTTAATGGTCGGTAAAAGTGGCGAAAAGACTCTAGTCTGCTGCTGCGACAGGCTCCAGAAAAAAAGTATTAATAAGCAGTAACTGCGCTTATAACAATACCTCGGGAGCAATGATTGTGGACAAGATTAAACTCGCTTCGGGTCTTTCTGCAGCCCTCAACGCCCCATTCATCACACTTATCACATTCACTCCACTGGTTCTCCTCAACGGTTGGAACCAGGCGCCGCTGCTCCTGGTGATCACAAGCCTCTTTGGCTGCATTTTACCTATCACTATGGTCTACGGATTACTCAAACTCGACATCATAAAGGATTTCTACGCTTATGACCGTGGAACCCGCTTTATACCGTTCTTATGGACCACTCTCTTCTACCTAATGGGGGTCATCAGTCTCTTCCTCGTTAATGCCCCACCAATAGTGACAGCCCTGATGGCTTGCTATTTCGTTAACGGCATAGTTCTATTGCTTGTCACAATGAAATGGAAGATAAGTATCCACGCAAGTGGCATAACTGGTCCCTTCACAGCCCTCATATACCTGCTCGGAGCAACCATGCTTCCGCTCCTCCTAATAGTAATCCCCGTAGCTTGGGCGCGGATTGAGCTTAAGGCACATACAATGACGCAAGTAATGGCCGGCGCTATCCTAAGTTGCCTCCTCACCTGGTTCCAGATGGGTTTCTATCTACACAGAATATTCATTTAAAAGAGGCTTTAGGTTCCGTTTATCTTATCGCCCATCGCCTGCCCAAAAGCGTAAGCCCTTTTCACCTCGTCGCCACTCGGCTTGAAGATGAAATCGATATCACTCTCCACAATCTGGATCCCAGCTGCCTGCATCTCCGCCTCCACAACCTTCTTCGCGCCGCCTGCCCAACCATAGCTACCGAATGCGGCACCAATCTTATTCATGGGTTTCAATCCTCGCATGTATGCGAGGAAGCTGGCAACAGTCGGGAAGATGTGATTATTAAGGGTCGGCGAACCAATCAGGATGCCCCTAGCGTCGAGAATGTCAGCCATCACGTCACTATTATGGCTCGACCCAAGGCAATGAACCCTGACGTTTACTCCCTTCGAGGCCATACCATCGGCTAATGCTCTTGCGAGGACTTGAGTACTCCCCCACATCGTGTCGTAGACGACAACTGCCTTCTTTCTCGTCTCACCCGCGACCCATCCCTGATAGCTCTTCAAGATTAATCCAGGGTTCTTTCTCCAAATGACACCGTGGCTCGGAGCAATCATCTCTACCTGAACACCCTCAAGCGACTTGAGGGCTCGCGAAACGCTTCTCCAAAGCGGCATCAGGATGTTCGCGTAATACGTTGACGCCTCCTGCATCAGCTCACATTGGTCGACCTCATCGTCGAATCGTCCACTTGAGGCGAGGTGCTGTCCAAAAGCGTCGTTACTGAAGAGCAGTTTCTCCTCCGGCATGTAACTGACCATAGAGTCCGGCCAATGCGCCATAGGCACCGGTACGAAGCCGAGGCTTCTCTTTCCCAGCTTTAAGGACGGCTTCTTCTCTATCGGAGTCATCTTGATGTCTCCGCCGTAGTACTTCCAGAGTGTGTTTATACACCTCTCAGTGGCTATAATCTCGGCGTTGGGGCACGCCTCAATGATCCTTCTGATGCTACCAGAGTGATCAGGTTCCGCGTGGTTTGCAACAATGTAGTCGACCTTCTTAGGATCGATGACCTCGCCTATCCTCGTAACCTGCTCCTCAGCGAATGGCGCTTTAACAAAATCAATGAGCGCCACCTTCTCGTCAACTACCAGGTAAGAGTTGTAACTCGAGCCCCTATGGGTAATATAGCTGTGGAAGCTCCTGATACTCCAATCCACCGCACCTACCCAGTGGATACCATCCTTAAGCTGAACCATAGAAACCAACCTTTGATGTGTCCAAGGAAGGAACGAATAAAAGGGTTATGCGAGGGGCACATCGACCTCTAGAAGGTCGCTGGCGATGACGGTATGAGGAAAAATCTTCAGCGCGGCCTCAAGGAGAGAGGAAGGATCACCGTATCTGCTGCTTATGTGAGTCAGGATTAACCTCTTAACCCCCGCCTTGACCGCTACGCCTGCAGCTTGACTCACAGTCGAGTGTCCGTCCTCAGCTGCACGTTCAGTAAGCTCGTCGCCGAAGGTCGCCTCATGGATAAGCAGGTCGGCGCCCGCCGCCATCTTCGTGACCTCTTCGCTAGGCCTTGTGTCTCCTGTGTAAACCAACCGCCTACCGGGGCGAGGAGGGTCCGTGATTTGGGAGGATCTAATAACAACTCCATTAAATTCGACGTCTTCCCCGTCCTGTAGCCTCTTCCAAAGGATCCCCTCCGGGGCACCAAATGCTTTGGCCTTCTCAACGTGGAACCTCCCAGGCCTCGGCTTCTCGACTATTGCGTAGGACCATGCCTCGAGCCTATGGTCTGCCCTACAGGATTCGACTGTAAAACTCTTCGCCTCGAATACGACGCCTGGTTCACATATCTCATGTACGGTGACAGGGAAACAAGGGCCACCCAGAGTGTTGGAGACTCCTTGCAGGAATGCGTGGATCCCCCTTGGACCGCAGATTTCGAGGGGTTCTTCCCTTCTCTGAAGGGTCATTGATTGGAGTAGCCCGGGAACGCCAAGTACGTGGTCACCGTGAAGGTGGGTTACGAAGATTAGCTTGACCCTGCTGAAACCTATATGTGCGGCAACCATCTGTCTTTGAGTCCCCTCCCCACAGTCGAGGATGACAACATCTCGACCCATCTTCACAGCGACTGAAGAGGAGCTTCTTTCGGGGGTGGGCATACTCCCGCTCGTTCCTAGGAAAATCACCTTCAACCCGACTCAGCTCCAGCGGTTCAGGCTTAAGCACTCTACTTTAAAACATCTCAGGGGTTCGGCTGTTTGTCAAGCCAACCTATAGTCTCAAGGGCCGCAGCGCAGCCGCTCCCGCAGCTCGTCACTACTTGGCGATACTGGCGATCAATAAGGTCACCGGCAAGGAAGACGCCGGGTTTACTGGACTTAACGCCTTCCGATTTTATGTAACCAGCCTCATCCATCTCGAGTTGCCCTTGGAAGATCGAGGTGTTCGGGTCCCAACCGATCGCAAGGAGGATGCCGTCGGTCTCAAGTAGCTTGGACTCACCAGTCTTCAGATCCTTGACTCTGACCTGCTCCACACTCTTCTCACCAATGATCTCCTCAACGGTCGTATCGTAGAGAAATTTTATCTTCGGCTCTTTAGCGGCCCTGTCTGCAAGGCACTTACAGGCGCGTAACTCGCTTCGCCTGTGTATTATCGTGACCTCTGAAGCGAACTTCGCTAAATCTAATGCCTCCTGTAAAGCCGAGTCTCCCCCTCCGACGACGACTACTTTCCTATCCTCATACATAACGGCGTCGCAAGTGGCACACACAAAGACACCCCTTCCCATGAGGCGATCCTCACCGGATACGCCGAGTTTCCTGTTTGTCATCCCAGTCGCAACAACAACGGATCGTGTCTCCAGCAGGTTATCGCCGACCCATACCTTGTTTGGTTTCGATTCAAAGTCTACTCGTGTGGCCTCGCCGTCGAGGAACTCAGCACCGAATCTCTCGGCATGTGCCTTGAATTTATCGGCAAGATCGGAGCCTGTGACGCCGTCTGGGAATCCGGGGTAGTTGTCGACCTCGTATGTAAGAGCAATCTGTCCACCGACCATTGAGCCGGTGACAACGAGTGTCTTAAGCTTCTCTCTTGCGGCGTATATAGCCGTAGTTAGGCCTGCCGGCCCTGCTCCGAGTACAACGACGTCGTACAGGATGATTCTCACCTATATACAGCTCTTGAGGAGGTTCTCGATTGTGTCAAGGAGATTCTTAGTTGCCTCCAGCCCCACTATCTCTCCAACCTCCACGCCCCTACAATAGACTTTGAATGTTGGGGTTCCTATGACCCCTTTTCCTATGGCGAAGCGTCGGTTCTCTTTGCTATCCATCACGTTGAGGCGAGCGAGTTTAGCCTTGTCGCCAAGCTTTGTGGGCAGCTCCATGACCGTCGACTCGATCTTCTTACAGATGGGGCAGGATTGGTGCCAGAACTCGACGATCACAGGTATGTCAGTAGACTCCACCTCTTGGTTCCAATCATTGTACTGGAGGTCTATGATTGACAATCTGGTTCACTCGAAGAAAATCTGATAAGGCTGGATTTAACCCGTTCCCCAGCTAAACCTCGGCGAAATTGAGGGCACCATCTGTGATTGCCAACTCGTAGAGTTGGTTTGGGTATGGTTTGAGCCTGAAGCTTTCCAGCTCCTCGCCAGTCAGGATTAATGTAAGCTTCATCTGTTCATAGTCTCGACCCATATTAGGAAGAACACTCTGGAAGCTCTTTGTGACCTGTACAACCATCTGACCTATCTCGTCGGGGACATCGGGGTTACTCATCATCATAACCGGTGGACGTTGCCGTACCTCCACAAAGTCGATCTGAAAGCACTCCCCCCCTTCCATGTCCTTCACCGACTTTACGGACTGTACCTTGATCCTGATCTTGGAGCTGATCAACTTGAATTAGGTCGACTATGGAGGGATAAAAAGTATTTTCTTCAGCTCGCGCTATTAATTTGTTATTTCCGCTGCTTTAGCAACTCTTTCCGCTAAATCAAGAAGTCTCTCATGATCAACTAAACCGTCAACGAAGCGTTTTGGTATGCCGCTAAATCCAACCATAGCACCAGACAAAGCACCAGGGAGGGCAGCCCGTGCCATATTATTTCCACCACCATTAATCGCGGATAGAACAGCCATCTCAAAATTGTCTTCGTAGCGAGAGACCAAATAATACGCAGCTGACAGCATAAAACCAAACAAGCAATTGAGACCAAAGAGCTGACAAACCGCTGAAGCCGGCTTGAGACATATTTGCGCGCACACGATCAAAACCTATCAACATTTTATGAGCTAAGATGAAAATTATTTTCGTTTCAAGGAAATAGCGATGTTGAATAAAGAAGTTAAGTGCTCAAGCGAGTTCCTTAAGCTTCGTAGCTATAATGCCAGCGACCGTCACCTGACTGAAGGGAGTCTCAATTGTGTCTGTAGATAGTATGATGTCAGCTCCAGCTCGTCTTATCTTCTCCTCTGCGCCAGGCATGTATAGAACGTGAGTGCACGCTGCGGCCACCTTCTGGGCACCCTGAGCTTTTAGCTCCTCCACAGCCTTCGCCATAGTTCCACCGCTGCTGATCATGTCATCAAAAACAACCGCACCTCGACCAAAGATGTTGAGATTCTTCACCTCCATCCTAATATCGCCGGTCTTCCGGTCACGGGTCTTCTCGAAGTAATTATAGCCTCCGCAAAGGATCTTGGATGCTGCCTCCGCGATATAGATGGCCCCCTTGTCGGGAGACAAGCTGTAGGCGTTATCGAACCCCCGACTCTTCAGGTATTCAGCCAGGAGTGAAACAGCTGACAGGTTGTGGATCTTGACACTGTGCTTAGCCTCGATAGCTCTAATCGACACCTCATTGTGGATGTTCACCACGACGAGGTCGGTAACACCTGAGGCCTCGAGGAGGCTAATTATGACGTCTAGACTCAGGGCCTCCATCTCGAGGAACCGCTTATCTTGCCGAGCATAGGCGAGATAAGGGACAACCGCGATGATGTTATCAGCTCCGAAGTCCTTTGCTGTCTTCGCCATAAGGAGGAGCTGCATCAGCTTCGAGTCTGGGCTTGGGGCCGTGGTCTGGATGATAACGACTTTCTCACCAGCCACGGGCTTTGTTAACCTAATATAACTCTCACCATCGGGGAAGATGCGGTGTTCGACGGGGTGGGGTTCAACGCCGAGCGCTTCCGCGATCCTCCAGCCGAGTCCAAGGGAAGAGGGACCGGGTATGACGATCATACGGGGAGGGATAGACGTTTCGAGTAGATAAGCGGAACCCTAGAAAAGTGAGAAGAGTACGAGGAGTCCCGCAGTGATTGTGGCGGTAGCCCATACCCTCTTGTCCCATCTGAATATTTTCATCCCATCGAAGATCCCAAACGGGATGAGGTTGAAGAGAGCTAAGAAGGAGTTTATAGCGATTCCGTAGGAGGCAAGCTGTGCGACTAAGCTGATAGGTGGTGTAATTAAGTAAATAATCAAATAAATGATTGCTTGGGCGATGTTTGTCGCTGGGCCAGCTATGGAAATCTCACCATACTCCTTAATGTTCATTAGTCCTGCAATCATCACCGCCCCGGGTGCGATTATCATCAATGGGAGCACCGAGGTTTGCAATAGGATGAAGGATAGGAACGTGAACAGAAGCCCCATTGCACTGAGCCTGAACTCCGCCCACATGCCGATTCTCTGTGCGGCGAACTTGTGCGCCATCTCATGTAGGATGAATGCGAGGGCGAGAATCGTGATAATCCCGATCATAAAAGTGGGAGGGTAAGAACCCCATATCTTGAAGAAGGGGAGAACCATGATGACTAGGAGCCCTATGGCAAGGTCTCTCAACTCTCGCCTGCTAAACCAGTAGGGCCTGATTATTCGGCTGGTTGAGTAGTTTCCGTAGAAGCCGCCGGATGACGTATAACTACCGACTTGAACCGCGCTCTGCCTAGACTGGTCGAACTTACCTTTGCAGTCGTGGAACTCGGGTAGCCTGTGCTGCTCACAGAAATAGCCTCCACAGTAGTTGCATCGGAAGGGCATGTAGGTTTCCACGCCGCACTTCTCGCACTTAACCATCGCGCATTCTCCGAATTAGGCGGACTACCTTACTTTAAGACTTTACTAAACTTAGGAGAGATCTGAAATGGGGTTATGCTGTCACCTGCTTGATGGCTTCGACGATCTTTTCTTTGCTCGGGAGGAGCTCCCTCTCGAGTCTCGGATTGAAGGGCAGCGGAATGTTGGGAGTCGCAACTCGGATTGGAGGAGACTCAAGGCTCTTAAGCGCCTTCTCCGCAGCGATTGCGACTACCTCGCCACTGAAGCCGTAGTGCAGATAGTCCTCATCGACGACTACCAAGCGACCCGTTTTCCTTACGGAGTCTACGATCGCCTCTTCGTCGAGAGGGACAAGCGTGCGGGGATCGATGACCTCGACGCTAACCTTTCCCTTTAACTCGTCAGCGGCCTTCATAGCCTCCTGAACCATGAGACTAGTGGCGACGACTGTGACATCCTTCCCCTCCCTAACAAGGTTCGCCAAACCCAGCGGTACTTCATAAGCCTCCTTCGGAACCTGTCCTTTAACTGGGTAGAGTAGCCTGTGCTCCATGAAAATTTTCGGATTTGGGTCCCGGATGCTTGCGATTAGTAGCCCCTTTGCATCGTAGGGGTTGCTCGGAACTACGACCTTGAGCCCCGGCATATGTGCGAAGAGGCCGTGGAGGCTCTCACTATGAGTCGCCCCGCTGCTTGTGCCCGCGCCGGTGAGGACGCGTAGCGTCATTGGGACGCTGACTACACCCCCGCTCATATAGGTGCTTTTCGCGAACTGGTTGAGTATCTGATCCATGGCAACTAGGCCGAAGTCGACGAGCATCAACTCTACTACTGGTCGATAACCAGCGATTGCTGCGCCGACACCCGCGCCAATGAAGGCGGTCTCCGTGATAGGGGCGTCTCGAACCCGTTCCCGCCCAAACTTCTCTTTGAGCCCCTTCGTCGCCTCGCGCCACTGGCTCGAGACGTTCTCCCCGAATACTATGACTCTAGAGTCCCTCTCCATCTCGGCGAAGTGGGCTTCATTGAGGGCTTGCCCAAAGGTAATCTCTCTCGAGGGCAAATTAGAAGACCTCCCCAAAGACGCAAGTGTAGGCCTGCTCCGGCGACGGCTCACGACTTTTCAGGCTGAATTCGATCGCATTCTGAACCCTATCGACCTCCTCCACTCTTATCTTGTCGTCGAGATTCCTTGAAATCTTCGACTTGAGCAAGTCTATCGGGTCCCACTGTCTCTCTTTTTCATTAGCCTCGAGACGTCCCTCAAGGTTACCTTCCAGCTGATGAACCTTGAACTCTAGAAGTGTTGGCCCCTTGCCTGCACGGGCACGCCTGATTGCCTTACCCGCTGCTTTGTAGACTTCAGCAACATCCCAGCCAGTGTGGGTGTAGCCAGGCATCCCGTAGTTCTTCGCCCTAAGACTAACTTTACCTATGCTTAATTGGGGATAGTCAATCTCGTGACCGAGCATCCTCTGGACCTCGGGGCTGCTGTTCTCACAGACGAAGACGATGGGCAGCTGCCAGCACGCAGCTAGGTTAAGGGTCTCCTGGACCCCTCCTTGGTTGCTGCCTCCCTCCCCGAAGTAGGAGACAGCGACGTTCTTACCACCATTGAGCTGGTCAGCAAGGGCGTAACCCGCAGTCATAGGAACACTACCACCTACGATGCCATTTGCACCGAGGGCTCCTACGGATGGGTCGAAGGTGTGGTAAGGTCCAGCCTTCCCATGGTTGAATCCCGTCTCCTTACCCATTAGTTCAGCCATGAGCTTATCGAGGTCGCAGCCCTTAGCTATCAAGTGTCCAAGGGCTCTATGAGTGCTACCGATCTGATCGCCTTTCCTCAGGTGGGCGGAGACCCCGGCGGCCACTGCCTCTTGACCCGTGTAAAAACCGAAACGCGCAGGGATTTTCCCCTCCTTGGTGAGTTTCCTCACAGCGTTCTCGAATGCCCTTATCCGGATCATAACGTGGTAGAGTTCGATTAACTTCGCGTCGCTTAGGCTCAAATCATACACTGGGAATGGATGGCGTCTAGGGTTTTTAGAATTAACTACACCGTCTAAACTGAGTACTCGTGACTTTGCTTTGTCCAATGTCTAAAGGGGCTTCTACCCTATGCGTATTCTATAAAATATTAATCGTGTGCGACGATTTAGTTAGGAGAAAAAGAGGGTCACGCACTCGCCACCTTATACCCGAGTTCGAAGGCCTTTAGGTTCGCTTCTATGGCTCCCCCGGGAACGACTCTCTTCACTGCCTCCCTTAATGGTTCAACCTCGATAGGGAAGCCTTCGAGGGCGCTGGCTGCGCCGAGGAGGACGACGTTCTCGGTCCTTGGGTTTCCAGCCTCTGCCGCCACTTTATCTGCGTCTATTGCTATCACCCTGCCCGCGATTTTCGCGAGCTGCTCCGTCACCTGTTCTAAAGTGATGTAGACGCGCTTCTCCTGCCTATTCTTTACGATTGGAGCCGTCTCAAGTGGTGGGTGCATTATCCTGCGGTTCATAACGACGGTACCACCCTCCTTGAGGTACTCTACGTAGCGGAGGGACTCGGTCGCCTCCATAGCGATGATGAGATCCGCTGTACCATAGGGTATGAGTGGAGAGTATGCGTCGCCTATCCTTACATGTGCGCTGATGGAACCACTACGCTGGGCGAGGCCATGCTGGGCCCCGACGACGACCTTAACGCCACTATCTGTGCATGCGTCCCCCATAACCTGGCTGAGAAGCATAAGCCCCTGGCCGCCGACTCCCGCTAGGAGGATGTTATACTGCTTCACTTCTGGTCACCTCCTGTAGAGCTAATCGCTGAAACTGGGCAAAGTTTGGCGCAGACCATGCAGCCATTGCAGAGGTCTGTTTGTATCGAGGTCTGACTCGTTTCCATTTCGAGCTGTATTGCAGGACAGTAGAAGTCGCGGACGCAGGCGTAAATAGTCTTGCAGATCTCCTTACTAACCTTGTTCGGAATTATCGGGATCTTAGCGGCGCGCTTCTTCCGGTCATTCCATAGGGCGCATGGTCCCTGACTGATAACAACCTTAGTCCCATCCGCAGCGATTATCTTCTTCATGGTCTCGACATTCGGCTTCGGGTCGAATGCATTTATCGTGGTTACATTCTTGACACCAATGCCCTTGACGACGGCTTCGATATCGATCTCCGTCACCTTGTTGGGGCCGAAGTCGCTCCCCGGGTTAGGCTGCTGCCCAGTCATCGCGGTGACGCTGTTGTCGAGGATGAAGAGTGTATAATTGTGACCGTTATGAATGGCGTTGACGAGGGCTGGGAGCCCGGCGTGGAAGAGAGTCGAGTCTCCGATGAGGGCAACTATCTTGTCGTTAAGTACATGCTGCATTCCGCTGCTAATTCCCTGACCTGCACCCATACAGAGCATCATGTCTGTTAGGTTGTAGGGGTCGAGTTGAAGCATCGAGTAGCAGCCGATGTCGTTGTTGAGGACGAAGTCGGTGCCCTTTAGCGCTTGCTGTAGGGCCCATAATGTTGCCCTGTGTGGGCACCCCGCACAAAATACGGGAAGCCTATTCGGAATCACCTTCTTCAGCTCCATCGCTTTGGCCTGAACGGTCTCGTAGTCCACCGGAGTCTTAACACCATATATTTTGGCGAGGGTCTTGGCGACGATGGCGACGTTGTATTCGCCGACGTAACCGAAGTGACCAGATTCTTTTCCCAGAACCTCAATGCCACAGTCGGCATCCTTGGCTATTACCTTTACATGTTCTTCAAGATAGGGCATTAGCTCCTCAACGATGAGGACCTTGTCGAGTTTGATGAGGAAGCTTGTTAGGAGTTTCTTAGGGAGGGGGTAAGTGGTACCGAGTTTTAGGATGTGGGGCTTGACGCCTAGAGTCTCGATAGCCTCGCGGACGTGGAGGTAGGAGACGCCATTAGTGATGATCCCAATCCTGCCCCTCACCCTCTAGAACCTCATTGAAGGGACTTGAGTTGAACTCGTCTTCAATCTTTCCCAGCTTCTCCAGTGCCTCACCCTTCAGCCTCCTTGCGGTGTCGCTGAGGGTGAAGTAGGGTCGCTTTATGTCCTTCCAATTCTTCTTTTGGAAGGGAGTGCGCTTCACTTCACCCATTTGAACGGGGGCATATTGGTGGTTTACCCTTGTGGTGGTCCTAATAAGGGTCAGAATTTTGTACTTCTCGGAGAGGTCGAAGGCGTATTTCACCATATCGTATGCCTCCTGCGGGGTTGTTGGCTCGAGCATGGGAACGTGGCCTGTCTGTGCAAAGAAGCGGCCGTCTTGCTCGCTCTGGCTGCTGTGGGCATGGGGATCATCCGCGACGAGGAGGACGCAGCCTGCGTTCACGCCTGTATAGCCAAGCGTGTAGAAGGTGTCACTAGCAACATTGAGGCCGACGCTCTTCATGCTGGTGAAGCTCCTCGCCCCAGCCATCGAGGCGCCGGCTGCAGTCTCAAGCGCCACCTTCTCATTGACGGAGACCTCCATCTTGAGGTCTTTGTAGTCAGCGGAGAGTAGGTAAAGGGTGTCGAGGATCTCGCTCGTAGGAGAGCCTGGGTAGAAGGCAGTTACTTTCGCGTCGGACTCGAGAACGGCCCTCGCGACTGCCTCATTGCAGAGTATAAAGGCCCTCTTCTGCTTCGGATCAGATAACTCCTGAAAAGACATGATCGATCTTCGGGAAGGGTCTAACATAAATCTTGGGAGTATTTGAAGTACCTAACTTTACGAGTCTTTCTTGATTTCCAGCCTACCCTTGGCAGGTCCCTGCAAGATCTCCTTTACTCTTCCCACGCTTCCGTCTTGGAGCCTTACTTTTACACCATGTGGATGGTACTCGGAGTTTGTAAGCAATTCTTTCACGAAACCCCGCGTCAGATTACCGGTCCGCTGATCCTGCTTGAGAACAATGTTAACCTCCGCTCCGACGCGGACATCTTTCCGGTTTCTACCATCCAAATCAGTTCTCGTAATCAACTTCGATGAAGACTCTTAGAGATTGTGGTGGCGGGCCCGGAGGGATTCGAACCCACGATCTCCGGCTTAGAAGGCCTGCGCGCCGGCGTCGCGTCTCGGCGACCGACTAGGCGCCTTATCCTGGCTTGGCCACGGGCCCCCACCGTCTTGTGGAGCACGCCCATTTAAGAATTAAGATTCAATCTCAGACTTTTTGAGAGCTAAAAGCTCACACATGGTAGATTTCTCATCGGTCGGATACATATCGAAATGACCCAGAGAGCATGATCATCTTCATGAGATTAAGGAGGACTTCGAACCCGTCCAATTTCATTTTCATTAATAAACATCTACTCTCAGAAATACATAAATGATTGAAATCGGTTGATGAATTTCGCTTTCCTCTGATTAATTGGTCGTAGGGATTTTTAGATTCATCGCATTTAATTGGTGGCGAGATCATAGGGTTGATACAATGGAAATAAACGTAGATGAGGAACTCCTTCTAGAGATGCTGAGTTTTGCTAAAGACATGCACCCGAAGGAGGCTATTCTATTATTGAGAGGCGAGGTGAAAAAAGCCACGATTACCATAACCGACTACCTCTTCCCGCCCTTTGCCACCACTAATAGCATCTCCGCCAGCTACCCCATCCACATGTTACCAATAGACTTCTCCATAATTGGCACTGCCCATAGCCACCCATCGGGCACCCTCAGCCTATCGATACAGGACATTAACCACATGTACGGTCGAATCAGCCTCCTCATGGTCTATCCTTATAGTAAAGAGAACGTTGCAGTATTCAACAAGCAGGCAGAGAGAGTCGAGCTCAATATCACAGCTAGCCGCCTGTGATAATTGGGAAAATAGCCACTTTATCTCCAGGTTTCAAATTAGCGGAAGGCCAGAGCCGCTCTCCGTTTACCAACACAACAATGACACGCCTATCGTATACATATAGCATGTCAGATCCTAGACCCTTGAAAAACTCACGCAGAGTCGAAGGTTTTTCGACTATTAAGATCTGTGGGCCCGGGAACATCTAGGAACGATTTCGAAGGCGTGTAGCTTAATCCTTTCTTAGATGATCCAACTCACGTCGCTTCTCTTGTAATCTTTTAAACCAAACCTCAACATTCTCCCGGGTGACATAGTTCTTGTGGTGACGGAAACCTCCTTGGAAGCCATGAGGAATGTGCATAAGCTCGTGAACAAGAACCCTGTCTTGGTGGTCTCTACTAAGGGGATCGAATTGTTCAGAGATCACTTCAATGATGTATGTGGCCTCGATCCCCATTGCGAGTTGCCAGATTCGTCCCAAACCATGGATGCGGGCTATGGTACGCCGCGACTGGCTTCCCCGGCTCCTCACAAAGTAGACGTTTCCCGCCTTCACATGGTCGAATCGGAGAAGATCAATGATCTCGTCCACACGATCCTTGATGTCAGGCGCAGGATAGTACTCAATCAAGCCTTAACAGATTTCAGCTTGGGCCTAGATGTATTCAACATTTCCGGCGCGCGCGCCTAAACAGCCTCGGCTGATTCCTCCTGCTTTTAACCGGTAGACTTCAACTTGATTTCGTATAGATTGGGCCACATCTTCCCCGTAACGAACAGCCGGTCGGATACTGAATCATAAGCGATCCCGTTCAGCACATCGTCGGGAATCGACTTCGGACCAGGCAAACTCGACAGATCTATCCACGCCTCGACTTTCCCTGTTTTTGGATCTATAACCGCAATCTTGTCCTCGCCGAAGACGTTTGCGTAGACCTTCCCCTTGATATACTCGAGTTCATTGAGGTTTGAAACGGGATTCATGTCAAAGACCGTGATCTGCCCCAACCTCGCGAAGGTTGTGGGGTCGAGGAAATATAGGTTAGAAGAGCCGTCGCTCATGATAAGTCTGGAGCCATCGTATGTGAGACCCCACCCCTCGCTTGGATAGGTGAATTCACGGATCAGGGCAAATGACTCCTTATTGTAGACAAAGCCCACATTGGATCTCCATGTCAGCTGAATGATCTCGTCGCCGATGACTGCTAGGCCCTCGCCGAAGTACTGGTTAGGGAGGGCCAAGCTCTTGAGCACTGTGCCGGTTTCGAGGTCAACTCTACGTAATGTTGAACTCCCATAGAGACCGGTGCTCTCGTATAGATAGCCGCCGTCGTAGACAAGACCTTCCGTGAAAGCTCCTGTGTCGTGGGGATATGTGTTGACTATTTCATATCCATAGGTGGGTGCTGTAGTAGCAGCTTGTCTCGTTATCAAGATGTAAGTGACTGTGAGGACGAGTATGGAAACCGTAATCAGTATAAGTATCGGGTAGGTTTTCTTCATCGAGTTCAGTTCTCGTCCACTGTTGAGCTAATATCAATTTACCTCATTTTAATATTTCAATAGAATCGTTGCGAAGTTGAGGTTACTAATCGGGCGCGTATGGCTTCTTTAATCCGTGAGCTGTACAATTGTTTTGATCCTCAGATTGGAGAATAGCCATTTCATCATCGTTGCCCTCGGAGACAGTCTCACTGTCGGCTACAGGTTTGGCGACCCATATGCACTCGACCCAAGGGTTCCCTATCCTGCCCGACTGGAGAGGATGATCAGAGCCAGGCTAAGGGTCTTAGGTAGGGGGACCCAAGCCTTCGTCGTCAATGCAGGAATCAATGGAGACTCCACGGAAGGGATGCTCAAGCGCTTTGAGAAAGATGTGGCTTTGGAGAAGCCTGACGTTGTTATAGTCTTGGCTGGGGTGAACGATCTTGGCTCCGGGAGGAGGCTCGATGATATTCTTGTGAACCTACGTATGCTCTACGCTGCCTGTCGCGGGATCGGGGCGGAACCCGTCGCCTGCACACTTACTCCTATGAATCGAACAAGCCCTTTGATGAGAGAACTCAACGAGATGATTCGTGCCAACTGTGCAAAGGAAGGAATAACTCTCGTCGACTTATTCATGTTCCTTGCCGATGACGTTGGGAACCTTAGGCCAGAGTACTCCGACGACGGTGTACACCTCAACGCCCTTGGCTACGGGAGAGTAGCTGAGGGCGTATTCGAGGTTCTGACCCCTTTTTTTGAGAGGGAATGAGTCTCGACCAGTAGTATTTATAACAAGGTGCCTCACTAATCTGCTGAGGTTTCGTATTTGACGAAGAAAAGGAGCAGCGGCGGTCGCAGCAAGGGCGACAAGGGTAGCTCCGGAACGGTGCAGTGTAGCATCTGCGGGGCTGTGGTGCCCCGCGACAAGGCCAAGAGGCAGACGAGGTTCACGAGTCTCGTTGACTCCAGGCTCCTTAAGGAGCTCCAGAATCAGGGCTCCACGATCCAACGCACTAAAGTGACGAAGTACTACTGCATTAGCTGCGCAGTGCACCGCGGTGTAGTAAAGGTACGTGGGAAGGACGAACGTAAGATTTGTACCGAGGCGCCGTAGGGCGAGATCTGGACCAAGTGCCTAAACTTTCCCTTTTACACGCTAGTTCCTTCGGCATTAAGTGTTAAAAGATTATCTAGTGTCTCATGCGTGGTTTAATCCATTTTCGCTAGTTGACATTTTACTACTTTGCGTTCTCTCGGAAGTAGAATGCCCTCTGGATAACCGTCAGGTGGGAGAGGATTGCCAGGAGGATGATGCCGTAATTCAGAATATCTAACCAAAGGAAAGCGAGAAGGGTTACAACTGCGAGGATGATCATTCGCTCCGCCCTCTCCGCGAGGCCGACACCCGCCATCTTTACGCCCTCCGATTCAGCGCGGGACCTCGTGTAGCTTACCATTAAAGATCCTATAAGGGCTGCAAATCCTGCGATTGGATTGCATAAGCCACTAAGAGTGACGCCTGCGAGCACGACGGCATCAGAGTACCTATCAGATAAGGAGTCGAGGAAGCCACCAAATCTGGTAACCTTCCCACTTACGCGGGCAACAATACCATCGATGGCGTCGAAGAGACCGGAGAGGAGGATCAGGAGTCCTGCAGATGGGAGAAGGATCGGTGACATTCTCCAGTTGTAGTAGCACCAAGCCGAGGCTAGGGAGATTAGGAGACCCATGATGGTGATAGTATTTGGGGTAAGTCCCGCCTTCGCCAGCGGTCTGACACCGGTCATGACGACAGCTTCGAACCTTTTCTTAAGTCTGCTTGAGACCAAACCGCTGAGAGATATGATGATTCGAGTATAAGTCTATCCCCCTTTAAACCCTAACACCGATCCGTTGCATTAAAAGTGTTAATTGACATGTTTATGCTAAAAGAAAGTTGATATACCAAAGCATCAAAGGTAAAAGTATCAATCAGATAATCCATTCGGTGCGGTGGAAAAATTGAAAGAAACCCAGATCGTAGATGACCCCCTCCAGCGGGGGGAAGGTCGAGGTCATGAGGTACTCTGACGCGGTCAAGGGCCTCGAGCCACGTCGAGGTAAGGTTAGGGATGTCTACGACCTCGGAAAGGAGATGTTGATAGTAACAACAGACAGAATTAGTGCCTACGATGTTGTCTTCCCCACACTTATCCCACACAAGGGGGAGAGCATCAACTACCTATCCGATTTCTGGTTCAATAAGACGAAGACCGTAATCCCAAACCACTTCATTAAGTTGGAGGACCAGCGCTCGATGCGGGTGAGGAAAGCCGAGCGCATCGACATAGAGTTCGTCTGCCGGGCATACCTATACGGTTCTGCATGGCGCGCATACAGGGACGGTGCCCGAACCGTGAGCGGCATCAAGCTCCCAGACGGGTTAGAGTTGGCGGAGATGCTACCAGAGGTAATCCTGACCCCGACAACGAAGGCGGAAGCTGGTCACGACGTGGAAATAAGTGGTAAGGAAGCAATAGCTCAAAAGCTCGTCACTAAGGAGGAGTGGGGGGAGCTAGAGGAGGCTACATTCAAACTCTTCGCCGTCTATCAAAGCCACGCAAAGAGTAGAGGTTTTATAATTCCAGACTTTAAACTAGAGTTTGGTCGCCTCGATGGCGAGCTCATCCAAATAGATGAGCCACCAAGCCATGACTCGGCCCGTTTCTGGGCAGAGAAGTTCTACGAGCAGGGGAAGCCACAAGAGGCTCACTGTCTCGACAAAGAGTTCTTACGCGCCTACCTCAGGGAGGTTGGATACATGGGGGATGGCCCCGCTCCTGAGATACCTGCACCTGTTGTTAAGCAGGTATCGATGAGGTGCGTCGCTAGCTACGAGGTTCTCAGCGGGAAAAAGAGTCTAACCGACTACGACCTTAAGAACGTTGAGCAGGTGATGAGGGAGCTCTAGTGAGTCTTAGCGAAAAATGTGGGGTCTTCGGTGCATCCGCTCTGGATGATGAGATCTTTCCTACACTCTACTGGGGTATGCTCGCGCAGAATCATCGAGGACATCAAAGTCACGGTTTCGCTACTTGGGATGGTGACATAGAACTCTATACACAGCTCGGCCTCATCCCACCGAACCAGGGCTTCGGCTTCAACGTCAAGACCTTAAAGGGGAAGGTGGGGATCGCTAATGTCCGCTACGCGACTTCGGGAGCTCTCGACCTCGGTGCGAGGCAGAGGGATGCGATGCCCCTTATCGTCAAGGGTAAGAAGAGGAGTGTCGCCATAAGCTTCAATGGGAATATAGTAAATGTGCGCGATCTTCAGGATAGGGTCGGGGTTGACCGTAGCTTCTCGGACACACACGCTCTTGCCCTGCTTATAATGCATAGACTCGAGGAGACGGGAAGTATTGAGGAGGCAGCACGCGCCTGTATGGTGGGGATAGACGGAAGTTTCGCCGTAACTGGGATCGTCGATGACGGCACTCTCTTTGCCTTCAAGGACCCGATAGGTGTTAAGCCACTATGCTATGGTAAGACTGGGAAAATCCACGCCTTCAGCTCAGAAAGCGTTGGTCTAGACATCAACGGGATAAAATATGACCACGAGTTCAGACCCGGGGAGTTCATGGCGGTGGAGGAAGGTGAGGTTATCAAGAGGCAGCTTGTCCAGAGTAACAAGCGTGCATTCTGCGCTTTTGAATTCGCCTATTTTATGCGCCCTGATAGTCGCGCCAATGGCAAGTTTGTATATCAAGCACGCGTCGACTTCGGCCGTACCTTAGCCAAGCTCTACGCGGAGAAGGCAAAGAGGTGTGAAATAGTCATAAGTCTTCCAGAGACGGCGGACGATGCAGCATATGGCTTCCATGAAGTCGCGGGGATACCTTGGGAGCGCGCCACTCGCAGACATCGATACGTTACCCAACGTGCCTTCATTTCCGACGCTGATGATAGGCGCAGCGTCATCTTCAGAAAACTGAATATCCTAGAGCCACTCATCAAGGGAAAAAGCCTTGCAGTTGTCGATGATAGTATAGTCCGCGGTGACACCACCAAAGGAACCGTGAAGCGTTTCAGAGAAGCAGAGGCAAAGGAGATACACCTCTTCATAACCTACCCTCGGATCATCGGCCCATGCTTCTACGGAATCGACATGGCCACCTACTCCCAGCTAATAGGCGCTCGCATGACCCCCGAGGAGATCGCGATAGAGATAGGAGCCGACTCAGTAAACTACCTCCCCATCGAGGAATACGTAAAGTGCACCAACTTGACCCGAGACCAGCTCTGCCTCGGCTGCATAACCAATGAATACCCGACACCGATGGCTGACGCCCTCGCGAAACAGATGTGGGAGAGGCTCAAACAGGGCGGAACCGAAAACGGTCGCATCTATGAGTCCATCTAACGAACCCTGTCCTTTTTTAGCTCCCTGTAGGTTTCTAGGGCTGCCTCGGCTATTCTATGAGCGAGCATTGTTCGGTAGACCCAGGATTCTGGATTCGTTTCGTAGTATTCTTTGACATCAAGTAGTCTACCGTTCGGGAGCGTCATCTTCTGGCGCTTAAGACGGGTCTCCCATTCGAGTCCTTCGACCTCAAGATAGCCAATTTCAATATCCGATGCACAGAGGAGGATTGTTGGCCACTCTGAGTCGGTGTCAAAGAACCTTCCTCGGGAGTACTTTAGAATGACCTCAGCTGCATCTCTCGAAATGCCTCTCGATGCAGCGGTTATATCGACGTCCCTCCCATAGATAAGGGAGAAGACCCTGTTAGCGAGGGCCTCGGTGTCTATTTGGTTCCGAGGGTGGGTCTCTAAGGCTCTCTTAGTCCTACCGATTATCAGGAAGCTGTGTTCCGGGATTGTCCCAACAACATCCCTAAGTTCGGAGGGGAAGTTCCTCGCCCAGTGAAGCACTCTGTCCATGTCAACGAGATGCATGAAGTCGGAGCCGGCGTCGAGACTAGCTCTTAGCACCCTCCTTCGAGAGTCTGAGATGTACTCAACCCCGACACTGCTCTTTGGTGCGACTAGGGTCCAGCCTGAGGCTACAAGGACTTCGACCACGGCGGGGATAGTCGCCTTCGTCACTACAACCAAGCGCTGGTCAAAGAGTTCGCTGAGGAGTGGGGAAAGATCCTTTATCGGTTCGATACTCCACCCGACTGAGTCGTGAAGAGTCGAGATTAGGGCTATCTCGGACATGATAAAAGATGACCGATGCGACGATTTATCTCTACTCGCCTCAGCTGAGAGCCATAAGCACGAAGCCAACTATCACTATCACGACCCCCGCAAGTCGCCTATTCCTTTGCAGAAACTCAACCGAATCCAGCGCCTCCTTAAACAACGGTGAATTGATAGCTATAACTGTCCCCATGAAGACTAGAAAGAAGCCCACGGGGAAGAAGAAGACACTCAGTAGACCCATCGCTCTCTAGGATCCAGATACCTTAGGATAAGACTTCCTTAACCTAGGGCTATTTTCATAAGCCCAACGAGGATATTCTCAGTCATGGTACAGGTCTCGATAATCGTTGGCAGTGAAAGTGACAAAGAACTGAGCGAGGCTGCAGCAGACTTACTAAAGGAGTTCAGCGTCTCCTATGAGCAGAAGATACTCTCGGCCCACAGGAATCCTGAGGCACTCGTTGTTTACGTTGAGGGCTCAGATGCGTGTGTCTTCGTATGCATCGCGGGTCTCGCTGCAGCCCTACCCGGAGTTGTGGCTTCTCATACCATCAAACCCGTCATTGGTGTCCCAAAAGAGGTGAAGCTCGGTGGCATCGACGCTCTCCTAAGCATCGTCCAGATGCCCACAGGCGTCCCTGTCGCCACCGTTGGCATTGATGGAGCCAAGAATGCCGCCCTCCTCGCGGTTGAGATCCTGGCAATTGCTGACAAGCAGCTGAGCGATAAACTCACTGAATACAGGCGAAAGAGAGCCACCAGATAAAAGTAGGCTTTAAATAAAGAAAGAATAAGTAATAATAGGTTTTTCTGGGAAATAAGCTCTAAAAAGGTTCAAACCGGTTCATAAGCTATACACTTTTACGCGCGAAACACGACGGAGAAGACCATAAGACAATTTTCATTTATGTATATTTACTGTGCATAAGTCGAAGAACTAGAAACGTCTCTCAGCATATCTCACTATACTCTCATAGAAGACTCGACCATCCCCATATCGACTTAACCCAATACGCGTCCACTCAGGCATGAGCCACCCATCATAGGCACGCTCTGGATGAGGCATTAACCCAAGAACAGTCCCTTCGGGGTTGCAGATACCAGCTATATCGTGGAATGCGCCATTCGGATTCTCAGGCCAATCCCCATCCGCGAAGGAACCATCAACCTTCACGTAGCGCCACACAAGCATATCGCGATCAGAGAGACTTCCTAGCAGCTCGTCTTCGTCTTCCTTAGGGAGGATGAATCTTCCTTCACCGTGTGCAACTGGACATGCTATCACCTGACCCTGATCAACGTAGCCCATCATGCCACAGTTCCCCCGGCCCACATACTTCATCCGTATCCATCTATTTTGGTAGCCGTGACTACTATTAGCCAGCGCTGCCTGAGGGTATTTCGACTTCCCCTCAAAACCCGGTAGGAAGCCAAGCTCCACAAGCAACTGGAAGCCGTTGCATACACCTAAAACTGGCCTACCTTCATCGACGAACCGCTTCAACTCCGGCCCAATTCTATACTCACATTCCTTTGCCCAGATAGCGCCGCTTCGGACATAGTCGCCATAGCTGAATCCACCGGGAAAAACCAGGACATTATAGTCGAGAAGGTTCTTCCTTTTGAAGACCTCCTGGGTGTGAACAAGTTCCGACTTGACGCCTAAATCCTTGAAGGCGCGCACCGTCTCCAAGTCACAATTTGTCCCCGGAGCCCGCATGATCAAGACTCTTATCTCCTCGCGCTTCATCGCTAAGCCTCCAGAGGTGTCTTCCACGCTTTAATAGCGTCCCGGTTTGACACGTCGATCACAATACCACTTATATTCACTATACTAAGCCTAGGTTCCTCCACAACTGAGCCGATCCAAGCAACTTTGGAGCCTTTCATCAGCGCTTCGAAAGCCTCAGCGTCGCTTTCGCGCACCTCAACGAGAAGCCGCCCATTCGACTCACTGAATAGTAGCTGGTCGTCGCGCATCTCTACTGTGATTGGCACCTTCATCAGGTTGACCTCGAGGCCGAGACCACCCGTGAAGGCCATCTCAGCAAGTGACACCGCCAATCCACCCTCCGAGAGGTCGTGGCAGGACCGGATGTAGCCAGCATCAATCGCCGCTGTCAGCAGTCTATACGCCTCCACCGTCTTCGCGGCATCAAGCTTAGGCACCGAAGCACCTAGGTAACCCATCAAGTAATAGTATTCTGAGCCACCGAGCTCTGGCGCAGTCTCCCCTACGATATATAGCCGATTCCCTGCTTCCTTCAAGTCCATAGTAACGACTCTGTCAATACTTGGCACAATCCCGAGTGCGGTGATTAGAAGTGTTGGCACAATTGGGCCGAGAGGTGACTCGTTATAGAGGCTATCCTTACCCGAGATGAAAGGCGCACCGTATGCGATGCCAAAATCGTAACAAGCCTTGCACGCCTCTACTAGGCTGCCTACTCTTTCAGTGTACTCTGGGCTACCCCACGTGAAGTTGTCCAGTAGCGCCAATCTTCGCCCGCCTACAGCTACATTATTTCTAATCGCCTCATCGATGACGCTCGCAGTCATCCAATATGGACTTATTTTCCCATATCGCGGATTGATTCCCGAGGAGACCGAGATACCGACCATTGAATTAACAAGAGGTTTCAGTACGGCGCCGTCGCTGGGGCCAGCATTCCAGCCCTGTAGTGGCTTCACCACCGTCTGACCCTTCACCTCTTGGTCGTAGCGCCGCACGACCTTCTCCTTGCTGGCAACGTTATAGCTTGAGAGCAGTTTCAGGAGCACCGCAGCAAGATCCTTTGGCTGATCGAAGACCGGATCCTCAAGCCTAGGGTCGTTCCAACTCGCAGTCCTCGTTGTCTTCGGCGGGTTGAACAAGGAATCGAGGTCGATCTCCGCAACCTTAACACCTTTGTAGGTGAGTTTAGCTACACCTGAATCAGTGTATTTGCCGATTACATTAGCCTCAGTTTGCTCGTCTCTGAATATCTTAAGCACGCACTCTAAGTTCTCCGGAGGAACAACTAGGAGCATCCTCTCCTGGCTCTCGGATATCCAGATCTCCCAAGGCGCCATCTCTTTCGCCTTAAGCGGAATATTATCGAGATCCAGGTCGATCCCTAGGCCGTACTTCTCTGCGGTCTCACAGACGCCGCAACTCAGTCCACCACCACCAATATCGGTGATTGCAGAACCGAGCCTCAGCTCACTTATCTGCTGGATTGCTCGCTTCAGTTTCTCCTCCTCGATAGGGTTCGCGATCTGAACAGCTGGGCGAGACACACGTTCCGATTCCTTAGTTAGCTCAGCCGACGCAAATGTCACACCATGGATGCCGTCTAGGCCAGTCTTCCCACCTGCGAGGATGCAGTAATCACCCGTCTTTGCCTGATGCAGATACTGGTCCTTCTTCAGAACGCCTATGCAACCAGCATAAACGACGACATTACCAGCGTACTCCTCGGCGAACACCGTAGCACCGTTTACAGTTGGAATCCCGATACTATTACCATAGCTACCGATCCCGTCCACGACGCCATTAAAAAGGTAGGTCGGGTGTTTCACACCTTCCGGCAGTTTCTCCCAAGGGTAGTTAAGTGGTCCGAAGCAAAGCACGTCGGTACAAGCGATCGGGTCAGCCCAAACACCGAGAATGTCCCTAATGACACCACCCAACCCCGTCGCTGCCCCGCCAAAGGGCTCGATTGCCGATGGGTGATTATGAGTCTCCACTTTGATCGCTACAGCGTAATCTTCCTCGAGCTCTACTATGCCAGCGTTGTCCTCGAAGACGCTAAAACACCAAGATGGCTTCAGCTCTTCCACGACCCTTCTGATGTAGGTCTTCAGCAACCCATCGATCGTACCCTCAGATGTTTTGAGGAAGCCGCGGAAACTCTTGTGGCTACAATGTTCGCTGAAGGTTTGATCATAAGTTTGGAGTTCAACATCAGTAGCTTTCCGCTCACGAATCAGGTAGTGGTTTTGGATGTAATGGAGTTCCTCTAGGCTGAGGCCTAGCCCAAGTACTCTCCTGATCTCCATAAGTTCGTCGTCATTCGCGTTCAGCAGGTCTACTTGGAAGTGCTCGAATGGGTGCGGCCTTCGAGTGATGCGGCTCATCTCAGTTCACTTATCTCGAAGCGGTAGTCGTCCTTGGTTGGATTGGTAAGCAGCCGCTTGCAAATTTCATCAAGCAGCATCTCCGCCTTCATCCGGTCGGCTGCCTCGAATGAGATTTCATACGCCTTACTCGACCGGACATCATCAACAGAGTAGCCCAGACCCCTGAGGGCGTGAGCCGTTGTCTCCCCCTCAGGGTCGCTATAGCCCGCCTTCAGGGTGACGTAGACGAAGGCCTTGATCTTCATACTTAAACCTTCTATGATAGGACTATAAGCCCTTAAGGTAAACAAATATGCTAATTGTTAAAAGCATTTCCAAGCAAGATTAACATTAATGAGGCATTAGATTGGTGTAGGGGTTATGTTTTTCAGAAGAGAATTTTAAAAGGGAAGGTTGTTGGGGCGGCTCGCCCTACGGTTACTTGCTCACCATAAGGATGGTGACGATCAGACCGTAGATTGCGAGACCCTCACCGAGAGCGATGAAGAGCAGAGCCCAGATTGAAAGCTCAGGCTTTTCACTCAACATCTCGGAACCTGCCTTAGCGGCGACCATGATACAGAGGGCGGCGGCGAAGCCGGCTCCGATCATCGTCATCGCACCGGTCAGGAGGGGCCATGCAGTATCCGGTATCACTACAGTATCACCTCCAGCCAATATGATGATCGTAAAGAGGACACTCATAACGATCATAAAGCCACCGATAGCGTTCAGGGCGGATCCCCAGACGGTGCTCTTCTTCTCGACCTCTGCCGATGCCCCAACGATTGCTCCTTGGGACATGATATACGCCGCGCCGATTATACTGGCGCCGACGACGATAGCGGCGGGAAGAAAATCAACCGTACTCAAGGCTGCCCCTCCAACGATCGGTGGGTAGTCTCAGAGTAATTCATTCGATATTCCACCTTTTTCTCCTATAGCTCGTCCGTTTCGTTTATAACCTTTTTCCAACTGGGGGTTATTGTGAGATCCTTTTATCCTGTGGTAGTCTGAAAGGCCTGAACGGGACCCCCTGCCCGTCAAAAAACTTGCCCATGAACTCGTAGTAGAGCAACCTCAAGCTTTGTACTGTACTCGAAATTAACTCGAAGCTTAGCGCTACAAAGTTCATCATTATCAAACCAACAGGTATTGGTAGAGGCAGCGCTGCGTTAAGCGCCACTGCAGCGATTGCTAGACTGGCGTGGGCCAGAGCGAAGGCAGCGATACGTAGAAAACTAAAGAGGTTGGCTAGCCCCTCGACAAATGTCATCAGTAAACCACCGACGCCTTCACCGATGCTCTCCATCCCAACGCCGTGACCATGCTTAATACTGTGTATTACGGGCTCTGCGAAGCTTAGGCCCATGCCTATGAGTATGATGTAGAAGCCCCAGTAGTTCAGCGCCATCATGAAGTTCATTTTGATCGAGATGAAGTAAATCGCTGTCATATAGAGACCGCCAACGTATAGGATCATCCCGAGACCATGCTCTCCGAGTGCGCCAATCATGTTGCCCTTCCTTATCTGGTTATAGGCACCTAAGCAGAGGCCTAGTATTATCTCGATTGCCGCGATCTCGAAGACTAAAAGCAGTAACTTCGTGGTCTGGTGGATGGGATTGGGCATTATTGGTTGGTAGATCGCGCCGAGTATCGATTCATTCAGGAAGAAGGAACCGTACAAGAAGCCAAAGATCGTTGCAGCTATGCCCATAGGGATGAACAGCCCGCCTAGGTACTTCAGCATCCCTCTCTTGAACTTGCTAGCCAATATGAATCCCAGGATAAGTATAACCAAGCCTTGACCGACGTCGCCATACATTAAGCCAAACTGGAATGAGAAGACGATGACGCTAATGTAGGCTGGGTTAATTTCAGTAGTGGTTGGCCAACCGCGAAGGGTGGTGAGTTTCCATGTTGGTAGGAGAAAGCTCGGTCTCATGTTGGGAGTCGGAGTCGGGACGCCTTTGGCATCGTGTTCCACATCCTCGACGTCGAAGATTATCTGTTCGCCAACCTTCTTCTCAACCTCCTCCACAGCTGCCTTGAACTCGGTGATGTTATCGGAGGGTGTCCAGCCCTGCATGATGCTAAAGACCTTCGTCCTCATAACTGGTGCACGGCTGTCTGCGGCCAAGTGGAGTAGGTTGTAGTTGAAGGCAATCTCGCTTAGCGTCTTCATTTCCTTCTCTTTGACCTCAGCCTCGACCTTTGTAAACCGCTGACTCCACTGCTCAGCGGAGGCTTTGAGCTTCTCTTCCTTCTCTTGCTCGAGAAGCTTTATCGTCTGTTGGTGATCGTCATCGATGGCTGCAAGCTTTTCTTCGAAGGACTCACCCTTGGCTGGTATACTCTTAACCCATTCAGCTGTCTCCCTCTGATACTTCTCGAGTATATTGCCTCTCTTGGTCGGATCAATGGCGACTTTGGAGTCTTCACCGAGTATAGTAGCGATATCGGTTACTTCGAAGACGAGGAAGAGATCATTAACCCATTTTTTCGTCTCCTCAGGGCCGGATATCATTATGAAGCTGTCGGATGGGGAGATCTGCGTCGCCTTGACCTTTATCTCAGGCTGTTTCGCCATATGTTGTTCCAAGCGTTTCTGGAATTCGGTGTTGATTACCCCGTAAGCCAAGCTTCCCTTGATGTCGTCTCCACCGAGCGCCTTCAGAAGCTCGATCTTCACGTTCAAGCGTGCCTGCTGCTCGAGGAGGCTCCGCCTCTTCTCGTGATAGAGGGCGCTTCCCTTGCTGATTTTCTCGTCGAGTTCCTTAGTTAATCTCTCTGCCTCGGTGGCCTGTGCCTCCTTAACACCCTTGAGCTGAGCGTTGATCCTGTCGAGCTGCTCGATTGTAACCTTGGTCTTCGCCTCAGGGTTCCTAGCGTAGTCGCGTAGAACATCTAGACTAGGCGTTGTGCGTGTTATTTCGAAGCTTATGAGTTTTTTGAGCTCCTTGTAACGAGGGTCGACCTCGCTAAAAAGCGCCTTATAGTCTGGCCCCGTTGCTTCCTTCCTGTAATCGTCGTAGTCGGGCCCCGTGACCTCCTTTAGCTGAGTCACACCCGCCGCGCCTAGGGAGTCGAGAACTAGGCTCTCGTACTCCGGGAAGGTGATGATTGTGACTTTTTTCATCAAGGCGACTCACTTTAATGCTGTTCTTCTCATTAAAAACTTTAGGGCGCATTTTACGTTAGGCACTCAAAAAACACAAACCTATGCCTTCGCCGAAGTTTCATTAGGTTTCGTTTTCTTTGAAAGCTGCCCCATCCTCTTCGCGAATAAGTACGTCGTCCCCACATACAGGGACATTGAAATTAGGATCATCACCTCGAGTAAGAGGAGGTTCTTCGGTCGAAGCACATAGAGAATCACCATTGCTGCGACCAAGCCAAAAAGAGGAAACATCATCATAATTATGAATAGAGGCCTAATCCTCCGTAACGCCTCCTCGATTGAAATCTTCTTCTCAGGCTGTTTTTCTTCTGGCATCACTCTTCGAGCTGAAAGAAATTATGTTGGTTATTAAGAGTTAACTTTACAGACTGCTTATGAGCGAAAAACTTATTCGAGGTGTTAGAGTTTGAAAGGTTTAAGCCGTTACTGGAGTTGCAACTGGCATCTCCGGGATGGGAGCCGTCTGTATTGAGGGACCAATTGACTCCTCCAGCCCTCTGAGTCTGTTTCTCAACGTCACCTCTGTTGTGCCAGCCGCTAAAGCAACATCTTTCTGGATCCGCTTGTCATCATTCTCGAGACAAGCCATATAGAGGGCAGCCGCAGCGAGCCCACGAGGGTCCTTGCCACTCAGCCCTTGCTTTACCTTTGCTCTACGCAGTATGTTTATAGCCCTCTGCTCAGTATCGCGCCTAAGCTTCAGCTTCGCTGCAATACTTGGGACGAACTTCATTGGTTCATCTATCGGCATCCTGAACTTTAGCTCCCGGATAAGAAGCCTATACGTCCTCGCGACCTCTGAGTGATCACGAGTGCTCGCCTCGGATACCTTCTTAATAGGCCTAGGTACCTCAGATGTCCTGCAAGCCGCATAGATCGAAGCAGCTACAAAGGCGTCTATACTCCTGCCCCGTATCAGGTCAGCTTTGAGTGCTTTTCTGTATATGTGGGCAGCCTGTTCCTTGACGTTGCTCGGTATGTGGAGTAGAACCGACATCCTGTCTAACTCCGCCATGGCGATGCTTAAGTTTCTACGCCATGTCTCGTCAAACTTGCTGCGGTTATCATAGCGTCTAAGGCGATCCATTTTGAGGCGAGCCTCATTGTTGAGCTTCCTGCCAGCTGCGTCGCGATCGCCTCTGAAGACGGTCGAAAGACCCTTATCGTAAAGGGTCAATGACGTCCCCAATCCAGTCCTGCTTCTCGTGTTCTTCTCCGCTACCGTGAATGCTCTCCACTCTGGACCCATATCAATCGGCTCCTCCTCGATGACGAGTCCACACTGACTACATATGCGCTCGCCGTTCTCGGGGTCGCTTATGATGTTGGTGCCACCACACTTCGGGCACTTACGAGTGTCTTCTTCCATCTTCATCATTCTCACCTCATCTCCCCGGGATAGTCGGTCCTAAGAAGAGTATATTTTACATATACGTAAGTTATATATACCAGGGTTATTTATAAGTCTTTCGAGGACAATCAATGCCAAAACCAGTAGGCACATGCGGTGCTACGAAAATGAAGATCCTAGCAATTATCTCCCACAACATCGAAAATGGGCAGGAATCTTACGGCTACGATATATGGAAAACAATGAAGGAACAGTTCCACATCTACTTAGACGATAATGATATAGGCAATGTCTATCACCACCTCAACGATCTAAGTACATTGAATTACGTCAATAGGGAAGACGAAGAAACAGAGGGTAAATGTTTTTACACACTTACAGATGAGGGACATGCCATAAAAAACAGGTATGAACAGTATATTGAAATTTTAAAAGACGGAAAAATAGACATGAAAAATCAAAATTAATCCTGATAAAGGAAGTAACTTCGGAAGAAGAATCAATCACTAGATGTCTTCTGTATTAAGACTTTATCACCCTTCTTGATGTTGCTCTCATCTTCGATCTCGACTCGAATTAAGAGTTCAACTTCGTTGCGAATGGATTTGACCTCCCTCACTGTTCCGAAGACAACGTCTTGGAGAGGTGTTTCAGAGACCCTTTTGATTTGTTCTCTCAGCAATTGGAAATCGGCGATAAACTGTTTTCCGCGGTTTGTAAGTTCAGCTCCACCACCTCCAGATCGGCCACCCTTGTGAGCGAAGATTAAGGGTTCCTTCAATTTCTCCTCAGCTTTTCTGACGAGCCCCCAAGCATACCGATAACTCATACCAAGGCTAGAAGCACTTTCCTTTATCGTGCCAGTCTCCTCAACCTTCTTCAGTAGACTGTATACACCGGGTCCAAAGACGTAGCCGTCGTCCGTCTCCATCCAAACTTTGAATGCTGGTCGAGGTTTGTTTTGCTCCATGATTAAAGGTGAGTAGTTATGTGTTGAAATCTTTTATCAATGCGAGACACTCTCGGTTATGTCTTTGATGATCCTGCAATGCGCGCGAGATCTTTTAGTACTCCTACCCGGGGATGGAAAACATGAGACCAGAGATCGACGACCCGATTGAAAGAATGGGTGACAAGGAGAAACGCTTTAAGTCCCTAATATTTGAAGTCGAAAAATGTGATGCCTGTCTTCTTTGCAAAGGGGCTAAAAAGAGGGTTGTGGGTGAAGGTAACCTGAATGCTGCGGCGGTTTTTATCGGAGAGGCTCCCGGGCGAAGAGAAGATGAGATGGGTCGACCCTTCGTCGGCTCAGCCGGTAAGCTATTGGATAGGCTGTTATCCGACGCAGGTCTCAAGAGGGATGACATCTTCATTACGAATATTGCCAAGTGTAGACCACCAAGTAACAGAAGGCCGAAGAAGGATGAGATAGAGGCTTGTTCGATTCACCTTGAAAAATTACTCTATTTGATAAGACCTAGGGTCGTTGCACCAATGGGGAACAGCTCGTTGGAATATTTCTATAAGAGATACGGACTCGAGGAGATTGTGATAGGCGATGCGCATGGTAAACCAGTAAAGATCCTCACTTCTTGGGGAGAGGCTATACTATATCCCCTATATCATCCCGCGGCCGGGATTTATAACAGAAAACTGTTAGGGGAGCTCGGAGCCGACATGACTTCGCTCACAGAGTTACTGAAGTAACTGAAGCGTCCTTCTTCACAGTGTTTGAGTGTATTCTATATTACCCTGCTACAAGGCTACATCCTCTCTGGTGCCTCAATGCCAAGCACAGCGCAGCCGTTCCTCAGGACGATCCTGACCGCGTCTACAAGCATTAGTCTGGCCCCGATGAGTCCAGGCGTCTCAGCGTTTAGGACGCGAAGGCTTGAATAGAAACTGTTAAAGTTGTCGGCGAGGCTGTTGAGGTAGGCAGTTATCGTGCCCGGTTTTAGTTCCTCGGTGGCTTCATCGAAGACTTCTGGAAAGTTTGCGACGCGATTAATGATTCCTTTCTCCTTCGGGTTGATGAGCTGAGAATAGTCGGCCACTGGCTTCGACTCAGCGCGTTTGAGTATATTACAACAACGGGCATGGCTGTATTGGATGAATGGGGCACTGTTGGTCTCAAAGTTGAGAGCCTTAGCCCAGTCGAAAATAACCTGCTTGTTGGCGTCTACGCTGAGTAGAGTGTATTTGATGGCACCTAGACCCACCATTCTGGCTATGTCTCTGCGCTGAGCCTCGGGTAGATCAGGGTTACGGTTAGTAACCTCCTCGAAGGCGAGCTCGATACTCCGATCCATTACGTCGTTGAGGGCGACGTACCTGCCAAGGCGGCCACTCATCTTCCCTTCGGGGAGCTTGACGAACTCGTAGCCGTAGTGAAGCTGGTTATCTCCCATCGCCTGCCTTCCAATTGCGACAAGAGCTATCCTGAGCTGGAGCTGCGCGAGGGCCTGTTCCTGTCCTATGACGTTGATTACCTTGTCAACACCAGTACCGAACTTATAGATGCTGTAGGCCATGTCTCGAAGGGTATAAAGAGTGGTACCGTCACTGCGGACGAGGACAAGGCGGGGTATCTCATGGTGCTGAGCTAGACCCCACCGGTCCTTGAGGGCGTAGACCGTCGCCACTTCGTCGCAGTTGAGCACGAGGGCTCCCTGATCATGTTCAACGAAGTTGGTGTTCTTTAGAGCTTCAAGAACATCATCCGCCATCTTTTCCCAGACGAGGTCGCTCTCGTAGTCGAAAGAGTCGTAGCGAATGCCTAGTTCACCCATGGTCTCGACGAAGCCGTCGAGACAGATTTTTACAAGGCGCCTTACAGCCTCTCGAGTCTTTGGGTCATTGTTCTCGTAGGCGGTGTTTAGCTTGGCTATCTCCTCCGCGGGGTCACTGAAAGAGGCTATCTTCTCCTTTAGATTGATGAATATCTTGCTGTTCGTATTCTTGAGGTCCGCTGCGGCTATCTCGAATTTCTCGAGCTCCTCCTGGAGCTCCGCGATCATAGGAACGTCGGCTTTCTTCTCAGCTATCCTAAGCTCCTTTTGCACTCGTATGAGTTCCATATTGACGTTTGTGGAGGCATAGATGGCTCCGATGAATATTTCACCCCTTGTGTCTGGCTCAGGTTTGCCAAGCAGTATCCAGCCCCATGTAGCGAGGGCAACCTGCCGCCCCATGTCATTTACGAGAAAGTGGACGGTCATTTCGTGGCCGTGAAACCTAAGCATGTTAGCGAGGCAAGCGCCAGTTATCGCGTTCCTAGCGTGGCCGATGGTTATCGGGTGGATCGGGTTCGCAGAGGTATGCTCTACCATAACCCTCAGTGGCTTCTCGACCTTAAGGTAACCATACTCTGAATCATTCACAGCGGCCTCCAGAACAAACTTGTAGTAGGTCGCTTCGTTGGCGTGGAAGTTAATGTAACTGTTAAGAGCCTCAGCAGACGCAACCATTTCCGAGGCCTTCACCTGCTTCGCGATGTTGACTGCTATGTCTACTGGCTTTTGTTTGAGCTGCTTCGCGAGCTGGAATGAGATGGATGAAGCCAACTCCCCCATCTTGGGGTCGGGAGGCTGGCTAAACTTGGACTCTGGGAGCTCGACACTCGGATACGCGGTTTTCACCGCGACATCTAGTTGTCGCTGACACTCTGCTCTCAGCTTCGCGAGGGGGGTTGACATATGTATTCACCGTGGCGGGCCCGGTGGGATTCGAACCCACGCTCTCCGGCTCCGGAGGCCGACGCCTTATCCACTGGGCTACGGGCCCATACCATCTAGGGTTCGAGGCGTAGTGCATTAAAGCGTTTCCTAGAACCATTTTACGGCCGATCGCGGGTAAAAATGACGCGTATTTTCGGGCGGATCGAGGTTTTTTTACGGCATGTTCCTATAAGATAAATTACCGGGCTTAAGAGGACTTTTTTCTTTAAACACCACGAATGTTATTTGAAGACAGGAAATAAAAGGATCGGGAGATGCTTAAAGACCCAGATATGTCCACGAGGCGGGTGATAATATGCACAGGGCCGCCAGGCAATGGCCGCGATGAGATGCTTTTAAACATGAGAGAAAGGGCAAGCTTCCACTATTACCACCTCTTCGAGTACATTGTGGAGCAGGCGAAATTTGAGGGTACAAACCTGAGTAAGTTGAATATCCTCGATTTTTATGATAGTCAGCCTGAGAAGATGGACTCCCTTCGTGAGGCTGCCATTGCCCGAATCGAGACCGAAATAACCGAACGCGGCGGTGTCAATATCATAAGCACCCCCCAACATTTCGAGTGGAAGGGAAACCGCTACAAAGGACTCGACCGTGAGGATGTTGAGAGACTTGACCCCAACCTTTTCGTCGTCATTTTCGATGACATAATTAGAGTCAGAGAGCGTCTCGCGCAAGACCCCCAGTGGATGGAGCACAAGTACACCCTTGGGGAGATTGCCAATTGGCGCAGAGAGGAGATGGCTGGAGTCTACGAGATTGCGAGGAGCTTTTCACCATGGAAGGAGGTCCAGATAGTCGCATACGAGAATGGACCAGATTTCCTCCGGGACCTCATTTACAACCCCAAGAAAGAGAAGTTCTACCTCAGCCACCCCATCACCGGGGAGGGGGAAAACGCCTTTAAGACCTTCAACCGTTTCGCTGCCGCCCTAAAGGACTACTACATAGTATTCGATCCGAGCAAGATCAAAGACTGGGAGATAGTAGAGAGCTGGAGGGACGCCCTCAATACGGCCATAGACCTCGGGGAGCCTCGACCTGAGAGGATTCCCGTTCACATTCAATACAGAGACGGCCCACGGGAGGTCGTCCTAGACGCCATCGAGGTTGAAGCCGCCATTAAAAACCTCCGTTTTCAGATAATCGACAGCGACTATAAGATCATAGAGAATAGTAACCTGGTGATAGTATATCACCCCCGTCAGAGCATCAGCGCTGGGGTCATGTGCGAGATGGTCTATGCTAAAAGCCTAGCCAAACTCGTCTATGTCTACTACCCATATGAGCCAAGCCCCTTCTTCGAGTGGTACAGCACTCGCATATTCAAGGATGAAGGAGAACTACGTGACTTCCTCATTAAGGAGTCTAAGATGACCGGGCAGACCCCCCTCGACCTTTACTCACATAAGTAGCAGCTATCGGAGAATAAAAAACCGCAACCAATATGCGCATATTATGCGTTAATCCATAATTATTGTCCTTTACAGGAAGAGTTGAGACATAGCACGCGCTCTATATATAAGGCGATAAACGAAAACTAATCGTCAAAGATGCCAATCACTCAAGTTAGGAAGAGAGATGACAGGATAGTCGAGTTCGACCAAGAAAGAATAACAGACGCTATTCACAAGGCTCTAGTGGCATCTGGGGCTAAAGACGGCGCAGATTCTGTGAGGATTTCCAACGAAGTAGTTACAAAGCTTAACGAGAGATACACCGGTAAGACGCCATCCGTTGAAAATATTCAGGACATAGTCGTCGAGACATTAAACAGACTTGGATACGAGAAGGTAGGTAAGGAGTACGAAGTCTATAGAGCGAAGAAAGCGGAGATTCGAAACATAAAGAAGCAACTTAAGATCGATGAGGACCTGAAGCTAACGGTAAACTCCCTCGAGGTCCTTAGGAAAAGGTACCTCCTAAAAAACGATGAGGGGGAGATCCTTGAAACCCCCGCCCAACTGTTTAGTAGGGTCGCCCACTCGATAGCCACAGCGGACCAGAAATATGGCGACGATCCGTGGAAGGCCGAGAAGGAGTTCTATACAGTTATGAGCAAACTTGAGTTCCTGCCAAACTCCCCAACCCTCTTCAACGCGGGTACGGGAACCAATTTCGCCCTATCAGCCTGCTATGTTCTACCAGTCGATGACTCACTTGAAGGCATCTTCACAGCGGTAAAGAACATGGCACTCATAGAGCAGACCGGTGGCGGAGTTGGCTTCGATTTCTCCAAACTCAGGCCAAAGGGCGACATAGTAAAGACGACAAAGGGCGTCGCCTCGGGTCCTGTGAGCTTCATGAAGATATTCGACGCTACGACGGAGGTTATTAAGGCGGGTGGCCGGAGGCGCGGCGCGATGATGGCGATCCTCAGAGTCGACCACCCAGACATCCTCGAGTTCATCTCCGCGAAGACCAAGGAGGGAATACTCACAAACTTCAACGTCTCCGTTGCTATAACCGACGAATTCATGAAGGCACTTGAGGAAGACAAGGACTATGCCTTAATCAACCCAAGGAATGGAGAGATCTCCCAAGTTCTCAATGCAAAACAAGTCTGGAAACAGATAATCGACTGCGCTTGGAAGAGCGGGGATCCAGGCATCATCTTCATAGACGAGATCAACAGATCCAACCCGACACCGCTCGTTGGACAGATGACCGCGACAAACCCCTGCGGGGAGCAACCACTCCTCCCCTACGAGTCCTGCAACTTGGGGAGTATAAACCTACTCAAGATTGTTGACGAGTACGGTGAGATCAGTTGGGGTAGGTTCAGGGAGATCATTTGGACAGCAGTCCACTTCCTCGACAACGTGATCGACGTCAACCCCTATCCCCTTCCAGAGGTTGACGAGCTAACGAGGGGGAATCGGAAGATAGGGTTGGGTGTAATGGGCTTCGCCGAGTTGTTGATAAAACTTGGTATACCTTACAATTCTCAGAATGCGGTCGAGCTCGGGGAGAAGATAGCTGCCTTCCTTAATGAGCAGGCAGAAAAAGCCTCGGAGGAATTAGCCATGAAGCGAGGGCCTTTCCCGAATATTGAAAAGAGTGTTTGGAGGCAAACTCCTAAGAAGAGGAGAAACTCCACGGTCACCACCATAGCTCCCACAGGTACAATCAGCATAATCGCCGGTTGCTCCTCGGGTATTGAACCAATCTTCGCCATAGCCTTCATTAGGAATGTCCTCGACGGTGCAAAGCTTCTCGAACTCAACCCCCTTTTCGAGCAGGTGGCGAAGAGAAACGGGTTCTACGGTGGCGAGATCATCGAGAAGATTGCAAGAACTGGAACCGTAAGGGACATCAAAGGCGTGCCTGAGGATATCAAGCGGATCTTTGTGACCTCCCACGAGATCTCGCCAGAGTGGCATGTCAAGATCCAGGCTGCCTTTCAGAGACACACTGAGAACGCTGTGTCGAAGACCGTTAACCTCGCCAACGAGGCTACGGTTAAAGAAGTCGAGGAGGTTTTCCTTCTCGCCCATCGGCTCAAGTGCAAAGGGGTAACAGTTTATAGGTATGGAAGTAAGGGCGAACAGGTGCTGAACCTAGGCATTAAGTCGGGAAACAAGCAGGAATACACAAGTGCGGATGAGGAGTACGCTGGTGGGAAGCCTTCAATCATCTGCGAGACCTGCGGGTGACAAGATGGGATATATTTATTTGTACTATGGGACTGGAGGAGGAAAGACCACAAGTGCACTAGGGCTTGCGCTTAGGTCTGTAGGCCACAAAAATAGGGTCGTCGTGGTCCAGTTCATGAAGTGGTATGAGGAGACGGGAGAGTATAAGATCAAGGATATGCTCCACGGTTACTACGAAATACGCCAGTTCGGTAAACCAGGGTGGTTGAGGCTGGGGAAGGAGGAACCACGAGCAGAGATGTTAGATTTGAAGATTAGGGAACCCGCTGAACGAGATAGGGAGGCAGCGTATGAGGGGCTTAAATATGCTGAAAATGTTTTGAAGGAGGGTAAAACTGACCTACTCATTCTAGATGAGATATGTCTCGCAGCCTATTCGGGGTTGCTCAAAGTTACTGATGTGCTTAAGCTATTAGACAGAATTTCGAAGAAGACGAACGTTGTCCTGACTGGAAGATACGCGCCACAAGAGCTTCTGGATAGAGCCGACTTCGTGAACAGGATCGAAGAGATTAAGGCGCCGAAGGAGTTCGTTAACGAGAAGGGCATCCAGTACTGATCGCTCTGACTAAGTGACCCCCCCTCACCCTCCCAGCCTATCAGGTCTTCGATCTCCTTGAGTTTCGCCGCTACGGTCCGACCTGTCAAAGTTAAGGCGACCACACGTCCATATGGCGCGTTGCAGCTCTGGAGACTTTCGATGAGTTTAGCTCCCTGTAGCGCGTCTATTGCGTGGACGACGCTCCCATGAGTTTCCCCATTTCTGCAGCCAACTCCTCCAGGGTCATTCTTCTAGACTCCTTTAGCAGGATAAGCAGTGATTTGATTGAGAAAGTGTGTGTTAGAGACTCCATGTTTAACCCGCAGTTTCCACGTTAAATAAAAAATATTGCATCAATCAGTCTTGTCGGAGCAGGCTTGGCTGTAGCTGGTTCTGAGGAGGGTCTGAGCGTACTCAACTATCGTTGGACCTATCCCCTTGACCTCAGTGAGTGGCCCCATCAACTTCTTCGTCTTCCCTGAGGGGGAGACGTGGATTTTGGCAGAGGCCAACTCCTCTATTACATTGAGAGGAGTGTCGAATTTTTCGAGGAGGTCCTCAGCGGAGGCGATGCCTATTTGGGGGAATCCGGATAGAAGGAAGAGCTGCTGCTTGTTCAGAGGGAGGCTTCTATCTACAGCGCGTAGCTGGATGATCCTGTTGGCATCCACCTGCTCCCTATAAGCTAGGCGCTGGAGGAGAATGGCTGTCCCTTCGGTGTCCTCCGTAGGTATTATGCTAACACCAAAGTCAAGTGCTATACTACTGATGGCTCCATAGACGGCGGCTGGCTTCATTGCGCTCCTCCTGAGGGCCTTGTTAACCTGCCCTTCTAGTATGAGAACTGGTCTCTCGTAGATGTCAACCATTGCCTTCACCTGACTGAAAAGACGCCCGTCTTTAACACTGCTGAGAAAATCATTAACGTCCTTCCGCTCAATGCCGACTCGATCGGATACCACATAGTCACAGACGGGGAGTTTCTGGACGTCAACCTGAATCCCCGACAGTCGGAGGAAGTTGAGAATGTCGCGTCTATTGGAGGCCTCATTGCTGTCTACGCAGATGTGTAGGTTCTCAGTCGTCTCGCCCCACCTCGAATTCGATTTTAACTTTGTGCGGCTCTTCGGCACCCTTTAAGGTTTTAAGAAATCCAAGTACAACGTTGGTGAGCGCGGACTGGACGAAGCTATTTAATGCGACTGCGGAATCGTCTACTCTGAGGACGACGTCGCTGCTGTACATGATACACCTCTCGGCGTTGGCATTCGCCGCGAGTATTGCTTTACCCATTTCTCCACAGGTGGAGTAGCCACAAGCCTTGCAGTCTAGTCCACCCAGGATAGGGTAAGCTTGTGCCTCGACTATATCAGCAAGTTCGACAACATCGCAGAGACTGATGACCGGCACTGTCCCGGCGCTATCGATTTTCCCATCGATATCGACGGCTAAAATCTCGATGCCCATTGAAAGATCCCTGACATCCTCTTGAGTCCTCGGTACGATTATCCTGGGGGCCACGTCTAAGGTTTTGAAGCCCTCCAACACGACGTAGTCGATTTCCCCCAAGGCATCTGCGGCCCTTTGAAGGCTCATCATCCGCTTAAGGAAGATGGCTGTGCGCTTATCGGAGAGAATGGCTGAGGCGACGGCACCGGCTTCGGCATGGCGCCATGTGTCAGTTCCAGGTTTATCGAGGGAAACATCCTCGACGGTGTGTTTCAGGGTTCCAACTTTGTGACCCCTGCGAGTAAGCTCAGCAACGAGGACTTCAACGACCCTGGTCTTACCAGCGTCCTTGAAGCCTATGACGGAGACTGCTCTGGGTGCAACCATGCCTCCTCATGGCGCCCGGCTGGTTATATCCCATGCGGAAAGGGTTCAACATCTAAATAACCGTCTTGTAACCATTCCATGATGGCCACCCTTCGGTTCTTCAGCGGTGTCGGCGAGATAGGTGGGACAAGATACTGCTTGAGGATGGGCACAAGGATCTGTCTCGAATCGGCAAAAGTTTAGACTCAGGTGCCGAGTCACAAACTACCTACAGCTTAGAGGCATCGCGCGCGATGTGTTTACTTCCCTTTCTTGAAGGGATCCTCTCCAGTTATGCAGAAGGTACAGATCTTCTCAGGGGATAGACCAATTGCCTTTACGACATCCTCGGGAGTGTTGTAGTGAACATGATCGATGCTGGGTAGACCTTCGGCGACTAGGCGACCTATCTCTTCGATGCTCTTGCCTTTGAATGACTTAGCAGCTAGAGGTTTGTCGACGGGGTCGCTGAAACATGGGTTGACGATGGGGGCATAGCTTACGAGGTAGTCGACTTCAGTAGCGCCCGCTTTTCTTAGACTTTTGGCGACTGACTCGCTTACGGTGCCTCGAACTATACTATCGTCGCAGATAGCGACTCTCTTGCCACGTACTGTGTCGCGAATGATGTTATGTTTAAGATCCGAGGCAGTCTTCCTAAAGGTTGGGTCGTAGATCAGATAGATGCGTCCAAGGTAGGCGTTCTTAATTATACCCTCATCAGCTGGGACTCCGAGACCCTCGGCAACACCTGTACAGACGCTACGGCCGGAGTCGGGTACGGGTATCACAGCTAAGTCATAGCAGGGCCCTTTCTCTACACGATACTGCTTCTTCAAGTCATGGGCTTCGACTAGGGCGTGACCGAGGTTCTTACGGGCAACATGAACGCTTCTTCCCTCCATTACGGAGTCAGGGCGACCGAAGTAGACCCACTCGAATGCACAATGAGCGGGACGAGGTTCAATTACTTGCTCCTCCTTGATCTCGTCGAGACTTATCCAGATCATGGAGCCTGGTACGATATCTCTCCGATCGTCGAATGCTTCGCCCATTCCCTCGAGGACGTCTATTGGAGCCGACTCGGATGCGACGTAGAGCTTATCCTTTGTGCGGGCTACATGAAGAGGGCGGACTCCTCTTGGGTCGCGTGCGGCGATGAGTGTGCTCTTCTCTTCCTTCTTGTCGAGGACAACTGTTACGAGGCTGTAGTAAGCAGTTGGTAGGCTCCACATCGCCTCGCGGAGGGCGGGTAGGATACTCGTGCCCTGGAGTTTTGCCTCAAGGACGTCGCAGAACGCCTTCTCATTCGACTCACCTGGCTTCTTGGGGAGGTAACCGTCGAGGGTGAGGGCAATCTTGTATCTTTCAGTCTCAAAGACACGTGGTGGGATTCCATATGATGAATCTTCACCTGAGGCACAGCCAATGACTATGTAGTCGTCAGGATGGTTAAATGGGGCATATCGATCGTCGAATACCCTTGATACTAGTCCAGAGCCACTCCAGACCCTTAGGCTTCTGTCACCCGCAGCCGCTATTCCGGCGCTCTCTTGCCCACGGTGCTGTACACCATAGAGTGTGTAGAGGCTCTTCCTACCGACCTCTTCACGCGCGTAAACACCTATTACGCCCTGCATGGCGTTTTTCTTGACACAGGGGGATAAAAAACAGTCGATAAGCGATCATTCGGTTATCCTAATCGCTTTCCTAGGTGCCAGGAGGTAGGGTGGGAGATAGGCGGGGATGTTACTAAACGGAAGTATCTCGTGGGCAAGCCTGATTCCCAGCTGTTCCGTCATGAATTCTCGTCTTGCTTGGATCCTGTCCCAGGCCTCTGGATAATTCTCTTCAAATTCCTTACGCAACTGGGCATCGGCCAGCGCTATTGTGTCCTCTATATTAGTCGTGAAATACTTCGTACCTGTACTAGGTATTATGTCAACCTGAATTGCCATTCCAGACGCGAACCTCTCCCTTGAACCCTCGTAGACGGGGCTACTGAGCCACTCCTCAAGGCTGGTTAGGTGGCCAGGGTTGAGTTGGACACCGAAAAAAGGGTCTCCGATATTGTCGTGAACTACCCTCCAGAGCTCGCCTCCACTTACTCCGATTTTTAGCGTCTGGTACCAGGCTGTTATCGCCTCGAAGTATGGAGCGACAAGTTTCTGAACATAGTTTCTTATGTCTTTCCTTAGTTCCTCCTCAGACTCGACTACGAATCCAGCGCGGGCAACGAGGCTCCCCCAAGCCCCGTAGGCTACAGTTAGGGGGTCGCCACGCTCGATGACCCTGCTTGATGGGCTGGACAATCCCATGGTTGCCCTCGCCCCCGACGAGAGCATGAGATGGCAGCTGAGGGGTAGGCCGTTCAATCTCATGAGGTGGATAGTCTCATACTCCGTCAAACCTGAACGGAGTCCGAAAATGAGGTCTCTTATAGCTTGGCTGGTTTGAGTGCCAATATATTCGAAGCGAGCTAGTTGATCGACGTCGTTTAAGGCTCTGATGCCCTCGGTGGGGTGAATAAGTAACCTATTTACATTAAAGACGTTGCCTTTACCGGCGCTCTTTCGAATCGTCTCCGCGATGAGGCTTGGGATCTCGAGAGTCCTTTCTGGGTCCTCTACCTCTACATCGGTGTAGTACTTCCAGCCAGCGACACCAACCTTTGCACCCCTCTTAACACCACCCGACCTCAGGATCTGCCTTAATGGTCTACTCTGACCCCTTGGTTGGCTAACTAGGCTGAAGCTCTGATAAAGGGCGATCTTCAGCTGCTTCTGGATAGGGCTTATGCCAGTATATCCGAGACCCTCATTACCGACGACGAGGATCGGCTTCTCCTCCTTTTTGAGGTTGATGAGGAGAAGTGCCTCCTCGAAGCGAGGATCGTAGCCGGTTAACCAGGCGATATTGGCGAAGTGCTCTCTGTCGCCATATACTACGATGGCATCATATCCATTATCTATTGCTCTCTCGCGGAGTGTCTGGATCCTGCACAAGTAGGTCTCTGGTGGAATGACTGGCTCCTTCTTTGGGGTGCCAAATTCGGGTAGCTTGAGCTCAGAGAGCTCGGCGTGGCGCGCCAACTATTACACCTGATGGATATCAGGTTCATTACAGTTATCAGCCTTGGGAGAGAAGCATACGGGCTCTTTATCTGCACAAAATTGTATGGATTTCAGGAACCGACGACGTTGGGGAATTGGCGCAAATGCTTGAGGCTTGGGGGTAGTTCCTCGCATTCTCTCATTTTTTTCCGTGCAGGTTTTACATAACTAAAGAGTATTGGTTCTTGGGGTTCCATTGGGCTTCTTTGTGGGTGTAGATTGTGGGTCTCAGGGAACGAAGGCCGTCGTCGTCGATGGTGAGAATGGGAAGATGGTCGGGAGCGGCTACGTTAGCTATGGACTAATTGAAGGTTTGCCATCGGGCCACCGCGAACAGGACCCATCCACCTGGGTCGAGGCAATGTTAGAGACAGTACACCAAGCCGTAGATAAGGCGAAAATAGACCCTAAGAAGGTCCTTGGTATCGGCGTCTCCGGACAGCAGCATGGATTCGTCCCCCTCGACTCGGCTGGGAGTGTCATACGCTACGCGAAGTTGTGGAATGACACGAGTACGAGTGACGAGTGCAAGTGGCTCATTGATAGGCTCGGTGGGGTGAGAGAGGTAGTGAAGTTAACGGGTAATAGCATCCCCCCAGGTTTCACGGCCGGAAAGATACTCTGGTTGAAAAGACATGAGCCAGATAATTTTGCCCGACTTTCGAAGATTCTCCTCCCCCACGACTACCTAAACTTCTGGCTCACGGGGAGAGTGACGATGGAGCCGGGAGATGCCTCTGGGACAGCGCTCATGGATATAAGGACACGACGCTGGAGGAGAGAAGTAGTCGATGCAATAGACCCTGACCTCATTTCGAAGCTTCCAAAAATACAAGCCTCGGAGGAACCTTCAGGTAGTCTCAGAAAAGAGGCAGCTGATAGGCTAGGTTTCCGCGAGGGGACGCTTGTGAGCGCCGGAGGAGGAGATAACATGATGAGCGCCATCGGAACGGGAAACACTCGGCCTCGAATCGTCACCGTAAGCCTCGGCACATCGGGAACCATCTATGCCTATTCTGAAAGACCTGTAGTCGACCCATCCGGGGAGGCTCACGCCTTCTGCGACTCAACCGGTGCCTGGCTTCCACTCGCCTGTACAATGAATGTAACCGTTGCCACCGAGGCAGTAAGGAGTCTACTCGGCTATGGATACGAGGAGCTTGAGAAGGAGGTTGAGGCAACGCCAGTCGGATCCAACGGCGTAATACTACTCCCATATCTTACGGGGGAGCGGACACCCAACATCCCCGATGGAAAAGGCGTCCTCTACGGTCTCACCCCCGAGAACTTCAGCGCAGGAAACTTCGCACGAGCAGCAATGGAGGGGGCGACTATGGGCCTCAACTTCGGTTTTAACCGCCTTAAAGAGATGGGTATCGAGCCCAGAGAGGTTAGGCTCACAGGCGGGGGCTCCAGAAATAAGGCCTGGAGGAGGATATGCGCCGACGTCTTCGGCGTAGAGGTCGTCTGTCTCGAGGTCGACGAGGGAGCCGCCTACGGTGCGGCCTTACAGGTAATATGGACCCAAAAAAAGGAACTAGGTGAAAATACAGGAATATCCGAGATAACTGACAGATTCGTCCACCTAGACGAATCCAGTCGAGTTAAGCCGAGGCAGATGAACGTTGAAACCTACAGGGATCTCCAGAGGCTACAGGATAGGCTGAGCGTCGACCTCCGCGGCGCTTTCAGCTCATTCGCCTGACTCAGAAAGCTGTTTTATCTTCACTCTTCAAAAATATATAATTGAATAGCGCATGTGATGACCCGATAATTCTATAAAACCTCAAATCATCTTCAAATCATGCTAGATCTCAGACCACAGAAGATCGAGAGAACCCCCGATGACATGCTAAGGCACCTCAATGGCTCGAAGCTCAAGCCATGCTTCAGCGTCGGCGTCTGGTACTTCTACCCTGGGGGAGGCAGGTTCCACGACGCCTATGTAGATAAGGGGACGATAAGCGACTGCGTAGAGAAGATCAAAACGATGTATGATGAGGGAATGATCGATAGTAGCCTCGGCGTTGAGGCTCATTTCCCCAACGAGGTAAACTGGGAGAACCTCCACATCTACAAGGAACTCGAAAAGGAGACGGGCATCAAACTGATCACATGCATACCTATGCTCTTCTTTGACAGGCAGTTCGAGTTCGGAAGCCTCAGCAACCCCGATGCGAAGACAAGGAAAACCGCGATCGACCGGTTGAAGGAGTCTCTTAGACTGAATAAGGAGCTGGATACTGACGTATGCGTCATCTGGCCAGGAATTGACGGTTACGAGAATCCATTCGGCCACGACTATTATGGGATGTGGAGCCGATTTGAGGGAGCCGTTGCGGAGGCCATGGATGAAGCTCCAGGTATGCGGGTCGCAATGGAACCGAAGCCCTACGAGCCTCGCGGTAACAACATATACAGGAACACAGCCAATGGACTCCTCTTCGCGCGGAACGTCGAGGTGCTACTCAGACACAGGGAGAATCTTCAGCTATTGAAGGAAGGACACGCGATGGTGGGGCTAAACCCCGAGGTCGGCCATGTACTTATGGGCCACGAGGATCTCACCGGAGCTTTCGCCTCAGTGCTCAGGGAAGGGCGCCTCGCCCACAGCCACTGGAACAGCCAGCCGCTCGGAAATTATGATCAGGATCTAAACGCCGGAGTACTTGGAATAGACCAAATGCTTGCCACTCTACTAGTCTTCAAGATGTACAACTACAGCGGTTTCTATGGAATCGACATCAACCCGGAGAGGATGCCTGTCGAAAAAGCGATAGCGTTGAACATGAACGCCCTCAACGCAGGTGCAGAGGTCATCAACAACATCGACTACGAAGCCCTCGTCGAGGCGATGTACGACCCCTCAGGGCACCGAGGAGTCATCGAGGAAACGCTGACAAAGGCCTGGGCTCCCACCGGGATCAAGCTAAAAAAGATAACTCGCTAAAAAATACTTCCTTTTTCAATCGTGTGCGCTTCATTGTTGACGCTTATACGGGGGAAGGATCCAGTTTCATATTTAACAATAAAAGTTACCCTACATAATGGCTTCCGATTTGATTACTGCTTAAATAAGGGGTTCCTCCAATAATCGACGACCGTGTGCAGGCGTTGAGAATAGCAGTCGTCGACAAGGAGCGTTGCAAACCGAATAAGTGTGACCAGGTATGCATCAGGTTCTGCCCGATGGTCAGGACGAGGAGAGAAGCGATACGTATCGGTGACGATGGCAAAGCCTACGTTGCTGAGATGATCTGCAGCGGATGCGGAATCTGTGTCAAGAAATGCCCCTTTGACGCACTTCGCATCGTAAATCTCCCCGACGAACTGAAGACGGACCATACTCACCGCTTCGGACCGAATGCTTTCACACTCTATCGGCTCCCAACGCTGAAACAGGGTTCAGTCGTCGGTCTAATAGGTCGTAATGGAATAGGCAAGTCGACGATTCTGCGGATACTTGGAGGGGAACTCGTTCCCAACCTTGGCGACTATGTCTCTCCGCCAACTAGAGTGAATGTCGAAGAGAACTACGCGGGACAACCGATGTACGATTACCTTGAAAAGCTCTATAGTGGTAATATGCAAGTCGTACTAAAGCCTCAATACGTCGACAAGATACCAAAAGTGGTTAAGGGCACCGTAGGCGAGGTACTAAATAGGTACGACCAGCGGGGGATGCTGGAACAGGTGACGAAGGATCTTGAGCTAGAGCACCTGATGGATAGGCCACTGGAGGTTCTAAGTGGGGGCGAACTGCAACGAGTCGCCATAGCCACAGCCGTCATCAGGGATGCTAAGGTCTATCTCTTCGACGAGCCAAGCAGCCACCTCGACATCTATCAACGCACAAAGGCAGCACGAGTCATCAGAGGTCTTGTCGATGCGGAGAAGATGGTTGTCGCTGCAGAGCATGACCTTGCAGTCCTCGACTACCTGAGTGATGACATTTTCTTAATATACGGTGAACCCGACGTCTACGGTATAGTGAGCCGAATACATACCGTCCGAGAGGGCATAAACATCTATATTAATGGCTACATTCCAGACGAAAACATCCGCTTCAGGGAAACCCCCATCATCTTCCACGATAAGCCTCCGAATGTTGACAGAAGCAGAGCACGTACACTTCTCCAGTGGAGCGAGTTGAAGAAGAGGTACGGAAACTTTAGCCTTGATGTTGAGGCGGGAAAGATAGGAATAGGTGAGGTCGTTGGCATTCTCGGCATGAACGGCATTGGAAAGACTACATTCATCAAGATACTTGCCGGAGTAGAGCAGCCAGACGAGGGAGCTGTATCGAATCCTGTACTTAAGGTGAGTTATAAGCCACAGTACATAAGCAACAGCAGCGTTGATGGCACAGTGGAGCAGATGCTCAGGAAGGCGGCTGGGGAGAAGTATGGCGAGCAGTGGTTCACCGCTGAGGTGATTGAACCTCTCCATGTCAAACGAATGCTGGAAAGAGATGTTAAGGTGCTTTCGGGCGGTGAGCTTCAACGTGTTGCTATCGCCGAATGTTTGAGCAGGGACAGTGACATCTATCTACTGGATGAGCCGAGTGCCTACCTCGACGTTGAGGAGAGGCTCGCAGTGGCGCGAGCAATCCGGCGCATAACCAAGATGAGGGGAGTTACAGCCTTCGTCGTAGAGCATGACATAGTAACCCAGGACTTCATTGCGGATAAGCTCATGGTCTTCACCGGTGAGGCGGGGCGCATCGGTCACGCGGGCCAGCCTCTCAGTCTCGAGGATGGGATGAACAGCTTTCTGGAGCAGATGGGTGTGACCTTCCGACGTGACCCCGATACAAAGAGGCCAAGGGTCAACAAGCCAGGCAGCAAACTAGACCGCGAGCAGAAGGAGAGCGGCCGCTACTACTACTCCAGCTAAATATAGTGGATATGAGCAATCCGAAAAAATATTACTTCGACTTGTAAGCGCGCGAAGAAACTTACCGAGCGAGAATACTCCGACTCCAGAGTATTAGATGAGTACTTCGATATGTTAGATTCAAATAATGAACAAATGATAAAAATTGCAATCGCTGGTCTATCTCCGGAGAGCCAAAAAAAGAATTATCCAGCAGACAAATACCTGAAAAAACTTAAAGAGAAAATATTTAACAAAACTAAAACCAGTCATCAAAATGAATTCCTTCAAATAGCGTTAAACATTTCGAGAATATCCGAGGAGGCAAAATTGAGAGCGCTAGACGATCTCTTCAGAGAAGACCTGCTGAATCTGTTCTACAGTGAAGAAGAAACGACTGATAGTGCAGAGGCCATCTAGATGAGCGCCCTCATGGTCCTTGCGGAGATCGTGGAGCCCTCGGAGAGGTACGCTATACTCAAAGATGCTTGCATAAAAATGATAAAAAAGGGCTCACAGTTTAGGGGAACCGCAAGAAGCCTCATACAATCAAAATACGCAGATAAAGTCCCCGAACTCGAACTTGATCTAATTAGAGTCGCTAAGGAGTCCGATTCCAGAGTAATAACCCACATCAGCGATGAATTAAAGAACTTAGCTTAATCGTCCAAAGTGTCTAACCACCTCGATCGGCGTGGGCCTTTATCTAGCCATTGTACACGGATATAGCAACAGCGTCCACGTAGTCTCGGGTCAATCCAATCAGTCCACAAGTCTTTCCATGGATATCTCCTAGTCCAAGTCTAGAACCCTCCCTACGAACTCTCCATGGTCCAAGGTATAGCTAGCAGCTTAGCCCGTCAACAGCATGCCTGCCAAGGGGGGCCCCATAGTGTAGATTGTCTAGGAAACCTGGAGAATGAGAGCTAGTGGTCAAGGTTCGGACACTTGGACGAAAAATGGACTTTTGGACTGAAATGAGACTCTGGAAAAACAATTGGACATATGGACGCATCGCTTAATGAGGTCGAAACTACGTGGACCGAAATGGACTTCCATATAAGCTGTTAAAGCTCGCGCGCGCTGCTCATTGTTATGTTTAAATCATCGAATTCAAAGTGGCTACATAACCAAAAATGCCAGCAAGAAACATAAAAATCATAATCACTTTGATCATTCTAGTTTCAGCGCGCGCGCTCCTTAGCAGCTAACACGGTCACTGCTACAGCCGCATCCGCAACTATTTGACTCGGCTATCGCCGTGTACCGCTTTTTTACTGCCTCAGTTATTTCCTTCGTGCTCGCTATTCAGATCCGAGAAGGTTATCACAGCGACATATTTAATAATATTGATGTGAATGTACGTAAACCTTTTGAGACCATCCACCTCCGCTCAAACCATGAAAGATACCTGCGGATGGGGGACCGACGACCCAATTATGACTGCTTACCATGACACGGAGTGGGGTGTCCCCGTTCACGATGACCGTCTCCACTTCGAGCTCCTTGTGCTGGAAGGTATCCAAGCTGGGCTGAGCTGGCGAACAGTACTCCATAGGCGCGAGGCATATCGGGAGGCGTATCACAACTTCGAAATCACGAGGGTAGCCACCTACACTGAAGTTGATATCGAGAGGATCATGAACAGCAAGGGAATAATTCGCAACCGCAGGAAGATTGAGGCCGCTGTCAAAAACGCTAGTGCCTTCTTAGATATCCAAAAAGAGTATGGTAGCTTCGACAAATACATATGGGGCTTTGTTGGCGGCAGGCAGAGGATCAACACATTCACAAGTTTCGCAGAGATGCCCTCAGAAACTGAGGAGAGTCGCGCCATGAGCAGGGACCTCAAGAGTCGAGGCTTCACATTCGTCGGCCCCACCATATGCTATGCCTACATGCAGGCCGCTGGATTGGTGAACGACCACTTAACAAAATGCTACAGATGGAAGGAAGTGCAGATATGAAGATATTTGAAGGACAACTAAAATCGGTACCTACGTTGTTCTTCGAAAAGGCGGATGAACTTGAAGAAGCTGACTACGTCCTATTTGGCGCCCCACTAGACAGGACAGCCTCATACAGGAGTGGAAGTAGGTTCGCCCCCTCATCCATTCGAGAAGCGAGCAAGTACATGGAAAGCTACAGCGTGCGAACTGGCCTCGACCTGAGAAGACCTCAAGTTGGTCGATGCCGGCGACATCGCTGAACGTTGAGGAGTTAGAGCCCACTATTGACGCCATCAAACAAGTCGCAAATGAAATTAGGAGGATAGGAAAAATTCCAGTGATGTTGGGGGGCGAACACACCATCACCCTCGGAGCCCTACGCGCCGTAAAGCCGGAAGCTGTGGTCGTCTTCGATGCCCACTTCGACCTCAGGGACACCCTCTTTAATGAGAAGCTCAGCCACGCAACCCACTTGCGCAGGGCATATGAGGAGCTGGGCTTCATACTCATAGTCCTAGCGACACGAGCCTTATCGGCGGAGGAGATCGCCTATGCCGATAAGTGTGGCATAAACACAGTCACCGCCCAGGATGTAAAGAGGTTCGGCGTTGAACCTGTTCTCGAGATGCTTAAGGATACCCTTGAGGGAGTGGAGTCGGTCTACCTTAGCGTTGACATGGATGCAGTCGACCCCGCTGAGGCCCCCGCCGTGGGCAACCCGAGCCCGGAGGGCATAAGCGTCACCCAGCTTCTAGACCTTGTTTCCGGTATCGTCGACAAACGACTCGTCGGGTTCGATCTGAATGAGGTCTCCCCCAGCTACGATTCGGGACTAACGGCCATTCAAGCCGCGTACGTCGTCATTGAGACCCTCTATATGGTTGAGATGGCGCGCCGAGGAAAACCCTCATAGTCCATATATCCCACCGAGTCGAAGTCTACGCGATGGCGGCTCCGGACTTTATCATGGATGAGGGCGAGGAGGAGATCAGGCCGAAGGGGCGCCTTGCCCCCGAGGACCTCCCTACAAGCTATCTCCTGAGTGCGGGCTACGATGGTGAGGAGCAGAAGGCATACCTCCGCCTCTATGAACCTGTGAGCCAACAGGTCTACCTCTGGTACGACAATACGAGCCACCTCCCCTACTGCGTGAGCAGGGAGCCGATAGCTGAGCTGGAGAAGAACCAGCGCCTCCTCCGCCATGAGGGCTATTTCTTCATGGAGGAGGTGCAGAAACACGACCCTCTAGCAGACGAGGAGATCAGAGTCACAAAGGTCGTCGCTAAGGATCCCCTCAGCATCGGCGGAGGCAGGGGGCAGCCCATTCGAAGTATAATCGGCGACAGCTGGGAGAGCCATATAAGGTATTACCAGTGCTATATCTACGACCGAGCACTCATCACGGGGATGCCCTACAGGGTTGAAAATGGCAACCTCATCGATGCAGGTTATACCCTCGATTCAGAGACCGAGGCAAAGATCGACACCATTCTTGAGAAGATCGAGCCGGAGTTCAGGGGAAACATGAAGGAGTGGACTCGCCTCCTCCAGTGTCCCGTCCCCCAACTAAGGCGTGTTGCCGTGGACATCGAGGTCCGTCCAAGTGTTCAGAACAGACTTCCCAACGCTGATGAAGCGACGGAACCCATAACAGCCGTTGGCTTCTCAGCCAGCGACGGCCTACGCCGAATAATAGTACTCAACGATTCTGGCAACGATGTCGAGACCCCCGTTATACTCGGCGCGGATGTCAAGGTCTACACCGATGAGCGCGACATAATAAGGGAGACATTCAAGGTACTCGACGAGTACCCCGTCGTCCTCACCTTCAACGGTGACGAATTCGACTTCCGATTCCTCCGAAACAGGGCTAAGAATCTCGGAATCCCCGACTCCGAGAATCCCATAGTAATGGGACGCCGCTTCGCATTCCTCAGAAACGGCGTCCACCTGGATCTCTACCGCTTCTTCATGAACAGAAGTATACAAGGCTACGCATTCGGCAACCGATACAGGGAGAACACCCTAAATGAGATATCCAAGAACCTGATCAACCAACAGAAGCTTGAGATCGGCGACATAACCGCGGCGAGCATTCAGGATCTCGCTCAGTACTGCCTCAACGACGCCGACATCACCCACCAGCTCACTGCATTTAACCACGATCTCGTTATGAATCTGATAGTTCTCCTCACCCGCATCAGTAAAATGATAATGGAGGATGTCACCCGTAACGGTGTCAGCAGATGGATACTCGCCCTGATGGAGTGGGAGCATCGGAGACGGGGCTGGCTAATCCCCAACACACAGGATATACTAGATGTCAAGGGGCAGGTTAGTACCACTAGTATAATAAAGGGTAAGAAGTATCAGGGCGCCATAGTAAGAGACCCTAAGCCTGGTGCTCACTTTGGGGTAGTAGTCTGCGACTTTGCCAGCCTCTATCCAAGCGCCATCAGGAACTGGAATCTCAGCTACGACACTATACTCTGCAACCATCCGGAGTGTAGGAACAACCTCGTACCCGGGACCCCCCACTGGGTCTGCACAAAGAATCGAGGTATGACAAGTCTGATTATTGGAAGCCTCCGAGACCTCAGAGTTCAGTGGTATAAACCCAGGAGTAGGGACAAGTCATTGAGTATAGAGGAGCGTCAGTACTACGATGTGGTAACCCAGGCTCTCAAGGTCTTCCTCAACGCTAGCTACGGAGTCTTTGGTGCAGAAAGCTTCCCTCTATACTGCCCACCCCTAGCAGAGAGCACAGCTGCTGTGGGACGTTACGCCATGACTAAGGCCGTCGACAAGAGCCAGCAGCTCGGCATCGAAGTGATCTATGGTGACACGGACTCTGTTTTCCTCGAGAAACCCTCGAAGGAGCAAATAGATGGCCTAGTCGGTTGGGCCGACGCTGAGCTCGGAATCGACCTCGATGTGGACAAGCAGTACCGGTACGCCATATTCAGCAGCCGTAAAAAGAACTATCTCGGCGTCTACCCCGACGGCAAGCTCGATATAAAGGGGCTGACCGGTAAGAAGCGCCATATACCTCCTATCCTGAAGGATGCATTCGTTAAGCTTACAGTCATACTTAGCAGCGTAGAGGGGCCGGAGGAGTTCCCAGATGCCAAGGAAGAGATCAGAAGCCTAGTCTCAACGGTCAGCCACCGCTTAAAGAACAGGGAGTTCGCCATCGAGGATGTCGCCTTCAGTATGATGCTGGGAAAAGGTCTAGCGGGCTACGACACGAACCCCCAGCACGTTAAGGCAGGGAAGATGCTGGAGGAGCAAGGCTACGAACTCAAGGAAGGGGATATAATCAGCTACATCGTCACCAAGGACGGAGTAAAGCCCGTTCAGATCGCGGGGAAGAAGGACGTCGACATAAACAAGATGGAGGAGTACCTCGAGGGAACCTTCGAGCAGGTTCTAGACGCCCTCGACATGAGCTTCGACGAACTTGTGGGGCGCCCACGCCAAACAGGGCTTGGAGCATTCTTTACGAGGTAGTTAGAGCCCTTCAAAGAGGCGAGGGCAAACATATTATCGCCTTACTGTAGTCACATGTACTTTAAGCGCACCTTGAAAACATCGACGATTAGGCCTCAGCAGCACGCGCTAAGTCGCAGCTTAAGGTGTCGGAGATAGCTGTCAAAAACAAGCTTGTGCTCGATTGGGCTCAGGAGCGTTACTTTCCGGACACAATGGTGTTAGATCCGCGTTTGGAATGCGTTTGGGAAACGTTTAAAATTTTTCGATTTTCACTACCTAAGCTGTGGGGACCATCGCTGCTATGGCGGCCATGGCTAGCTGCTTTGGGTGAAGGGACGCGGGTGCGGTCGCAGAAGTGAGGTATGCTGGTTGCTGATGCTGAGGACCTACTTTGGGTGGTAGGTGAGTTTGTGTCCCTCTCGATGGGGGCCAAAGACTATGGAGTCGAGCACGACAACAACCTGAAAAATTTACATCAGGGTGGGAGAAGACTATAATATAGGAGCAACAGCATCCTCTTCGGTCAATATGACCGGTTTCGTAGACATAGCCAAGATACTTGGCGGAAAGCATGATGAGGAGCAGGTCCAGATCCGCGGCTGGCTCTATAACAGCCGGAGCAGCGGGGGCCTTATTTTCCTCCATATACGCGATGGCACAGGTGTACTACAGTGCACCGTAAACAAAATGAACGTCGACGAAGCCACCTTCAATAATCTCGAGAGGCTCAACATGGAGTCCACACTCGAGATAGGGGGGATGGTCCGTATGGACCAGAGGGCCCCAGGTGGCTACGAGCTATCCGTCAATAACCTTGGAACAGTCTACGAGGCTCAGCCAGACTTCCCAATAACGAAGAAGGAGCATGGCTTAGAGTTCCTCCTAGACAACAGGCATCTCCAGATCAGGGACCCGAAACTCCAGAACATCTTCAAGATCAAGTCCGAGTTCCTCAAAGCGGCGAGGATGTGGTTTTGGGAGAACGAATACACGGAGGCTCAGAGCCCTAGCTTCACTAGTGCAGCCTGCGAGGGCGGCTCTACCCTCTTCGAGGTAAAATACTTCGACAAGAAGAACGTCTACCTGAGCCAGAGTTGGCAGCTTTACGCGGAGGCGATGATAAGCAGCCTTGGTAAGATATACACGATAGCGCCAAGCTTTCGGGCTGAGCCAAGCAGGACTAGGCGCCATGTCACCGAGTTCTGGCACATGGAGGTTGAGGAGCCGTGGACCGACCACAACGGAATCATGAAAGTAGGAGATGAACTCGTGACACACATCGCTCACCACCTCGCGGAGAAGATGCCTAAGGAGATCCAGGCCGCGGGCAGGGACCCACAGGACCTGCTTAAGATAGAGACGCCGTTCCCTAGGATCAGGTACGACGAGGCCGTGGAGATACTACAGAAGGACGGCGTCGAGATGCTGTGGGGAGACGACTTCGGCTGGCAGCAGGAGGGCCCACTGACGCAGCACTTTGACTCACCCTTCTGGGTCATCGGGTTCCCGACGGGAATCAAGCCATTCTATCATATGCCTGATCCCGCGAGACCAGACACTACGAAGTCAGGCGATCTACTAGCCCCAGAGGGCTACGGCGAGATCATCGGAGGCGGGCAGCGTGTCCATGACTACAACCAGCTACTCCAGCGCGTGTTGGATGACAACCTCAACCCTGAAGACTACAAGTGGTACATGGAGCTCAGGAAGTGGGGTACGGTGCCGCACAGCGGCTTCGGTCTCGGCGTCGAGCGCGTCCTTACTTGGATGCTCAAGCTTGAACACATTAGGGACACGATACCCTTCCCGAGGGACATGCGCAGAGTATACCCTTAGCTGTCCGCCGACTTCTATTTTGCGAACTCTCATTGAACGCTCACAAATTTCTCAAATATTCTATTCAGGTCTTTAGATTTCGACTTCAGCTACGAAAAAAGTGTTAAACATGGATCAAGGAAAGTAGAGCGCGCGCAGGATGGCAGGAGTGGGCTCAGGATCTCTGTGCAGGAGGCAACGCATCAAGGTATGGGCGAGGATGAGATGAGGAAAGCCGCTGAACTGATTAAGAGGTCGGCAGACTGTGAGAGCCCGAAGGTAATGAGAAGCGAAGTCGAGAGACTTGTAACACACTTTAGGCAACTTAAGTATTGCTTCTAGATTTTACACTTTCAAGCCCGCTCTATTCAATGTGCAACCAAGGAGAACATTCGCCCCCCTCTCCAAATCATCTGTCTCGCTCCGCTCCTCAGGGCTATGACTCACACCGTTTTCAGATGGGATGAAAATCATCGCAGTTGGGCAGACTTTGTGCATGAACTGGGCGTCATGTCCTGCGCCGCTTGGCAACCGGAGAGTTGAGTAGCCGCGCCTTCTAGCCTCTATCTCAACTGATTCGACCATCTCGGGTTTGAAATGGACTGGTTGGGCATCAGCGGTCATTTCCTTCTCGAGCTCCAGTTTTCTACATCCGGCAACCTCCGACGCCATCCTCTCAACATCCTTCTTCCCCTCTCTGAATGTGGCTTCATCGTAGGAGCGGTAGTCGATGGTGAAGTCCGCCAGACTGGAAATGACATTGATGGCGCCAGGTTCGAGACGAAGCTTGCCCATCGTACAGAGGGCGTTTCCCCTACGCGCCACCGACTCGAGCAGACGAGTATATAACTCGGATACGCCTGCCATAGCGTCCCTACGCATGTCTAGGGGCGTCGTACCGGCGTGGTTTGCCTCACCTTGAAAACGCATTTGCCACCAAGCTATACCCTGCACGCCCTCGACGACTCCAACTTGTATTCTCCGTCTATGGAGTATTGGACCCTGTTCTATGTGCAATTCGAAATACGCCTCCGGATCGAGGCGTCCAGACCCGAGGTAGCCTATCCCTTCCAGTGCCTCCCTCACTGCGACGCCGTTGTCGTCTCTCCTCTCATAGGCTTTCTCCAGCGGGTAGCTACCGGACTTGACGATGCTCCCCATCATGTCGGGTTGGAACCTGACCCCTTCCTCGTTAGTGAAACAGGCGACCCCGATGGGGTGTATGGTCTCGATTTCATTTTCGTTAAGGTTCCTAATGACTTCGAGGGCACTGAGCACACCGTAGGAGCCATCGTATATGCCGGCGTCAATAACCGTGTCAAGATGTGAGCCCATGATGACTGGTTTAAGGGAGGAATTCGAGCCCTTCCGGACTCCAAAGATGTTTCCAATGCTGTCTACGATAACTTTGAGATCCTCCTTATCCATCCAAGAGACTAAAAGATCCCGAGCTCTCCCGTCCTCCTCGCTTAGGGCGAGTCTCGTAACACCCCTGAAGCCCGACCTCCTGCCGATCCGCCCCATCTCAGCTAGTGATTGCTCGATTCGGGCGATGTCAATCATCATCTCCACGTTAAGACACTCTCCCATATGAATCGCGACCAGAGGATAAAAAACAAGAACAGAAGACTCTTCAGAAACAATACATATTAAAAACGTTTACAACTAAACATGGACGAGCTAGAGGCACAGGTTTTCCGATCAATCGAATCCGGAAGGGATAGAATGGTTCGATTCCTCCAGGACCTCATTAGGATTGACACCCAAGTCCCTCCGGGGCACGATTATGATAAGGTCTGCGAAGTGATCGAGGATAAATATCGGCACCTCGGCTACTCTACATTCCTATATGATGCTCCGGAGAAATATATGATTCTCAGCGGAGCGAGGCACATCGGTCTTGAGGGCCCGAGGAGGAACCTCGTTGCCCGACTTAGAGGCATCGGTAAAGGACCCACGCTTCATATTAGTCCCACACAGACACAGCCGCCATACAGAAGCAGGGGTGGAACTGCGATCCCCTCGGTGGCGAGCTCACAAATACCAGCAAATACGGCAAGAGCGCCTTCGACAAGGGTGGGGGTTACATCTGGGGCAGAGGCGTCGGCGACGACAAGGGTGAAACCGCAGCCCTCCTACTCGCCCTCGAAGCTATCATGGAATCTGGAGTTAAGCTCAAGGGAAACCTCGTTGTAACAGCTAATTGTGACGAAGAGATAGGTGGAGTCGCAGGTCTTGGCTACCTCATCGGGGAGGGAATAGTGAAGGCGGACCTCGGCATTCAGCTCGACGGTTCCATGACGGGCATAGGCCTCAGCGCCATGGGGAGAACACGTTTCCTCATACGCACAAGGGGTAAAAGCTACCACGGACAGATCCCCATACTTGGCGTAAACGCCATCGAGAAGATGAGCAAACTTAACGTTGCCCTAAACGACTATTGGAGAAACGTCCTTCTTAGACGAAAGTATCAGACCCCCGGCATCGACTTCGGCGAAGACCTCAGAACTAAGGGTATCGACTGCCCAACCGGTATGCTAAACATAGGTACAATCAAGGGCGGCGTACAAGGAGCTACCGTCCCCGATCTCTGTGAAGAGGAAGTATTACGGGGAATGATACCTGGCGAGACTTACGAGGACACAGTTGCCGAGTTCAGAGCCGTCCTAGACGGCGTCAAGGTAACCGACGCGGACCTCCTGTACGAGCTTGAGACCATCAACTTTCGCGAGGGCTACGTCGTGCCAGCCTCAGACCCATATGCACTTGAGTGCCAGTCCCTCATCGAGGAAGCTATAGGACGAAAACTCCCCTTCACCGGCACCCTTGCAAGCACCGATATGAACTATCAGGTTGTAGACGGAGCCATGCCTTGTATAAACTTTGGAGTTGGAGGCCCTTACAGTAGAGGTCATAGTCAGGACGAGAACATTAGCATAGATGAGATAGTAGAATGCGCTAAGGCTGTTGCCTTAATTATAATACGCAAACTAAACACTCAATGACAATGAGTACTTGAACGGACTTGCTCCATGAAATGTCTTCAAATCGACTCGAAAAGACACTAAAAGAGTACCTTGATAACCGAATCATCACCGGAAAATACTAAATTGGGAAATAACTCGATTTCGTCACTACTCTCCGAGTTTATCCTCTATCCTAGTATACATCCAATACCCTAGGATAACCTCCCATACAGCGATATAGGTTACAGAAAGCGCTTCGGGAATTGCAGGGGACTGCCAATGTAGTAGCCAAATGACAGCCGCTAGAACCGCTGTCCCCCAGGAGAGTAACGTGTAGAACCTCATCCTCTTCTTGTAGCAGAAGAAACCGATCACAGTGACCGCCAATGGGAGAATAACGAAGAAACCCACGCTTACATAAATGTGCCAAGGCTCGATGGTTTCGTTAGCGATCCCTATTCCTACAAGGAGGAAACAAGAGAGAAGGTGAAGAACACTGCCCAGCTGCCCGATAATGTCTCCCTTCGTCATCTCGAACAAACCCGCACTAAACATCATGATTAAAGCAGCCGTCATAGCTAGACCAGAGTTAAAAACGACAGACCCAAAACCCTGAGCGCCTAGATCACTGAGGGCATTCACGGACCAGTTGAACCAAGGGCTGAGCCATATACTCATCCCCACCATCATAAATCCAAAGAGTGGCGCGACTATGCCGAAGAAACCAGCGAGCTGGAGAATCTTGAGGTTCATCATCGAAAAAGACGTACGACAAATGTTAAGCGTATCGCCTAGCGCGTGTTAGTCGACACCGATCCCTCTCGACTCGAGCAACTTTTTAAGCCCCGACGCTTCCAGCGACCTTACTAGGCCATATCCAAGTACTGAGACTGCGATCAAACTGCTTAGTGATATACTCACCATCATCGCCAGCCAGATAGGGAGACTGAAACCGAAGATGTCTGGTGGGGGGAAGAAAAGCCACAGGTAGCCTCCCACGACCACACCTATGACTAGGGAAGCCGCTGCACATGCCACCAGAAGGTTTCTTTTCATCTTCCAAATCAACATGCCCGCTAACAGGTTGGCCAATGCACCGAAGATAACGTCCATTGGACCCAAAAAAAAGTATAGGTTACCAATCAGGGCACCGAGCGATACCCCCACCGCAGCCGGCCAACCTAGTAGTGCGGCTAAGGGTATCAAACAGTCTGCAACTCTGAGTTGAACGGGACCGAAACTGATTGGCGCAAGCACTATCACGAGTGTCGCGTATAACGCCGCTAAGATTGCGGCTAGACTAATATCTACTATCCTCATGCCTCCCTTCACCGGGGTTTCTTCAGCGGAATCGGGTGGGAGGCCCCACTCACCCGCCAGGCTAACAAAAAACTAAGCACCTTATAACCATTCCCTAAAAAATAGGGAATAATCAGTACCATCCGCAAGAATGGACACCAGATTGCACAGCAAACGTTTCATTGAAGCTAATTCGACAGGGTCGTGCCACAGAATTAATACGAAACTGTGTGCGTGTTGCTTCATAAAATATAAAATTCGCTTAATATTCTCTAGTTCTTTATATTACCCTTAGACGAAGGAAATAATATGGAGAAGATCGACCTCCGAAAACAGTTCAAAGAATTGTATTCTCCGAGGGAGAAACCGGAAATCTTAGAGATACCAAAATTCGGTTACATCACGTATACAGGGCGTGGGGAGCCAGGGGGAGTCGCTTACACAATGGCATTAAATGCACTTTACTCGACGATTTATTCACTCAAGTTCGCCTCCAAGAAGCAAGGCAGAGATTTCATGGTGATGCCACTCGAGGGGCTCTGGTGGTGGGACAATCCTAAGGTTGTCAACCTAGAAGATGCTCCACCAAGGGAGATGTGGAACTGGACGGCAATGATCATGGTTCCAGACTTTATTACTCATGAGATATTAGAAAAGCTAAAAGCGGAAATCGCTGAGAGGAAGGAAAACGCCATCAAAAAGGTCAGGTTAGAGAGATTCAAGGAAGGTCTCTCAGCCCAGATCCTCCACGTTGGTAAATTCAGCGACGAGCCCCGCAGCCAAAAAATCCTTCACGGTTTCATCAAGGAGCAGGGATACAGGCTGAGGGGAACCCACCACGAGATCTACCTGAGTAATCCGCGGCGTACAGCTCCCGAAAAGTGGAAGACCATCCTCAGGCACCCCGTAGAGAAACTCTAGCTAACAGACACCTTCTATACTCACGTTGCGTGTATTTGAGGGTAAAAGAGGCACCTAAGTGATCGATTACCATGTTCACGAGCGCCACTCGAGGGATGCACTTACTGCCAATGTTGCGGAGTACGTTAAGGTCGCGGAAACCAGAGGGATTAATGAGATCGCCTTCACAACACACCTTATTACAACCGGCCCAGACGTAGATGTGAGTATACCGGTTGAGGAGTTACCGGGGTATTCGCCTTCACAACGCACCTTATAACAACCGGCCCAGACGTAGATGTGAGTATCCCGGTTGAGGAGTTACCAGGCTAATTAACGAAATCGAGGCTGCGAAGGAGACTACAAATGTCAGACTTCTCATTGGCCTCGAGGTCGACTACTTCCCTGAGGAGGAGCACCACCTCGAACACATCCTCTCCGAGTACAAATTCGACTTTATCCTAGGCAGCACACATTACATCCATGGCATCGATATAGGCTCAAGAGGCCTAGCGGAGCAATTCTTCGCAGGTCGCTCAATAAGCAATGGTGCTGACGAGTACTTCAGTGTATGGAAGCAGGCGATTGAAAGCGGACTATTCGATGTCATGGCCCACCCGGATTACTGGAGGAAGTACATCCACCTCTTCAGGGAAAAGGCGCATTGGAGCGACTACGGCTCCGTAGTCTTCGAAGCACTAGAAGTACTAGCGAATAATGGTGTAGGAATTGAGGTAAATACATCAGGCGTCCGCCATGGAACCGGAAGTTTTTTTCCTCTACAGGAGTTCCTCATCGCTGCTCACGATGTGGGTGTAAAGACCGTTACAGTCGGAAGTGACAGCCATACAGCTGGTACCCTAGGATTCAGACTCGAGGAGGCGGCGAAGCAGCTCAAGGATGCTGGATTTACATCGATGAGCATTTTTAGAGGTCGAAAGAATACGAAGGTCTCCATCGATAACTTTTTGATGAGCAGCTTACCCTAGCAGAATCTATAATTAGGTTTCACTACTAAGTCGACTCCAGCCTCAATACTCTCCGATATTGTGTGAGGTAAAGCACACATCTATTCCACATGCGCTAGATGAAGTGAGGAGCTAACAACCCTTAAGAAAGATACTTTGAATAAGTTTTTGGAAAATTTAGAGATAGCTAAAGAAGGAATCATTCTCAACTACAATTCCAGCATCAAAATGCTAGTAAGTACTCTGGAGCTTTAGGGCTGCGGCCTAGTGCCTAGAGTCACGGTGATGTCACTTGGAGACATTATTTCTAAGTATCGTCAGGGTGATCATGTCTCCGGGCTTCTTGTTTCTCTGAAGGTAGACAATTAGGTCGTAGAAGTTCTTCATTGAAGTACCGTCTACCGCAGTAATAACATCGCCTCCGACGGAGACATTAGCGCCATCGATTGTTGCGGTCCTCGTACCGCCTTTTAATCCAGCCTTGTCTGCTGGTCCGTTCGAAGTCACAGAGACGATTAATGTACCATGGGTCCCTGCAGGCAGGTTCATTGCGGCTATGACATCTGGGGTCACGTCCCTGCCCTCAATGCCAAGGTATGGGTAGTCGTAGCTACCTTTTGAGAGGAGGCTCGGGAGCTCTCTGGTGATCGTATCGCTTGGAACGGCGAACCCTATACCTCTTGAGGTATCCGACGGGATAGCTGTGTTTATCCCCACCACCTCGCCGGCCATGTTGAGGAGCGGCCCACCGCTATTACCCGGGTTGATGGCCGCGTCGGTCTGGATAACATCAACGATTGGGTAGTTACCCTGCGAGTCCATCTGCCTCTCGACTGCGCTTACTATTCCATGTGTAAGGGTGTCCGCCAACCCGTATGGGTTACCGATCGCAACAACATCTTCACCGACTTGAAGGCTCGAGGAGCTACCGAGCTTCAGGGGCTTCAGGATACCCACAGGGACGTCGACTTTTATAACCGCTAGATCCGAGTACGGATCCCTACCAACTAGGGTTGCCTTGACGATTGTTCCGTTGATGAAGGTTACAGTGATGCTGCTTGCATCTTGGACTACATGATTGTTGGTGATTATCCTTCCTTCGGTATCATATACAAACCCGCTTCCTTGCGCTGCGCCGGTTGGGAGAGTAACACTGATCAGCACCACGCTGTCTTTTGTTTGGTTGTAGAGCTGAATGAGGCTCGAAGCTGGTAGTGTTGTGGATCCGCTTCCACTACTATTCTTCAAAGCATTTTGCAGGGTTGAGATTTCGGCGTTTGCGATACTGATCTGAGACTCGATCTCCTGCATAGACGTAGTCAGAGTCGAGACTTGGCTCTTCACTCCCAACAATTGCTCATTTGTGTTGACCGTCGTATAGGCTATCAAAGCCACATTGGCCAATACCAGTATAGCAACAAGGATGGGAAGCCAACTCATTGTACGTTTCTGGCGGCTGCCGTAGAACCATTCGTCGCTCATCGAAGACACTACCTGGAGATATCAATTTTGTTGGGGATAAAGATACCTTAATAGTTTGTAAAGTCGAGAAACCCAGTTTGGTTATGCCTTCTATTTACACGCAGTCCTCTTCAATTACCTCCTTAAGTGAATGCATATCTATAAGGGCAACCTCACCTGAGAGAGGATGCTGGTAGAGGCAGCAGCTTTCATCCTTCTCCTCAAGGCTGTTTTTCTACACTCTGAATAAGAGCACCACGCGCGCACAAATAACAACTCATGTCCTCGAAGGTTGATTCCCAAGTTGTTTCCCGTTTTTCCCATGCGTCGGGAAAAGATTCAATGCATGACTACGTTTTGGATCCAAGCAGTGGTTGGCATTTGGCTAGCCTAGAAGCCTGCTTCTGTAAGCAACTGCTTCTATTTCTGCCCCGGATTCTACTTTTCAATATCAGCTTCAGATAATCCAACTTGGATATACGCGTAGTTTGGGAAAGAGGGGTTAGGAGATGTTAGGGATAACGAGGTATTTTAGGAACTCCTCGCCCTGAAGACCCTGCTCCTTGGCCCAAGCGACTCCAACCAGATCGTCCTTCTCCAACTCGCTGAAGACAAGATAGGCCATTATGGGGTTGAAGCCGAAGTCGTTCCCACCTCTCGCCTGAGTTACAGTCTTGTATATCTGGCTCCGAAGGTTGGTACGGATCAAGGCAACGTCTCCCTCATAAATAGGAGCAAGGATATCACTGTAGGGCTTCCCAAGGCTCTCAACCGACTCCCTTAGATCAGCGCCATTGACGACGAGGTGAAGCACATCTTTACTGATGTTGTACGTGACATCGAACATCTCGGGTTTCAAGCCTTCGCCCTCCTTGGATGCCCGACTCTGCTTGACTGCAACCAAGAAATTCTCTATGTCGGCCTCGAGCTCAACAATTTTGCTTATCAGATATCTCTGATCCCGCGGGAGCTTATCCACAGTCTTCAAGATCGTGGTGCTATAGAGGTGCTGCAGCTCTAGTTGCAGGGGCCAGATTGCGTCGTACTGTTTATAGGCCGTCACCTTATCAGCCACCACATCATAGTTTGTACCCTTCAACATCTCTAGTAGCGCATCCATGTCACCGACATCGGACAACGCTTGGTAGCTCGGGGCCTTGAAGGGCATCATGGGGACGAGGCTCGCTTGGATCTCTTGAGGCGTCTCATCGCTGAACTTGCCCCGGATTATCCTATCGAGGTTCAGAGTCTCGAATCGCATATAGTAGTAAGTCTGGAGGAGTTCCCCTATCCTGCTGGGGACGATGTCGACTATCTTAACGATGCGTTCGATGAATTTTTGGTAGAAAACTCGCTCGAGGCTTGTGCTTGGGTTCACATCCGGCTCGAGGCTGATCTGCCCATATGGGGTTTGGGAGAGTTGGACTATGAACTCCTCTAGGCTGTCCGCGGATGTGATTGACCGCATCTGCTGTGATGTTAGCAGATCGGCGAGAAGCGCATGGCTCCTGACTACCGCGTAGGTCATGCTACCAGTCTTTACCTTTCCGATGCCAACGCACCCCCGATCAGCTTAATACGCACTAGGTCCTCCATCTGCTCTTCGTCGAGTTTGTCCTGAATGTATTTTATTACAGCCTTCATATCGGGGATGACAGTGTTTTCAAGGGCGTTCACCTTGCGGTTGGTCTTCCCCAGCTCGTCGGCGAGCCTCTCGACCCTGCTCTCAAACTCGGCAAGTCTGATGATCTCCTCGAGGATCGAATAGACTTTGTCTGAGGCGTAGCTTAGAGTGATATCAAGCTCTCCCTCGACTTTGGGTCTGCTGAGGATCTTGATGTAGGGGTACTGGACGCCCATGACACTCTTCGGCAGCAGGTCGATGTCTAGTGTGCTGCGTATGCTGTTGGCTTGGCTCTCTACCTCGGTCGGTCCTAGGCTGAGGTAGGCGGCCTGAACAGCCTTGTAGGCCTCCTGGAGGTTGTTGAGAAGAAGCCTACGTCTTCCCCTGAGCACCTCGATGGACTCACTCAACTCTTTAGCGAGGTGGTCTCTCTTGAGCTTGAGGAACTCTGTGCCTCGCTCAATGAAGACTATGCTACGCTGCATTTCCATGAGGTAGCCCTTTGTGGGCCGGACTCCACTCTTCGAGGACAAAGCTAGTTCTCTCTCTTACGATACTTCGGGTGGTACTCCTTGATGTAGGCCTCGCGGACCCTGATCAGGTCCTCCTCTGGGAGCATCGCTAATAGGTCCCAGGCTAGGTCGAGTGTCTGCTCGATGGTCCTGTTCTCGTAGCGGCCTTGGTTAACGAACTTGGTCTCGAAGGCGTCAGCGAACTCGAGCCATTTGCGCTCACGCTCGGATAGTCCGACGGTTCCGACGATGCGGACTAAACCGCGGGCGCGCGTTCCCTCTGCGTAGGCCATGTATAGCTGGTTGGATACGTCTTGATGGTCTTTGCGAGTAGTCTTGGCGCCGATACCGTCCTTCATAAGCCTGCTGAGGCTGGGTAGGACATTCATTGCTGGGTAGAGGCCCTTGAGGGAGAGCTCCCTCTGGAGAATGAGCTGCCCTTCGGTGATGTATCCTGTGAGGTCGGGGACTGGGTGGGTGATGTCTCCTGCAGGCATCGAGAGAATAGGCATCAGGGTGACTGAGCCCTTCTTGCCAGTGACTATGCCTGCGCGTTCATAGATTGTGGCAAGGTCACTATATAGATATCCGGGGTAGCCCTTACGGGTTGGGATCTCCTCACGGGCGATGCTGATGCTGCGTAGCGCCTCGGCGTAGTTTGTCATATCGGTTAGTATTGTGAGAATATGTAGTCCCATGTCGAAGGCGAGGTACTCGGCGATCGTCTGGGCGATACGCGGTGTGACTATGCGCTCGATAGGTGGGTCGTCGGCAAGGTTTAGTACCAACACCGACTTGTTGAGGGCGCCGGTCTCCTCGAACTCCTTGCGGAAGAAGTCGGCCTCCTCGTTCTTAATGCCCATAGCGCCGAAGACGATAGCGAAGTCGCTCTCCTTTCCCGGGATGGTCGCCTGGCGGGCGATCTGGGCGGCGAGTAGGTTGTGGTGGAGACCGGATTCACTGAAGATTGGGAGTTTCTGCCCTCTTACGAGGCTGTTCATTCCATCAATGCCGCTCATGCCTGTTTGGATGAAATCAGTAGGCACGGCGCGGGCTGCGGGGTTAATGATTCCTCCGTTGATATCACGCATGTCCTCGCTTAGGGGTGTTGGCATCCCGTCGCGCGGAACGAAGCTGCCGCTGAATACTCTGCCAATGAGGTCGTTGGTGACTGGGATCTTCTGGGTCTCGCCTGTGAATCTGACTCCGACGTTTAGGTCCATGCCGGATGTGTTTCCGAAGCACTGGACCATCGCCCAGTCTTTTGAAACCTCGAGGACGCTGCCCAAGACCTCGTAGCCAGACTCGGTGCGGATGCGGACGATCTCGTTATAACTGATACCTTTCACGTTCTCCACGAAGAGTATCGGGCCATGGATTTCCTTTACGGTCTTATAGACTAATCCTGCCTGCTCAGCCATTTCAGCTCACTCCATAGGTCTTTGCGAGTTCGCCGACCTGTTTTACCATATCCTGCTTCGCCTGATCGATGGGTTCACTGCCTTTGCGTTCCTTTAGTCTCATTATCTCGGTTACTATTGGGAGTTCACGAATCTTCTCTATTGGGACGCTCTGTTTGACTAAGCCCTCGACCATAGCGTTGAAACTCCACGATGATGCGTAGGAGCTTTGTTTGCTTCTCAGCGTCGCAGTAGGTGTCGACCTCGTGATATGCAGCCTGGACGAGGAAGCCCTCACGCAGCAGCTCGGCAACAAGTAGCACTAGGCGTTGTTCGTCTGGAAGCGACTTCTCGCCTATGATTCTAGCTGTCTCCTCTATCTCTGCCGCCTCCTCAAGTATGCTCATCGCCTTAGCACGGTTGCTGAGCCAGTTCTTGTCGTACTGACTCCACCACTCGGCTGAGATGTCGAGATACCTTGTGAAACTCCTCAGCCAGTTGATGGCTGGGAAGTGGCGGCGCTGGGCGAGAGCGCTGTCGAGAGCCCAGAATGTACCGATGAAGCGTAGTGTGTAAGTCGTGACGGGCTCACTGAAGTCGCCACCAGGCGGGGATACAGCACCCAGCATAGTGACGCTGCCTATGCGATCCTGGGAACTTAATACGATTGCGCGTCCAGCGCGCTCGTAGAGTTCCGCGATCCTATCTGGTAGATAGGCGGGAAAACCTGCCTCAGCGGGGATCTCTTCGAGGCGACCCGAGATGTCACGCAGCGCCTCTGCCCACCTACTTGTCGAGTCTGCCATAACTGCGACGTCGTAACCCATGTCGCGGAAGTACTCGCCAAGGGTGACACCCATGTAGATTGAGGCCTCACGGGCGGAGACAGGCATATTACTGACGTTAGCGACTATGACTGTACGCTCGATAAGGTTGCGCCCACTCCTGGGATCCTGAATAACTGGAAAGTGAGCGACAACATCGGCCATTTCATTGCCGCGCTCGCCGCAACCTATAATGATGATGATGTCCGCGTCACTCCACTTGCTAATCTGCTGGAGAGTGACGGTTTTCCCTGTTCCGAATCCGCCAGGTATAGCGGCTGCGCCACCCTTTGCGCAGGGGAAGAAGGTGTCGATAACGCGCTGGCCAGTAATAAGAGGAACACTCAGCGCCAACCTCTGCTTCACAGGTCTGGGCCTACGGACGGGCCACTTCTGCATCAGTTTAAGTTCCTTTACGCCTGCGGCGGTTTCGAGTTCAGCGATGGTTTCATCGACTGTAAACTCGCCCTTTTGGATGCTTTTGATGGTGCCGTTCATATTTGGGGGGACCATGATCTTGTGGACGAAACTCTTAGTCTCCTGGACGGTCCCAATGAAGTCTCCGGGACCGACCTTGTCTCCCTTCTTAACGGTTGGGTACGAACTCCCACTTCTTCTTACGGTCGAGGGGCGATACACTGGTTCCCCTGCTGATGAAGGGGCCGGTTCTGTTCCAGAGTTCGGTCTCACTACGCTCCACACCATCCATGATAGCGCCCATGATTCCTGGGCCGAGTTCCGCCATCAGTGGCTCACCCGTATCGTTGACTGGCTCGTTTGGGCGGATACCGTCGGTGATCTCGTAACACTGGATGAAGGCGGTATGGCCGTCGAGACGAACGATCTCGCCCATGAGTCTGAGGTTACCGACCTCAACGAGGTCGCCTATTTTAGGTGCCTCTTCGAAGTTTGCTCGGATCAGCGAGCCGTTGATTCGCTCGATTGTGCCAATGATTCCCATTTCCTAATCGGCCTCCAAGGTCTTCGCGAGTTTGATGTTTAGTTTAGCCTGCGCCTTCTGTACCCTGCCTTCGAATGTGTTATGATATATCTTCGTGCCATCTTTGGTTTTAACTACAACTCCACCTATGGTGGCGATTGGCGTTTCCTCTAGTGTAAGAGTGACTTTGAGCCCTGTCGCCTTCTGGACGTCGGCCTCAAGCTTCTTATGGATTTTCTTCAGGTCAGAGAGATCTGAGTCGTTTGCTAAAACCGTGAACTCTTCACCCCCTATGGCTTGGACCGCTTCGATGACGAGTTTTACAAGGATCTCGTGGTACGCCTTCTTATCAGCTGTTATATCTTTCAGCTTCTTCTCAGCATCGCTGTATATCTGCTGGAGGATCTCCTCTCGCGTCATCATCAACTGCTTACGACTTTCAAGTTCTACGCCTCCGATGATCCTATCGCGGACACCACGGAGAACACTGGCAACGATGTTGAGGATCTGCCGATCCGTCTCAGCTTTAATGCGCTGCGCCTCCTTTTCTGCATTCTCCAAAAGGGACTTTGCCTCAGCGTCGGCCTTCGCGATCATTTCATCACGCTGCGTCATGGTACGTTCTATCAGCTTAGTCTCGAGGTCGAGACTACTCTGTAGACTCATGGGAGGACCTCCTTGACGACGAGGTCGACGTCGGCGTCCAGCTTTCTCTTTGGGAGCTTTTTGATCGTCTCGATCCTCTGCTCATACTGGGCCTTAACCTTCTCAGCCTCTATCTTAGCACGGTTCTCCTCAGCTCTTATGAGGTCGTCGATCCCTGCGCCACGCTGGGCTTTGGCTTTCTTTTCTTCGGCCTCGGTCCGCGCGTTGTTGACCATCTCTTCGGAGCGACGCTTAGCTTCCGCAAGTCTCTGTTGGGACTCTTTCTCCGCCTCCTCGAGGATGGTCTGGAGCCTCTTGCCGACCGATAGGACCTTCTTGACTTCCATTATCACAACTCCAGCTTTGTTCCAATCGCAAGCGAGATGACTGCCTGTAGCTCCTGCATCCTATCACCGGTCTCCATTGTAAAATCTGGTACAAGGGCGAAAACCGGCGATATGGCACCCCTCTTTAAGACCTGCTCCCTAGCGGGTAGAGTCTCCTTGGCGAACCTCTCGGGGAAAATGATCAACTTATACTTTTTCTCGTCCACGAGTCGGCTTAGGGTCGCGGAGACTTGCTCACCATTGACGCAATTATACCCCTCCGCCCCTATAAGCTGGAAACAGGTGATGAAGGATGAGGGCCCGATGACAGCGACGCTCATTTCCTAATTGCAGACCCTAACTACGTTAAAAAAACTTATGTAAAGCTGGTTAGACTTTGCCGATACTTTAGAGAATTAAATCAAAAAATAGCTTAGAGGCTTGAGAAGAATGGGGAGAGATAGTTGGTAATTAGGGTCGGCCAGATGCCTAAAACGATTGCGAGGATTGCGAACATCACCAGCGGTAGCAGCATCGTCATGGGAGCCTCCTTGACCTGCTTCAGATGCTCTTGGAGGGGCCCGTAGAAGACTCTGCGAATCGTCCACATCGCGTAGGCGATTGTCAGTACGGTCATCACGATTCCAACCACTGCTGCCCAGACATTCATAGGTGACGCTAATTGGTTGCTAAAGACGCCTGCAAAGATGAAGAACTTGCTCATGAAGCCCATCGTCGGGGGGACGCCTCCTATTGTTAGGAAGCCAATTAAGGCGAGGACGGCTGTCCAGGGCATCTTATCGGCTAATCCACCCATTTTCTTGATGCTCCTCGTGCCTGTCTGGCTTAGAAGTATGCCCGCGACGCAGAAGAGAATCGCTTTACCGAATCCATGGCTGACGTATTGGTAGATTGCACCTACTCCTCCTAGACCCCCATTCGGAACTGCGAGATCCACACTCGCTAGACCGAGGAAGATGTAGCCCATCTGGCTGATACTACTGTAGGCAAGGAAGCGCTTGATATCATCTTGTGTCAGCGCCATGAGTCCTCCATATATCATAGTCACTAACGCCCAAATAGTAAAGACCCAACTGAAATTTACGAACACAGCGTTCATCGGGATAATTACTAGTCTGAGAGCTGCATATGCACCAATACCAATCATCGCGGGGCTTAGGAGGGCGGAGATTGGAGTGGGTGCCTCCGAGTGGGCGAAGGGTAGCCATGTGTGCAGACCGAAGACTGCCATCTTGGTGAAGAAGGCAAAGAGCATCGCGCCCATTATCCAAGCTGCATTACTGACGCCTACGAGCTGAGTGAGAGAACTGATCTCGAAGCTCCCCGTTATTGAGTAGGCAGCGAGTATGCCGGCTAGCAGAATGACGGCGCCCAGAGTCGTCCATATGAAGTAGATCATGCCAATCTTTTCCCTGTCACCGTAGCCGTAGTTGTTGATGAGAAGCCAAGACGGGATTAGCATAAGTTCGTAGAAGACGTAAAACTGGATCAGGTTGGTAGACATCACTGTGCCTAGCATCCCAACGGTATAGAGGAGGTAGAGGGCAAAGTAGCTAGCGAAATCGCTAGGCCCTTTCCTCTCGTTCGTCTCGTGTTCCCACTCATGGAACCTATGCTCCATATAGGGCATGCTGTAGATGGTTATTCCCAGGCAGAGGATGTTGATGGTCAGCAGTACCCAGATGCTTAACCCATCTGCTAACAGTGTGAAGCTGAGTCCAACTTGTGGTGCCCAGGAGTAGGTCTCCCTATAGGCGCCCCCACCGTTGATCCCTAAGAGCCACTCCAATAAAGAGGAGCAGGGATACGACGAGCGAGGCAGCTATTATCCAACCTGTGTTCTTGCCGGTTGTCTTCCCGACGAAGTACGCTATGGGTACGAATACTAGAGGCACAACGAGTGCCATCAGCAGACTATATGCCATCACCATATCATCACACCCCCCTAACAAGTACGAGGAATAGCAGGAAGAGCAGCAGCCCAACTAAGTAGAGCAGGTTAATGCTCAGATAGCCGGTCTGAAGCTTCTTCACCTGGTTCCAGAGGCCTGTGAAGCCCTTGGGAGCTGCGTCGTTGATGCCCAGCATCGCGGCCTCGAAAGTGCCGTTTATCCCCCTGCTGAGTGCGAGTAATCCGTCGACGCCCACGGCGTAGTAAAGCTCGTTGATGTACCACCGGTTCCATAGGAAGCTGTGGATGGGTTTGAGGATCTTGCTGTTGCTGACGATCTGCCAAGCGTTGTATCGGTGAGCCATGTAGAAGAGGTAAACTACTATTCCCCCAACCAGGATGATTATGCCACTTGATGCGATGGCGGTCATCGTGGTGGCTGGAGCAACCACCGACTCAGAGAACTCTACGTTTGCTGATGCGAATATCCCTGGTAAGTTCAGTCCTTCTACCATGTGTGACATCTGGGTCTCTATGAAGACCTCTGGGCTAAGACTCGGTACGAAGAACCCGACTAAGCCTAGAGCACTGATACAAAGCGTGATGGCTACAAGCACCGCGATAGGACCCCACATGACTGCGGGGCTCTCGTGTACGTGGTGACCCTCCTTTTCAAGCTCGTGGATGAAGTTGTTCTTATCGCCGTAGAAGACCATGTAGATGTACCTTGCACTGTAGATGAGGGTCATCAGAGCAGTAACCACTGCAACTACGTAGAGGACGTTGGTCAGGGTAATTCCAGCGTTGAGGCTGGCAACGAAGACAGCATCTTTGCTCCAGAAGCCACTGAACGGCGGTATACCCGCGAGGCTCAGCGTCGCCAGGAGCATCAGGATCTTCGTGAAGGGCATCTCTTTGCCAAGCCCACCCATCTTGTCCATGTATATCGTCTCCACTGCGTGGATAACGCAGCCGGCGCCCAGGAAGAGCGCACCTTTAAACAGGGCGTGGCTGATCAAGTGGAAGATACCCGCCGAAAGGCCAGGGAGAAGGTTACCTTCACCTAATCCAGCGACCCCTAACCCTAGCATCATGAAGCCGATCTGGCTTATGGTAGAGTAGGCTAAAACCTTCTTCAGCTCCAGAGCTACGATGGCTTGACTTGCGGCTAGGAAGGCCGTGAATGCTCCTATGACCGCTATAGCAACGAAGTAAGTCTGGGCCTCGGCAAGATGTTCCGCGAATGTGCCGATGTAGAAGGCGGGAGCCATTCTGGCTACTAGGTAAACACCCGCGTTAACCATCGTGGCAGCGTGGATTAGGGCGCTGATGGGTGTAGGGCCAGCCATCGCCTCAGGGAGCCACTCGTGGAGTGGGAACTGCGCACTTTTACCAATTGGTCCGCCAAGGAAGATTACAGCAGTTAGGCTTAACAGCCCGGGAAAAACGGATATGGCCGTCATCCACTGTGGCGCTTTCTCGATCAATTCGACGAAGTTCAGCGTCCCAGCGAAGTTGTAAATTATGAAGATTGAGCCTAAAAGGAAGACGTCGCCGATGCCGGTTACTATAAAGGCCTTCATGCCAGCATGGCTTGGTGGGTACATCTTGGTTGGCGGCGGGCCACCGAGCCATCTATCCTTAGGGTCGCGGTAGTAGTATCCGATCAACCCGTAGCTGCATAAGCCGACGCCTTCCCATCCGATCATCATCTGGATGAGGTTGTCGGAGAGCACGAGGAGAAGCATATTACCGATGAAGAAGAGGACGAAGAACCAGTAGCGGGTAAGGTGCTCGTCACCGTGCATATAGCCAAGGCTGTATACAATAACTAGGAAGGAGATGAAGGCAACGACATTAGCAATCAGTATGCTAAGAGGATCAATCAGTACGCCCAGATTCAGAGGCGTCCCATTGGGGAACGTTATCCAGGTTGCCATCTGAATGTCGTTAGTGGCGTTCTGAGACAATAGAATAGGGAGAAGAGACGCCGCAGCGATGACCGCTCCGAAAGCGAATACAACTGCTAAGTAGTCGCGGACCCGGTTACCAGCCTTTGCGAACACTGGCATCAATAGGGCTCCTACGATGGGTATAAGCCAGCAGAGCCACGCGCCAGGGTTCTCCATCAGAATATCAAGGGCTCCCTTAGGCGCCGGGGATGTCAGTAACTCAACGATGTTGATCATGGTAATATCACCTTAACGTAGTTCGAGAGGTTGAGAAGCGCCTTCGCCGCTTCGGTCGCATAGGCGATCATCGGGGCGGGCCAGACACCGAAGAGTATTATCAGTGTGGCCATCGCCACGGTAACGCCCAGCATCAGAGGCGGGGCTTCCTTGGTGGCTTTTAGAGGTTCCTTAGGCTGGCCAACGAGGGCCTTCATCACCCGGAGGTAGTAGACCATGCTGAGGGCGCTGTTCAGGACAGCGATCACGGTTAGCCACCAGTAGCCGGCCCCTATCGCTGAGCCGAAGAGAAGGAACTTGCTTATGAAACCGGCTGTGCCAGGCACGCCGCCTAGACCGAGGAGGGCGATGAACATAGTGAAGCTGGTTACGGGCATTACTTTGGCTATTCCTCTTAACTTCTCGATGTCTCGACTGCCACCCTCCTCTATCATCGAGCCTGCAGAGAAGAAAGCCAGCCCCTTCATGAGGCTGTGGTTAAAGATGTGAAGGAACACGCCGGTCAACCCCATTATTCCGCCACTCGCAACTCCAACTAGCATGTATCCCATCTGGGCGATGCTGCTGTAGGCGAGCATCCTCTTGATGTCGGTTTGGAGGACCGCCACGATGTTGGCAAAGCTCATCGTAACTACGGCTAGCGCCGCTATGATTAGGCTAAAGTCTTGGGTTGGGAACGCGATGTAGAGGATCCTTGTGAGCCCGTAGAGGGCGGTCTCGATTAGTATGCCTGACAGCATGGCGCTTATTGGGCTGGGTGCCTCGGGGTGAGCGTCGGGGAGCCAAGTGTGTAGTGGCACAATTGCCGACTTCACACCGAACCCTACCACAAATAAGAGCATCGCAACCATCATCCAGAGACCAGCTGGACTCCCATGGAGCATACTACTGATCTCGGCGAAGTTGACTGTCCCAGCCATTCCATAGAGAAGGGCGATGCCTAGTAGAAGCATGGTGGAGCCGACGGCGCCCATCACCATGTATTTAAAGCCAGCCTCAATCGGTCCCCAGTTCTCTTTCCGGAATGCAACTAGCACATAGCTCGCGATGCCCATTAGCTCCCAGAAGATAAAGAATGTGAAGAAGTCGCCCGCGAAGCTTACCCCCACGATTCCCGTTACAAGGGCACTGAGGAGGGTATAGTATTCGGTGAGTCGTGTATCATGCTTCATGTAGCTGTAGCTGTAGACGGTAGCGAAGAGGCCGAGCAACACAGCGCTGAAAGCCATGTAGATGCTTAGCATATCGATCTCAAAGCAGGCTCCAAGTGGTGGTGCTCCACCTAGGGTGACGACAAGTATCTTGGTGGGACTGGCCTGCAGTTCCGTGTAGAGCTGCCAGACGCTATAGAGACTGAAGAAGCTCAGGAGGATCGCGACGACCTCACGAAGTTTCGATATCTTTAGTCTCTCGGATAAGAGCCCGAATAGGACTACAATGAATGGGCTGAACATGAAGATTAATTCTAGCCCCATCACCACTTCAGCCTCCTGAGCTTATCGACCTCGGTAGTCTTGAATTGTTTAAACGCGTTGACTATCAGCGCTAGGCCGACAGCTATCACGCTGCCGCCGAGTATTATTGACATGAATGCAAGGCTCTGGCCGAGTGGGTCGACGTAACCCAAAGCCATTCTGTAAGAGGCGAAGTAAACTAGTGCGAAGTTCCCGGCATTGAGGATCATCTCGACTCCGAAGAGAATGCGTATCATGCTCTTCTGGGTAACGCAGTAGAGTCCTATGCAAACCATTGCGAAGATTGTGCCTAGGAACATGACGTCGTTTGCCATCAGTGTTTCTCCTCCCTTAACAGAGCTAGGCAACTAATCGCTGTGGCGAAGAGGACGAGTGTCTGCATCATCAGATCGAACCCCCGATAGTTCCAGAGAAAGTTGCTCATCTCGCCACCTAACTCATCTGATGATTGGGTGGGGAGCAGCTCCTTGCTGCTGTAAGTTGAATGGGGGAAGGGAGTGTTATTTATCACGTATAGGAACGTGAAGAATAGTAGAACGGTGACAACTATACCGACTACCTTTGTAGTGCTGCTGTTGTCACTCATTTCCCTCACTCCTGACGAACATGATCACGGAGACGAACAAGACGACGACCGCGCCTCCGTAGATAAGCATCTGGAAGAGCCCAACGTATGGTGCATAGAGCATCCAGTATAGGGCACCCAGGGAGATGCACATTGCACCCAAGCTCAAGGCGGCGTATAGCAGGTTCTTCAACCCCGCTGCCCCGAGCGCGAAAGCAATGGTCACCGCGAGTATGCTGAATTGTACTAGTTCCGAAGCCATTTATTTCTTCACCTCGTTCTGGACCGCAGGCTTCGCGACTGTTGAGGCGGGTGGTCTTGGGGTCCTCTTGAAGTCTAGTATCTCATCGGCTTTGTTGATTACCGCGAGTTCATACTCAGTAGTCAGAATAAGGGCTCCAGTCGGGCAGACCTCCTCACATTGTTGGCAGAAAAGGCAGGCGCCGAGGTTGATTTTTAGACCTTCACACTTCGGGCCAATTCCCTTGAGCTCGATAGCGAAGCTTGGGCAGACCCTCGAGCAGAGGCCACAGCCGGTGCATTTTTCACCATCATATGCGTGCTTGCCTCTGCCGCCCTCGGGAATCGTCCGTTTCTCAAAGGGATAGATCAATGTGCAGGGTTTCCCAACAGCGTTCTTCAGAAGCTCTCTTTCCATTGCCATTTTAAATCACTCCGGATAGCGCCACAATCGCCATTACAGTGAGAACGGCGAGGGGCGTCAAGTACTGCCACGCCCACTTCAGCATCTGATCAATCCTGAACCTCGCGAATAGTGCGCTGAGGTTACTGAGAATGAGGACGCAGAAAGTGGTCTTCAGTATGAACCATGCAATTGGTGGAAGAATGGGGCCGGCTGGTCCTCCAAGGAAAAGTGAGGTTAGCAAAGCTGAAGCAAGTACAATCTTAACATCTCGACCGAGAGTCAGCAGTGCTAATTTTTTGCCACTGAACTCCACTTGCCAGCCATGTACAATCTCCGTCTCCGCCTCAGCCATGTCGAATGGACGCATTTCAAGTTCCGCGAGTAGACAAATGATATAAATACAGAAACCTAGAAACAAAACGACTCCGAGCATAATTCCCCATATACTTGGAGCTGCGATAAAACTCTGAACACTGGAGACCTCCCAAGCTACTATTTTGTTTATACTCAGACTACCCGCCATAATTGCTGGACCAAAAGCGAGTAGTACGAGTGGTATCTCGTAAGCAAGCATCAGCAGAGCCACCCTAGTAGCCCCGACAGCACCGAAGAGGTTGCTTGAACTCCACCCAGCTAGAAATACACTTAGAACTGTTAGACTCAGGAGCAGTAGGACGATTACCAGATCTCCCTCGAAAGAAGCTATGGGAGTATATGACCAGAGGTTTGTTATGGATTGTATCGGTATCAGAAATAGGGTTGCGAGTGGTAAAGCGAAGATCAGCAGGGGAGTTACCGAGAACAACGGCTTGTTTGCGGCGCCCGGCGTTATATCCTCCTTAGCGAGGAGTTTTATAAAGTCAGCCAATGGCTGAAGCAGACCAGCATAGCCCGTGTGCATTGGACCTCTTCGGTTCTGTAGGCGAGCCACAGTTTTCCTCGTCAACCAATTACAGTAGAGTGCATATACTATGATGAATAGCGCACCGGGGAATATCACTATACTAATGATATCACTTATTGCGACCATTCTCATACCACCTTATACCGTATTTTATGAGTTCTTCGCCAGTCATGTCCCAATTCTTCTCCTTCGTCTCATCGACGAAAACCATGCGGTCAGTGCAGCTAAAGCAGGGGTCGATACCAGCCAGGACAATTGGGATGTCAGCTATGTAACCGCCCTTTAGCTTTACACAGAGGGAAGGAATGTTGGCCATTGTGGGCGCTCTGATTTTGTACCTGTAGGGCTTATTATCGCCCTTACTGCAGAGGTAGTGGATGTCTTCTCCACGCTGAGCCTCGATCATATTCGTAGCCTCACCCTCAGGGATCTTCTGGAGAGGCGTAAACTTCTCCCTAATCGGTCCATCGGGTAAATGATCGAGAACATACTTTGCGATGCCGACGCTCTCAACGAGCTCACCGACTCGAACTATCACATTCGCCAGGACGTCACCACTCTCGGCGGTTACGACGTTGAATGGAACCTCATCGTATGCAAGGTAGGAGTTATCTCGGCGAGTGTCCTTGTTGACGCCACTAGCGCGGGCATTTGGACCGCAGCCACATAGGCGGATCATGTCAGCCTTACTACAATAGCCGACGCCGGAGGCCCTGTTGATTATCGTTGACTCCGTAGTGGCAACTTTCGTGTAGTACTTTGTGCGCTCTGCGAGGACGTCAAGCATCTTCTGGAACTTGGGGATCTTATCACTCGAGATATCACGTCGTACGCCACCTATGGCGTTCCAGGCGTAGTTAACTCGGTTTCCGCTGATCTCCTCGAGCATGTTGAGGACGACCTCGCGGTCACGCCAGACGTAGTAGAAGAGAGTGTCAAACCCAATCTCGTGGGCTGCGACGCCCACCCAGAGGAGGTGGCTATGGATCCTCTCAAGCTCGTGTATAAAGGTTCGGAGATACTTGGCTCGCGGCGGGATAGTTATACCAGCGACATCCTCAACATTCATCGCAAAGAGTGTCTGGTGGGCATTACTGCATATACCGCAGACCCTCTCCGTAAGGTAGAGGTTCTGGATGTATGTGCGGGCCTCCATCGCCTTCTCGATACCCCTGTGGTTGTAGCCAACGCGAGGCTCGACGTCTACTACGACCTCGCCGTCGACTTTAAAGAGGAAGCTCGCTGGCTCCTTAAGCGCTGGATGCTGTGGGCCTATCGGTATACTGAACTCTGTGTCACTCATGTCCATTCCTCCCCATCGATCGCTTTCCTCAGGGACTTTACGTCCCACTTCTTCAGAAGCGGATAAACTCCCTCGGGCCACTCCTCTGACATAAGCAATCTCTTTGGGCTTGGGTGGCCCTCGGGGTAGACACCTGAGGAGATCATTGATCTCCCGCTCGTAGAGGATTGCTCCATTGATTATATCTGTAATTGAGGGAACGACCGATTTGTCGCCTGGAACACGCACCTTTATCGTGAATACAAGGTTGGGACGGTTAAAGTGATAGTTGAGTTCTCTCTCCTCCCCCAAGTCCATGCCTGTTATCGTGGCGAGGTGAAACAGTCCCTCCTTCTCCTTCAGGTAGGTCACGGCATCCCTAAGTTTCTCGGTCTTGATCGTCACATAGATTCGTCTATCCTTAGGGATCTTTGAGTCGATGACATTCTCCTTCCCGATGACCTCAGTGAGCCTCTCGAGCGTCTTCACATTTTCCTCAGCGTAACTCATTTTTCCACCTCAGTACCCCGCGCTCTTCAGGAGCTTCACTACACCGTCGAGGATGGCCTCCGGTTTAGGCGGGCATCCCACGACGTAGGCGTTGACGGGGATTACCTTGTCGACGCCCTCCATGACATTGTAGCAGTCTTGGAAAGTGCCTCCAGTGTTAGCGCAGCTTCCGATGGCTACAACGAATTTTGGTTCCGGCATCTGTTCATAGATCCTCTTGAGTCGACTCTTCAATTTCCTCGAAATTGATCCTGAGACTATGAGAACGTCTGCGTGTCTGGGCGTGCCCTTGAGGACGCATCCAAAACGTTCCACATCATATCGGGGAGTCAAGGCGGCGACTATCTCTATGTCACAGGCATTGCAAGCAGCGCCGTTAAAATGTATAAGCCATGGAGAGCGGGTTCTTGCCCATGTAACAAGCCCCATTCTAAGTCCTCCACTTTAAAGATAGGATGACGATGGACACAAGAGAAGCGGCTGCATACGCGATCGGCAGCATCACATTCATTGGCCTAGCGAGAGTCGTTGCAAGGACGAAACCCAGAACGTCGAAGATCATGAAGTATACTGCATATACGAAGAAGTTTTCGACGTTCACCCTTACCTTTGTGGGGGGTATATCCTCACCACAGGCGTAAGGCGCTAGCTTACCAACTGTGTCCGGACTCCTTGGGGCCAGGTCATTGCCTATTGCTAAAATTATGAGGGCAACGACCACGGCGACGACTAGAACTAGGGTGAATCCGGTTAGACCTTCAAGCAACTCGGTCCCTCAAACTTTCTTTTGGTGCGCGAATATAACATTCACGGTTGATGAGAATTTGGATATTTAGTACTATATATAGTAGAATCGATTTTAACTGATTTAAAATCTCTAGCGTGTGATTAATATGCAAGTTTGAGTATCTCATGTTCAGTTCTGATTTTTAACTGTAAAATTCGCATTTTCATAATCCAATTAATTTATCAACGTCTCGATCAGAGGCTTAACCTATGAAGCTGGTCGTCGTCGGAATGGGCTATGTTGGCACGCCCGTCGCTGCCCTCTTTGCAGACGTCCCTGGATTCACGGTCACAGGTATACAGAGACGATCTCTGAGATCCGCTTGGAAGATCGATGCAATTAACCAAGGCAAGTCTCCAATAGAGGCGGATGAGCCTGGCTTACCTGAGCTGATTGCTAGAACGGTTAAGAAGGGAACATTCAGTGTAACCAGCGACGTTTCAGTTTATTGCGAAGCTGACTCGATCATTATTGCGGTCCAGACGCCCGTCGACGAAAACCATGAACCGAAATATGAGTCTCTCCGACAAGTCCTAGCAGACATCGGCGACAATATGAAGAAAGGAGTCCTCGTCTGCCTAGAATCAACCGTTGCACCAGGTACAACAAACCACCTCGCCAAACCCATTCTCGAGGAACATTCAGGCATGAAGGCTGGCAGAGACTTTGGCCTACTCTTCAGCTACGAGCGCGTTATGGTCGGTCGCCTCCTCCATAATCTTACTGAGTATGACCGAATAGTTGGTGGAATCGACCCCGAATCCACTCGGCGAGGAATCGAGTTATATCGACACATCGTTAAAGCCAAATTACATTCAACTGACGCATTGACGGCGGAGGTCGCCAAAGTCACGGAGAATGCTTACCGCGATGTCAACATAGCTTTCGCAAATGAGGTTGCACTCATCTGCGAGTCTCTAGATGTCAACGTCCATGATGTACGCAGATTCGTAAACAGCCTGCCAAATGACAACAGCAACCCCTCCGCCAACCCTTACCGCAACATGCATACACCCGGCGCTGGGGTTGGAGGACACTGCCTACCCAAAGATAGCTGGCTCCTAAAATACGGTCTCGATACATATGGCAAATTTAAATTCGAGCCGAAGATCCTTGTCGACAGCAGAAACATCAACGACTTAATGCCCAAACACATGGAGGAGCTCACCGAAGAGGCTCTCAAGGAGAAAAGCCTCAAATTAAATAGTGTCAAGATTGTCATACTTGGTATAGCCTTCCTCGAAAATAGCGACGACACACGAAACACGCCTACCGAACCACTCTATAACTCGCTGAAAAATAGATGTAAGGATATTATAATTCACGATCCATATGTTAAAGAATATAAGGACATTAAAATCACTGCAAACCTCGAGGAAGCAATAAAGGATAGAGATTGTCTCATTTTGGTCACCCGCCACAGGGAATACTTCTTCCTTAAACCCGAGTGGCTAAAGAAGCAAATGAGGACCCCCATAATCGTCGATGGGAGAAATGTATTTGACCAGAGCCTATTTTTGAAAGCAGGTTTCGCCTTCAGGGGAGTTGGATTACCTAGAAAAAGCGAGAATTAGCTGGAAGATCTCACGCCGAGAGTCACCATGATAGTCATTGCGGCGCCATCTCTGATTATACTGAGCGTCATCGTGTCGCCGGGTCGCTTATTTCTTTGAATGTAAAGTAAGACGTCGTACTGTCCCTTCACGCTCTGGCCATCAACGGCTGTGATGACATCTCCTCCCAGGATTACAGTAGAACCACCGATCACCGTGGCTCTCGTGCCTCCTTTAAGACCCGCTTTCTGCGCTGGGCTCCCCGGGTTCACAGAGGTGATTAGCGTGCCGTGGGTTCCTGCAGGGAGACTCATCGCCGAGATAATCTCCGGGGTAAGGTCGATATCGGAGACACCGAGGTAAGACTGATCGTACTTTCCTGTCGAAATCAAGCTCGGCAGCTCCCGTGCGATCGTATCGCTAGGGACTGCGAAACCGATGCCGTTCGAGGTCTGAGACGGGATAGCAGTATTAATCCCTACGACCTCCCCGTTAAGGTTTAGGAGCGGGCCTCCACTATTACCCGGATTGATGGCTGCATCTGTCTGTATAACATCCACAATCGGGTATCCACTTGCGGAGTTCATTTCCCTACCAACGGCGCTTACTATCCCACTCGTCAATGTGTCGGCTAATCCGTAAGGGTTCCCGATAGCTATGACTGGTTCGCCAACCTTCAAGTCGGAGGATGAACTAAGTTTAATGGGCTTCAGGAGGCTGGCTGTGGCGTTTACCTTTATTACAGCGATATCTGAGAAGGGGTCAGCTCCTACGACTGCCGCTGGCAATATGGTTCCGTTGATGAAGGTGACTATGATGCTGTTCGCCCCATCTATCACATGGTCGTTGGTCACAATCCTCCCTTCGGTGTCATAAACAAAACCACTACCTTGAACTGTCCCAAGTGGGAGAGTTGACGTTATCAGCACCACACTGTTATTCGTAGCGTCGTAGAGTTTACTGTAATCTAAGGTACTCTGATTTGAGGGTGTTGTCCCGAAACCCAAATTGCTCAAAGTATCGCTAAGTGTCGATATCTTTGAATTAGCCTCATTCAAGTTTGCAACTAGTGTCTGAACCGAAGAGGTTAACGTCGTCACTTGTCCGGAGAGTCTACTGATCTTGTTCCCACTGTCCCAATAAACGTAGACTGAGAAGCTAGCAAACAACAAGACCAGGATAACTAGAATTGTAGTAACTAGATTATTGTCGCCATTCTTCTGCTGGATTTCAAGGACCTTCTCTGATGAAGTTGGTTGATTAGAGTTTTCGGGGTTCTGCTCACTGTGGACTAATTCACCTTGAGAAGGCTGATCTTCAACCTTCTTCTCGTCAATCGACTTTGACATCTTTTTTTACCCTGTTGGTGGTCGGAATCCCCCACCACCTCCGAATCCGCCGCCACCACCACCTACAATTATTCTACTTCCTCCGCCTAGTATTCCGAAGCCTCTGAAGGCGCTTCTCGAACCTCCACCAAGGCTAATTGGTACACCTATGAATGTCAATGCAAGGGATATGGCAACGGGGATTAGAACAGCAACAGCCGCCTTTTTCCTGCTTAACCCGTAGTTTGCCATCGCAGCAACAGCTGAGAGAATCAGCGTTGCCGAGTTGAAGACGTTGAATTCACCAAGCAGTACACCAATTACACCTAAGCCTGTTGCAGTCCGAGGGATCGTAGGTGAAAGTCATCACATCTACTATGCTAAGCAAACCCTGAATAACCAAGGGAATGTAAGCGAACCCGTTCATTGCTAGGAATCGCCTCAGACTGCCTTTTCCCTTCAACACCCTGGCCATAGCGTGGATTACCAAGCTAGAGACTAGCCATAAAGCTAGATAAGTGCCAAATGATATTGCCGCAGTGATATAGACCGAAGTCCCTACTGTAGATGATGCGAATGTAGACTTCCCCGCTTCAATAATTACCGATGCCGCGGTTAGTAAAGCAGCCACCAATACGACAGCAAAACCCTTTATCAGGTCTTTACTAGTCCAGTTCTCGAACCAACCCTTCAATCCTTTGCTTTTCACTGTTTCAACTGTCTTACTCATATCTCAACGCCTCCACTGGATTCATCCTCGAAGCATGCCACGCGGGGTAAAGCCCCGAAAGCAAGCACGTCGCAACGGAGAAGCCTAAAACAAGCAACCCGAGGCTGATTGTTATAGCCGCCGTAACCCCAATTATTTGACCAATTATTATACTGATGGCAAATCCCAGACTCGCGCCGACAATACCCCCAACTATACCTGTGAGGGCCGCTTCAGTCAAAAACATGTAGAGGACATCGCGACTCTTAGCTCCGAGGGCCTTCATAGTGCCTATCTCACGGGTCCTCTCAAGAACGCTGATAGTCATGGTGTTGATGATCCCTATGCCAGCTACGACGAGGGAGATGGCAGCTATTCCCCTAAGAACTGCTTGAATCGTCCCGAGAATGCCCGTAACGGTCGCTTGCGCTGTCGTGGGGTTCGTCACTCTTACACTTTTCAGCGTATTACTAATCTCTGTAGTAACGTTGCCAACTAAGCTTGCTGAAGTGGGCAGTACTTGAATTGAACTGTAAACCCCTGACCGCTCATAAAACTGATCGAATGTTGCAAGGGGTACCAATATCATTGAGTCACTCGAGCCGAAGCTGCCGCCCGTCGCCTTAAGAATTCCCACGATTTTTACCGTCGTCTTCTTTTGGACTCCATTCACCGTAGCAGTGAATACTAGATTATCGCCTAACGCGAGAATTGAGGAATTTTGGGTCGTAGGTTTAATAACATTGGCACCAACTACGGCCACTGCGACATCTGTACGCGTTAATGCCCTGCCTTGGGATATCTGTAGAGACTTGTTAATGTTGAAGTACAGATCTGGTTATTCCCGTAACCGAGTTACCGTAGGTTTTCCCTTTTACAGAGTAAGTTGCTGATCCACCTGAATCCAGAGGAGCAGCAACACTAACGAATTTGAGGTTGGAAATCGTATTCACATCTCTATATGTTAATGTACGTTCGTTAGTGGTCGTCGCTCCGCCTCCGCCTCCACCAAGGAATCCTATACCTCCACCTCTTGAGGCTGTAACCGTTATTGTTGTTGCACCTAGGGTACCCAGTTGATTAGTTACGGAGTTGGTCAGCCCTTGGGTTATGGAAACCAAGCCGGTAACAGCAGCGCAGCCGATTAGTATCCCAATTAGGTTGAGAGCGAACCTGAACTTGCGTTCGTTAACGCTATTTGCTGAGATACCTAGGATATCGAAAAACTTCACGGGCCTCACCTAATCCCGAGTATTGCCCTAATCCAGCCCAAAATTCCTCCAGATGTGGAAGATCCCCCTGTAGGTCTCGTAGCGGTCTTTGGAGTTATCGAGACGGGTACGCTTATCGTCTTGGCTACCTGCAGGTTCATGTTGTTGAAGTAGGTGATCTTTAGCTGCAATGAGTAGTTCCCTGGGCGGGCACTTGATGCTGTGCCTACGCTGATTGTGAAGGGAACTGGGCTATCGGGGTCTATTGCGCCTAGGTACTCGGAACTACCCGTCTGGTTCATAAATGGACCTCCCGGTAATGCTTCGATGTATGTGAACTGGATGTTGCCCGTCCCAATCAGCAACAGATTCGACTGTACCGAGAGGGTACTTCCGGTCACGACTGTGAGCGGCGACCCGTTGATTAAGCTAAATTGAGTGTATTCATCTACAACAACCGTTAGGGTCTCGGAGCTTGAGCCCACCTGTCCATTCGAATTAAGGTATTTTATTGTGATGGTTAATGGGATGGAGCTTATTGTTGTTGATCCATCTAAAATAAGGTCATAATTTAGATTTGCCTTGTCTCCTGGTTTCATGGTTCCTAGGGAACTGGTCGTTGAGCTTAGAGGAGAGACGAAGCCTGTAGTGTCAAGTGTCAGAGTAGCGATAGTGTTGTAGGCTGTCGCATCGCTGCAGTTTACTTCAAGGTTCATTGTGAATTTTTCTCCGGGGTAAACCGTTGATCCCGGGTTAACATTTTTAACAGTGAAGATCGGGTTTAGAACGACAGCTGGTGAATTCACTTCTAGAGGCAGAGTGAGAGTTTCCTTGAATATGTATCCATCAGCATCGAAATAGTATACAGTGGCAGACAATGGGTATGGACCAATAGGTGTCCCCTGAAGCGTTTTTATTTGCACTGGGAATGTCTTTGACATGCCAGCGTTCAAACTTTGGATCTGAAGCGTTGGGTTTCCAATAATTGACACGTAATCTGAAGACATAGCCAGTTCAACCTCAACACCTTTGAGAGTCTCATTCGAGACATTCACTACGTTGAGCGTGACGTTGTTTATCTGGCCGGAGCTCATCTCGTTTGATGATATCGATAGATCAATTTGTGGCATGAATGTCTCGGTGACCGAGATTGTAATCGGAACTGTCACCGTCACTTGACTGCCCATGCGAGTATAGTTCAGCTGTAGGTTGAGCTGGTAGTCTCCAACCGATACACTTTGGTCGACCATAACAGTTGCGCTATAAGTCGTGCTTGTACCGGACGTGATCACGTTTATGACTTCTTGAGCTCCAGTTATAACTGAGAAACCCGAAGAAGCTGGTACGAGGAAAGCCTCGATCTCGTAAGCATTGAAGTTTCCGCTGTTGCTTAATGTGATAGTGACCACACCCTGTTTGCCGGCTGTAAACGGTGCGCTGCTAGCCGACACCTCTAGGTGAGGAAAATAATCATCGGCGTGCGCTAAACCTAGTTGGCCCGCTAGCAGGCAGACCATGATTAATGGAATCAAAATCAGTTTCTTACTCATATGTTTCACCTTACTCTTTTTTCTCCCGCGATAGCTCCATCTCTAATTTGAACGATCCTATCGGTATCTTCACCGACGCTCGGATCATGAGTAATAAGCACGAAGGTCTTACCGAAGTCCTTGTTTAGTTTCCTCAGAATACCCATGATCTCCTGCCCCGTTTTTGAGTCAAGGTTACCCGTGAGCTCATCACAGAGTAAGAGCGGAGGATCATTCGCAAGCGCCCTCGCGATCGCGACACGTTGCTGCTCACCGCCACTCATCTGATTTGGCTTGTGATCTATTCTATCGCCTAAGCCCATCAAGGTTAGGAGCTCTTTCGCTCTAACAACACGCTTTCCGCGTGAAATGCCACCAATAGCCATAGGTAACTCAACGTTTCCGAGGGCATCCATCCTATGGACGAGATTATATTGCTGAAAAATGAAGCCCACCTGCTTGTTACGTAGGGTCGCAAGTTGGTTGTCGTTAAGTGTCGATACGTCCACGCCATTTATGAAAACCTTTCCTGAGGTCGGTCGATCTAAAGCGCCAATCATGTTAAGAAGTGTAGACTTCCCACTCCCAGATGGCCCCATAATCGCCAACATCTCTCCAGGCTCAACAATCAGATCAATTCCCTTCAAGACTGTGAGGGGTTGACCGGCTTCCATGTACGTTTTCACGAGCCCGCGAGTTTCAATAATTGGCACCATAGCTAATCACAAAGTTTACCCTATTGTAAGTAAGCGGATCTACTCGAAAACAACACAATCCTCGAATCTAAACCTTTTGCCTTGAATTGGAACTCGATCTCGTTCGTCAAGCAGTATCCTGCGAGAAGCAGCGAAACCCGCTAATAAACCCATTTTTCAAAATTATACCATAATCTATTCGAAATCGTAGTACGATATTTTTTAATGAGACTCATTATAACATTACAATTAACTCCTCGTGGACAACTATGGCCTTCTCTAAACGCTCCTTCAAGCAACTCATTCTTTGGCTCATAGAGGGCTCTAGGGGAGGAGTCAATAGGGGCAGGATAATCGAGGCAATAAAAGCAGAACCACTCAACGCGAACCAGCTCTGCAACCTCCTCGGAGTTGACTATCGGACGATCCGCCACCACCTAGATGTACTCGAGAAGAACCGTCTCATAACTGCAGTGGGAGAACACTACGGGAAGGTTTACTTCCTCAGTCAAGACCTCGAGCAGAGTTACGATGATTTTGAAGAGATTTGGAAGAGAATTGCAACAAGGTTGAATAATGATGAACCCGAATGAGAAGCGAATGCAGAGGACGACGTGGCTTTACATAGCCCTTTTCGGGTTACTAATCATATTCGTAGCTGGCTTCATAGGTATACCATATCTTAGCCATCTCTACCTCCACGCCGACAGACCCAGACTGGAGGAACTCACCCCACAGCAACTACAGGAATTAAGCAACACGATAGCACTATACATAAAAGGCAGATCATTCTGGCTCTGATCAATGCGGCTTTGTTAATCTACCTGATGATCCTATATACAAGGATCTACAGGGATACAAAAACAACCTTCAGTCTTTGCTTAGTTCTATTCTCGTTTACGCTTCTCCTATACTCAATATCTAGCAATCCTCTCCTGATCTGGTTAACTGGCTTTCAGCGAGCTAACATCTTGGGCATTTTCAACTTCTTCCCAGATATCTTCACAACTATTGCTTCAATTATATTGATCTATCTCAGCAGACAATGAGCTCGCTTTCACAATCGTAAAATTATCTAAGCTGTTCTGGTAAATGGTCATATATTTTGTTAATTAATTCATAATTAGAACAAAGTAACATTGCACCACATATTCCGAAAGCAGCCCCTGCAACTACATCAGTAGGGTAATGAACGCCAACGTATATCCTTGAAAATCCAACAAGAGTTGCTTCAATCGTGAGTAGAATCGCCCACCTTTTCCTCAGCCTAAGCCAAGCAACTACGGATCCCCCAGCAACAATCAAAGTGTGCCCCGAGGGAAAACTGGAGTCTAATTCAGCTGGAACGAGGCGGCGTACATTGGGGAGTGTTTCGTAGGGTCTAGGTCTAAATTCAACTCCCTTTGCAATTGACCCAGTTATAGCAAGGATGAGAAATAGGAGACCAAGGGTTATCGCTGTCTTCTTCGCCTTTTCTCCGCCGAAAACAAAGAGACCTACCCCCAGGGCCCCCCAAATGAGTTCCCTTCCGTAGAGACTCATAAATACCATGAATAAGTCGATGACTTTTGATGGTCTTAGGGTATTAATCATCTTAAACACAGTTATATCAAACGTTTGAGTATAACCGTTAAAGACAATAAAACTTAGAACCACGTAACCGGCCGCAAATAAGAGACTAAAGATGATCAGTTTATTCGAAGTGATATTTTTAATAGTCTTGGCCTCTGGCAGTTTCCAACCCCTCATTTTTTGCTTCAGGTGGAACGAATCTATTTAACTGCTTTCTCATTTAATGTCTTTGACGGCGAAGTCAAACATATAAATTTAATTACACGCATATTCTTCAAATTAATCATCATTTATCCGTGCATTATGCACTTTTTCGCTATTTCTCCGTTAAACACTCGAAAGACCTAAAAGCGATGAAAGGGAAGCACCTAAAAGCTGTTCCCGGAGGTAAAATGGTGGCTAAGACCCTCCCCAAATCCGAGCGCAAAGATTACTGGTCTAAATCAATCCCAGATGTCTTAGCCGAACTCAAAACAAGTGAAAAGGGTCTCACAAATAAAGAGGCAAAAGACAAACTCGAAACATACGGTCGCAACGAATTCGTTGGGAAAACGTTTAGTGTCTTGAAAATATTCATTCGACAAATAGCTAATCCTGTAGTTTGGATCTTATTCGCCTCCGCCATCGTCACGATAGTCACAGGTGAATGGAAAGAATCTACAGCAATCTTAGTGTTGATGATCATCAGCATCGCCCTCGGTTTTTATAATGAGTATCGGGCTGAGCTAACAGTTGAGAAACTGAAAAAAAGAGTAGCATTAAAGGCCCTCGTAATTAGGGAAGGGAAATTCATCGAGATAGGAGCTAGTGAGCTAGTCCCGTCTGATATAGTTTCGATAACCATCGGCGATATTGTTCCAGCTGATATAAGGCTGATCGAAGTTAAGGATCTCGAGATCAACGAGGCTTCTCTAACAGGCGAATCCTTTCCGGTTGAAAAAACTTCGACTCCGATAACAATCGATCACCCAATTCCCCAGCAACTCATAAACTACGCGTTCTCAGGTACCATCGTTGCTCATGGTGCAGGACGTGGTGTAGTAGTTTCAACGGGCAGAAACACCGAGCTCGGCAATATATCACTTGACCTTACTCGACCTCGCCCAGAATCCGAATTCCAGAAAGGTCTCACAGGCTATGGAAAACTCCTTATGTCTCTCACTATTTTTCTTGGAATCGGAATTTTCACACTCAATATAATCGTAGGCCGTCCATTAATCGATGCTCTTCTATTTTCTCTCGCCGTGGCCATTGGTTTGGTTCCAGAGTTGATGCCTGCCATAATCACAATATGTGTATCGAGGGGAGCGGCCAAGATGGCAAAACAGCAGGTTGTCGTGAAACGCCTTGTCTCTATCGAAGACTTTGGCGATATGGATGTCCTTTGCACCGATAAAACTGGAACTTTAACGGAGGGCAAAATCAGTTTAAGGGATTATAAGACGATCGAAGGAAACACTGACCTAAGACTTCTTGAATATGCCTTACTCTGTAACTCAGCTGCTGTCGGTGACCAGATCGCTGGAAATCCTATGGATGTTGCGATCTGGACTCATGCAAAGGAAAAAAACCTCAACGAAATCATTAAGGACTATGTTAAAATCGACGACATCCCCTTCGACTATAAACGCCGAATGCTCTCAACCATAGTGAAGAAGGGTGATGAGTATCTATTCATCACGAAAGGGGCCCCCGAATCTGTAGTTAAAAAGTGTATATCAATCGAAGAGGAGGGCAACATTCAGCCAATTGATAACCAGCTGATGGTAATCAATTCAAAACTTGGTGATTACTCTGCTTCGGGCTTTAGGATCCTGGCTATCGCATATAAGAAGATCACTCCGAGGGACAGATATACTACTAATGATGAGGAGTCTCTAATTCTAGTTGGGTTACTGGTCTTTACCGATGAGCCGAAGAAAGATGCCAAGGAAGCCTTCGCTAAGCTGAAGAAATTCAACGTCGACGTTAAGATCTTGACGGGCGACAATGAGCTTGTGGCGAGAAAAGTCTGCGAAGAGATAGAAATACCTGTCAAAAGAATCGTCAATGGCTCAGAGCTTGGAAGAATGACAAGCGACGAGATGAGAAAGGCCGTTGAAGAGGCAACTATCTTCGCACGAATCACACCGGACCAGAAACTCGACATAATCAAATCCCTGAAGAACAATAAACATATTGTGGGCTTTCTAGGCGACGGCGTTAATGACGCACCGGCGCTTTACGAAGCTGATGTCGGGATAAGTGTAGACTCCGCAGTGGATGTGGCCAAGGAGGCTGCGGACATTGTGCTTCTTGAGAAAGACCTCGGCGTATTGGCAAATGGTATTGTGGAAGGTCGTAAAATTTTCGCCAACACCATGAAGTATGTGTTGATGGGTACGAGCAGCAATTTCGGTAATATGTTCAGCACAGCTGCAGCCAGTGTATTCCTTCCGTTTCTACCAATGTTGCCGGTTCAGATACTCTTCATGAACATACTTTATGATATATCGAATATGACGCTTCCAATGGATAATGTTGATGATGAGCAAGTCAGAAAGCCGATGAAGTGGGATGTAAGTTTCATCAGAAAATATACTGTCTTCTTCGGGCCTTTCAGTTCAATCTACGATTTCCTAACATATGGCATCATGTTATTTATTTTCGGTGCTTCTCCAGCACTCTTTCAGAGTGGATGGTTCGTCGAATCGTTCTGGACAGAGGTGTTGGTCATGTGGGTAATCAGAACGAAGCGTGTACCCTTCTGGACGAGTCGCCCAGGAAAATGGGTTGCAATACTTACCATTGGCTGTGTTGTTTTCGGAACAATTCTCCCATTCACCATACTAGGAAACGCTCTAGGATTCACGTCACTTCCACCCCAATACTGGGTGCTAATGCTACTTATGGTAGTAACATATCTTTTGCTCGTTGACCAAGCGAAAGTTTTCTTCTTGAAGATCTGCAAATTCAATTGGTGATTAAATATGACACCTTATCCTAATCTCTTAATCTGGTGGGCTGGGACAATTACAGCTGGTACTTTATTTATTGTATTTGTAAGCTTCGTCCTCTACTTCACTAGCAACGAAGCTAGAGTAAAAACCATTAATCCTTTTCAAACTCTTATTCGTGTCTTGAAAGACTTTACATTCGTTTGGGTCATATTATCTTTGCTTATCCTCTACATCACATCAATTTATGGTGAAAACTACCTACTATTTGCCATAGGCAATATCGTTGTCGAAATCTTCATCTTCATTTACCTATTCGCGACAAGAAAATTGAAGGGCCTCGGAGAAGAGTAAGCAATAAGCAACTATTTTTGACCTAAAAGTTTGCGTATGAGTTTAAGATAAGCAATTGAGTTTGGGGAAAATAACTTATCGCCACAACGGAAAATAACAGGTAGGTGGAGTCTCTGGATACTGAACTTCTTGAGCGATTCATATCCGCTGAACTCGACGGGAGAAAGCACCCAGGTTCATCCGTTTCAATAATCAAGGGCGATCAGGTAGTATGGTCAAAGGGATTCGGCTACGCAGACATCAGAAAAGGTACACTAGTAACCCCAGATACAGTATATGGCTGTGCATCTGTCACTAAACCAGTCGTAACCACTGGTTTTCTCCAACTGATGGAGCAAGGAAAGTTCAATCTCAACGACGATGTGAATAAACACCTAGACATCAAGATCAAGAATGTAAAAGGGGAGGAGCCGAAGATCAAAGATCTCCTCACCCACCATACTGGGATGCCAACGCGTGTACCACCTCTATTCCTACTTGGCGAAAAACCTCTTGACATGAGAAGCTATATCGATGAAGCAGCCAAAATGGTAAGGCCCCGCGGGGAATCATGGGCGTATTGTAACACTGCCTTCACAATTGTGGGTTACCTCATCGAGCAATTCACTGGTTTAACCTATGATCAATACATCAAAGAGCACGTCCTGAAACCCCTCGAGATGACCTCAAGCGACTTCGAACTTTCCCCTAAAATCTTGGATAACCTAGCCCAAGGCTACAAACGACCAGGAGGACCAGACAAAGAACTTCTGCCCAATCCACTCTACGTTCTGGGTACGAAACCAGCAGATCCAGCGGGAAGCCTTTACTCAAATGTCCTAGATCTGGCTAAATTCGTAATCATGAACATGAACGGCGGAGTCTACAAAGGGAAGCGGTTGCTAAAGGAAGAAACCATTCGACAGATGCACAGTCTGCAGGCCCCCACAAGCAAATCTCGAAGTGGTATGGGCCTTACCTGGTTCCGAACTATACATGACGGCCAAGTGATGCTTTATCACACTGGTGGTCTTCCAGATTATACGAACCACGTCTGCTTCTATCCCGAGAAGAGAATAGGTGTTTGCTGGATGAGCAACCTCCAAGATGGGTCGGGGTGGAGACCCCCTGCCCCGACTGCTCTCAGGATAGCTGTAGGAGAAGCCCTAAGAAACCAAGCTAATATCCAATTACCCCCTACAAACTGGGAGAAGATCGTAGGTACTTACGGTGATGAGACCCATAAATCAACAATAAGAGTAATAAACGGCTTCATGACACTAGACGACTACCTTCAGCTCGAAAGAGTCGATGACACCAGATATACAGTGCACGGCCCGACAAGCGATGGCGACGAACTCACCTTCGAATACGGGGAAAATGGCCTCGTCGAGAAATTTGACCTTAACACCTCATTCTACCCAAGATACAAGCCTGAGACCTTCCTCGTTGATGTTGGGTTAGATCTAAACGGTGTATGGGTAGGCGAGTACTACAACTCATATGGCTTTCATAAACTTGAACTAATTATATCTGATCGCCATAACGCCACTGTAAAAGATCCGCAGGGTGAAGTTGTTACGCTAATGGATTTCCGAGCGGAGTTAGGCCAAGTCACTGGACACTGCAAATTCAGGATCCCTGTCATATATGCAAGGTGGCGTACTAGTGACTGGATAGAGACCCAAATAGAACTGAAGGCGATTGACGGTAAGCTGAAAGGGGTTTTAAAAACAGAAGGCGAGTCGGATTTAATCGAGTTGATAAAGACTTAATTAATTCTTATTTTAGCGACTCCACTTGATTTTTGGCATTATATTTTTCTTTTTCTTCTCTATTCGGGACTTATATTTAATCAACTTAGGAATTGTCAATCTGAGTTCGGAGTCGAGGTCAAATGATGGCTTAAACCCCAGTGCAGGTAGTTTCTCTCGATCCGGATTATAGTAATGCTCTTCCTTCTCCATTCTAGGGTTTTCGATACTCCAAATCTTCGTATTCAGTCCAAATTCACTCGCTATATTAACGACATGGTTAGCAAGCTCATTAACTGAATAAGTCTCATCGAATTGGTTGAAGACCCTGTATTCGCCTCGGTTGGGGGATTCTCCGCCGTAATTGTCATACACTCTATACTGTCGCGGAGAGCGATGAAGCCTCTCGTCCTGCCACCACGTCCATAGGGGGTTAGCTCATGACCGACCACAGCCTGGGCGCAAAACCTGTTCAATGCAGTCCCCCACGCTTCGTCAAATCGAACCTGGTAAGGAGTTCATCGTTGGCCATTTCGTCTGTCACGATTCCGTGGACTACTCCCTGCATAATGTCAGTGCTCCTGAGCCCCCAGATCTTGCATGCAAACATGATGTTGTGAGAGTCGTGCACCTTGCTCAAGTGGTACCAGCTTCCAGGCTGGCGTGGAAATGGAAGATAGTCTTTTCTTCCCCTAAATTCAATCTCGAAGAAGCCTTCGGGTATATCGATGTTCGGTGTCCCATATTCACCCATCGTCCCGAGCTTGAGCAGGTGGCATTTCGGGACCTGCTTCTTCACGGCGAATAGTATATTGTTGGTTCCGATGATGTTGTTCATCTGCGTATAGTTGCAGTGCTCAACATCGATCATACTGTATGGAGCTGACGGAATTTCGCCGAGGTGAACTATGCAGTCCGGGTTTTCTCTACTGATTACGGTGTCGACGAAATCATACTTAGTGAGATCACCTTCATAGAATGCAAGCTTATTACCCGAAATTTTCTCCCAGCATACTAATCTTTCATTAAGAGTTTTTATCGGCGTTGCTGAGTAGGAGCCAAGTTCCTCAACGTTTTTTCTCCTGCTAAAGTTATCAACACCGGAAACAATATGCCCCCTATTCGAGAGGTGCATCGCAAGCGGCGAACTTAGGTATCCGTCGATTCCCATTATCAAGATTTTCAAGGAGTATTCTCGCCTATGCTCAACAATTAACGATATACACTCATTTTAAATCTGCATCTATTTCAAAAAAGATTTAGCGATTAATTAGGAGCATTCTTAGGTTACTGCTACATTAAGATGGGCCTAATCTATTACAATCATAGTTAGAGTCGATTTTACGTTCTTTAGGCGCCTGATCTGGTTGGTCACGATATCTTTAAGTTGCTCCATAGTGTCAGCTTCCAACCGAACAACATAGTCATAAACTCCGTAGACCCCGTAGACCTGTTTGACCTCAGGGATTGCCTTGATATTTATCTACGATGTCTGTCCCTAGCTCCGCATTTATCAACACAAACGCTGCATTCAAGAAAATCCCCTAGTAAATATTAAAATCAAGATGCCTTTAACACCTTCCAAAGCATGTGCCCGAATCGATTAAAAAGCGAAGAAGTTGCACCCTTTTTGATTAAATCGTGTTGACTATAGCACCCGTCAAATCGAATAAAGAGTCTCCTGAATCATCAATATCTCAGTAAGGCTGACGCGCGCGTGCTCTATTTGCTGAAAACAGCTTATTTTTTTAGTATTATATGGCTCCGATAGTACGCCCAGCTATCCACACAATAAACGCTTGAGAAGCCTGTCTCCTTAGCATTTTTTTCCACATCCTTTTTCTTGACCCAAAAGCCTTAGCGATTCGTGTCGTAAATGGGGAGTAGGGCAGTGAAGGTTTTCTTTACCCTCTCTTTGTATAGATTATTTCTCTTCTCATAATCAGGGTCATCTAGGAGGTATAGTCTTCCTCCCTCAACTAAGATGTCGTAAAAGTTCCTGAGGACTCGGTTATATAGCCTTGGATGAATATAGAAGAAGGCGTTATTGACGAATATCTTGGAGTATTCACAATCCTTCACATTAATATCAAGAAAATCGTCTATGTAAAATATCTCTGGCTTAAAACTGTTCTTGGCTATTTCAATAAGTTTTTCCGACGAATCGAAACCCGCGATTCTGTAGCCATCCTTATGGAAAGCATATGTGATTTCACCACTACCACAACCAGCGTCGAGAATACTGTCATTCCTATTCGGTTTTATAACTTCAATAATCTTATGATAGAAATAGTCAAAGTGGCTATTACTCATATCGCGATGTGTCTTCTCAGTTATTGCCCAGTACTTTTGTGCGTTTTCATATGCGTATCTTGGCGAAAAAAATATTAACATACGTTGCAGTGGCGACCGTATATACATTTTCACTTTTAAGATTTATTTTCTGTAAATAGGCTTTCAGGAGACGTAATCTGTATTGCAGAACAGGATTTAGGATTCAGTTTTTCTTCTAAACAATCTCCTTAAAAGGCTATTTTAAGGTCGTTACGATTGCCTCTTGTATTAGTTTAGACACCCTTTCTGAGCCACGTCCGTCGACCAATTTTCTTCCCGCTATGCTCATTCCTCTACGTTTCTCCTTATCATTAATTAACCCACTTACAGCCCTTCTCAACTTTTTTCTATGAACCTTTCTCGAGTAACCGAGATTCACGCAAGTATCAAAAGCTTGTAACCTATTGGCTGTTTCTACTTCGAAGAGTTCTTCGCAGATGACAACTGCTGGCGTCCCAGTCGCCGCAAGTTCAAAAAGTGTATTTCCACCTGCGCTAATGGAGAGGTCGGATTTAGCCATAATCTCCCACATATTCGTGACGTTGAAGTTGATTTCAATATTTTTTTTAATTTTTCCAACTGTCCGCTCTAGATCAACATAGTGTTTGAAAGCGGGTCCGATGACCGTCGTCATATCAAATCTATCAGGCATAGTGTCAAGAATCTCAATTACACTAGAAGCTAGTCCAAGGGTGTCGGCCCCACCCAGCGTTATCAGAATTTGAGGGGGATCGTTTTCCCTTTTTTCGGAGGTCTCGGCAAAACGAGGATTGATTACAACGTAAGTAGGGTCTGTGTAGAAACGCGTACTGGATCCGGGTTTTCAGGTGCTTCAATTTACTATATAGAACATTGAAGGCAAGGTCGGCCTCGAAGACTCCATCACCGCAGTCGTCGAATGACACGAGGATGTCACATTTTTCCTTGAGCTTACGCATGTAGGAAACTTCCGTGTCAAGTTTGTCAACTACTATAACGTCTGGATGTTCTGAATCAATTGCTGCGTATTCTCCTTTCTCGTTGTGCACAATTCTAGTGGGTAATCTTTCAGAAAGCTTCTTTGAGGCGGTGACGTCGCCTTTCGTCAAGAAAACAATATCTGCCCAAACGTTCAGTGCCTCTGCGAGGTTTAGGGTGCGATATATATGGCCCATACCGAGGGAGTGGTTCCCGTCGGCCCTAATGACAATCCGCGCTTTAGCCATTGGGAGTCACCTCATTTCCAGAAGTGATGGATCCGAATCGAGAAGTCTAATTGTATCCTTGAGGTCTACTATCTCCCCGGGTTTATAGAGCATCTCATAAATCTTCGTTATAAATTTCAGGTCCTCGACTGTATCGACGGTAAGTCGATAATTCCTCTTGAGCTCAGGATCGCATTCGAGTGCCTGAATCTTGAAGTTCTTAGGGTGTTCGAGTATATATTCGTCAGCATGTTCCCTATATCTCAGTTCCTTGTTTGCTGACTCAACACAGGATCGTTTAAGAGCCTCAGCGGATATGACGCAGTTACCGAGGCCAGTACCCCAAGGCATGTCTTTCGTATATGTGAGATCAGTGTCATTTTCAAGTTGTGCCTCAATCATGTCATCGAAGTTTTCTGGAGAGATGAGTGGGTCGTCGCAGGTGAACCTGACGACTTGGTCGGCTTGATAATTCTCTGCCGCTTTACAAAACCTGTCGAGGACATCGTTCTGGGATCCCCTGTAAACACCAATGCTAAAACCTTTACAGAACTCTTCGATGATATTGTCTTCAATGTTCTTAGTAGTGGCTATTACGATCTCATCGACCCTGTTACAAAGTTTAACCCTCTCTATAACACGCTGTAGGAGTGGCTTACCCATGAGGAGCATCATCGTCTTACCTGGAAGTCTGGTTGAACCCATCCTTGCCTGCCCTATGGCCACGACTCTCATATCATAAACTCCTAGACATCTTCCCAGGTTATGGGTTGGTCACGCTTAATGGTCTTCTTCGCCGCCCTTCCTATGATTATTTCGATGAACTCTGGTGGGATCCCGTAGGCTGGCCTTTTGATTATTATGTCACCTTTGTCTATCTTGGCACCTTTCTTGATGTCTCTTCTTGCAATGATGCTCTTTCTTGTTTCCATCCGCATTTTCTTCTCAGAGTAAACTGGCTTCTTTATACCGTCTCCTAAGCCCTTCTCAAGTTCTCTAATGCCTTTGACAATCATTGAGAATTCTTTGGGGTTCGAGGAGAACGCGGCGTCTGAGATGGGGAGCTTCTTGTCGATGGTGAAGTGTTTCTCAATGATATTGGCTCCCAGTGCAATGGCTGCTATGGGCATCGAAAAGCTCTCCGTATGGTCAGAAAACCCCACGGGGAGACAAAACGCTCTCTTCATAGTTTCTATTGCTCTTAGATTCACTGTTGAGAGGTCCTTTATTGGGTAATTAGAGACGCAATGTAGTAGTATGAGTTGGTCATTGCCTGCGTCATTTACAGACTGAACGGCTCTATCGACCTCCGAGATCGTCCCCATCCCAGTCGAGACAATCATAGGCAAACCCTTTCTAGCAACATATTTCAGGAAGGGCAGATTCGTCAAATCGTCGGAACCAATCTTTATCACATCCACGCAAAGCTCCTCAAGGAGATCGACGTCATCATAGTAACTTGGAGTGGAGAATGCGATTATGCCCTTCTTCTTAGCGTAGTCGAAGATTTCTTTATGTGTCTCAGGAGAGATCTCGCTCTTTTTAAACGACTCAAACTGAGATGTACCACCCGCTTCATCAGGAAACAATGCAGACTCGGTCACAAGCGTCTCTGCCTTGTATGTCTGGATCTTTATCGCATCAGCACCTGCATTTACTGCCTCATCCACACTTTTCTTAGCCTGCTCAAGGTTTTGGAAATTTACACCGAGTTCAGCGATTATGAAGGCCGGTTCACCATCGCCGATCTTCTTATTCCCAATCTGTACATACAAAGCTGATTCCTCGCAACTCTAACCAGTAAAAAGGTCGCTCCGATTAAAGCACTTTCTCGCTAGGGAAGTCGAGCTAGGAAATCCTTCATCGTTTCAAAATGTTTTTGGAAAGTCGACTCTAGTCCTAGATAGCTTTCGAAACCCGTCGCTTTCTCCCTAACAAGAAGACTTCTAATCAGCCTAACAGACTGGCTATTTCCTGTTATTAGTAATCTCTGAGACCACCTCAAAGCTGAATGGTTAGAGACTATACGAGTTACCTTGTTGAGTAGATTATATTTCCCTATCCAGTTCCCAATCTGGTAAGTAGGTTCAGCCAACAAGCCGATGCTCCAAGCTTGTATTCCCGGTAAACCTATGGTTTCTCCGAAGCCCTTACCCCTAGCGTCAACGTTTAGGAGAACTGAGGGTTTCCTTTGGCTCAGGAAGTCTATATGACCGTGGAGTCTGTAACCGACGTGGAGATCGCAGTCTTCATAAAAACTGATCTTGGAAAGATCGTACCCAGCATCAACGATCTCGTATCCAAGCTCGGTAGCAACATCCTTTACAGCCAAGAGTCGTGGCTCTTCCTCAACGAATGTGAATTCGTCTGACTTTAGACCCCGATGGAATGAGCAGTATAACTTAGCATCACTGAATAACTCCTTGACTACACGCATAACCTCGATGCATTGCTCATCATAGAGTCTAGGCATTGTATGGAACTGAGGAATTGTGAAAACCACCTTGTTAATCGAGGCCCTCTTCTCGAACGCCTTGTTTATGTAATTGAGATCATACCAGACTGGACAGCCAGTCATAACTCCCTTCAGACCGTTCTTCTCAAGTACCTTGATTGTCTGGTTATCACGGCAACTAATCATTCTGCAACTTTCAAGAACCCTTCGCGAGGACGCAGTAAATGAATAGGTATTCAACTGCCTTTTGGTGCCTGGGATCTCGTTCCAACCTCCACCAAGTACAACCTTTGGTGCCTTGATTTTGTTAAGGTTCTTTGTTAGTGGATAAACACCGGGATAAAACGTTTTACTAATATTCGGTCCACCACAAAAAATCAGAGCGTCTGAACCATTTACCTCATCTAGACGATCGTCTAAAGGCTCCCAGCCATTGAGTGTGATTAGCTCATGTTCTGGTCGGAACTGCCGTAAAAGTTTCTTAGCTCTATCAAGAATAAGAAAGTCCCCTATGTTCTTTTTAGCTCCGGATAGAAGAACATAGGTCATATTGGTGAATATCCAAATCTGAATATTAAAAGGGGCACAATCAATTTTCCAGCTTCCAACCCTTCTTGATGATTTCTTGACCTGATGCCCCTTCGTTGAAGAGCAGATCAAGCCCCGACATATCGGAAACAAAGGGCTCATAGACCTGTCTATACTCAGGATGATGAAAATCTTGATAGACTACTTCTATGCCTGCTTCACGGAAAAGAGTTTCATTCAAGTAATTTTTACCAAAACTACCCGAAAGATAGATGTCCGCGTCGAGCTTATTGCAGATATTTAGTAATAGTTCAGAGCTACTTCCAGAGGTTTCCATGTTTGAGGCAGAAATGATTTCAGTCTCTATCCCGAGTGAGTCTGCAAAGTATCTGATTATTTCAGTATTTAGCTCAGATAGGTGATTCCACACTGTATTAAAGACGTCTTCGAAGAACCCGGAGTAATCTTCAAAGAATCTCAATCTAGAGTAGTTCTGTTGAATGCTCTTCCAGTGGGTAACACCCCATTCTGTTGAGTTATTTATCTCGATTTCCGAGATGAGTCGCTCAAGTGGACCCTTCTTCACAGGGACAGTCAGCCAAACCCAGCCTTCACTCGTTCTTATCCTGTTTCTATTCTGGAAATAGTTCTTTCTAAACTGGACATTATCAAGTAAGACGAAGGTGTTACTATTAACAAGTTTATTTAAGAAACCTAGCCATGGAAGATACTCTGGTTGATGGATACCTACAACTCTTTCTCCTCTCACCTCAACCGGACCTCTCTTTAAATAAGCCACTTTACTACTTCGAAGCTCTCAGCATACTCGACACCTATCTCGATGCCATCGTTCCTATTCTTGTATATGACGAAGTCAATCCACCTCTGTCCTCTCCTGTTAAATTCGGATGCATGAGCCTTTATTGCTTCAATCTTTTGGGTAATTTCTTGTGATATATCAGAATAGAATCGATTGTTAAAGAGTTCATCCGTTGCGTACCAGTTGCTTCGATACATCAGGACCCTCGGTATGTGTCGAGCAGCATTTATCGTGGCCCTCCCTATGGCGTTGTGATCCTGATGCATATCGTGTGACCAGTGGGTATATACAAGGTCAATTTCGTGGTTGTCGATTACCTCGTTTAGATACTCTATCAACTCTACATCGTATACAACTTGTTTCGTTTTAAATGGGCCGACTTGTAGTTTTCCACCAATTATCTTCGCTGCTTTCTTTCCTTCCTCAAGCGCTATCCCCTTTGGGCGTATGAGAGTCCCATCGTAATTTCCATATTCGGAGTCTGTAAGAACATACATGTGGACTTTGTCACCATTTTTCACATGTTTAATCAGAGTACCACCACAACCAAGCTCGATGTCATCGAAGTGGGCGCCGATAGCGAGAACGTTCAAATTGTCTTACCCACTTCAAAATGTATATACCCATTATAAATATCATCGAAGAGATAAAGTCTAATCGATGGCCGATGCGAATCGTTTAACGATCTCAATATATGACTTGACTCTACGTATATCCTTGTATACCCAGAGAATAAGTTGATGTTTGCATAGATACTCCGAATTGGGCAGAAATGCCACGGCTTGATCCGAGTTAAAAAAATTATTTACGGGAGGTATCATCTCATTCGAATCGAAGCTAAGCTCCCTAAGCATTGGTCCCAATTTACTCGAATTCCCCACTAAGACAGGATACCTCACGTAGCTACCTTTGCCACTATAAGCCGGAAGCTTAATTGAACTTGCTGATAACAACTTCTCGTAAAGCTTTATCGAATATTGTCTTGAGGATACATTTTCCTCAAGTGAGCTTAAGGCTACCTCGAGTTCATTCAATTTAATCCCTAAAGGAGACCTTATGTACCATTTTCTGAATGCTTCAACAAACAAGCCATATTGTTTATACTTCTTAGGATCTGTAAGCGCAGCATCTCTGATCTCATAAAATAATCTCCTATGAATCTTGTAGAAGATATTCTCGTCGACACTTTGATAGGGATAGGATCTAATAAGGATGCTCAATCTCCGTGAAAAAGTGGGGTCATCGGTAACTACTGCACCACCGCCTCCATCGATCTCTATTGGTTTCCCCTTGCCAAAGCTTAAAATCGATATGTCACCAAAACCTCCAACCTTTATTGAGCCTATTTTAATACCTAATGTCTTAGCTGAATCTTCGATCAGAGGCAAGTTTCGCCTTTGACAGATATCAGTTACTTCTTTAATCTTGCAAGGTTCTCCGTGTTCGTGCACAGCGATTATGCAACCAGTTTTCTTACCGATTGACGCCTCGAGTGAATCGAGATCTAAATTATAGGTCTCTCTTTCTACATCGAAAAATGAAGGTTGGCATCTCGCATAAATAGTTGCTGAGGCGGGATTAACACAGAGTAAAGCCGGCATCAAGACTTCAGCACCCTTATGTACACGCATAGCTCTTAAAGCGAACATTATTGCAGCTGTTCCTGAACCGCACAGGTGAACATATCTTCTTCCAGTTATTTCCTTAAGACTTTCAACCACCTTTTTCTCAGAAGAAGTACGATTAAGAAGTATAGCGGTCATCACCAACTGAGCCATATATCACTAAACTTATTTCCTTTCCGCGGAACTAATAGATAAGAAAATCGTCTGGCGTGTCCTTTAATGAGCTCAAAAAATGAACACGAGTTCAATGAACAGGGCACCAAGGAGAACAAATCGACAAACATAAACTTCGTTAGAAGACTAATTCATACCCCTCTCAGTTGCGGGAAAAACTTACTGGAACTATCAACTTACCACGGCGTTTCTTACTGGTGGAACGTCGACACGACTTTTTACGAGAGTGTTTTGAATCAAACTAGCTATAATCCACCGACTGGTATAAAGAGGATATTCCCTAGAGTCTATGAGGTTTTCGGAGGAATGATTCAACTTCCATACGATTCTCATTTTCCAAATTTTATCCCGCGTCGCAAGTAGAGGTTTCAAAGGGATTAGGAGAGGAATTGCTCTTGTTACACAGGACGTAGAGTGGAGGCTAATCCTAGACTATAGCACGGGTAAATTGGTGAAGACCGACGCCTTCTTCTATCCTGAAATCCAAAAACTAAAGACCACCCACGAATTGTTTTCGACCTATCCAATCGACACTACTATTCCTGGTGGTTTTAAGATTAGCCTCCAGAAGAGCTACTGGCAAGTACCCCACAGATCACTAAATTACTACTGGGGATTACGCGTGTGGATAAACGAAGAATATGCGAGGAAAACATTCTCTGACACATGGAGTAAAATTAAAGACGATTCAATACTCAGGAAGCTATGTTTTCACAATGGATGCGACCTCTACCCACTAATTCGAGAGAAACTAGAATCTTACTTCATTTATGTCCTGCCCCAAGCGGTAAAATATGTGGAAATAGCAGAGAATATGATCCGAACGTGAGATGCCCCTACTCATTCTGCTCCAAAATGAATATGGCTGGAGGGAGCGAAGCCTCCTGGTTGCTGCGAAAGAGAATGGCATACCGACACTCGCTATTCAACATGGGATTATCATCCCTACGCACAAAGGATATATGTACACTAAAGAAGAAATATCACCAAACCCATCGCAGTATTCCTTGCATTGCCCAATCCCAGACTTCACCGCGGTATTCGGGGAGAGTTACTTAGATCTTCTAACAAAGGTGAGCTCGTACCCTTCAAACCGTGTTATCGTTACGGGCCCTCCCCGATATGATTCTACTTATCAACGCGAGCAGAAGTCTACAGTAAACAGAATTTCCAAAAGAAATACGGTATACCTAAGGATAATAAACTCATACTCTGGACAACACAGTGCCATAGTTCGAGCGACGGAGAAAATGAAGAGAACTTTGAAGCAATTCTACAAGCCTTAGAGACGCAGAAAGACATTACTCTGATTATTAAACAGCATCCAGCTGAAGACGATCGATACACACAAATGCTTCAAAGCGGCGTTTCGAGACACAAAGCCAACAGCATCATAGTTTCCAAAGACTCTGATACTTTCGAACAGTTGTATGCTTGCGACCTTCTAATAACCAAGAACTCTACCACCGCCATAGAGGCAGTGGCATTGAGATAAACCGGTGATAGTTCTCAACCTGGGTATGGTTCCTGATGTAGTTGATTATGTTAAAGTGGGAATAATATAAGGGTATACAATGCTAACGACCTCGAAAAAACTATTCTCAATCTGTTAAATGATGATTCAAAGCTACGGAAAAACCGAAGAAAATATATGAAATCCACAATATATCGGAACGATGGTAAAGCCTCCGATAGAGTCGCATCACTTATAAAATGTATTATATTAGAGAATATGAAAAAACATCCGAACTAAGGTATAGGAGCCCCTAGCTTGCTAGAAGAAGATGAACGAGAACCACATAGAAAGTTTTGTAGGGAAAACCCATCAATCCCCCTATTTCTAAATGATTGGTGGCTCGATGCTGTTTGTGGTAAGGACTGGGGCGCTGTTGTTTACGAACAAGACGATGAGATAATAGCGACTCTTCCTTATTTCCTAACTCGAAGAAACGGCTTCAAGGTGATCGCGATGCCACAATTAACCCAATCGATGGGTCCGTGGATGAAATATCCAAATACTAAGAAAAAAGCCTCAAAAATCGCTTTCGAGAAAAAAACTATGAATGAACTTATTAAACAGCTCCCAAGATGCTCTTATTTCTCGCAGACCTTTCATTATTCTTTGGATTACTGGGCTCCTTTTTACTGGAAGGGGTTTAAGGAGACGACGAGATATACCTATGTACTTAGCGACCTAAGTAATCTAGATGAAATTCGTTCTGGGTTACAAAGAGACATCCAGAGGGCCATCCGGGACTCTGAAAAACAGGGAATTCTCGTTGAATCAAGCGAAGATGTTCATTTATTATATCAGATTTGTAGCCTAACCTTCGGAAGGCAGGGGTTAAACACACCTTTTCAATTCGAATTATTGCGAAAAATAGATTCGGAGGCTTCTAGTAGACAATGTCGGCGAATCTTATTTTCTAGAGATGCCCAAGGAAAAATTTACTCAACTGTATATATAGTCTGGGATGAAAATACAGTGCACTACCTTCTCGGAGGAACAAATCCTGTGTACCGGGACTCGGGGGCTGGAAGCTTGGCTATTTGGAATGCTATACAATATACATCAGAAATCGGGAAAACCTTCAATTTTGAAGGGAGCATAATCGAGCCTGTAAAACAATACTTTCGAACGTTTGGAGGTGAACCAAAACCCTATTTTCATATCACTAAGACAACCTCGAAAATTCTCCATTATTTAATGCGCTACGAGCTGATTAAATTGTTCACTGACGGACTTGGTTATCTCGGCGCCACCAGCCATCCATGCTCCTCTTTCTTTTCCATATTGCAATATTTTCTCGTATAGGTCACCCCACCTAGCCCACATAAAGATGTTGTGCCATATTATCGTCGCAACGCCATGATACAGTTCGGAGGTCAATGGCTCTCTTTATCGGATTCCAAGCTGCCTCTGGGGTAAAACCCATGTTGGTTTCCATTGCCCTGTCCATCACAGCAACTGGTAACTCTATAATATCCAGCGGTTTTCCAGCTCCGCAATCGTAAGGTTTGAAGGGGCTGCAGCCCGTTTCTGAACCCTACACCGTCTGGGAAAGCTAAGGTTGAGTCATAAATAAAACCCTCTTCATGTAGCATCTTCCATGTTTCGGGTTGCTTGAAGAGAAGGTAGTGGTTTCTATATCCCTCAACTTTCTTATTCAGTGTTTTTTCTAATCTCGTTTTCTCATTATGGAGCTTATTTCTATCTTTATAAGCTTCCCAGCCTCCGTGTAAACCAATTTCAAATCCTCTGTCGACTACTTCACTGATATAGGTTTCCAGTTCTTCTACACGATAGTTGAAGTCTTTTTCGTTTGGTTTGAGAGAGAGCAAAAAAAAAGTTGATTTGGCACCGTAGCTCTCCTCGAGATCTATTACTTCTTTAAAGTTACAGTTAGGTTTGTCCCTAGAAACTAAATCTGCTAGTCTTTGAAAAAGGGATCGACCGTTTGTTCGTCCTCTAATCAGGTTTAAAGTCTTTCTGCTCATACCAACAAATGTCTTGTCGATGTCGTGAGTTAGACAGATTGCGAACTGTCTTCTATCCGGATACTCGATTTGGAAGCCTTTTTTATACAAGTAGCTTGAGACGATTGGCTCTAGGTAATCTCTGGTAGCGTTGTATCGACTTAGGAACCGTCCATATTCATCTAATTTACCTATGGCATTTTCCTCTTGGAATGTATAGAGATCCCATTCTCGGCTACCATCTTTCAATAATTCGTGAATGTATGGCATAGGGGTTCTCCAAGAGTTTAAGTGTCTGCTTCCCAAGCATTTTTCTTCTCTAGATACTCAGCAAGTGTCTGCCTTACCCTAGCGGGGTTTCCATAGACCACGGTCTCTGGAGGGACGTCCTTAGTTACCACAGAGCCAAAACCTACAACAGACTTCTTCCCGACCGTTACACCTGCTTTAAGCATAGATCCGGCACAAACTATGGCGCCATCTTCAACTTTCACACCGACCATCTTCGGGGACATCGGGTAAGGATCGTTCGTGAATATCACCCCTGGGCCGATGAAGACATCGTTGCCGATGATGGTAAGGGGAGGTAAATAGGCTGAACCCTCAATCTTGCACCTTTTCCCAATCTTGACATTGTAGTCGATGTGGACAAGGGATCCGATCTTCGTATCATCCCCAATCTCTGTATTGTCACCGATGTAGGTGAAATGCCACATCTTCACGTTCTTGCCGATTTTCACGTTCTTACCGATATGTTGAATGACATCAGGCAAATCCAATCTCGATCCTTGAAACTCTTACACACTAAAAATAGTTCCCGATCATATTTGATTAGGGAAGATATCGCTCTTCTAGCCAAGGATCCTTATTGCTTCGTAGAGGCTTTCCTTAATACTTGATAGGATCTCTTCCTCTGGGATCTGCAGAGCATCTACTGTATTGTACTGTAGGCTTGCAAGTTTTCTTAACTCCTCTAGCTCGTCGCTTGGCAGGATTACGCCGATGTTCTCGAGGTAAGCGATCTTGTTTCTCTTATCCGCGACAAGGAAGTCGAAGTGGTCGACATCCCATCTATAAGCTGGAGCCTTTGCCAAGTATTCTAGTTCGGAAACATCGCCAATTGACTTTTTAATCTCTAAAAGCTCAAGGGATTCGCTTGCATTAACATAAGCGTCTTCCATCTCCTCTATCTCTGCTGCTAACTTTCGTAGCAGTTCCTCTCGGCGGTTGGACCAGATCTTTCCTTCCCCCGCATACTGCTTGAATAGCTTAGTGAAAGTCTCCTCCTTCATCACTCCCTCCCTGTAGAGCTTGACGAGTTTTATCCTTAGCGAGAGATTTTTAGCAATATTTTCCATTAGATCCTTCAATAGAGGGTCAGGCGTGTAGCCCTTCTTCATGGTTTCTTCTTCGAACTCCTCAATCATGGCAACCGACTCAACCTTGGACTTCTCCTCTTCAGAAGATAAGGGCTCTTTCGCTGACTCTGCGTGGCTCGGTTCTTCTTCGGTGAAGGTTGGTTTAGGCTCGACGACGGGAGTGGTTATCTCCTCCTTTTTTTGTTCCTCGACTGGTTTCACTTCCACTGGAACATCAGGAATCTTCGTTTCTTCCACCGCCGAGACAGAGGCGGATTCTGTTGCCTGAATTGTCATTTCTTCTACTTTCAAGGTCTCAGGTTTGACTTCGACTGTTGGTTCCTGAACTTCGATGGTTGGTTCGTGAACTTCTTCGACCTTGGGCTCCAGTTTTGTTTCCACTTGATCTTCGTCGACCACAATTACTGCGTCTTCTTGTGGTGTGCTTGGCTCCATCTTAACATTGGGTTCCGCCTTCACTTCTTTATCTTGTTCTTCCTTATAGAGCGGATAACCGCAGTTAAGGCAGTAGAGCGTCTTAGGGACCTCTTCCTTGCAGTTTGGGCAGTGTACGACTTCGCCAGAAGCATTGTTTGCCATAAACACACCATCCGTTAGATTACGATCAGATCACTCATTTAATAGATTTAATCATTTTCAACGCGTCGCCTATAAGTTACTGTAAAGAAGTGGTCGAATAGAGGCTTCACCGGCAATAGGCGATGATATTTTAGAGAGCGAAAATCCTATTCTATTTGAAAAGCTGTAAAAGACTCTGAGTCCAAATGTCTAGCTTAACTATAAGATGCAAATTAGCTTCTTTAATAATCTAGATATTAGAAATTAGATCGGTCAATACATGTATATTGGTAGAGATTTTTTACGAATAAGATTCTAATACTATTAGAATGCACCTGCATCTTTAGTTAAAAAGATAAGAGTTAATTAGCTCAAGATTTTTGAAGAGACGATCTCGCTTTTCAAGAATATTATCGTAGTAGATGATTAGCAGTCCAGCGGGTAATGCACTGAGACCCAAGTATGTGTAGGCCCTCAAACTATCGAAGGGCGACCATCTTGAACTAATAGTTAATGTATAGTTATTTTTTATACTCAAAATTGAAACGAGGTACTCGGAGAAAATTGAGGTGTTAGTTGAGGCCGTAAATCTCTGCTGATCTGGATTAAAAATTTGGTTAATGAGGGGGGTTGCACCTGTTATAACCTCCCCGTCTCTAAATGGGAGTATCGTTATGCCTAGTCCTCCTGGGTGTTCGCCCACAAGATCCACTGAGAATAGCGTACCTTTATCGATGTTTGGTAACACCATGGTGTCGATCCAATACTGGGTGGATGAATCCAGTTTCACGCTTGGACCCTTCTTCACATAGGTTTGTGGAAGTTTGACAATAGGAAGGATGGTAGATGCAAAAATGACTATGATGCCCATTATGGTCAGAAAGTTTCCCAGCGCTCTAAGCTTACGCAGGTTTTCCACCAGCCGTGATTGGTAATTTAGAGGAATTTTTCGCTATAGTGGCAGGCTGAGAAGTGTTTCGATGTTACTTCCCTTAGCAGAGGTTCCTCTCGCGAACAAAGCTCAGTAGCATATGGGCATCTTGGGTGGAATCGACAGCCGGGTGGCGGGTTCGTGGCACTTGGTACTTCTCCTGGTAAAATTATCTTTGTTCGGTTTTTCTCGGGATCGGGTATAGGAATTGCTGAGAGGAGTGCCTGTGTGTATGGGTTAAGGGGTTTGGTGAACACTTCATCGGTTTTTGCTGTCTCAACGATTTTTCCGAGGTACATAACTGCGACGCGATTCGTGATCTGTCTTACTGAGCTTAGGTCATGGGATATGTAGAGGTAGGATAGCCCTTTCTTCTCCTGTAGGTCCGTTAATAGGTTGAGTATCTGGGCTCGAATAGAGACGTCCAATGAGGATACGGGTTCGTCAGCTACGATGAGTTTTGGGTCGACGGCCAATGCCCTTGCGATTGCTATACGCTGTCGCTGACCCCCGCTGAATTCATGTGGGTATCTTTCGGCGTGGTACTCCTCGAGGTTTACCATTTTTAGGAGATCATAGACTCTTGTCTTCCACTCTTTCTGATCCACGTGCTTGTGAATGATGAATGGCTCACAAAGGATGTCGTATATTGTCATTCTTGGATCGAGGGATGTGTAGGGGTTTTGGAATACCATCTGAATACCTCGTCTGAGCCTTCGTATTTTCTCCGTGTCCTTCGAGCCGAAGGCGGCGACCATGTCCATGCCATCGTAGTTAATTTCGCCAGAGTCTGGTTCCTCGAGGAACATCAGCGTCTTTCCCAAGGTAGTTTTGCCACAGCCGCTCTCCCCAACTAACCCTAGATTTTCCCCCTTACCAATAGTTATGGATACGTCGTCTACTGCATGGACTTCCCCGGCCTTTGTTTTCAGAAGTATGCCCCTGTTATATATTGGGAAATGTTTCACGAGGTTCTTTATCTCGAGCAGGTTTTGATTACTGGTTTCCATTTTATATCACGTTCCTGTAGTGAAAGCGAGCGCCAAAAGTGGCACGTGACTAGGTGTTCTTTGTCGGTGAGTTCAAGAGGTGGTACTTTCTCCGAACAAATTTCCTTCGCATAAGGACATCTGGGGTGGAATCTGCATCCTGATGGTGGATTAATCAAGTTGGGGATGTTTCCAGGGATAACCCTGAGGGTTTTTCGTTGATCGATTCTAGGGACAGCTTGCAGGAGTGCTTCGGTGTACGGATGCTGCGGGTTTTTGAAGAGAGAATGGGTTTCAGCCACCTCAGCCATCATTCCAGCGTAGAGTACCTCCACACGTTGCGTCATTTCTGCTACGATGCCCATATCGTGCGTGATCATAACGAGAGACATCTTTTGCTTCTCTCTGAGCTCCTTAATCAACTCCAGAATCTGTGCTTGTACTGTTACGTCGAGGTTTGTGGTGGGTTCATCGGCGAAGAGAAGAGAAGGCCCCGAAGCCAAAGCTCTAGCGATGGCGATACGTTGTTTCATGCCACCACTCAATTCGTGAGGATACTCTCGTACGCGAAGGTGAGGCTCCGAAATTCGTACCATTTCAAGCAGTTTTTCTGCCTTCTCCATGGCCTCCTTTTTCGAAATATTCTTCTGATGTTCCCTGATGACCTCTGCTAGTTGATCTCCGACTGTGTATAATGGATCGAGTGAGGTTGTCGGATCTTGGAAGGTCATCGAGATCTTGCCACCACGAATTTTCCTCATCTCTTCATCCGACTTCGCTAACAGATCCTCCCCTTCATAGGTTATTTTTCCGGCTATGATTTTTCCCGGCTGAGGTACTATGCGGAAAACGGAGAGACCCGTCACAGTCTTCCCTGAACCGGATTCTCCCACCAAGCCAACTGCCTCATCTTTACCAACCTGAAAATCGACACCATCTACCGCTTTTACAACACCGGCCTCCGTAAAGAAGTAGGTTTTTAACCCTTTAATTTCAAGAAGGGTCTCCATTTTTCAATCAACTCCTAATCTCTTAGTCTAGGGTTGAGGGCGTCTGAGAGACCATCGCCCACAAGATTAAACCCTAGGACAGCGAAGAGGGTGGCTAGTCCAGGGAATATGCAGACCCACCATTGAGTCCTAATGAATGCTACTCCTTCTTCGATTGTTAATCCCCAGGTTGACGTGTTCACGTCTCCGAAACCTAGGAAACTAATAACTACTTCTGTTAAGATGTTGCCAGCTATCAATAAAGTAGCTGTTACAATAACCGGAGTTAGAATATTGGGAACTATGTGACGGAAAATTATCCTCGATCTGCTGGCTCCAAGTGCCCGGGAAGCCTGAATGTATTCTAGTTCTCTGACTCTAAGAATTTCGCCTCTAACGATGAATGCGATCGTTGACCATCCGAAGACTCCCTAGTAGAAGCATTATCAAAGTCAAACCGAAGCCCTGGGCTACGAGGATCAAGAAAACGCGCGCAGCAAGCAGAATTAGTGGAAGAAGAGGAATCGTGTAGAATATCTGGGAAAGCATGAGAAGAGCATCGCTTAATCCTCCTCTCGAATATCCTGCGACGGCTCCGACTACTATTCCTATAATAACTGCTATTAAGGTGGCACCTACTCCAACATACATATCCCCTAGAGTCCCATGTAGAACCTCGCTGTAAACATCTAGACCCGAGTTACTTGTCCCAAATGGATGTTTCAAAGAAGGGGGCTGCCCAGCATCCCCTTCATATAGACTCTGATAACTACGTTGAGGATATGGAGCCAACCATGGGCTTGTAATAGCAATAAACACGAAGAAGAGAACTATAAAGAGACCCGCTAATCCTGCTTTATTTCTCCTGAATCTTCTCCAGGCCACTGCCCACTGACTTGCCCCTCTTCTTTCAGTAACCTTTTTTTCCTGCATCGTTGGAACATCCGGTTTTGTATCTTTCTCCATAGAAATCCCTCTAACTAAGTCTAATTCTCGGGTCGATTAGCCCATAGACCAAGTCTGTGATCAAATTAGCTACCATTAGCATTATTGTAATGACTACAGTAAGTCCTACTATCATTGGAATATCAAGAGAATAAGTAGCAACCACGAATTCGTACCCTAATCCCGGCCAACTGAACGTTGTTTCCAATCCTGGGGCACCGGCTAAAGCTGAACCGAAACTCAAGCCCAATATCGTCACTATTGGCGTTATCGCATTTCTGAGAGCGTGTTTGTATATTACCGTGCTTTCCTTGAGCCCACTAGCACGCGCAGCAAGGATGTAATCTTCTCTAAGCGTTTGTAGCATATTCCCACGCATTAATCGGACAAAAGTCGCTAATTCAACATAGGTGAGCACCAGAAGAGGCATAATTAGATGAGCTATAGCGTCACCGAATTGGCCACCCCACCAATAATGAGTAATCCCTGCAGCGCCTGCAGATGGGAGCCAACCTAGATAAAGTGAGAACACTATTATCATAATGAGTCCGAGCCAGAAAGTGGGCATCGAATAACCGAAAAGCGCGAATGTTGTAACCGTCACATCCCTCTTGGAGTACTGATGCCTTGCTGAATAAACACCTAAAGGCACACCGATGAGAACCGCTAATAAAAGCGATGGAATCTGAAGCTCTAACGTTGTAAGAGTCCATGGACCTATCTTATCAATCACAGAGGTCCCCGAAACGCTCACACCTAGATTGAGATGCAAAATATCCCATAACCAATACAGGTACCTAACATAGATTGGCTGATCCAGATGATAGTACGCCCTTAACTCTGCGATAACTTGTGGAGGCGCTGATTTTAGACCCTGCCTGATAAGGGCAATTGGGTCTCCGGCCGCATTAGTTATTCCAAACGTAAGAATGGAGACACCTAAAAATACGGGGATCATAAAAAGTAGCCGTCTAATTATGTAATTTGTTAAACCGGCCATTCAATCAACCTCTTCTCGTAAATATTTCTCTTTGTTCCAAACATTTAAAATAGTTGCATGCGCGTGAAGATTTATGAGGAGAAGTGCAAAAAAAAATTGGAAAGTAAAGAAAACTTATCAAAAAAAGCTTTTCAAGGGATAGCATTAGGGGCATTGGTATTCCTTCTAATCTCAAGTGCATTTTATTCGGCTACCCCGAAGACTGAAGCTCAAACATCCTCCCTCTTTTCCATAACGCTCCTCGCTCCCACCACTAACGCTGTACGGCGGCAACATGCTGCCCTTATCGCGGGTGCTATGCAGTCTGTGGGAATCGACGCCAGAGTTGTTTATGTCACGTTCTCTGACCTAATAAACAGGCTATTCCCAAGCGACCCATCCAAAATTGGTAAAAGCTTCACAGACGGCGGCTTCGACATCGGCTTCATTGGCTGGGGATACACATCCCCAGTGCCGGACATAAAGTCTAACTACCTTGGCTCAAAGGACGCCTTCCCCCCAACAGGGAACAACTACGCACTCTACAACAGCACGCAAGCAAATGCTCTACTAACCCAAATCTACACGACACTCGACTCAACTAAGCAGCTTCAACTCTTCCAACAACTATCACTCGTACTAAACAAGGACAAACCGTACCTACCCATCTACTTGAATTCAGATATCGTCGCACGCAAACCAGCGATCCAGATCTACGGCGACGCTAATGCATTCAGCACGATGTCGACCCCATTCAACGATCTACAGTACATGAGTGGGGTAACCTCTTACACATTCTCGGAGGCAGGAGACTGGACGAGCCTAGCGCCTTGGACGACGTCTGACTCAAATTCCTTCTACTCCCTCTTCGTATACGGCGTCACACAGGGTGGTCTGCAACTCGTTGATACCCGAACAAACACGATGTTCCTGAATGAGGCGCAGAGCGTCACCGCGTCATCGGATGGTCGCACCTGGACCATCAAGATAAAGCCGGGTGTACTTTTCCAGGATGGCGTGGAAGCGACGGCTGATGACTACCTCTTCACGGAAAGGGCAATGTTGACTCCCTCAGTAGCCTCAGTCGGGTTATCGGATAAACTCTTCAGGTTCGGGAACCTCGTATCGTTCACTTGGCTCAACGGAACAACTACTACTGTAGACAACTCCAACGGAACACTAACACAGCCAACATCCTCATTCAAGGCTATAGACAAATACACTTACCAGTTCACAATCGGCCCAACATTACAACCCTACGCATTCCTGAACCAGACAGAGTGTGCAATAGCACCTCTGCCGAAGCATTATCTCGAGCAGATTCCGTTTAAGGACTGGAACCAGTCCCCGTACGCTACGGGCCTCGCAGGCGCATACACTTTCCATTGGGACACCGCGAAATATGGAGGTAATGGCACCTACACAGCTTACGGTCCCTTCGGCACAGGTCCATACGTTTACAAGGGATACGACCCCGTGAAGCGTTTGTCCACACTAGAAAAATTCAACAACTACTTTGACCATGCTAGACTCGAGAATCTAGGGTACTTCACGGTTGAGAAGTACTACGTCGTAACAATAGTCGAGAAGGACGCAGCAGAAGCCGCCTATAGGACAGGCGACGTTGATGCCCTCGACGTCAACTACGGGTTAGCCGCCGACCAATCTTTGCTCACAAGCTTAGGAGCAAATGTCTTTGTGAAGCCTGAGATTGGGTGGCAGGAACTCGGGTTTAACATGGAGAACCCAATCGTCGGCACGGGACTCGGCACGCCAGCTGGAAAAGCGAACCCAGCGAATGCAGCCACGGCAGCTCAGCATGTACGGCAGGCCATAAGCTACCTGATCCCAAGAGACCTGGTAGTGAAACAACTTCTCAACGGAGCGGGTGTACCTGGAACTACCGTCCTAAGGGCCTTCGGTGCAGGTTATCAGGATCCATCCATAACTGAAGACCCCTACGACCCTAACCTAGCGAAAGCCGAGCTGGCAGCAGCCGGTTATCAGACGGGTGTCAATCCGATACAGCCAGTCACTCCCGCACCAGCAGTGGCTGCGGACTTCGTCTACGGACAGGCCGTCCCGATTGAAGGAGTATTCAAGAACCCATTAACAAACCAGCCCTACGCCAACTTCGTCGTTAAGATCCAGGAGAGCCAGGATAACAAGACATGGATTGACACAGGATCCACGCCCCTCACTGACAGCGGGGGCAACTACCACGCAATGGTTGTACCCAACTGGGCGACTACATATTTCAGAGCATACTTCACAGGGTTCGTGGTACCCACATCAGTATCTGGTACATGGCCAATAGTGGCCAATGCCACTTACACTGATCTGGTCGCCGCAGGGAAAGTACAACAGATACTACCCCCCGTGATCGGGCCCGTCCAAACAGTTACCACACACACTCTGCAGGATATCCTAACCACTACACTAAAGCCCTATGCGACGGCAGCCTCCGTATCCAATCTTACCTCAACGGTAGCTACGAAGACGGATGTATCAACTCTCACAACCCAGGTTACTACACTTACAAGCAGCGTGAACTCGCTGTCGACCTATCTATATGCATCGATAGCAATCGCCATAATAGCTATCCTCATCGCGGCATTTGCTGTAATGAGGAAAAAGTAAACATACTTCATTTTTCCCCTTTTTTTTATTTTTTAATTCTAGATCCCAAATAGAACTAGTATTATTATTTGTACGAAAAGAAACGACCCAAGGAATATATACACTAAAGCGTTCCTCTCAGCTTCGCGAGACTCTTCTATGTTCCAGTCATTCTTACGTAGTTTAAGAAGTCTCATGGCTGTGGACCACTTCGCAGTGTGCGTGATGTCGGTTGCGCTCCCGAATAGCAGAAATAACATGGTCTCAAAAAGCAAAAAGTCCCCATAATATCCTGAGACCTGATTCAAGTCGAAGCTTCCTGAAAAAAACTTGGATGCGGCGAAGCTGGAAACTAGGTTCAATATAGTCAAATATATTAATAGACGTAAGGACTTTCTTAGAATTTGTTTTATATTAAGCAAGCAGTGTTACCCATCGCATGTTTCCTATTTAAATTTGTAGCGAATGAGGTAATAATCTATGGGGAAAAAAAGAAGTCAGGTGGGAAATAGGATCTTTATTATTTCATTTGCATTGACTATTGCAATCCTTTCGTTAGCCACTTTTTTATTAATCTACCTGCCTTCGCATCAAACAATACAACATCTCCCATCCACATACGACTTTAAAAGACCAGATTGGATGAAATATGTGCCGTCTGATCCTGAAAAAGTAACACTGATGAACTTCACTCAGATATTCCAGAAAACGGGCAACTATTCCCTTTTCCCCTCCAGTAAGCTTCTCATGATATCTAATATTACGACGCAAATTACTGTTCTTAACTCAGATTTTTCCGCTTCAGTTTTGTATCAAAACCCTAATCCAAACTCAGAGGATATCGTTCTAAACATAATTAAACCTAAACAAGACACCTACTCAGCATTCGAGAAAAAACTTGAAAAAAGCGAGACTAATAACATATATGGAACACACACCATTTTTCAAGTAATCCGGTTTACAGCTAGTTCTCCTTTATATGTATCTGGCTATGTGGCACTCGATGAAGGTTATCTTCTATATGGCGATGGTGTTGATGGTTTAAATTTGATTAAAAAAGCGCTTGATTCTGCAGTCGGTACGAATCAGTTTACAGAGAAACCCGAGATAAGTGCTGCTCTTTATCTCCTACTGTCAGGGAAAAATGATGAACTAGGATATTCTTATTCTACGCTTCCATATGCCGTCAGCGATGTTGTGGCTACATCATCATCGGTAAGATACGAAGGAAATTTCACAATTAATCGCTACATATATACCTTTAACGACACTGATACCGCATTAAAAAATCTAGATAAAATTAAACAAGCAAACCTTGATGCCTCTGATTTTCAGATCGTAGACAACTACATAGTAGTCACAGCGACGCATGAAAGTAACTTGGTATTTTCGGAGCTGAGGGCGCTGTGAGTTTGTTTACCCAACATTCGGGATCAAATCTAGGTAAGGCATAAAGAATGTTCAAATAAACGACATTTTGGACAGTTTTTTCAATTACCTTTGTGTTCTCTAAGCTATGGGGTCAGTTGATAAGGATTTTAGGCCGGATGAACTATCCTATTATTCTCGCCAGTTAGTCCTCGCTGAGATTGGACTCAATGGACAGAGGAAACTCAAACAAGCAAGTGTGTTAGTCGCCGGCATGGGCGGGCTCGGGTGCCAGCTCGCCGTTCAACTGGCCTCAATGGGCGTTGGCCATCTGAGGCTCGTTGATAGGGACATCGTCGAGATGAGTAACCTGCAGAGACAGCATCTTTATGGCGTAGACATAGTCGGATACCCTAAAGTAGAGGCAGCCGAGATGCGGCTCTCTAAGGTGAACCCCTTCATAAAAATCGAGGCATTTCCTTTATCGATCAACGATCGTACGGCAGGCAAACTTATTGAAGAGGTCGACGTTGTTGTCGATGGTTTGGATCGGCTTACTCCACGTCTTGCTCTCAACCGGGCATGCGTAGACCATAGGGTTCCATACATCTACGGAGCGGTGATAACTCATGTCGGGAACGTTTCAACTATATTACCCGGTGAGACGCCTTGCCTTGAGTGTTGGCTAGGAAATGTCGATGAGTCAACAGTACCGACGTGTGCGACAGTTGGTGTAACGCCATCGGTCATAAGCATAGTAGCAAGTATACAAGTCTCCGAAGCGATCCGAATTATCTTGGGGAAGAAACCTAACCTCGCAAGCAAACTTCTCTTCTTCGACTTGGAGGATCTCAGTCTCGAGAGCATCGACCTTGTTAAGAATGGATCTTGCAGTACCTGCGGGGAAGAAAAAGTGAGAAAGGAAAAGATCGATCCAGTGGAAGAGATATGTGGGCGCGAGAGTAAGAGAGTATTCACGATCACTCCCCCTAATTTACTCGATCTCGACATGGACATCATAGCCAAAAAATGGGAGAAATTAAATCAGGGAAAGATGCTCAAAACCCGCCTTGGCGTGTCCTTCTCCAATGGGAAAGAATTTAGGGGGAGCATCTTCAAAACAGGTGTAGCGGTTTTCGAAGGCGCAGATTCTAGGGCAAATGTCGTCGATCTATACAAGAGGATCACGGGCGTTGCCTTGGAATAGCATTTTAATTCTCAGCACTCAAAACCTATATGTTATGGATTTGATAGCGGAACTCCATACTTTTTTTGGAGAAGCTGAGGGTAGACGCGTTATTCTCGTAGGCATTGGCAATCCAATTAGACGGGACGATGGTGTGGGTCTCCGTGTTGTTGAGCTCCTAGAGGATAAGAACCTAAGAAACGTCTTAGTCTTGAGAACAGAGACTGTCCCCGAGAGCTACACGGGTGTTATAAGAGACTATTCTCCGACGCACATTCTTCTCATCGACGCCGCTAACTTCAACGGAAAACCCGGAGAAGGAAGGATAATACCTACCAAGATGATAGCCAACTTATCTTTGTCTACACACAGTCTCCCACTGAACATTTTTGTGGACTACGTGAGAAAATCGATATGTGATAATGTAAAGCTACTTTGCATACAAGGCGTTGAAGTTGGGTTTGGTGAGGGATTTACTCCGGATGTCGAGGAGGGTGCAAAAAAAATTGCGGAGTTACTCTATGAGCTTCTGAAATAACATGCACCAACTCTTTTTAGAGAGATGATAACAAAGAAGGTATGAATTCTTCTGGTTGAAGATTATGACATCTTTGTTTTAGATATGTGAAGGGAATTTTAATATCTCAGCCGCGAGGCTCTCACAGTCTAGGTCGATGCCTTGAAGAATCGAAGAAACTGGATCTTCATGTTCCTAATTGTTGTAATTTGGGGTGGCAACTGGGCCAACATGAAGATCGGACTCAACTACGTATCGCCGATGAACTATCTCTGGCAGAGACTGTTCTTCTCAACCTTCATGATAGCTCCGCTACTATTGCTCAGTAGAAATGGTATCAAGTGGGAGTTCAAGACTATCGGGATCTTGGTCGTGGCGGCGGCTTCCTGGGTGTTTAGTAACGTCTTTATGATGTTTGCCCTTGGTGCGGAGAACTCTGGAATTAGTGCTATCCTCACATACACTCAGCCGCTGTTCGTATTTGGTCTATCTGCCATTTTCCTCAAGGGAGAGATAACGAAGGTGAAAGTCGTCAGTGCTCTGCTTGGTTTCGCAGGGATTGGTGTGATTTATATCGAGCAGCTTGGAGGAGGTGGGGGACTCTCAGCTATCTTTTATCTTGTGTTGAGCGCGTTTCTCTGGGCTGCTTCTATAGTCGGTTATAAGCTGGTGTCGGAAGTGGTTCACCCGTATTGGATGAGTTTCACTGAGGTGGCGTTGGGTTCCTTTTTGGTGTTACCCTTCGCGTTGGCGACAGGTGGAATAAACTTCCCAACGGAGTTGCCATACGTCTTATCTGTTGGATATATGACGGTGCTCGCGACCGCGGTGGCCTTTGTTTTATGGTTTGACCTGCTAAAGAACGAGGACGCTGTAACCGTCTCTTCCTCGAGCCTTATGGTCCCGATCGTGCGTTCATAGTAGGTGCTGCTCTACTTGGAGAGATGGTGAACGGCTATCAGGTCGTCGGCATTGTGATGGTTCTTACAGGCGTATATTTTGTGAATAGAAAAAATAATATAAAAAAAATTACTTCTTAGGAGAATACTACTGTTTTTTCTGCATCGAGTCATTAGGCTTATTTTGATCAGCTTCGTCGGGTTTCGGGAACTCTTTAAGGCCATAGACCCCCATCATCGACATTTGCCCACCTGGACCGGCCGTCGGTATGTTTGAGGGGACGAGTATCATGAGGTTCTTCCCCTGGAGTCCAAGCTCATAGACGATGTTCATCCATCTCAGCTCGAACGCCCTGTCGTTATCCTTGTACATATTGGCCGCCTCGACCATCTTTTGTGCCGATTCGAACTCTGCGAGTGAGAGAGTGACCCTTGCCCGCCTCTCCCTCTCCGCCTGAGCCTGACGAGACATTGCATCTTGAAGAGCTTGCGGGATCCCTACATCGCGGATCTCGACAGAGGTGACTTTTATACCCCAGGTCTCAGTCTTGCTGTCAATTATCCCACGGGCGATGTTTCCTACTCTCTCACGCTCTGTGAGAAGCTCATCAAATGACGCTTGACCAATTACCTCCCTGAGGGTGGTCTGAGCGGCAAGCTGAGTAGCTTGATTGAAGTCGTTTACATTTAAGATCACCTTTTGGAGGTCCACTGGCTGGAAGTACATCACGGAGTCAACAGCCACAGGAATGTTGTCCTTCGTCAAACTTTGCTCGGTTTTAAATGAGACGACCTGCAGCCGGGTTGATATCACGAACGGAACGTTCCCAATAAAGGGTGGAATATAGATAATCCCCGGTCCCTTCATTCCCCTATATCTACCGAGCATAAGGAGGGGAGCCCTCTCCCACTCCTTAAGAATCTTAATTCCGCTGAGTAGGATAGCTAAAATTACGATTACGATTAATACTTCAATGCTTAAGCTTACGAGATCCATTGCTTTTCCACCTTGCCTCAGCTAGTGATTAGTGCTAGTTTATTAATTAACCTTGAGATTTATGAGAAGAATTAGCTATTTTTCTGAGAGGGTTCTTCCTTTTCCACCAGGAGGACCAATCCGTCTAGACCTTTCACCCTTATAGCCTGGCCTTTTGCAACTTGGCCTTTACTGGACTTTGCCCTCCAAACGATTCCATCCACCCTAACCTCTCCATTCGGAGACAGATCCGTTAGGGCGACTCCTATCTGATTCATTATCGCTTCTGTTCCTGTTAATTTCGGTTTCTGTCGTATTGGTCCAATGACCCAACGGAAATAAAGTCCGATAAGGACACCTAGCATAATTATAGCTAGAATTTCGATATTTGTAGTCTGTGTGATTGGGGAAGGTGAGTAGCTTAGTCCATTAGCCAGATAGAGTATCCCGAATGCGCCTAAGATTACACCGGCCATCAACGCGAATCCGTGTGCGAGTTTGAGTTCAAGGAATATCAGGACTGCAGAGATTGCAATTATCACAAACCCAAGAATGGAGGCATTTATGACTTCGATGCCGATCAGCCCGGAGATAATTGATACAGCCCCGATTATTGTTAGGAATATGCTTCCATGCTGGATATCCAATACAATGGCGACGACTCCTATAAGGATAAGAGCCCCATCCAAGATGGGATTGCTTAAAGCTCCGATGAATTGCTCATAGAGGTTCTCATCGACAGACTCCTGTGGATTATTAGCTAAGCCAAGCTTGGTTAGAGCCTCCGGGAGGGAGTTTGCAACGCCGTCCACGATGTTGAATTTAACAGCTTCATTCGTCGAGTAGGCTTGGTCGTCCACAACCATTTTGGTCGCAGCTGTGGTGTTATGCCCCCACTTCTCGGCGAGACCCACCAGCAATGTGAGCATAGTCGAAGTGGTGTGGTTCTCCTCGAGAGGTGAACCACCTACCACTTCAGGCGTACTGGGGCCGATGACTGAACCCTCTCCCATGAGGATCTTGTTGCAGGCTAACGCGATGTAACTACCAGCTGAAGCACCAAGTGAGTTTGGGGGTATGTATGTGTATGTTGGTATACCTTTATCGTTGGCGTCGGCGATTGCGGATACGATCGTGGTCATGTCGTTTAGGAATCCGCCGGGTGTATTCATTTTAATTATAATGGCTGAAGCATTTTCGGAGATGGCTTGATTGACTGCTCGTCTAACCATTAGTGAGGACCCGGGGTCAACCTGGAGGTCGAAATCGACTATGATGACAGGACGGGAAGAATCGATAGCGTGAGCGGGTTGGAGCACTGGAGCCAGACTTGCGAGGATTAAGATAACTATTAAGAGCCATTTTTCCTTGATTGAGATATTATCCTTAGACATTTTAGTCCCTCCAATCTACAAGTATACTATATCGATACCTGAAATTAAACACAGAGGCAGATATTAGGTATCTGCCAGTGTTTCACTCATTGATCCCTATGAAAATCGAAGTGGCCTTTGCAGTCCTAAGCTGAGTTTCTTAGATATCCATGACCGCTTCGCTGGGGGAGAGTGGCGCGTTGTTGCTTGTTCTTCTTCCACGTAGGACAGATGGTATGATTGCGATCGTATTTAGAACTGCTAGATAGAGGTATGTTTTCTGGAGTGCCTCGACGAACATTAGCTTGTCTGTGGCGGTTACATTCACGGGTGTTAGAGAGGTTATGATTTGGCTGAGAAGTGGATATGGGACTATTAGTGTCAAAAAGATTACGGCGAGGTTCAGACTTATCGTGAAGCCGATATTGAACATAGTATTTCTGAATGCGGATGCTACGCCTCTCCTCTCTGCTGGGACTGCGCCCATTATGGAGCTCATGTTTGGTGAGGCGAATATGCCTGAGCCTGCGCCGAAGATTATCATATAGACTAGTAAAGTCAAGTATGGGGTTTTAGCGTCTACCGTTGAGAAGAGGTAGAGCGAGAGGCTGGTTAGGGCTAGGCCACCTGTCGTGAAGGGAAGGGGCCCGAATTTATCGGAGAGTTTCCCGCTGAGTGCTCCGAAGATGAGGCATACGAACTCGAACGGGATCAATCTTATACCCGCGTCGAAGGGACTCAGGTCGACAATTAGTTGTAGATATAGACTAAGAAGAAGTAGAACTGCTCCCCATGCTGCTGCGTTGAGTAACTGCGCGATGACACCGCCGGTGAACTCCCTTATTCCGAGTAGGCGGAGGTCGAGGAGCGGATGCTCCTGTCGTCTCTCGTAGCTCGCAAATGCGGCTATACTTACTATTGCGAAGACGAGGAGAATGTAGACGATGTCGCGGTCTACCATGCCGTAGGCATCATACGTCAGGGCTAAGAGAAATGTGGTTATTGAGACGGTGAAAGTAATGAAACCTACCCAATCGATTGGAGAACTCTTCTCGCGTATGCCGATTTCTTTGAGCCGTTTCAAAGCCCAGAAGATGCCGAAGATGCCAATGGGTACGTTGATGTAGAAGAGGGCTCTCCAGTCGAGGAGAGCGAGGAGAACCCCGCTTAGGGTGAGGCCGGCCATGGCGCCGAACCTGAAGGAACTCATGTTGAGACCTAGTGCGAAACCGAGTTCCTGGACAGGGGTGGCATCTACAATCATAGCGACGCTGTTGACGCTTAGAATCCCAGATCCGATGCCTTGAAGGAACCTAAAGAAGATGACTTGTGTAGGCGTTCCGGAGAGACTGATTAGGGCTGATCCTAATGTGAAGAGGAAGAAGCCTGAGATGTAGATTTTGACTCTTCCAAAGATGTCCGTTACTCTCCCGACTAGTAGAAGGATAATTGTGCTGCCGAGTGTGTACGCCTGGGTGAACCATATGGCTTGCTCAGCGTCTGCACCGAGAGCTGCGGCGACCTGAGGGAGACCGACAATGATTATTCGGGAGTCTATTCCAGCCATGAGGACTCCGACGGTAGTGACGGTGAGTACTGTCCACTTGTAGTTCAAGCAGTGCGCCTTCCAGATTAACGGATAGGGTTCACGAGGTTGAACTTAAATTAATATCATTGTCGCTGTATCAATCTCGCGCGTCGGTAGGTAGAAATCTTGAAACGTTTTGCATTAGGGTAATGGATGACTCCTATCCCGTGAGATGGACTTACATTCTCATAGCATTTACCGTCGTCGTCTTCATATTGCAAAATTTTACAGAGGGCTGGGAGATTTTTATGTTCTACCCCGCTTACGCTTTCACCTATCCATGGATGTTTGTGACGTCGATCTTCCTACACGCTGGGATCGACCACATTCTCGTTAACATGATTGTTCTGTTTTACTTTGGGACATATCTCGAAAGAAGGGTCGGTCCCAGAAGCTTCCTCCTGGTATTCTTCATATCAGGAATTATTGGGAACATTGGTTACATGATAACTGCTCCTGATCCCTATACACCGTCCCTGGGGGCCTCAGGTGCAATATATGGAGTGATGGGAGCGCTCGCTGTTCTAGCGCCGTTACTTATTGTCTTCATCGGGTTCTTGGTTCCTGTTCCTATGATTCTAGCGGTAATAGGTTACTCAATCCTCGACTACACTGGTTTATTCCTACCAGATGATGTGGCTCATGGCGCGCACCTCGGGGGATTGGTGATTGGGATTCTCTTAGGTTTCTATCTCAGATTTAGTACCAGAGAAAGAGCCTTGTGAAAACTGGACAGATTTTTGGAATTTTAATTCAGGTTTTGGCGCTTTCGACTTCAGTAAAAACGTGATTATTATATTGAGGGGCTGTGGGAGATGGTAGTATGTCTCCCAAGTCTTGGAGAGTCTTGCACAGGTTAGGCTGGAGAAAATATGGGTAGCTCAGAGAGTTTGCTTTCCAAGGGCGTTCACTTCCTCACCAAACAGGAGAAGGCATTCAACGTCAACATGATAAGGAGATCCGTTGAGAACTTTGCAAATCTGTTAGTTCAGCAGTATCAGTCAATCTACCTCATCGCGTTGGGTGCGAACTCAATCCAAGTGGGATTGGCTAATAGTCTGGCGGGGGTGGGGACGGCCCTCACGTCTCTGCCTGCGGGGTGGGCAATTGACAGATACGGGCTCAAAAAAACGTTTTACTTCGGAACAATTTTCATGGCTATTGGTTCGCTGCTATTTGGTTTGGCTACAAATTGGTTGCTTACTATCCCGGCGTTGTTTATCTTCACTTTTGCTATCAAAATCAATCAGACGTCCTGTCCCGTCGTCTGTGGGAGCTCATTAATCAACGAGGATAGAGCTGTGGGAATGCAGCTTTGTGACAGCTTGGCTTCTATCTCAGGGATTTTAGCCCCAATCGTGGGAGCGACGGTGATTGCTTTGTCTGGGGGGTTAAACGCGGCGGGGATCAGGCCCCTCTTCTTTATCCAATTGGGTGTGATTGTCTTCGAGTTCCTCTTAGTTGCGATATGGTTCAGCGATCCGAAGAGTAGGTTAAATCCCAGAAGAGGTTTGGGGATTCAGGATGGTATCCGGGAGGTATTGAAGAAGGGCGTTGCTGTGAAGAGGTTTCTCTTATACCAGAGCATTCAGATGGTTCCCTTCTACCTTAACGCGATCTACATTCCCCTCTATGCGGCTCAGGTGAAGAAAGCTGACCCTTTCACAATAGGTGGAATGGCCACAGCTTCTCTGCTTGTTCCTCTTCTGCTTTCGATTCCTGTGGGGAGGTTGGCTGATAGGTTTGGTCGGAAGAGGATGGTGTTTCTATGTATGCCGCTCTACGCTCTATCATTAGTGTTACTCGCCATCGCTCCTGTGGGAGGATCGTTAATGTTGATTTTGGCTGGTGTCTTCCAAGGATTCTATACGCTGGGCATTGTTACGGGGAACGCTATGCGTGCAGAACTGGTGCCAATTAGCTTACTTGGGAGTTGGAGTGGTCTCCTAGGGCTCTTCAGTGGAGTTGTCGGGATCATTGTTCCAATCTCTGCGGGTCTCCTCTGGAACGTTGTAAATCCGACTTCTGTGCTTCTAATGTTGATTGCTTCTACCGTGCTTGCCGGTGGTGCACTCGCGACAATACCTGAGACTTTAAATTTGAAGCCTGGTGAGTGAGGGCATCAAAATAGTAGGCTCTAAGACAATACATTTTTAGAGATTATAACGAACCAAAGGTCAGTTTTTCGAGTTCGTATATTTTTTGGCGCTAATATGCTCGACCGCTTTCTTTAAATCTGCAAGAGGCTTCCGTGATGCCAATCTCAGGCGACTCCTAGAAGGTTGCTCCCTTTGCGTATACCAACTCCAAGCGATCTGAAAGATCTTGTAGCTGATACCCTAAAAGCATCTATCATTGCGCAGTTCCTTTGCTCCTTAGCATTTGGTCTTATGGGGAGCTTCATGCCCCTCTTCATAAACAAGGACCTAGGTGAGACGCTTGTCAACGCAACGTATTGGACTGGCGTGTCGAACCTCGCCTGGTATGGTGGCCTAGCGTTTACGGCTCCGGTTTGGGGGTGGATCTGCGATAAAGTAGGAACGAAGAAGGTGCTTGATCATTGTCCTCATCGGTAACATCGCTACTTACGCGGGGATGGCCTTCGCACAGAACGTGACGCAGCTCGTCGCTCTCAGGATAGTTCAGAGTCTTTTCGGTGGTTTGAGTACGATACTCTTCGTAGTTGTTGGCATCGTCGCTTCATCTGAAAACCTGAAGAAGTACCTGGGATACCAGATTGCCGCCTCTACGATCAGTAGTATACTTGCGCCGGGGTTGGGTGGAGCGCTCGCTGCGGTTATTGGATATCGCTGGACGGTTTTCATGCAGGCTGTCGTCTTCGCTGCGATATTTCCGCTGATCTTGGTGATGAAGACAGCGAAGCCAGAAGGGTAAGAAGAAGAGAGGTATTTACCATAACAGATCTCAAGTCGATCTTACCTACAGCTGGCGCGCTGTTCTGCGCTTATGCTGGAATTAACTTTATCACGCCAGTTGTTCCGTTCTTCCTCTCTTCTCTTGGGATCGCCTCGGCTTCCCTCCTCACTTGGACGACGATCGCAACCATAGCAAATGGCTTAGCCTACGCAGCGGCCGCACCCATTCTTACGAAGCTTTCATCGGGGAGGAAGATTACAGTCTTCCAACTCCTGACAGCTGTCGTGATCGAGGCTACTGCCTTCGCCTTTAGCCCCATTGTCTTCATCATTATGAGGTTACTTGAAAGTGTCGTCCAAGCAGGGTTACCTCAGAACTTGATGGGTGGAAAGTCAGGGACGACCGGACAGGGAATGGGTTTACTCAACTCGGCTAGGTATATTGGTATGGCGCTTGGCATGTACATTGCACCGTTGATACTGGAATCGGGTGCTCCTCCGATCTACATGTACTCAGTTTTATCAGCCTTCGCACTCGCTTCAGCGGGAATAACGTTCAGGTATATGAAGACTGAGGACTGAGGGAGCTTCATTGTTACTACAGTGAACTTATGTCCATTTTATAAGTGTAATATATTTGTCGATCAGAAGGATTTGTAAGTGAAGGTCAAAATTGGCTAGTTTAAGTAGAAGGCAAAAAGAAATTGTTAACTGATCTTTCAGATACTGGGTTAAAGAGTTGAAAACGAGTTAAGTTAATTGTTTTAAGGCCTTACGCGTTTCTTCAGGGAAGTTGGTCATCAATTTTTCGATTAATTTGAATGCAACGAAGTATTTGAAACCAGCCTCGTCCATCGCTGGTTTGTAGACCCAGTGGTGGCCGCCTTTCCCGGTCTTCTCCTCGCCGCTTAGCACACCCATTTCGCGCATGGCTTCGAGGAAGTTGATTATGCTTGCGCGACTGATTGTGATTGGTTTCAGGGCCGTGTTGGTCTGTTCCCAGACTCGTCGAGAGTTAAGTCCCTCCTTGCTTTGCCATACGGCGTGGAGTGCTTCGGTTTGCCAGTCCTTCAGGACTGCGCTCAGTCCCTCTTTTGAGGTGTCGTATTCGATGCTCATCACCCAGCGTCGTGTATAGGTTGAATTTAAGCTTTAATATTCGGAGAAGGTGTGGTCTAAGCCTCTTTTGACTGGGGGTGAATTTTTATTTGATGTTGACAGTATTTTTAAATCGGAGGATTCCCTTCCTAGTCATTGTGGTTTTATGAATACTGGAATGAGGCTCCTCGTTAGTGTTCTATTCATAGTTGTGAGCCTCTGGTGGATGATTCTGGGCTCTTATCAGCTTCTGGGTAGACCATGGTTTCGCGATGCTATGGTTGCAATGAATGGGGTCATTCCTCTGGTACTCGTTGTGGTTGGGAGTTTGAGTCTCTGGGTAGCTGTCGATGATGCGATGTTTAGGAGGGAGGAGAGTAGGGGTAGGAATGTGATTCAACCGACACTTCGAAAGGAAGATCCTAGACACGCGGCGGAGGGAGCATGAGTCTTCTTGAGTGTTTTTAGTTTTCGTAAAAGGCTTGAGAGGAGTTGGGTGAAGGTCTACTTTAACGCAGGAGCCAACTGGCTCGGGTCGAGGCTTTTTACAAGCAAGCCTCTGTTTCTAGCCCACGCGGTGACTTACGGGTGTGATCTTAGGTGTAAGATGTGTACAAACTGGCGGATGTCGGATCGAGTGAAGGATGACCTCGATACTGAGGAGGTCTTCGACCTCATCCAGGGAGCCCGTAGGGTGGGGATGATCGGTTACTATATGTGGGGTGGGGAACCACTTCTGAGGGCAGATCTTCCTGAGATCCTTGAGTTTGCAAAGGATAACGGCATGATTACTATAGTCAACACAAACGCGACAAGGCTTGAAGAAAGGGCGGAAGAGATCGGAAAGAACCTTGACTTTGCTTTCGTTTCACTCGACGCGCCGGATGGGCTTCACGACGAGATCCGGGGGAAGTCAGGGACCTTCGACAGGCTGGTGCGGGGGACTAGGAGGCTGAAGGGGGTTAGGGGTACTGTGACGACTTTTGTCTCTACGATCAGTAGGTTGAACTTTGACAGGATCGAGCCACTGGCGGAGTTCGCGAAGGAGATGGGCTGTGGGATTAGCTACAACGCGGTTGAGGCTACGTCTACAGATGGGTACACCAACACGACAGAGGAACCAGTTGTTGAGTATGGCTTGACATCAAATGAACTTCACGCATTCTATGTCAAACTCCTAGAACTCAAGGACCGAGGTTATCCGCTGAGTGAGACGAGGGGCATTCTTAGGGACTATGTTGATGGAGTGCCCTTCAGGTGCCTCTTCCCTCGAATATTCACTTATGTGTCCCCGGATGGGGTTGTTACCCCTTGCACACCTAGCTTTGGGATTCCGCCTGTTGACCTACGCGAGACCTCTTTTGAGGAGTATTTCAGAGGTAAGTTGTTCAGAGATTATGTTAGGGGAGCGGAGTTCTGTAACAAGTGTATCAGAACTTGTGTGAGGTCGTATAGCTACACCTACCGCATGGATCCGTTTCAGATCTTGATCTAGTTAGCACGGCCATCAATATGAGGAGAAGCATAGGTGGTGGGCTCTTCTTCTAGTAAGTTATGAGGCATGCGCGCGAAGGACGTTAAGCCGTTGGGTAGTCCTCGAGGCGGCTCCCCTTGAGGTTCTGACCAGTTAACCTTTCATAGCCGACGAATGGGCTAAGGAGACTCATGACGGTTCTCCTCGCCAACTCGGCGTACTTCTTGCGGTCGTATCTTTCATCAGAGTCGCCGACCATGAAGGAGGTCTTGACCCGGAGGAAGGGGTTGCTGCTCTCCGAGTTCGCGTATACGTAGTGGGAGTTACCCTCCTCCTCGGCGCCGAGGAGGGCCGCTACGACGTGGGCCTGGAGGCTTCGGTACTGGGTGAGTTCCCGTGAGAGCCTCTTGGAGATGATTAGCTCCCTTGCGTCCACCCGGCCTCGGCGCAGGTCTTCGAAGGCCCTGTTCGCGATTGTTAGGGACCTGGGTAGCCCGCTCCTAAGGACACCCTCGGCGTCGTCGGCGTCGAGTAGGGTCGTCATGACGCGTTCCTGGAGATTATTCATGTATGGTGGGGTATCGTGTTTTCTTAGCTCTATGCCGCGGTAGAAGAGGGAGCCGTCGGTGAGCTTTCCATAGTATCTGTTTGACGCCCCCTGGAGGGGGTCGGTGTTCTTGCCGAGGAGGACGAGGAACTTGAAGTGCTTGTCCAGTTTGATGGGGAGCCCCGTCGCCTCCGCGATCTCGGCGGCGAGTTCTTCGTAGTCCGCCTCGGTGGCGCCGGGTCTCTTCGTGTAGAGGGCGTCGGTGTTACCGTAGACGACCTCGAAGCCTCTTCCCATGGCGATGTTGAGGGCTTTCACCAGGGCTCCCCGGGCCTGCCTATTTATCTCCTGGAAGACTTGGACGTTGGCGAACCTGTTTGCGTAGCAGCCGCTGTAGCCGTAGATTACGACGAGCATGAGTTTGAGGCTCGCCTGCCTCTGCTCACACCAAGTCCACTCCCTCGAACCCGGCTGGAGCTGCTTCTTCATGTGTTTGAATCTGAATCGTCTCTCCAGTGTGGGGGTTGTGAAGCGGCCCATGAAGCCGGGTCTGGTCTGGTCGACGCCCTCCTCGGTGACGGTCTCGTAGCTCACGTTCCGTCTGGCTGATTATGCTGGGGAACATGGACTCGAAGTCGATGCAGCCTACGTTCTCGTGGAGGCCGACCTGTGGGGTGAAGAGCATACCTCCTCGGTCTCGCTTCACCATCTCCCACGCGTTCATGGAGGAGACGTAGCCTCCCTTCATCTCGGGGACTAAGACGCGCTGGCGGTATGCCTCGTAGCACTGGCGGCTGTCGATGGTCTTCCCCGCCTCCCAGTCACTGCTCACCCCCATGGGGGCGAGTGTGAAGAGGGATCTCTCCTGGAGCCCAGCGAGGCCCATGTCAGTCCAACTGTGGTAGCCGAGTATTATCCGCCCGTGAGTCGGCTCTCCCTCCCTGCCGAAGCCGAGGCTCAGGCCATGTTGGGTGGCCTTCTGGGTGACCCAGCGTATCAAGTTGGTGTCGTTGAGGACGACGACATCGGGGTCTTCCTCATCGAGCAGCGCCTTTAGATTCGAGAGGACTTCGGTCTCCGCTCCACTGAGGCTCCGCGTGGGTGCATCTTCAGCGTCGTAGATGTCGATGGAGGTGATCTCTCCGGCGTCGGGGAGTTTGATGAGCATGGTTTTGAATGGTGGTGGCTCAACTCCATCGTCCTCGAGGGACCTGATGCTCCTTCAGGGCTGCGCCTTGCGCCTCGAACTCGCATAGACTCGTTGGAGCCACACCCTTCTCAATGAGGTACCACTGGATGGGGGAGAGGCCCACGTCGAAGACCTCCTTAACCTCCCTGAGGCTCCTCGCGTATTCTACGACTTTATCGAGGGATTGGGTGGAGTCGATCCTAACCTCGGCTACTTGTTCCAGGTGATCCATGGCTAGGGTCGTGTATCTCTCTACAGGCTCGGCGGAGCACACCAACTTGTGTTCTTCGAGCAGATAGCAGAGGTCATCGACAGCTAAGCCTGGGGTGGGCTGGGCCGTGAATCGGGGATGGTGCCTCTCGGTGAGGTGGAGGGTTTCGCCCTCCGTGGTCTTGAACCAGAGGTGGGCTTCCTTCCCGCGAATGTAGGGGTCAATCAGCCAGCCTCTGTGGGACATTTTTCTCCGCCTCGATCACTTCTGCTCGAGTCCGTAGAGGCGATTCTCGATGTCAGTAAGCGAGTGATCAGCTCCTCGGAGACTCGGCGGTCGTCTACGAGGCCGGTGAGCAGGATTAGATCCATGAGGCTGAGGGACTCGGCGTAACTTATGGCACCCAGCTCTGCGCTCCACGCCTCCACGAGACGGTCAAATGTCTCCCTCCTGCCCTGCTTGACGAGGGCCTCCCTGTACTCGCTTCGAAGCCTCGCAAGGAGGTCCTCGAAGCTCATCCGGATCGAAGGTGTTGTTCTCCCCATCGTTGATTCATCCTCATACGTGTACTCCTTCGCGCGCTGCGTGGTGAGGGGGGACTTGAGTACGTAGGCGCGGTTGTAGCGTGTCCCCCTCTCCCTTCGCCTCAAGTAGACGATGACGCCGGCGAGGTGGTCGAGGTAGCTGCTCGCCTCTGGGACGGGTACTCGGCCCCTGCGGCTCTCCTTGGCGGAGGCGACGAGGGGGACCCCAGCCTCGGCGCATATCCTCTTCATGGAGGCTATGCTGCGCTGAACCTCCTCGTGGACGCGGCTCCTGTTCCTCTTTCGGGCGTCGTCTCTTTCGAGCTTGTATATGCCCTTCACAAGGACGAGGCGCATGTCCCTGCTGGATCTTACGACCCGTTCGAGCTCCGACGTGAGGTTTGCCTGTTGATCGGCGGAGGAGGCGACGAGTACGTGGACACGCTTCAGGGCGTCCTCCGGCAGTTGGCCCGTGGCCTCGATAAGTTGAATGAGGGACTCTGTGTCTACGACGATGCGCTCCACGCGGTAGTTTCCGCAGATGACGTAGGCGACGCCGGGGTTCGAATAACTATCTGTGGGCTTGAGGCTGTTGGCGAGTAGGTGGATGAAGAGGGTGTCCGTGAGTTCCTCCTCGCCGTAGAACAAGTAGAGGGTCTCGGCCTTGACGCCGCCGGTGAGTTCGTCGAGCTGTGGGCTGCCTGTGGACACGCCTGCTTCTTCTTGGCTGGATGCTAGCCGCTGGGCGTCGATGAATAGGGTCATGAAGCATTGAAGCCGTGTCGGCTGGGTGTTTTAAAGCGAACTCACATCTTGTGGGGTGAGGGGTGCTCGAAGGTAGTGAAGGAGATGTTGTCATGTGTTATGTGAAATGACTTTCTAGATTTTAATAATAACATCGATATAACGTAGGAATTATTATTAACATTATTAATAGTGTTAATAAGAATGGGTTGATTGGTACTACCTGTGAAAATAGGCACAATCACCGCGATACTCATAACGGTACTTGTAATCTCAGCTCTCTCTATCTACTTCCTCAATAACTCAAATCCACAAGTAAAAACTGTACAAAACATGACCCTAAACGTCGTCGCGACGTTTTATCCTTTATACGACTTCGCAACTAACGTTGGCGGTGACAAGGTGAGTGTCTCGCTGCTTGTCCCCGAGACTCAGGACGTACATGATTTTGAGCCTACTCCATCCATCATCGAACAGGTCGTAAAAGCCGATGTACTCATCTATAACGGGGCTGGGTTGGAGCCCTGGATACCTAGCGTGATATCCACAGCGAATAATCAGAAGCTTGTTGTCATCGACACTAGTCAGGGAATTACGCTTCTGCCTGTGGCTCCTGCCTTTCAGAGGGGTAACAGGACTGTTGACCCTCATATTTGGCTAGATCCAATAAACGCCAAGCAGCAGGTCCAGAACATAGTACAAGGCCTCGCGAAGGCAGACCCAACGGACGCCCAGTACTTCATCACGAATGGGAAGACCTACGAGTCCAAGCTCGATGCCCTAAATAACGAAATCGTTAACGCTACACAGCACACGAAGACACGCATCTTCGTCACCTTTCACGAGGCCTTTGCCTATTTCGCGAAACGCTACAATCTCACCCAGATACCCATACTGGGTCCATTCCAAGAGGAACCAACTCCAAGTGACATACAGAATGTGATTGCGGTTATCAACAAATACCATCTACGTTACGTGGGCTACGAGTCCCTGGAAAACCCTGCTATATCGGAGTCCATAGGAACCCAGACGAACGCGACGTTGGTAAACATGAATCCAATCGAGGGACTCACCGAAGCGGATAAAGCGGCGGGTAAAAACTACATCACATTGATGCAGGAAGATCTGATAAACATAAAGTTGGCGCTGAACAATGTCGGGTGAAGTTGAGGCAATAGTCGAGCTCAGGGATGTGGAAGTGATCTACCCCGGTGGAATTCACGCCCTCGAACACATATCTCTAGATATCTACGATGGAGACTTCGTGGGCGTCATCGGCCCAAATGGAGCAGGTAAATCCACTCTCCTCAACGTGCTTCTCGGACTCACGCCAATAAGTAGCGGCTCAGTCAGACTCTTCGGCCAACCCATCTCCGGCGCCAGCCTAAGGAAGATCGGATACGTCCCACAGAGAACAGTCGGCGTCGACGTAAATTTCCCATCAACAGTCTACGAAACCGTCCTACTGGGTCGAGTGCCTCACGCAGGGCTTCTCCACAGGTTAACGAATAAGGATCACCAAGAGGCGGATGAGGCTATTGACGCTGCTTGGAATTTCTGATCTCAGGAACAGAAAGATCGGACAACTCTCCGGCGGTCAATTCCAACGCGTCCTCGTAGCCAAGGCCCTCGCCGGGAAACCAAAACTGCTCATCCTCGACGAACCCACAAGCGGCGTCGACACAGCCTCCAGAGCCGAATTCTACGAGACACTCGGCCAACTGAACAAGGAGAAGAAGATAACCATCATACTCTCATCGCACGACATCGCCGTCGTCACAAAACTTGCTAATAGGGTCGTGTGCCTCAACGGTTCCCTCTTCTTCTGCGACCACACCTCGGAGCTGACTGGCGAGATCCTCTCGAGCATGTATGAATACCAAGTGGAGCTGATGAAGCACCATGATCACGCCTGATAACCTGCTTATCCTGCTCAGCCAACCCTTCATCCAGCGGGCATTCCTCATAGGCGTCATCATCGCGGTCCCCAGCTCCATCATCGGGGTTTTCATAGTCCTCAAGAAGATGTCGCTAATCGGCGACGGCTTGGCACACACAGCCTTCGGCGGGTTAGCGCTCGGCTACTACCTCAACGTCGTACCACTATGGGCGGCTGCCGTCGTTGTGGTCCTAGGCTCCATCGGGATAACTAAGGCGACGCGCTCCACGAAGATCTCCGGCGACGCTGCCGTTGCCGTCATTCTCCAGCTAGGACTCGCCTCAGGCATTGTGCTCCTGAGCCTCGCGAGAGGCTACGGAGTAAACATTGACAGCCTCCTTTTCGGCAGCATACTGCTTGTCGAGACACCACAGATTACTATAGCCCTCGCTGTCTTCTCGTTACCCTCGTCACAGTATTACTCTTCTACAAGGAGCTATTCTCAACAGCCTTCGACGAAACCCAGGCACGGGCCTCTGGCATCAACACAAGTCTCTTCGAATACCTCGTGAGCATCCTCTCAGGAATAGTTGTGATAGCATCAATACCGATCGTCGGCGTGCTGCTCATATCTGCGATGCTTGTACTCCCCGCACTAATGAGCCTCCAAGTGAGTGGCTCATTCAAGCAGACGATTCTGATCTCCCCAATTTTCGGCGTCGTGAGTGTCATTCTTGGCCTCATCACGTCGATTATCCTCGACTCAGCTTC
>CAWACK010000022.1:0-68619 GCA_963780545.1 Candidatus Bathyarchaeota archaeon
ATCTGCCCTTGAAGTCGGTCTTTTTGCCGTGGATCAAATCTGACAGGCCTTGTTTGGCGTCTTCTGTTTCCCAGACTATGTTCGACGCTTCGACTCCTTCGCCCGGGCTTCCACAAGATGAGAGTAGAGGGTGTTCCGGACGCACTCCTTGAAATACCTCGCAGCGACGGGCGCGGCGGTGGACATCTTCTTCGCGATGGCGAGGCCGATCTCGTCAACCTGGTCATCCGGTACCACCTTGCTGACTAGCCCGAGCTCGTAGGCCTGCCTTCCCGTGAAGCCCTCGTTGAGGAACATGTAGTCCATAACCTTGTTCCTACCAATCCAGATCGGAAGACGGAGGCTGCACATCCCCCATGACCCGACAATCCCGTAGTAGATATCACCGTCGTGTATGTTGAAGGTCTCCCCGACTATCCGGATGTCGAAGGCGCTGAAGACCGCGGAGCTCCCACCAAAAACGATGCCCCTAGCAGCAACGAGAGTCGGTTTCGGGTAAGTATCGATCCTCTCAACGATCCTGCCCCCGAGCTCAGAGAAAGGCGTGTCCGTAACACCACCTACTATATCATTGTCGAGATCCTCGAATCCCGCGCCTTGAGAAAAGTTTGGCCCTGTACTCTTGAGCATGACTGCCCGGATCTCGTTGTCCTTCTCAAAGTTGTCGAGGCAGTCGAGCACCTCAACGATCATCCTCTTACTAAAACCGTTCATCGGCGGGGCGTCGATGGTGATGATTCCCACTCGCTCATCTCTACTCACCTTAATCTGAGTATAGTTCATTTTCGCATCTATTTCCTAGGGTGTAGATGTGTTTATAGATATTAGCATGATACGTGCGAATTAGGTCAATGAGGCGAGCTTTTAACGAAGCTTTCTTGCGTTTATGAGCGTATGCGCTGGTCTCAACCAAACGCGAGCGCTCGAAGACCATATTGTCAAAGATCACTGACGCAGTAATCTGCTTCACAGTGACCACGATAGTCACCGCAATCGTGCTTGTTATAGCACGGAGCCTTATTGGCATAACTATCGGTGCTAATGAGCTGTTGGTCGTTATCGTAGCCGTATGGCCAATCAACATTGTCACCCAGCTCATACTAAAAAAAACTAGGCAGTTGAGGGTTCACAGCCTCAACCTCACTCAGCCAAGTCTCTATGCAACAATATCCACCCCATCAGATGAGGATCAGGATTGAGAATGGGGATACATCCAGGGATCCAGCTTTGTCTTAATGTACACCCAACCCTCACCGTAGTCCAGCTGGCGCAGATGCATGTTTTCTCCTCGACTCCTCAGACGAAAACACCTCCCAATCAGGTGTTGAATCACGCGGACATCATCCTCATTATACTCGAAAAAACGATGCTCCAGCGGAGCACCAAACTCGACGTGCCTCTGATAAGCCTGAGCAACCTGCAGGCCATCAAGGTCAGACTGCTTGAAGCCATAGCTGAGGTAAGCTCCAAGCTCCTTCAACGCGTAGCTGCTTTGGGGGAAGATGAAGCTCCTCCTCAGCAGAGTGCAAAGGTCAATATGTGGAAACTCCTCGAGGGTTGATGAACCCAACCCAAGCCTGTTCAAGGCTCTCAGGGTCACCCTGAGGTCAAAGCTGGTCCCCGAGTCGTGCGCGCGAAGCTCGCTGCACGGCTTTTAGACTGTCCAACTTGGGAAGCTTCGAGGTAGCCTTGTGGTTCAAGCGTTTCCCGTGAGGTTTGGAGGTTCAAGGCACTTCGCAGGTGCTGTTTTGTGCGGATAAGCAGTTGGTAGGCCTTAAAGGGTTGGAGGTCGGTGAAGGTGTGGCCTCCCTAGTCTTGTCCCCAAAACAATGGTGTATACTTTTGTATTCGACTCGAATTAAAAGATTACAAGTGTAAACATCCATTATTTATAGATAATTAACTCTTACTCCACTCGGGTCTAAACCAATAGGTTTGACCTCGGCTCCGAAGTTGAGCTGTAGGTACTGAGGAAGGAAGGTGAAATGAAGTGAAAGTTTTAACGTATACCTATTTCTGTCCTGAGAACTTCGAGAAGGTTGCGGATAAATTCAAGCTCGCTATGCTTGAGAGACAAAAGGGATCTGAGAAGTTCCCGAAGATGGTACTCCCACCCCATGTAATCAGCGGAGAATTCAAAATCGTCGTAATATACGAGAATCCTACCGAGGAACAGCTGAACAACCTCATGCTTCACTACCTACCCGTTATGACGTTCGATTTCGTGCCTCTAACCGAATACACAAAGCTCATGGAAAAATACTTCAAAGAAAAGAAGTAAACCGCGAGCGCCAGCACCCTTTTTTTGTCTTATTATGTGCGAAATTTAATTAATGATTGCTATTCTAGGAATCCAGGAAGAGATTTCCCCCTCAGATACTTAGAAAATAAGGTGCGCGAACCTGATCCTCACTTCACATGACTGCAACTAGGTTATTGTTGATGGGTTAATCATATTCCACAGGCACGCCAAGGCTAGGGTTATCGACTCAGTTATTATTCATTGTAGCTTTGAACGCAAGAATTCGATGAAAACCCTATAAGTCGTCAAACATGCATGCTCATGACCCAATTTGCAGTACATTTATGCACCCGGCTGCGCTTTCACCATATACAATCCCCAACTATCCGAGAAGATGCATCAGATACTCTCCCAAAACCTCGGCGAGATGTCACGCCTAGACACCTGCTGCAGAAACCACCCAACCCTTCCCACGGGAACATGCGTCATAAACACCTGCCCGGGCTGCGACAGGCGATACAGGACGTACTACAAGGATTCTACCACAAAGTCTCTATGGGAGATAATAGCCGAGGGCGACTGGTTCACCTACCCCAACTACGGTGGGAGGAAGATGAGCATACAGGACGCCTGCCCAACACGCAGTCAACCTCGAGTACACACCGCGGTCAGGGCCCTTCTCGAGAGGATGAATATCAAAGTCGTTGAGCCGAAGAGAACAGGTACCGATACGATTTGTTGTGGTGACGCTCTTTACCCCTCCCGGCCACTCGCAGAGGTTGAGGAGGCTATGAGGAGGCGAGCAGCAGATATGCCTGAGGATGAAGTCGCCGTCTACTGCGTCTCTTGCATAAAAGCCATCGCGATCGGTGGCAGGAGACCAAAATATATGGTCGACCTATTATTCGGTGAGGAGACCGAGCCGCAGGTCACTGAGACTGTCGAGTGGCACAAGCAGATCGATGAATATGTGGCTGCCCATTAACTCGTTCTCAAAACAGTTAGAAGCTGATTTATTTGGCATTCATGCGCGCAGGCTTGAATCTAAGAGCCGACAAATCGCGCGCGCTTTAAATCACACGGTTTGAAACATTGTGAAAATGGAAACCATTGACCTTTACGACAGTATTTTCAAGCGTAAGTCGGTTAGACGATACGAAAGCGCTCCTCTAGATGAGGACACGATTACGAAGATCACTGATCATATGACTACGGTCAAACCTCTTTACGACGACATAAAAACCGAGTTGAAAATTTTACCTGGTAACGCCGTTAACGGCCTATTTGGCGTAAAGGCTCCACACTACCTAGCCATTTTCTCCGAGGAGAAAGAAGGCTACCTACAGAACGCCGGATTCATTCTCCAGCAAATGGATCTGTATCTCTCCGCAAACGATGTAGGAAGCTGTTGGCTTGGGTTAGCCAAGCCTTCGAAGCAATACATTAATTCCTCCGAACTGAGTTTTGTTATTACTCTCGCGTTTGGAAAACCGTCTGAGCCCCTCCACCGCGGTGGGGTGGAGGAGTTCAAAAGAGTACCGTTAGACAGGATCAGGGATACCGACGACATGGATGATCTTCTGGAGCCCGCCCGCTTGGCTCCCTCAGCAGCTAACAGACAGACCTGGTTCTTCACTGGGGGCGGTGGAAGGATCAATGTGTACGTTGGTAGTGCCTCGCTTATGAACAGGTTGAGTTTGCTCGACGGCGGTATAGCGATATGCCATATTTGGGTGGCTACGAAGCATCTAGGGAAAAACTTCGAGATCTTTACTGATCATGAAGCAGCGAAGAATCCCCCTCGAGGTAAAATCTACTTGGCGACCCTAAAAGTGTCATAGGAGAGTCTACTATCTATTAATATCGGCGCGCTAAATTAGCAGTTTTTTTCATAAGTTGCACACGCGCGCTGTTTAATAAAATACTGATCCCCTAGGAGGAATCGGTAGGGCTCCGATAACCACAGCACGTCGCATGCGGGTCTCAATGGTTTCGTGTTCGTCCTGTACTATAAATCGGACCTCTGTGGCTCCCCTCATGGGTCAAAAGACCCTAATATTCAAGGTAAGTTTCCTTGGAATTTAGGAATCAAGCAGCGCGCATACCTTTCTTATACTAAGGAGCCTCAACTTTTCTCTAATGGCTAAAGCAAATACTCAAACGAATAACTCACTGCTCTATGGAGCCTATCGAAGAGATGAGAACAGCTGGATCTATGTGCGTTTGATGGGAACCCCGCAGCAGATAGGTTACCAGAATGGCTGGCTGCTATGGGACAGCATCGATCAGAACATCAAGACTACGATCCACATGAATTGGACGTCTGACCACAATGTGAAATCGAAGGTTGGCGACAGGTGGCAGATTGCAAGAGACATATCTAGATTATACATCTGGCCCAAGCTGACCTGCGACATGCAGACCGAGGTGGAGGGCATAGCGAAGGGCGTCGGAAACCGCGGGTTGAAGTGGGATGTATGGGACATCCTCGCCTGCAACGCTTGGGGTGACATACCCGTGTACATGAGCCTCTACGGCAACAGCGTCAAAGAAGGCGCCGCCAACAAAGACACGCCGGATCAGGCTCCCTCTGACCACTGCAGCGCCTTCATCGCAACTGGCTCGTGGACAAAGAGCGGGGACGTTGTGATGGCCCACAGCACGTGGACCAACTACGCAGGCGGCGAGTGCGGGAACGTCATCTACGAGATAGTTCCGGCAACTGGTCATAGGTTTATGATGCAGAGCAACGGCGGGTCGATCTGGAGTGGCCCAGACTGGCTCTACAACGATGTGGGACTTATGGTCACCGAGACCACGATCCCCGGCATGAGCGTCTACGATCCGAGCGGCCTCCCTGTTTTCGTCCGCGAACGGCTTGCGATACAGTACGGTGGCTCGATCGACGACTTCCTCTTCTTCATGATGGACCACAACAGCGGCGCCTACGCGAACGAGTGGCTCGTCGGCGACGCGAAAACTCGAGAGATAGGCTCTCTGCAGCTTGGCTGTAAGCAGTGGGACCTACGACGCAGCTTCGATGACATGATAGTCTCCACAAACTTACCCAAAGGGCCCAACATCCTGAAGGAGACGACCTACGACATGGCGAATACGCAAACGTCACCCTACTGGAGGATGCAGAGAGCGCTTCAGATCAGGGATCAGTATGCTGGCAGCCACCTCGTCGACTACGAGGTCGGTGAGAGCTTCGAGGCGGACACCTACGACATGTACCTACAGAAAGATGTGCCAACCATGAGGTGCCTGTGTGGGATCGGTGAATCAGAATATAATGCGCCGCCGCTAACGCTGTGGGATGGCACGCCGATAACTGGGCCTTACCCGAATGGTTCGTGCGATGCCAAGGTCACAACCGGATCTATGGTTATGGGGGGCATGGGCATGTGGGGGCGCTTCGGCCACGGCAACGGGTTGGTCTTCAAGGCTTCGGACTTCTTGAAGGCGAATCCAGAGTATGTATGGCAGCTACCCTACCTCCGCGACATGCCGAACAATGGTGTGCCGGTGCCTTGGACCAAATTCCCAATATAGAGTCGCGGGTGCTCTAAGACAGACAGGTAAACCACAGACGAATTAATTCTTTGAAAATTTGTACGCAAATCTGGTTATATTCTCAGTTGTGGGATTACCTCATCTGAGAGTAGACGGATATCCTTGAGACCCTTCCTCTGAGCGTATGCCTCTATATTGGACTCAGCGTCCCCGTTCAGATGCGACGGGTCGATGTAGAGGATGAATGTTGAGCTGGGCTCAGGGTTCACGTAGTAAGCATTCACTCCGAAGGAGACCAAGACTCCCGTGGATTGGCTCATCTCGTTCACGAACTTCAAGCCTCCGCTTCCGGAATCATACCCGCTTCCTCTGGAAGAGGCATTTTCCCTGAAGTTTAAAAATTATTTTGAAGCTCTCAGCCTCGGCGTTGGCATCCTGAATAAATTCCAGCTTTGCCGTCGCGCGCCGCGCGCCGATCATGGGTACCTACAATTTACCAATCGATTGCCAAGGCTCCGGGGGCCAAGCTGGATGCCAACCGCAGAATCTACACGGGGTTGAGGTTGTTTGTCCCTTCGCCTTTCTATCATTCTCCTCTGGAGCATTGAAAATGATGATCCCATTGCACCCCTGACATTCAATGTAAACGTCAGGTGTTGAGTGATTCGCGCTGATCCATGTTGTTTTGTTGTAATCGCGTATAGTCATGTCTAAACCTTCGTGTATGGTAGACCTAGCTTCTGGGCTGGGCTACCCTGAAACCCTACTGGGTAAGGAAGATAGTAGCCGAAGGGTAGGCCGTAGTCAAGGACACCTGACGCGATCACTAGAGCCGCGACAACTAGGAGAAGGATAAGAATCGTCGAGGTCTTCATTGATAGACTCTCCGCGTGCCGCCGCCCCTCTTACGCTTTAAAATGTATTTGCCGCCTCTCTTACCGGTATGAACCTTGCATGTCAATGCTTGCTCCTCTCCTTGATCGCTTTAATGATCGTGGTTTGGTTGACTCCTAGGGCTAGGGCTGCCGCTGGTATATCACCGGTGTAGAGGCTGAGCCCCACTATCGCGTATTTGATGATCTGGGCTCGCGTCGGCTTCTTCAAGCCGAATCTCCTCCAACCCTTCCGGGTCTTGATGTACCAAAAAGCGCCCTTGTGGTAGGTGCCGTCTGCCTTCTTGGTGCGTATGATGTCTCCGATCGCGCGCGCGCTTTAGTGGCGCGGCGTCAGCCGGCATCTGGGAAACCATTATCACTGCTACATCCGAGTAGGGGTCTGACCCGACAACCTCCGCGGTGGCAATGCTCCTGTCGTAGAACTCGACCTCGAGCTTCGATGTGCCGTTCACGACGTGCCAGTTAGTTAGTATGTGGTTCTTGTCGTCGTAGACGAAGCCTGAGCCCTGGCCCACATCGGACTTGATGACGACGACGGACTTGTAGTTCTCCTTGTAGACCTCGGCGGGGGTCTGATTCTCTTGTGACTCGAGTGTCGCGTTTAGGGACTTGAGCCCAGCGTTAAGGGTACCGTTGACGGAGGCCAGCTTCCCAGATATGGAGCTGAGGGAGCTCCCCAGATCCGTTATCTTGGTGCCCTGGGCGTTTAACTGGCCCTGCAGGGTTGTGAGGTTCTGTCTCAGGTTTGTGAGGTCTGTCCTCACGCCGTCGATTTCGGCCCTGTTGGCGTCGTTCGCCTCCTGTGCAGCCCTCTGGTAGCTGAGGAGCAGGAATGTGTTGGCCCCCGATAGGATCAGGGAGGCCAATACCAGGATTGTGAGTAGGGCGCGCGGGCCATTTCTTAGTGGAGGATACGCGCGACGTCATGCTTGGTCCCATGAAGATTGAGTTCTGCATCGCCCGTGATGGTACAATTCTTAGGGAACGTGTATGATATAGTTAATTTAATCAAGATGAGGACATAGGATGTGGATATTTGATTTTCGAATTCATTTGGGTGCTCTGGATCTTAATCGGCTTTCTATTTACAATCCACGGGATATATTCTGGGCTCTCGTTTCTAAGCATCAATAGGAAACTGAATCGTAGAACTTGGAAGCACCCGAGGCGTAAAGCAGACGCTCCCATCTGCCTGATTGTTCCACTTTACAAGGAGGATGAGGAGAGCGTATCTAAGACATTCACAAGCCTCGCGGAACAGGACTACCCCTCTGAGCTGGTGAAGACCCTCGTAGTTGTGGAGCAAGGCGATGAATCGTCTCTCGACGCCACAGAAATGAAGTTGGACATCCTAAAAGATGCGGGGTTCAATACGGAGATAATTGTAAAGCCGCCTCCGCGCAGCACAAAGGCGTCGGCAATGAACTTTGCAGTCACCCAAGCGAGTGAACCCTACGTCGGCATCTATGATGGGGGCGACGTCGTGAACGACAGACTGCAGTTTCGCCGAGCCGTATCACTACTCTCCTCGGGTTACGACGGCGTCGGCATGAGGGTGATCAGGGGCGGCAGCGCTGTGGTTAGCACCTTCTCCTGGATTGACACGACGATGTGGTGCGACGTCACGTTGCCCGCTCTAGCGTGCTTACTCAGAACGCCGCTCGCCAGCGGAGAGGGATTATTCGTCAGGAGGGATGCGGTCGAGGCAATCGGTGGCTTCCCCGACTCCCTGACGGAGGATTCTCAGCTGTCTCTGCTCTTCGCCCAGTTTGGGTTGAAGATGGCGCTTCTAGACAGCGACGTCTACGAGGGTGCGCCAAGTGACCTGAATGGTCTGATCGGGCAGAAGCTCCGGTGGCACAAGGGGATCTTCTTCTGTCTAAAACAAACTCTCATTAGCAAGTTGCCGATTAGGCGTAAGCTTGAGTTAGCGATAGCGTACAGCGCTCCCTTTGTCTTGATAGCGATCGCCCTGAGTTTCCTCATGATTGTTCTGGGCGCTCTTTACCCTCAGGTTATCCCGAGTTACATTTTCGTGTGGAGCATCATCGTGACCGTGAGCACGTTGACTGCGCCTATCTATATGGCGAGGGCTAGATATTCGATTACTCTTAAGTCGAGTCTGCTTCTGCCACTTTACTGGTTTTCGGTCGGCGTTTTGACGGTTTACGCGTTTTTTTCGCCGAGGGTCCCGTGGTATAAGACTATGAAGCGCTCAGACTTTACCCCAACATAGTGTGCGTACCCAGAAAAAATGGTCCCTCCGCGCGTGATTGGGTTATTCATAGGTTTTCGTATACGTTGAGCAGTTTTTCGAGGGGTTTAGATAATGGGCTGGTGGTTCCGAGGATGGATCTGAACATGTCGTAGTCCTGCTCTGTGAGGGTTCGGGTGATTTTTAGTGCAGCGAGGTACACGATTGCGAAGGTGACTAAGCCTACTATCAAATCGAGGATGTACCCACCGGGGATCAGGTACTGTGAGGCGAGGGTTGCTGCCAGCGCCGCGGTTGAGGAGACGTATATTTTGGCTGATGAGGTTGGCTCAAAGGCGAGGTTCAGGTGTCTCTTGATCCAGATGTGCCCGTATATCGTTGGAAGGATACCCGAGGCGATGGTGCTCGCTATGAGGCCGATTATCCCGAATCTCGGTATCAGGATTACGGCGAGGGGTGCGCCCACGGCTAGGTTGATCACACCCTTCCACAGGTTCACCCTAGTCTCGCCCTGGCTGTTGAGGAGGTTGCCCTGGCACGTGCTGCCCACGCCGATGGGGATGTAGCTGATGACGAGGATGGAGAGGAACAGCGCCGCGTCGGGGAACCGTTCCCCGTATATCGTCCCTATCATGGGGTGGGATAGCCCAATGAGTATTAGGACCCCGGGTAAGGCGAAGAGCGACGAGTACTTGACCGCGTTCTGGTACGCGTGTTTGAGGTCCGGGCTGTCCCGTTTGATCCTCGAGAAGAGGGGGTAGATCGTCGTCTGGATCGGCGCGGTGAGCAGGTTTATGAGGACCACGAAGTTGAGGGCCGTCCCGTAGTTTCCGATCTCCGCGTTTAACACGTAGAGGACCATGACGCTGTTTGTGAACTGGGTAAGGCCGCCGGCTATCAGGTTTGAAAGGTATATGGGTAGCCCGAATCTGAGGAGCTCCCTGAGCTTGCTGGAGGAGAGGTGTGCTCGCTTCAGTCCTGTGGCCCTCAGGTAGAATAGTGCGAAGATGAGTGCGGATGCTCCCACGATCATGTAGGCTGATACGTGGCCGATGACGGCTCCCATGGGCCCCAGGCCGAGTAGTACGAGGGTGATCGATGTGATCCCCTTGATGATCGAGTAGAGGATCGTCGTCACGTTCTGGAGCTTGGTCCTCATGAATCCGATGAATACGGCGTTTGCCGCGCCTAGGAGGGTCTGCCCGATCAGTGTGAATGACACTACCCTCATCTGCTGGTCGAGGTCGGGCTGCTGGAGGAAGTATGTGGAGATGGGTGACGCCAGCAGGAACAGTGCGGCCGCTATTATGGTGGCGACTGTGAGGCTGAACAGGAGGCCCGTCGTGATCGTCTTGCTCAGCTCGGATTCGTCTGCCTCGCGGTGGTAGAGGGATACGTATCTGGTCAGCGCGCTCTGGATGCCCGGATCCGTGAAGAGCAGGGCTATGCTGACGGGCACGAATACCTTCGTGTAACTGCCGTACTGTACTGGGCCGAGTACATAGGCGACTATGATTGTGCTCACGGTGAGGATGATGGTTGATATCAGCTGGCCGATGAGCAGAGAGAGGCTACCGTGCGCCGTCTGCCTAACAAACTTCGGGTACTCATCGGACATCAGGGCTTCAACTTCTATATTTTAGGTCTGCTTGGGTTCTTGAGGATTGGAGGCGACGGGGTGATCGCTGTCTGCGTAGACGGGTGACAAATTAGGTTTCTGTTATTTCATTAGGCTTCTGAATAATAAGTTGAGTGTGGTGATCACGCATGCGACATCGTAGTGAGCTCTCACATGTATTCGACATCGTGACATGGATGCGCAACTATGCTATACCGGATCTATCCTCCGATGAAGCCAACGGCCTTAGCTGCGTGTGCCATAAAAGAAAATTCTATAAGGGTCCGGGGGAGATGAAGTTTATCAAATGCCACATTTTTTGAGTGGGTTTCTGCTCGGCTTGACTCCCGGCACCCTTCTATTGGACTTCACGACACCGGCGGGATTCGGTCAATATGTTAGCCTCGTAATCATCGGCGGTCTTGCTGTTACGTTGTACGGAGTTTTTAGGAGCAAAAGCTTGGGTTCAGGCTTCATATGTGGGTTGGTTATCGGTCTGGGACTGGGCATAATGTTACTTGGCTTAATCTAGAATGGTGCTTAAGCGCACTCTGAAGAGTCTATAGAATCTCGTCTAGCCCACGATGTTTTTGCATTAGATTTCGAGCCAACTTCCTCGAAGTATTCGTCATCGTTTATAGGTTGGGAGGTTCTGAGCAGATTAGAACTGGTATGTTTAGGCCGCATCCGATGAGGTGGATTTTGTTTTGGGTAGTGGCGCTGATCCTGATCCTCGGAGCCTTTCTACTCGTTGTATCACTACAGCCCAGGCCTTATCCCGGCTACTATTATGGCGTTCCCTTCGGGTATGGGGATTTGGGTTTGGTCTCTTCGGGATAGTGCTACTCTTCGCCGTCGTCTTCATTGTGATCAGGTTTGCGTTTTGGGGTGCGATGGTTCATCGGGGGAGCTATAGTAGGGGTGGTGGCGTTAGCGCTGAGGAGATCCTGAGGCAGAGGTATGCTCGCGGAGAGATCTCGAAGGAGCAGTTTGATGAGATGCTTCGTAACGTCCGTGATGCGGATAATAGAACCAGGATGGTTTAGCCGCGCCTGTTTCCTCAGATCATCAATGACATACGTATGATTCTCTTACAAGTATGATGGGGGCGGCAGGTCCTTCAAGTCGCGAGAGCGTCAAGAAGGTTCCTTAGACATTATGCCGCTGGAGTAGACGTTGACGGGCCTACTCGAGGAATAGATCTTCCTGACGACGTAGATCCCCGCCGTGTACTTCACGATCATCGCAAGCGCGGATACGTCGATGGCGACCCCCATTACGTGAAGGGCCGCCACGACCTCGAGTAACGTCATCTCTTTGTTGCTGAGAATCTGTCGCAGGAGCTGCTGGAGCTCGCTCCGCCAGAGGATTTGACGCCACTTCCTCATCTCTATCTTCGTCACTTATACTTCCTGTAGCTTAAAAAGCCAAGCGTAAATTACCCGTTTTTTAGCCTGTTTTTTTCGTGTACGAATCATACTAGGTCTGCTCACATGTACGCATTGCGTCGTTAATTCAAATAACAATGTTACTTACTCGTCGCGCGTTCGATCAGTATAAAAGAATGGTTTGGGTTGCGCATGTGTTTGTGTTTGGTTCACAGTCACCTGGTATAGGTGGCTGTGACCGTCTTCGGACTGCTCATCTTCACGGTCGCACGCTTGGTCGTTTAGAAATTCGTGTTTTTAGATTCTCTGAAGCCCTTTAATCGACCCAACAAAAGAGCTGAACCCCAAACCACAGAACCAGCCGCCGAGAAAACATCGAAGACAGGAAACGTGTGCATGAAGTCATGAACCGACCGTAGAGCCTTCCCTCCCCTACATTAGACCGCTGACTCACTCCACGAACCGCTTTATGCACCTGACCAGACGGGGCACACCGGACCTCACCGCCGTCACCGCCACCGCCAGCATCGAGATCAGGCTAAGGGAGACGTGAATGCAGACCTCGGCCAGACCCCTCACCAGGAGGCGGTCAAGCATCAGCCAGTTCTTGGCCCGGCCGAACAGCCTCTCTATACTCCACCGCTTCCGGAACAGCCTCACGACCCGCTTAGACCCCTTCGCAACGAAGTCGCGGCCGACCCTCAGCACCCTCCTCGCCCGGGAGTCCCTCCTCACCGGGATTATCGGCTCGGCTCCCAACCACTCCGCCGCGTTCCGCACGTTCTCCGAGCTGATCTGGCTGTCCGCCACCATGGTCCTGAACCCGACGCCGAGTCGGCGGGTCCTCTCCAGCAGGGGTTCGAAGTACAGCTTATCGTTATCGTTACACGGCGCGACAGTGAAGGCAATGGGGAGCTCAGAGTCGACGCAGCAGACCGTGTGGACACGGTACCCGAGTATGAAGCCGCGTCTACCCCTTCCGACCTTCGCGTCGGGGTCGCTATTCTTGTCAGGGTCATCTTGGGCTCAGGTAACCAAGAACAAGGTCTGAAGGGCTCAGATGGGGTTTTAAGGGAGTTCAAGGACGTCCTTCAAAACAGAATCATAATCATCGTGAGCATGGTGGCCTTTCTATCCTACTTAGTATATTCAGGTATACAACCACTAATCTCTGATCTGCTATCCCTCCAACCCTTCCTGGTGAATCCAGGGGAGCTGGGTATCATGTTCTCGGTTGTAAGCTTCACGGCTATCTTTTTCTCGTTACTCGGGGGATTCCTTCTTGACAGGTTCAATGACGGGAAGATACTTGGCTTAGCCTGCGCGGTAACCTTGGGTGTTACCTGTTTACTAATTTTTGGGAATACCTACTTGCAGTACTTCCTATTGTTACCTTTTCTGTACGGCTTCAACCGAGTCGAACAGATATTCTTCAAACATTGGTTGTTAGGGCTAAACCCAAGTCGATGGACTCCGTCGCGTCGATCTTTAACTTTTTTTGCTATACTGGGTTTGCAGCGGCTCCACTCGTATTGGGGCTCTTATACAATTCTCAAGGGATAAGCGTCGTATACCTTGTAAACATAGGTTTGCTGCTGGTAAGTATGGCTCTTATTTTGTTAATTCAAAGGCATCGCGTCGTGAAATAAATACGAATACATATCGACTCACTAAAGTCGCGCACGCATGCGGATCGCTTGTACCTAAAGATTTAGACGTCAGAATACATGCCTGCCCGAATTGTGGTCTTGTTTTGGATCGTGATGTGAACGCGGCTAGTGTTATACTCCGTAGGGGGATAGGGATGGTGCGTGCCGAATCTACGCCTGTTGGAGAGGGGGCCAACACCCAGCTAAACAATGTTGGGCGAGTCGCCTCGATGAATCAGGAAGCCCCCCTCTTTAGAGGTGGGTAGCTCACATCTGTTGACATGGATTAGGTTATCCGGGTGAGATTAGGTATTGATTCTGAAGTTTGTTTATAACCGGATCTTACTAAATTTTTAGCGGTTACGTGTAGGAGGTGTATTTAGATGTACTCTAAGCAGTTAAGATTGCCCGCGATGCCCGCCATCCTGATGGCCCTGATACTCATCGCGGGAGTGAGATACATAAACTCGGTGAATGCGGGGGGCAACGTGTTCTCGGCGACGTTCAGCTCATCGCCGAGCACGACTACACATGGCGGTTGTCCCGTCTATAAGGTGGCCTTCCCAGGTGATTTCAGTTCAATGGGCATGAGTAGCGCGATGCGCCCCCTATTCTTTACCAGGTGGGTGTCTTTACCTGATAAGGCATGTTTAGCGCGTTCATGATGCCCGCGCGAACGATGTGCTTGAACTTGTTAAAGTGGGTTTATTATCAATGTTTAATAACTTGAGTTTTGGTGTTTTCATCGAGTAATTATGAGGATTATTGAGGAGCTTCAGGGCAGGATCATTGTGGATGCGAGGGGAAATGAAGTTGGGAAGGTTGATGATGTTGAGATCGACGTCGAGACTCGGAGCCTCGCCGCGCTGGTTGTGAAGGGCAAGGGGGTGCTGTCGAAGCAGTTCCAGGCGGAGAAGTTAGCGTCGATGATGAAGAGGCTGGGGTTGACGAAGACTGAGGATCTGTTGATCCCGTTCGACGATGTCCAGGTGATTGGAAAGTATGTGATCCTGAAGAACATTGTCGTCCCAGGTAACGCGCCCCCAATCTCCTAAAGGAGTATCCATTTAGTTACTCGCGCTCGATTTAGAAAGCAGCTACTCGGCGATCTCTTGCAGGACGCGGGCAACCAGCGCGTTAGATAGGATGACGGGTTTCCCCGTTGTCTCCTTCACTATCTGCTTCATATCGTGCGTGAAGCCCATGCAGTCTAGGAACACCAGATCCACGTTCTCCCTCGAGATCTTGGCTGCTATCTCCTTGAGCTCATCCGCTGAGCCGTACGGGGAGGCTGAATCGTAGTAGACGTCGACGTCCTTCCCGAAGGCGTCCGACTTGCCCTTCGGTATCTGCTCCTTAGCTGGGACGACTACCGCCAGCTTGCCTCTCCTGAGCGACCCCGTGACCGTCCCCTGACGATGTCGGAGGGCTGGACTACGAGGCACCTGGAGTTGAACTCAGAGAACTTGCCTGTGCAGAGGAGGAGGATGATGCCCACCTTCTTCCCCTCGAGGACGTCGATGCCCTTCTGTAGGTTGGATATGACGAGGTCATGCGCTACCTTGATCTCCTCCCCATCCCTGAGTTTTGTGACGAGTATCCTCTCCCCGGGCGCTGGCTTCCTGCTCCTCAGATCCTCGACGGAGAAGTCGTCGAGGGCGCCCCTCTCAATGATCTCGTAGTCGCTGCCAAGGACCCGCAGGAACTCCCCCACGACGTCTGGTCTGGGGGACTGCCCTATCGTCAGTATGCCAATCTTCTTCATGTTAAATGCAGGGATTGATTGGAGACTTATATCATTATTTATGGTGCCTCGACGAAAATGAGTTACATCGAGGAGAATCCACGAGATCGAAATATGCTGCCGATAATATCGCTCAGAATTGTTATATACAGTATTAGTGCCGAGGATGGTTGATAACGCCGATGAGATGTTTGATACTGGAGGACGCGCGCGCCGCGTCCTACCCATGACCGTCCACGTCGACCAGGGAGATACCACTAAGCTGGAGATCAACATCGACACCGGGATCAGATAACACACGATCGCTTTTCCAAAGAAGCCCACGTCCTTAGACGTTCGTCGAGTGACGTCTCCGGACCCTCATGGGGATTATATACTCGCGCGTTCTGGGGTTGGGTTATTGGCACGCGAGTCGGTGGCTTGAAATGAGAAGATCATTCCAACTGTTTGGGCTCGTCAGAAGCTGCTTGAAGATGCCCCCCTTAGAGTTAGAATTGTTAGAAAAGTATATAATGCTGGAGATAAGTTGGCTATTCGTGAGCATCAGCATCAAGGACCTCGATGAGAGCGCCTTCAGGAACCTTAAGGCCGAGGCGGTTAGACGCGGCATGAGGATAGGAGACGCCGCTACCGAGGCCTTCAGGGCATGGGTTGCATCTCAGAGGCAGGTACGGATTAGAGATAGAGAGCGTATGTTGGCTGCGGCACGTGACATGGATGCCCTGAGGGAGGGCGGCGGCGAAGGCTGGTCTGGGGTGGAGGAGGTCCGGAAGTGGCGGGACGAGAGGAAGCGGTGATCGACGCTTCCGTTGCAGTCAAGTGGTTCTCCGAGGAGCCGGGAACTCAGTCTGCTCTCAAGTTGAGGGATGAGCATGTCGACGGCGTGAGGATGCTTACAGCCCCAGATCTTATGTTGTATGAGGTTGCGAACGCTCTCAGGTACAAGCCGGGGTTTAGTGGTGAGAAGGTTGTTAGGGCGATTGCTGATTTGATGGATATCCAGGTCGACCTAATCGTACCTAGCAGGGATTTGGCTGAGAGGGCCTCCGAACTCGCGTATACTTATGGTGTCACCGTGTATGATTCCTGTTACCTGGCGTTGTCGGAGTTGTTGGGGGTGAGTCTCTATACTTCCGATAAGAGGTTCTTCGATAACGCGAAGGCGTCGGGGTGCATGATTTTTATCTAGTCGCGTACGCCCCTACACTCTTCTATACTCTCTTACTCTTTAAACAAATAAACAGGAAAAAGCGCGCGCGGTTAGGTCGAGGACTGGTTTTCCCTCTCTTTTCTTCTTGGAGGTGACTAAGCTGAGTTCCTTTTGAAAGCTCGATGCTTCGGGTTTATACCTCCATCTTGATGACGATTTTATCACCATTTTTTTCTCACTTACGAATCTGAGGCCAAGATCTTGGCTCTCAGACCCCTAAAACAATTTTCTATGTAGTCATACGATGTAGCGCGCACACCAAAGCTTGATTAACTCATGCGTGTTGAAGGCGAACCAAAATTGAGGGCAGCGCGATGAGGAATAATGAGTGCACTTTTTATATCATGAAGGGGGAGAAATGCGTCAACAAGTTTAGGAAAGATGGGGCTGGTTGGAGCCTAACGATTGCTACTGGTCGTGTGTTTCCTTGTACTTGTGAACAGATGGTTTCTCATTTACTTCCTGCCTTAGCCTTCGGAAGTAGGAGAGGTATAACGGTTAATGTCGTCCCTGATGAGGAAAAGTCAACTACCCACCCCTAAAGGGGTGAGCTTGAAGTTAAAGCTCCCACCTGGGCAGACAACAATAGGCTGCGCGCACTCATCTGAGTGTCAATGGACTGGATAAGCGTCATAACCGACGACGACGTGGTTAAATCAGATGGCTAAGTGGAAAAAGTCACCCGAGGAGCTCGTAGCCTTGATGGCTGAGAGGATGAAGGAGGTAAAGTGCGACCATAGGAAGATGTTCGGCTACCCTGCCTACTTCGTGGATGGCAGGATGTTCGCTGGAGTATTTGAGGATCAGGTCTTCCTGAGGCTGCCTGACGCAGAGGCGGAGAAGCTCGCAGAGGAGTACTCTGAGTCGAGGAGCTTCGAACCGATGAAGGGTAGACCCATGCGGAGCTATGTCACAATTCCCAAGGCTATCTATTCTTCGGATGAGGCGTTCAAACCCTGGATCGAGAAGTCAATCGCCTACACTCAATCTCTCCCAAAGAGGCGCCCATAGCTCTTAAACCACAGCCAGCGTTCCCCTCGCGCATGCGGATAGCGGGTAAAGGTAGGGGTCAGCCGACTTGGTCATCTCTGATGAGTGCGACCATTAACAACCCGCATAGCCCTAAAACAGGCAGAACTACACCCATCAAGCTCCACCCCGAGTAGGCCAACATCAGGCCACCGAGCGCGGTGCCCGCACTGTACCCGAGCTGGGTCGAGGCGAAGTGAAGGCTCATGACGGCTCCGCCCTGCTTCGAGGACTGGTCCAGGCTCAGGGCGCTGTTCCCACTCAGCCTGAAGCCCATCACGAAGTTCCCAGCCATGATAGCGGCAACGGAGAGAGCTAGGCCGGGCAAGAAGTGATATGCCAGCGTAGCGGCAGAGATGCCTAGCATGCCGACGATGGTGGTCTTCCTGGGTCCCAGGCCCCCTATCAGCCTGCTAGACGCGAAGCTTCCGACGATGTAGGAGGCGGCCGTACCCGTGAAGACTATGCCGGTCAGAACGGTGCCCGCCGCGTAGACCTCCTTAAGGAAGCTGAAGCAGTACAGATTAAGGCCCATCTCCGCGGTCGAGCAGAGTAGCGCGCCTCCCAGGCTTCTCATAGCGCCGCGGTTCCCGGCAACTCGACGCATGCTAACTATGATGCTTCCACCGCTGCCCCTGAACTTGGACTTGGGGAGGAGCACGGTTGTTGACGCCAGGCCAAGTACCCCTAAGACCCCTGCGAACCCTAGGTAGGCTAGACGCCAGCCGCCGACCTGGGCTAGGACACCCACCGCGACCCCCCCGAATAGGAAGGAGGCTGCGGCTGCGATTCCGATCAGGCCCATGACCCTCCCCCTCTCATCCCTCTGGTAGTATTCTCCCACGAGTGTGGTCGTCATCGGCGAGGCAACAGCTATTCCCAGGCCGGCTGCCACGGTGAACCCGAGTAGCACCATAAAGCTGGGTGAAAACGTGGATGCTATCGAGCTGGCCGCTATTATCGCCAGTCCCGCTATCAGCAGGCTCCTGTAGCTGAACCTGCTCGTCAACCCGGTGGCCATGAGACTGCCAAATAGGGCCGTTATGCTGATGACCGTCAAGAGCTGGCCCGTCAGCGATATCGACGTTCCGAGTGACAGACTGATCTCGACGAGCAGTAGGCTAAGCACCGCCACAGGAAGAGTCGTGCACATCATGCTGACGAAAAGGGCAGGAAGGGCCCGCCTCTTATCCTCGGAGGTCATGTAGGCTGTTTATTTGATGTAATTTTTGTGCTTTTCTGTAGCGAGTGCGCGCGATGAGACGGTTCTCGCGCGCGCCTGTTGCTATAGTTAAGTTGCGTTATGCTGAGGGTGAGATTACCAAGGAGCAGTATGAGTAGATCCTCAGAACCCTAAGAATAGTTTGCGCTCGTACGCGCGAATGGCTTCATTTTGATGCGCGTGCGCGAGATTCATTAAACTGAGCATACGCGAAGGGGGCTAATCCCTGGTCTTTTAAACTGCTAATTACCCATTTTTTTTCGGGGAGTATTCCCATATTCCCTTTACCTCCGACAGACAAGCTGGGGCCGAATAGGCCCCAAATTCTCGCATTCTCTTCGATGATTTGAATATACGCCAACGATTCCGCATCTCACGCGCATGATCTTTGTTTTCTATTCCTCAATCTTATGAGGAGGAATTAAGCTTCTCCTAGTCCTAACCCGATCAACACCGCCCCCGATGATCGCCCCAACGTTTATGGCGGTCGCGTCGAAGAGGCCGAGTTTCTGCTTCAGCTCACCCTCCTTAGACAGGGGTAGACCCTCTTCCATATGAGTTGAAGCACCGTTAATTAAACTAGAACCGTTAAGTCGTAGCCTATTGGAGCCGCGCGTAGTTCACGCGATATGCATATCAGCCTAAACGAGACAAAAATGTAGTTACAAGATTTTATAAGACTTAGGGTTACCCTTTCACTTGAATGGTATGAACTCGGGTGAAATAAGTCAGAGACAGGAAAAAGCTAGAAATCTGCTAACGGACAGAGAGCTGGACGCGTTCGTACTAGCGTCAAGTGAGAACATACGATACCTATCTGGTGTGACCGAACCAAGCGTACATTCGTGCAGTGTATTGATTATCCCAAGACAGTCCGAGCCTACACTCACTGTCCTGTGGCTTGACGAAGAGGCGGCCCAGGAGCAGGTTGAAGGAGTCAATGTAGTAACGTATACGCCTCAGTCTTTCGGGTTGACCGTAACGAATCTTATAAAACAACTCAACATAGAAAAAATCAGTTTGGGCATGGATCCGAGGGCTCTAACGCGGCTGAGTGATTCGTTTAGAAGGTCACTTCCTCAGGCGACTCTTCAGAACGCCTCCAAGACCGTTACGGAGCTAAGATGGGTGAAGTCATTGGGGGAGATTCAGATGATGCGGAAGGCCTGTGAGATCGCGGACCAAGGGATGAGGGCCGCTCAAGAGTCCTTGAGGCCTGGTGTCACGGAGCTCCACGTAGCAGCGCAGGCGGAGCATGCCATGCTGGAGCTTGGCTCAGAGCCAATAAAACATCGCACGATAGTGGGCTCAGGGCGTAGGGCAGGGCTGGTTCACCCCTTTGCCACCGATAAGAAGATAGATGAAGGCGAAATGGTTGCGATTGATCTAGGCGCAGTCTATCAGGGTTATTGCTCAGATTTGGCTAGGACCTTCTTCACAAGCGGGGTTGGGGGCGAAATTGAGAGCGACTACGAGTCTATGAGGGTGATAGAGGAGAATATTATGAAAAAGATGCGTCGGGGTGTTCCGATTAAGGAGCTTGAAGCCTTCGCGAACGTAGTCGCCAAGGAAAATGGTCGTCAGCTTATCGGCCACCTAGGCCACAGCATAGGGCTCGAAGTGGAGGAACAACCTGACCTCGGCTTTGTTGTTGGACCCACAATCGACGCCAAGCTGGAGGCCAATATGCTTGTGGCTCTGATACAGAGTTCACTTAAGTCTAATAACTCGCTGGGTATAAGACTGGAAGACACTATGCTAGTGACGGAATCAGGAGTCGAAACTTTAACTAGATACCCTAAATGAATCACTAAAACGCTGAGTTTCTCAGCGGAGATTAATGGTAAGTTCTTTAACCCTATAAAATATTTGATTATGGGGCAATCCCTACTCACGATCCTAGACAAATCTGAATTTTGGTGTTACTACACCTTTCAGGGCCATAATTTTAATAAAACTACTCTATACACTTAACAAATCGCCCATTGCGCGCGCATGCCGCCACACTTAGGGCATATAGGATCACACCGAGTGCCAGCAGGGTTCGCGAGCGCGAGTGCGCACGATTAGTAGATGCTTGAACTGGGATCTGACGATAATCGATTAGATGCCTAATCTAGGTTTATATTCGAAGACTCCAAAATTTTTTTGGTGGTTCTATGAATGAGGTAGTTCACTTCGAGATACCAGTGGAGGACATTGGTCGCGCGGGCAAGTTCTATAAAACCGTCTTCGGATGGCAGTTGACGCCCATGAAGGAGATGGAGTACACGATGGTTCAGACTACGGAGCTGGATGAGAACAGGATGCCGAAGAAGCCGGGGGCCATAAACGGTGGGATTGCGAAGAGGAGGCGAAACTACAGGAGCCCAATTGTCGTAATCGCGGTACCAGACATCAAGGAGGCTCTGGCATTGGTTAAGAAGAATGGCGGTAAGGTGGTGGGTAAGAAAATGGAGGTCCCGAAGAGGGGTTGGTCCGCCTACTTCAAGGATCCTGAGGGAAACGTCATCGGGTTATGGCAGAATTTGATGTAGCTGCTGTGTGTGCTTGCTCGCGGTAAGGCAATGTTTCTTTATCGGGACAGCGTATCTGAGATGATTATCAAACGGCAAAGGGTAGACTCGTATAGATTACTTGAACTTCTAGAGTGCCTCGTCTTCCTCGTTGTCCTCGCTGGGTTGACGGGCCTCGGCTTCATCCTCATCCTTACCCCCAAACTCATGCAGCTCGCGCAGCTCGATTATTTTTGACGAGGTTTCGAGTCTAGTTTGATCCTATAGTCGACGACGTCTCTAACATCAAAGGACAGTGTGAGACCAGCCCAGCTGAGCCTGCCCCGTACCCTCTCCCGTCCCCGAAGGAGCCTGGCTTTAGCTGGTCTAAACACTGTGAAGGATGTGTCTCCGTCGAGTGTCGAGAGTGTTGCCTCTGATGCGTTGATCTTCTCCCATGCACCAATTTTATCGTCGATGAGGGTGGAGTCGGCAAAATCACATCTTCTGAATACTGAGGCGCCCTGTTCGTTGAGCATGATGAGTTCCACGCATCCTTCAATGAGCTTCGTATATGCCTTGATCTCGACCTCATCTGTGTGGATTTTGTAGAGCACCCGGACCGACCCTCTTGGTTCGGTGGGGAGGAAGTTCGTACTCACCCCTGCTATTTTCCTGAGTTCAATTACCTTATCGAATACCGGCCTTAATGCACCAAGTGACAGGTAGAGGATGCTGAAGATGCGGTGAATGGGATGGTAGAGGTTATCGGTTATCCTTGATCCTCTGAGGCTTTTTATCGAGATGGTATCCATCTCGTAAGTCTTCTCTATGATGGGATAGGGTTCACATTGGATCATCCTGAGCGTCGCTGAGCCCGGGAAGAGCGTCTTGTCTTTGAATATTGCTATCGGTAGTCCGAAGCCAGCTCCCTCCTCAACGAGCTCAACGCTTCCCTTGACAAGGATCAGCGCCTTATGTATCTCAGCTATCTCGAGGTTTCCCGGTCTCCTATCGGGATATACCCTGAGGGAAAGGCCCTCTGCCACCTCTATGGTTATTGGTTCCGCTGAGATTGAATAGCGAGCCCGCGACGTAATCACCATGGAGACCATTATTGTGGCGTGCAATAAACCCAATAGAGGTTTTCAGTTGTTTTCGGCTAATTATGTAGGAGACTATAATTTACTTCGTAATATGGCAACACGCATGTGATCGCGTAGTGGCTTCAGGGTCTGCCTTGCCAAGGTTTAATAACATTTTTTCGGATGAGGTAACTGTTCTAGCTTGACCGGCGAGAAGGTGTCATTGATCAAGGGTGTTGGAGGAGTGAGAATTCTACTTGTATTTCCAGGTAAGTACAATGCTCCCAACCCGCAGGTTCCACTCTCACTTCTGCACCTAGCCGCCTACCTCAAAAGAGGTGGTTTCGATGTTGGGATCTTTGATATGAGGACTGAGAGGTACAGGGATTCACTTATTCGGAGCCCACTTTTCGTAGGTATTAGCTCAATGAGCGGCCACCAGATAAGGTACGGGGTCGACTTCGCTCAGAAGGTTAGAGAGGCAGATGAAAAGATACCGATCGTTTGGGGGGGAGTCCACCCATCTCTGCTGCCGGAGCAGACCGTGGCAGATAGGTCCGTGGACGTTGTGGTGCGTGGTGAGGGTGAGGAGACAATCGTTGATCTCGCTAATAGTTTCGCTGCAGGTCATCCCCTCGATGATGTTTTAGGTATAACCTACAAAGTCGACGGAAAAATTAGGAGCACCCCCGACAGGCCACCAATTACATTGGATGAAGTCCCCATCGATCTCCCCTACGAGCTGATCGATGCGGACCATTATCCATCCTTTAAGTCGGGTCGATTCCACATACAGACAAGCAGGGGTTGTCCACACAGGTGTGGGTTCTGCTACAACTCCGTTTTCAACAAGAGGACTTGGAGGTGTAAGAGCGTTGAGCGGGTTCTTGATGAGTTCGAGTTTGTTCATGAGAAGTACCCCGATATGAGGTGTTTGGATATAATAGACGACAACTACTTCGTGGACGGGGCCAGGGTCGAGGCCATCTGCAGGGGGTTGATTGAGCGAAGCGTCGACGTCACCTGGCGCGCGGACTGCAGGTTCGACTACATGTCAAGATACGGTGAGAACTTCATCAGGCTCCTCGAGAAGTCGGGGTGCGTTGAGCTAAACTTCGGAGCCGAGACGGGTTCAGAGCGGCTCCTGGAGCTCATCCATAAGGATGTCACAACCGAGATGATGTTCAAATCCGTCGAGAAGCTGAGAGACTTCGCCCCCACCATAGAGCCCTACGTGTTTTGGATGAGCGGGCTCCCTAAGGAAACTGAGGAGGATCTGAAGGAAACTTACAGAGTCATGGAGAGGCTGTCGGAGATTAACGGTAAGACGCAGCACGTTGAGATATGCATCTACACGCCCTTCCCCAGCCCGATGCTTGAGGAGTTCTCGTCGGATTACAGGCTGCCGACGTCCCTTGAGGAGTGGGGAGCCGTCGACGTCTTCCACTTCAGGCCCCCGTGGCATGAGAAGAGCTACGTCGACAAGCTGGAGGCAATCTCAGCCGTAACTAGGTACACCTTCTACCCTGAAGACAGGATAAGGGAGATGAAGCAGCCTCTCAGAGCAGGGTACAAGCTCATGCATACGCTGGCGAGTTACAGGTGGAAACACAAGTACTTCGGTGCTCCACTGGAGCTGAAGGCCGCCAGCTCCCTGTCCCGTATGCTGCGTGGCTACTGAATGAACGCGGCCAGCGTGGACACATCGCACCGAATACACAGACTCATGGACGGGGACATCTACCTCGGAGTGAGGATACCTAAAAGATTCATCGTCTCCGTCGCTGCTATTCTCGTCGTGAAGGCATTGATGGCCTTCACAGTGTATTCCTGGCTGAACCTCGGAGTCGTAGAAGACTACTGGATGAACCAGAGCAAGGTCTTCTCAGGGCCACAGAACAACATCCTCTGGCAGAATCCCTACAACGCACCGAGGTGGGAGTACCTGTTCCTTGGCTGGGACAGCGCCTGGTACCTAAGCATAATAGCTAAAGGTTACTCCTTCAGCCAACAGAGCATCGCCTTCTTCCCCGGACTCCCAGTGGTCTCCAGTTTAATTAACGCGGTTTTAACCAACCCTGTCTCATCTCTTTTGGTCGTCACCCTCCTTTCAGGGATTGCTTGGGTCCCGTTGTTTCAGGCTGTCTCGGAGCACTACATGGGAAGGGAACTAGCCCTAGCCTCGACCCTGATCTTTGCCCTATCCCCATTTACACTCCTCTTCTCCACAGTAGCCTACTCGGAGGGGTTGTTCCTACTCCTGAGCCTGGGCTCATGGTGGCTGTGTCTGAATGGCAGATTCAGGGCCGCTACGATACTCGCCACTCTATCCGCAGCCACGAGGCCGGTGGGGCTTCTCCTCGCGGTGCCAATCTTCCTCAAGGCGCTGAAGACGAAACAGGCTAAACCCTTCTCAGAGAAACTGATAATCCTCCTCGTCCCAGGCCTCGGCTATCTGTCTGCGTGGGTGAACGGATGGCTCCAAACCGGAAACCTCTACGCGATCATTTCAGTCAATGAGTGGGAGTCGATGTACACCTTCTTGACCTTCGTAACAAAGATTCTCCCCAACCATCTTTTTGACTCGTTTTCTGTGGTCACTCAGTACCTCTCGGTTAACTCGCTTCTCCCCTTCTTCATTTTACTTTTCCTAATCGTGACTCCACTTATGGGTGCTCGCCTAATCAGAATCGACAGCGAGCTCGCGGTCTATATCCTGTTGTATTACCTTGGGATTCTCGTCTTTGGGGCAATATTGTCGATCCCACGTTACCTCTCCCTACTCTTCCCACTTTGGCTAAACCCGTACGTGTCGCGGAAAATCACCGAGAAACACCTACTAATACCATGCTTAATGCTGTCTGTGGTGGTAACGGTGGTTTTGTGGGTGAGTTTTCTCAACGGGATCTTCGTCGGTTGACTCGCAGATAGGAGGGTGACTGTTTAAGTTTCAGCGTTCCAAAAAATCACCAAGTTGCCAATCAAGGAACGCACACCCAGTCTAAACTATAATCTACTCAACTACAACGCCTCACTTCACAGACTAATCGAAAAAAAGACGAATAGACTGCAGAAGATGGCTCTATTCTCCACATCGACCGCAATCCTCTTCTCCGGCGGACCTAAAATCACCAGCACGCTCAGCGAAGTCATCTACGCAACCAAGCTCTTTTGGCTCATCCCAATACCAGTATTCATGATCCAAGCCACGGGAACACAGAGGGCCCTGACACCAGACCTATTGATCAGCCCCGAGACACTCGTTAACAGAGGCTTGGAGATTAGTAGAAAGAGAATTATATACACCATAACGACCCGCGGTGAAAACCTCACAACCCTGAGGAACACCTTCAAATCGACGAAGCACTGGCTGTTCGCCGTTAAGAGTACGTATGGGCTCGATTTCCGCTCCGAGATCTGGATCGTTACAGAGGAGGACCGATTCCGCGAGGAGCGCCGGTTCTTCGAGGGACTCGAGGCTGAGGGTGCCATATTATTTGTGATCCCAGAGGGATACGAGACCCCGAACCACTCCCGCTTCAAGGCGAGGGCCCTGCAGTATGCTACCGAGACTAGGATCGATAGGGACATAGACACAGCCGACGATTGGGTATACCACCAGGACACCGAAACGATGGTCGGGGAGGATACGATTCTGGGCATCCTCGACTTCATCACGGATACGAGTGATGGCCGCCTGTCGGGTGCTGGGGTGATACTCTATCCTCAGGATTGGAGATACAGGTTCAACTCGGTCGAGGAGACAACCAGATCCGTAGGCGACATAGGCGCCATGGGGCAGATGAACATGTGGGGGACCGTCCCCTTCGGCTATCATGGCTCACACCTCCTAGTTAGGGCGGACGTAGAGAATGAGATAGGTTGGGACTTCGGCAGGGTAAGGTCGGAGGACCTGCTATTCAGCCTAAAGCTTCGAGAGCGGTTTGGCAGCGTGACTAGGAGGCTTAAGGGGTTTGCCTATGAAAAGCCTCCATTCACAGTCAGAGACCAGCTGAAGCAGAGGAGAAGGTGGATACTCGGCACAATAGAGGTCCTCAGACGCGGAGACGTCGAGTTAAAGCATAAATTGCCCATAGTCTATAGCCTCGGATCCTGGTTAACCGCCCTCCCATCGATCGTGGCTGCTGTCCTCGGAGTGCTCGTGCCTTCGGGGGGAGTCTTCCCGGTTGTCGGCGGCCTAATTTCAGGCTTCATGTGGTGGAGCATCTACAGCGCCTACAAGGTCGGCTTGGAGATGCATGAGGTATACATTGACAGGCTCGAGCCTCACAAGCGGCTCAAGTTGGTATGTGGCGCGACGTTGGGGATGTTCTTCGACGCCGTGGCTCCATGGTATGCTCTACTTAGGTGGACCTCGAAGTATGAGGAGATTAAGAAAGACTACCCCCGGGAGAATAATTCGGAGATCATCTTAGGAGATTCAGAACATCGGGTCGAGGATGATGGGGAAGTTACGGAGGTGAGCTCCGGTAACCTGATACCTTGAGAGAGTGCGCGAAAATGTAATCGTGTTTGAGATCGATTGGAGGCGAACGCATGGAAATTTGGTCTACTGGTCTAGGTAGTATACTCACGCTACGACGTGAACGAAGTTGAGTGAGAAATCCGTGGAAATCAGCATAGTTCGGCGATGCTCGCTGCGTGCGCCTGTGTTGGCTGTAGGCGGTACTTGTAGGAGAGGTTCATTGTAGTTTCTTGGCCTCGATGCGCGCGCATACTCCCAAGTAAAGAATGTAAGAGTTATATGTAGGAATACCAATTGAACTCTTAGTGAAACCCACATTGGAGATAAGTGTGAGTCAGGTTTCCTCGAAAGGTCAAGTCACAATACCAAAAGAGATCAGGGAATCCCTTGGAATAACCGAGGGGGAATCGAGTGCTCTTTGAGGTAGATGGAAGCCGAGTGACCCTCAGAAAGGTCTCAGATGATAAACTCAGTCAAATATTGACTCATCGGAAACCCTGGAATGTAAAGAGCCTCGACTACCAGAGGGAGCTGCGCAGCGAATGGCGATGAAAGTGGTACTCGACACCAACATATTTCTCAACGTATTAAACCGGGAAGAGCCATTCTTCAGAGACTCCAGCTCGATACTCGACCTAGTAGACGATGGCCGACTCTTCGGCGTGGTTTCAACCATCTCCATCGCAGAACTATCGGTAGGGTACTACGCGGCTGGTGATGAGGCGGGGTTTAAGCGTTTTCTGCTACACATACTTTCCTCTGAGAACTATAGGCTTGTTGACGTTGACTCCAACGTGGCTGAGCTTGCGGGGAAGATTAGAGTTGAGGTAGGTTTGAGGTTACCAGACGCGTTAATCATTGCTTCAGGCTTGAAGGTGGGGGCTAACCACGTTGTTACCGTTGATGAGGAATTCAAGAAGGCTGAGAAATTCTTAAAAAGTGTTTCCCCATCTGAGTTTTTGGCATCCTTTTCCTAAGTACACGCGCATGCGCTTCTATGAGTGAGTTTTCAGGACATGCGGAGTATCCGTCGCGCGCGCGAAAAACGGTAATACGCGATTTTGTGAGAGTCGCTCGCGTTCGAAAATCAGCATAGTTCGGCGATGCTGAAGAGGGGGTCCCCCGTGTTTTTCGCGGATAGGAAGTTGATTATGTTAACCGCCCCCCTCATCGGAGCCTCGATCTCCTCAACTACATCACCAAACGGGTCCGAGATCTGTCCGATTAGCTGTCCCTCCTCAACAACATCCCCGGCACTCACAAGGTAGGTGAAGAATCTACCCCGCTTGGCGCGGACCCCCATCGTCTTCCCGGTTAACTGTATCTGGTTCTCCGGCTCCCTAGGCTCACCTCCCAGCATCTTGAGGTACTTCATGACGTTGACGATGGCGTCAACGTGGCGGCCCGTGTTCTCGCTTGTGAGTATGCCGCCTCCTCCGGACTCTATCAGCATGTTCGGTATCTGGATCTGGGACGCGGCGCCCAGCGTCGTGGGGGCCTGGTTTGGGGGCCTCAGTGTCACGAAGTCGGCGAGGGAGTACCTAAGCATCGCGGCCGTGTCCACGTCCTTGCTCTCGTCGCCGGTTCTTGTGGATATCGCGAAGCATGGGCATAGCTCGGGTAGGTCCCCGCCGTGCAGATCTACGAAGTATGTGGCTTTCTTCATTATGTTTTCGAAGATGTAGTTCGCTATGTGGTGGCTGATCGTTCCGGGGCCATAGTAAATGGTTGAGGCTGGTTGGCCGGGGAAGATTCTGTTTAAGTTTATGTCGTCGATTGGGTTTACGAAGGCCGTTTTAGAGTTGAACATCGGGACATTCGCGCAGTGCAGTATCACGAGTATCCCATCGAGCTGCTGAGGCTTGATCATTCGGGCTAGTATCTGTGTTGCCTTGATGCCCGGGTACTCGGTTCCGTGTATTCCGGCTTCGACGAGTAGGGTGGGTCCTTCTCGTGTTCCGTTGATGATTGTTAGGGGAATCGCCACTTCGCCGATTGGCAGTTCGGCTACCTTTAGGTAGCCAGTTGTTTTTTGGCCCTCGTATGCCTCTATGGCTCCGATTTTGAACGTCGTCTAATTTGCACCACTCAGAATGAAGGAGGTCATCGATATAACTGGTGCCTCGCGCTTGCGATCTTGATTAATCACTCGCTTGAGTGAGTGTTGTTGATGCCTGCCAGCCTAAGCACATCTCTCAGGTCCCTGATCGGGATTATCCCCTCAACCGCGGACAGCTCCTCGAAACTCATGGAGGAGGCAACGATCGCCGTCACGCAGCCAGAGGACTTACCCGCATCTATATCAGCGACCGTATCCCCCACGAACAGGGTCTCCTCAGGCAGAACACCAAGCCTCTCGCAGGCGAGCAGAATCGGCTTAGGTGAGGGCTTTGGCTCCGCATCGTCTCCCCCAACCACCACGTCGAAGTATGAGATCAATGAATAGTGCTCGAGGATTTTGATAGCTGTGCTTCTCACCGTGTTTGTGACTAGCCCTATCTTGATTCTCCCAGAATCCTGGAGGGATCTTAGAACCTCGACTGCGTGCGGGAAGGCCCTCGTTTTATCGTCGCATTCGTCTCGCATCTTGTTGTAGTAATCAACCCTCTCATCAACCTCTGCAGTGGTTAAGTTTGCTGAGTCTTCGAAGATTGTCCCTGACTTCATGCCCCAGAGCCTCCGAATATAGTGGTCCCTCGTTATCTCCGGTAATCCATAGTGTCTGAGAGTGCCGTTTAGGGCGTCGAAGCAGGTGTCTAGTGAGTCTATTAGGACGCCGTCTTTGTCGAACAGCACCGCCTTGAAGTCGTTGTTTGAGCGCATGTTTTAGTTAAGGGATCACCCCGTGTTAGATAAATAATCCAGGCGTACGCTGATTTGTAGTATTATCTTATAGTGTGCAATACATTGAGTCTTTTTTAGCTTGTTATGACCTATATGAGTGTGGGATGTTTTCTGTACTCTTTCTTCTTAGAGTAGGGTGAAAGCATTTATAAAAAAAATTAGCCCAAATCTGCCTTACTGTTCAAGCTATTTGATCACTCTACGTTACTGGTTCTAACTTATTATCTGCAAACTTCTTAATCTAAGATGTGTGTAGGGTATTATTTTGGGGGTGGGAATAGATCAGGACTATTCGCGCCTCGGATAGGCGCATCTTAACGTTCTAGAGCGCTAGATAAAGCACCCCAATTTCTTTTTTTGGAATTGTTTAAAGTCATTTTTCATATTGGGTTATTTGCTCGCGAGGTTGTCACTGCGAGCGCGCTGCACGTATGTATTTTTCTAGGAATTTTCTCAGGTGGTGGAGAAGCTGCTTCTATCTGTTGATGAAGTTTGTGCCTTGAGAGTTCCTGAGGCGCGCGCGCTCTTCAAGGCTCTCACCGTAGATAACATAGGCGCGCGCGCTTGCCAGGTTGGCGAGCTTCTCATCCTCCAGCCCCGCTACTAGGACCCAGATGTCAATATCTGACTTCTCCGTGTTCGATCCCTTGGCGCCAATCCCGTCGCGCGCGCGATTGGGAAGAACAGCACCTTGACTTCGCGCAGCGTAACGTCGATTTAACATAAAATAATCGATCAACTTTATTAACGACAAAAACCAAGCAATCTACCAGAAATAACCATGTATGTTGAGGTTGGTAAAGAAGGCAGGATAGTCCTACCTAAGGATCTCCGAGAGAGGAACGAAATCGAGGAAAAAACACGAGTCATCATAAGGGAGAGAAACGGTGAGATTATCCTAATACCCATCAAGAGATACAGCGAACCAACCGCCTCCCTCGCAGGAAGCCTACCCCTCGAAGAACCCGTAGACAAACCTAAGGAACTCGCCCGCAGTTACGTCAGGGAGAAGGCCCTCAAGAGGCTGGATAAATGAGGTTTGTAGACTCGAATATCTTCATATACGTGGCTACCAACCACCCCAAATTCGGACCCACGTCAAATAACATCCTTAAAAGAATCGAGGAGGGCGAAGAAGCCTTAACCTCCACACTCGTCCTCTGCGAGGTCGCCTGGGTTTTCGAAGCCATGGGCCGGCAGGGAATCATCAAACCGGGCCTCGAGAAGATACTCTCCTACTCCACCCTGCGCATCGAACCCTTCGACGTCGACGACCTCATAGTGGGAGCGAGCCTCATGGCTACCCACCGCCTCGACTTCAATGACGCGGTCAATATCGCAATAATGGAGCGGCTTAGCGTAACTGAGGCATATACTAACGATGAGAAGCACCTCGGAAGCCAGGAATTCATCACCGCAATCTTCGAATAAACGTCGACTACCCGCCCCTAAAGGAGCGGGCTTGCGGTTCAAGTTCCCACCTGGGCAGACCACAATAGGCTGGCTGACATCAGCCCTCCAACGAATATTCTTCGCCGCATTCAAGTCGCGCGCGTGCTGGCTTGTCCCTAAAATAGACACACGCCCAACAATCCCAAAATAAAATTAGCGAAACCATCAGACAAACGACTCAACCATACATCAACCAGCCAAACCAAACCCACAGCCAGCACAGCAACACCCAGAAAACGGATGAAGCCCCACACAGACAAGCATCGGCACCACCTAGCCACGCCACCACGCAGACCCGAAGCCAAGCCGTCACACATTGAAGAACGTCGGAGACAACGCCTTATCCGGGCCTACCCAAGTTCTCAGCCGCCTCCCTGTTCAACACCAGGCACAGCACACTCAGCAACACATACACCGACACGTTCACCAGGCCCCGAACCCTATTCACCGTCAACCCAAACCAGTTCTTCACGAAGGCAAACAACGCCTCAACAGCAGGGCCGCCTCACGATACACCCGCACCAGAATCCTCCGGGCCATGAGTCCGGAACAACCGGTCCACCCTCAGCGCATCCTCACCACACCTCTGATTTCCCATATACGGTATCACAGAGTAATCAACCAGCGACCTCACCTTCCGGCTGCTGTATTGGCTGTCCCCAATCAGGCACCGGATCCGTCGCCGACTCTCCCAGCTCCTCCCAGCACTAGACGGCTCTCTCACAAGAGAAGGCGCGTGCTTCTTCTCATTCTCGTTAGCAGTAGGCCAACAAGAGTAGCCAACGGCAGAATAAAGCTTCGGCTCAACCGATGAATGAAGCTTAAACCCGAGCCCATAGCTCCTCCCGTTTCTGCCCACACGTGCATCCGGGTCCGAGAGGCCCATCCCGTTGTCGGCTGGGTCCCTGATGCTCCAAGCCTTAACGAAGCTGGCGTCCAGGACCACATCCGCCTCCTCGACTCCGCTTCTCCTGAGGAGCATTATGACCTTCTCCTCTCTATTATGAGTCGGAGCGTCTCGGCTCCGACTCTGTGGGTGAAGCGGCTGATGACTGACCTCGGGTAGCCTTCCCTCATCCACCTCTATCAGGCAGAGTCGCCTCATGCGTTGGTCTACGTCTAGGCTATCCTTGTGAGCTCCCGTAGGCTGCGGATCCCCTTCAATCGCATTATGAGGAGGGCTCTGAGGATGCCGACGGGGTTTCTCGGTGGTCTTCCTGGTCCCGTGGTGTGGTAGCATCCGAGGAGAGGCTGCTCGTGTGGGCAATGCTTAATCAACGTTTTTGAAGAGTGTCTCTAGGGTCTCGTGTTCAATTCTTGTCCTAAGTGAACTCACCTCCTAGGGTTGGACAGACCTATTGGGGGACGAGACCCCAACTGTTAAGATAAGCTTATTCTAGCCTGGATGAATTTCGGGACAAGCCAGCGCGCGCATCATAGGATATGTTATTGTTAAGATAAAGAATAATGAGGGTTATATTGTGGATTTATTAGCCTATAATGACGATCTGGAGGTTGTTAAAAAATTATTGGATTTAAGTATAAAATATCTTAATGATAAGGATGTTAATCTAATTCGCTATTTGATACCAGGCGATCATCCTTACATTAACGTTTTCAAAAAACATGGTTTTGTTGACAACCACTCCGATAGATTCATCTTAATTAAGGATAAAAAGGGGATTTTCAACGAGATTTTAGCAAAGAGACCGAAGCTGTTGTTTCAGTACGCCGATACAGATTGGGTTTGATCGCGTGCGTACTTCACTATACTATCCCGCACCACAAGTTCTGGGTCAAAGTCAATTGCAAAAGTTGGCTTGATTTGGTTGAAGCGAAGAGAATTGCGCGCTCGCTTCGGCTGCACCTCATAAAGTTTTTATTCGTTTACCTTGGGTGTTGAAAGTAGATGGACAGAAAGAGTAAATTGGATTTAAACGTGGACACTTCTAACTTTACTGACGATGACTACCATGAGCTTTGGAACAAGATGGGCCGAATCAGGATCCGGATGGTGGAGAAGACGGGTAAGTGTATCCATGAACTTGGTGAGACGTATTACTATGAGAATCCATACAAGAAACCTGAGGGTGTCTGCAACGCGCTATTACACGTATTAGATCTATACACGTGGAAGACGGCTCTCGGATTTCCCTCGTGGGATCCTAAAGATAGAAAGGTCTACCTGATACACTGTCCTTCAAAAAAGGGCACGGTGTGGGAAGTGAAAAAGGTTCCCAAGTGAATATATGTGGACGAGATCTCTAGCCACTAACTCGTTCACATCGGTGTTTTGACCTGCTGGGATTTCTGTGTGTTTGGGCGTGCGCGAAACTGCGTTATCCTAGTGCGTGTGCGGAGGATGAAGAGGAAGATGAATGAGAATAAGTAGGTGGAATCTTGTGCTGGTTCTAACCGCTGTGACCCTAACTATCCTCACCTTGGTGCTCTCCCTCATCACGACCAAGTACACGTTAAATGAGAACGACGTCAGTAGCTTCTCGGTTCTAGGCATCATCTTGTGCCTTATCCTCGTATTCATTCGGTCACGGTATGAAAGGAGGAAGATTGGAGTGGAAACTGAATGACGTTGCCACCAGTAACTATACGCGCGTTATAGCTGTGTACAGTGGTTTTCTTGTCGTCGGGCGAGTTTAGGGTTGGGTAGGTGGCTGAGTCTGGGTCTTATGGTTCAATGGTTCCGTTAAGTTGTAGTAATCCTCGACGAATTTTAGGCCCTTATCGGTCGTGGAGTATCTTCCCTTCTCGTCGACGGTGAGAAGGCCGCCGCTAGTCAGGGTTTTGAGGTACTCTTTGATAATCTCGAAGTTCAGGTTCGACTTGGAGACTATTCTGGTCTTGTTTGAGCCTCCGTTGGCGGCTCTGAGTATGGCGACGCTGACTTCGAGGTTGTTTCTCCTCATTCTCTCAACTCATGAATTTTGGGGGTACACATGAAGTATTGGCTTCTCGCAGTTGGATGGTTAACGCTTAACCTTATTTAAAAAATTGGGAGTATTAGTTAGAAACATTGGTACATATGCGCGCGCTAGATGTCGGGTTCATCATGTCCTGAAATTACTGTTAAATAATAATGTTTGATATAGTTAATTGTGGCACCGGAAGTCAAGGTCAGGGAGTATCACCCGGGAGACGAGAAATCGGTAGTAGAACTTATGATAAAGGTCTTTGGGGGGTGGCCTCATTTTGATATCCGTTGCTCGCCTCTGGATCATTGGAAGTGGAAGTATCTTGATAACCCGAAGAGGTTGAATGCAATTGTTGTAGCTGAGGAGGGCGGAATTATTGTTGGATGTGAGCATGGATACTTTGTCAACGTAAAGATTGGGGATAGCTTAGTGTTTGCACACCATGGTTGCGATTCGGCCATCGACCCAAAATTTCAGGGTGAAGGAATTTACTCGAGGTTGAATAAATTCAGATATACACTACCTCAGATGACGAGGATTGATTACTCGTTCTGGGCCTCCACTAACAAGAAGATGCTTGAGTTTGCTAGGAGGAGGAAGCAGCTTATGTCCCTTAGGAGGTTGCTAAAGATGGTAAGGATAAATGACCTAGATCTTCACTTCCGAATGAATAAGACCGATGGGGAACTCTTTAAGCGACTAGGTTACTCGACACTGAGGAAGATAAATAAGATAATTATTCCTAAGCGAAATTATGTCTCTAAGGATTACTCGATTAATGGAATCGAGAAGTTTGGAAATAGTCACGATTCTTTTTGGCAAAAAATTCAACCTAATTATAAATACATCGTTGAGAGGGACAGTGATTATCTGAACTGGAGATACTGTGACCCCAGGGCTGGAAATTATCAAATTGTCCAAGCTGAGGATGATGGTAATGTTCTAGGTTACTGTGTCTACAGGGTTGACAAGATCAATAATGATTATCAAGTAGCAAACGTCATGGATTTTATTACTCTTCCAGGCAGAGTCGATGTGGCTCAGAACCTGCTTGGTAATGTGTTAGGGCGCATCGATGACCTGGGGGTTAATTACGTTTCATGTTGGGCGCTGAAGGGCCAGTCTAATACAGGTGTTCTGAGTGAGTTTGGTTACCTTGATAGCAGGACTCCTCTAAGTATAGTTCATCATTGGGTGAAGAGTCAGGTCGGTAATACGGAGCTGTCAGCTTCACGACCTAATGAGCTACATATCCAGATGGGAGATGTAGACTGGTAAACCCAAATAGCATGTACTAGTTTACGGGCCTATAGGTGCAGTAAATCGCCGCCACGCTGCCTGCTTGAGCCATAGAGAAGCTAACCGAAGAGGGAAAGACCCCATACGCCGCCGAGAACCCCACCACGTTACTGCTCCCATCCCAATGCGAATGAAGAGCAGCCGAAGAACCAGCCTCACCCCAAGCCACCAGGTAATACGGCGTATCCGCCTGCAGAGCCTGAGGGTCAACGATATTGAAGGTAACATCAGGAGTGCTGCTCAACCCAGATGCATTCGGAACAACCTTCTCCTCCGTGTAGCAGACCAAGCTACCCGACGCAGAGTAGATCGCGCACCTCTCGTAGACGCCATCGTTGAACGCGTAGGCGCCGGCGGTGATGGACACCGGCGTAGCCGCCTCCGGACACGTGAACAATCCACCAGCTATGACGTTGCCGTCGAACAGACCCGAGTCGCGATCCGAGCCAAGGTCACCGAAGAGGTACTGCACCGACACATCGACGGCAGCGCTGGCCCTGAGAGCCACTCGAGTCAGTCACGTTCGCGTAGATAGTGTACGTCCCACTCTGGGATGATGTGAAAGTGTAGGACGGCCCCGAGGAGAGGAGGTTATGGTTACCATCGTACCAGCGGACCGTGTAGGGTGAGACGCCGCCCATCGCCACCGCCGACAGCGTAACGTTGTGGCCCACCTGCAGGGCGACGGAGCCGGGGCTGACCACAACCGATAGATCAACTGGGACCCCACCCGCGCCCGCGATGGCGTCTATGAGTATCTGCCCCGCCGTATTCGGCGAACCATCAGCGTTCTTAAGAGGGTAGCCGCTAGCGGGCGCGCTCCACTGCCACCCAGCGTAGCTCGCGTTCCACCCGTTGAGCACAGCCAGCGTGTTCTGAAGCCAAGTCACCTCATCGTAGCTCGAGTCGTATGCGCCGATCTCGCCTATTAGCATCGGCTTAACCCCAGCTACGAGGTTGTAGCGCCACTGGGTGATCAGGTAGCTCCGGATGTCGCCCTCACTCAGTATGCCCATGTTGCTCAGCATCGTGTTCCCAGCCGGAGAACGGTAGATGTGGTTGCTGTAGATGATGTTGCCGCCCGTGATCGTGTGGCGGGCCACCCAGTCGAATCCTCCGCAGTACCCGTACTGGATGACCACCGGGATCTGGCTGACGCCCCGGATCGCGGTGATGGCCTGCTGGGCGCCGCTGAACCACGTGGACTCGTCGCCGTTCGGCTCGTTGTAGAGCTCGAAGACGACGTTGGGGTATGGGCTGAGGCCGGTGGCGGTCCTGACGCACCAGTTCGCGTAGTCGGCTGCTGTGGCGTAGGGCGCGACTCCCCAGGGGTACGGCGTCTGCCCCGTCTGGCCGCCGCCGTTCGATGCGTTGCATCCGAGGATCTGCCAGGGTACTAGGAGGACGTATACTCCGTTCTGGTTGCAGTATGATATGTAGTCGTCTACGCAGTCTCGGCATCCTCTGGTGGCGGTGTTTGGGCCGTTCCACGTGTCTTTGAGGTTCTGGTCGTACCAGTCCATGTTTATGAGGAGTCTTACGAGGTTGAAGCCGTGGGAGGCCATGTTCTCTGCGTCTGCTTGGGCCGCGGTGGCGTTCCATGTTCCGAGTGTTGTGAAGCTTCCGGTGGCGTCTACTAGGAAGTTGGGGTTGTCTACGCCGCGTAGGTGGACGACGTTGTTGTTGGTGTCGAGGATGTTTGCGCCGGAGGTGTGAAGAGGAAGCAAACCACCAACAGACGTAAAAGAAGCCGTAATCGTGTGGGTGGCCTGAACGTTGCTGAAGCTAACCGTCTGCCCAGAGGGAGTGGTGACAGTCACCGCGCCGGAGTCAACGGTTATGCTTGCGATGTGGTAGCCGGTGCTTGGTGTGATCGTGAATGTCTGGCTGCCACCGTAGTTGACGGTGGTCGTGCCTGGGGCTATCACGCCGTTTGATCCCTGAGTCACCGTGATGGCGTAGGTGTTGACGGCGTAGGATGCCGTAATCGTGTGGGTGGCCTGAACGTTGCTGAAGGTGTAGCTAGACACGGCTCCGACACTCGACCCATCCACAACGACGCTGGACACCGGTACCCGGTGCTTGGTGTGATCGTGAATGTCTGACTCGCCACCGTAGTTGACGGTGGTCGTGCCTGGGGCTATCACGCCGTTTGATCCCTGAGTCACCGTGATGGCGTAGGTGTTGACGGCGTAGGATGCCGTAATCGTGTGGGTGGCCTGAACGTTGCTGAAGCTAACCGTCTGCCCAGAGGGAGTGGTGACAGTCACCGCGCCGGAGTCAACGGTTATGCTTGCGATGTGGTAGCCGGTGCTTGGTGTGATCGTGAATGTCTGGCTGCCACCGTAGTTGACGGTGGTCGTGCCTGGGGCTATCACGCCGTTTGATCCCTGAGTCACCGTGATGGCGTAGGTGTTGACGGCGTAGGATGCCGTAATCGTGTGGGTGGCCTGAACGTTGCTGAAGGTGTAGCTAGACACGGCGTCCGACACTCGACCCATCCACAACGACGCTGGACACCTGGTACCCGGTGCTTGGTGTGATCGTGAATGTCTGGCTGCCACCGTAGTTGACGGTGGTCGTGCCTGGGGCTATCACGCCGTTTGATCCCTGAGTCACCGTGATGGCGTAGGTGTTGACGGCGTAGGATGCCGTAATCGTGTGGGTGGCCTGAACGTTGCTGAAGAGTGTACCTAGAGGGAGTCCGACACGTCGACCCAGCCGACAACGACGCTGGCATCTGGTAGCCGGTGTTCGGTGTGACGTGAAGTCTGGCTGCCACCGTAGTTGACGGTGGTCGTGCCTGGGGCTATCACGCCGTTTGATCCCTGAGTCACCGTGATGGCGTAGGTGTTGACGGCGTAGGATGCCGTAATCGTGTGGGCGGCCTGAACGTTGCTGAAGCTAACCGTCTGCCCAGAGGGAGTGGTGACAGTCACCGCGCCGGAGTCAACGGTTATGCTTGCGATGTGGTAGCCGGTGTTTGGTGTGACCGTGAATGTCTGGCTGCCGCCGTAGTTGACGGTGGTCGTGCCTGGGGCTATCACGCCGTTTGATCCCTGAGTCACCGTGATGGCGTAGGTGTTGATGGCGTAGGATGCCGTAATCGTGTGGGTGGCCTGAACGTTGCTGAAGGTGTAGCTAGACACGGCTCCAACACTCGACCCATCCACAACGACGCTGGACACCGGGTACCCGGTGCTTGGTGTGATCGTGAATGTCTGGCTCCACCCGTAGTTGACGGTGGTCGTGCCTGGGGCTATCACGCCGTTTGATCCCTGAGTCACCGTGATGGCGTAGGTGTTGACGGCGTAGGATGCCGTAATCGTGTGGGCTGCCTGAACGTTGCTGAAGCTAACCGTCTGCCCAGAGGGAGTGGTGACAGTCACCGCGCCGGAGTCAACGGTTATGCTTGCGATGTGGTAGCCGGTGTTCGGTGTGACGGTGAAGCTCTGGCTGCCGCCGTAGTTGACGGTGGTCGTGCCTGGGGCTATCACGCCGTTTGATCCCTGCGTCACCGTGATGGCGTAGGTGTTGATGGCGTAGGATGCCGTAATCGTGTGGGCTGCCTGAACGTTGCTGAAGTTAACCGTCTGACACCAGAGCCAGTGATGACAGTCGACCGCAGCCAGAGACAACGGTGGATGCTAGCGATGTGGTAGCCGGTGCTCGGTGTGATCGTGAATGCATTGGCTCGCCACCGTAGTTGACGGTGGTCGTGCCTGGGGCTATCACGCCGTTTGATCCCTGCGTCACCGTGATGGCGTAGGTGTTGATGGCGTAGGATGCCGTAATCGTGTGGGCTGCCTGAACGTTGCTGAAGGTGTAGCTGGAGACGACCCCAACACTCGACCCATCCACAACGACGCTGGACACCGAGTACCCGGTGCTGGGTGTGATCGTGAATGGTCTGACTCGACCCGTAGTTGACGGTGGCGCTGCCGCGGGGCTAGATGGAGCCGTTTGATCCCGCGTCACCGTGATGGTGTATTGGATTGAGGGTGAAGGATGCACGGAGATGGTGTGGTCGGCTTGCACGTTGCTGAACGTGTAACTCGAGACGGCCCCAACAGAGACTCCGTCGACAAGGACACTCGACACCTGAGTACCCGGTGCTCGGCGATATCGTGTAGACCTGATTTCCACCCTGAGTCACCTGGGTGGCGCCGAGTGGTGAGATGGAGCCGCCAGACCCAGCTGAGGAGGTGACCGTGTATGTTGGTTTAGGTTGAATGTGGCTGTGACCATTTGTTCCCCGTCATCGATAATCGTGAGCGGGTTGTTGATCCCTGAGAGGGACCACTCCACCCGCGAAGATCCACCCCGGTCGGTGTGGCTGTACTGCACCACCGTATGTGTAGTTTGACAGGTTCGGGTTCTTAGCAGTTCCTTGGCCGGAGCTGTTCACTGTGACTTGTACAGGTTCTTGGTGAAGGTGGCCTGTTACTGTTTTTCTCGTCATCGATAGGTGAGTGGGTTGCTGGGCCGGAGGCGTCGCCGCTCCACCCATGAATGTGTAGCCGGTGGCTGGCGTGCGGTGAGTTGGACGCTTGAGCCGACGTGTAGGTGTCGCTGGGTTTCTGGCTACGCTGCCTTGACCCACGGTGCCACGGTGAGGGTGTAGTATGAGGAGGGGGTGGGCATGGCGGTTGGTGACCGGGATGACGGTTGCTGCGTTGGGGTCTGTGTGAATGTTGCCTTCAGCTCGGTGTCTCGGGTTACGCTTACCGTTATTGGGATTATCAGTGGTGTTCTCGTTGTTCGTGGTCCAGCATTGGAACTGCCACCCCTCAGAAGCCGTCGCGTTTACAGTTACCTTGGTTCCGTTGGCGTAGGTGTGTGTTCCAGGGGTGGGGTTTGTTGATCCTGAGCCTTCGACGGTGATTGTGAGGTTATATTGAACCTCGGTGAATATCGGCTTCAGGATATGTGAAGCATCCATCACAACCGTGACGGGGTTCGTAGACTCCTTTGAGCCGTCGAGCAGCCAGTAGCCGAAGACCCAGTTGGGCTTCGGGGTAGCTTCCGCCTGGATGTTGGCGCCCTGGGTATACGTGTGGTTTCCGGCTTCGGGGTTAGTTGAGCCGGACCCCTCTGGAGCCTCGACCATTAAGGTGAAGTTTAGTGGCTTCTTGTTGCTGTTGTCTTTCGCTGCTTTGGGTTCACCCGTATTCGTTGATGGGTGATCTGGTCCAGTGTTTATAGTCTGATTCTGTGTGCTTGTGGTGTTTGTTTTGGGCCCGCTTGGGGTTGTGCTATTGACATTTGAATTTTGCTTTGTGCTATTCCCTGTGTTGCTTAGGGTCTTGCTTTGCGTCAGGAGGCCGGTGTTTAGGACGAGGATTGTCCCACCGAGGGCCGCAGCTACCACTATGATGACTATTGCTGAGGCCGATGTAATGGCGGCCCTTTTTCTGGCGATGGCTTTCCTCAATAGAATGCGATTTTATTGTTTCATTTATCCAAAAAAGGGGATTGTGGAGAGGTAAAAGGGATTAAAAAAATCGGATATTATCGTGTTTTTCGCATATTCGGACAATAGTGCGCGCGTTGTAGTTTAGCTTGAGGTCGAACCAGATTATCTTGGTTTGACCAGTCTTTATGTTAATACATTAGCTTCTGGTTATAGTCGACTTTTGATTCCCAATGGATGGATGCTTCTGAAGACTGAATTCTCTAGTTGTCAGTAGCTGATGTCTCTCGAAACCGCTGCGTTCACGTGCGCGTACGCATCTAATTTCTAGTTAATCGACCGATCAGGGAGAGGATGGGCCTAGCCACCAAGCCAAACGGCCCCAGAACCTCAACAATCGATCCCAGTTGCTCAAATCCTCCTCGTCTAAGGGCGCCGCTGAGAGGTAGAACCACTAAGTAGACTATGAAGTAGGTCAACCCACCTGAGACCAAACGCGACCCAACCATTTAGACTCGGAACATTGACGACAAGATACGCCACAGCGAACGCTGCGAAGGCGGCTGCATAGATCTTCGCCGTCGAACCCCAGTCGACTGTGATATCCAGTTTCCTCTTCGCCCAAAAGGTCTGGTATACCCAGCCACCCCTAGGTGCGAGCACCGTTGTGATCAGTAGACCAACCATCCCGTAGCGGGGAACTAAGACGACTGCCAAGATGATCCCAGCTAAAAAGGTACAAATGGTAGATATGAGATAAGGTCCTCGACTCACCCACACCGGATATGAGGGTATCCAGGGAGATGCCCCCCAACCCCTCCCAGGCGTAGCTTAAGATGAATATGCTGAGGTAAAGTGGAACATATGGGTAGTCACTCGCCCCATACAACAGCCGGGAGAGCGGTGAGGATACAACGATGATAGCCAACACAACGGGCAGAGTCACCATCGCCGTGTACTTCACCGACAGCTGGTAGATTGTCTTCAGCCGCGAATCATCCATCTTGAACTTGCTGTAGAGCGGGAAGAGGGCGGTGGTATAGGGACTGTGAGGAAGGAGACGAGCACACCGAAGTTGACGGCTGCTCCATAGTTGCCGATGAGGGCGGTAGCGACGTAGAGGACCATGACGTAGTTGTAAATCTGATTCAGGACACCGCCTAGAAGCGAGCTCATCGATAGGGGTAACCCGTAGCTGAGGAAGGTCCTAAGCATCCCCCAGTCTAAGCCCCCCTTGGAGTCTTTCTCGAACTTAATGAATATGAAGAGGAGAAGCACGCCGACCAAACCGGCGACAAACTGCGAAGTGGTGTTAGCCAACACTGCTCCGAAGGCTCCGAGGCCAACAAGCAGCAACGCTACGCTAAACAATGTGCGCATCAGGGACCAGAAGATCTGGGTGAAGCTCATCAGCCCCATCAACTCGTACCCCACAAAGATAGCCTGAATCGTCGTGAGCAGGCCCCCGGCGCCAAGAACCGAGAGCGCTGCCGCCTTAACCAGCGGCTCGATCTCCGGCCGTCTTCAGGTAGAGGGAGGCGATGGGTCCAGCGAAGAAGAACATGAGCCCACTGATGACCAGAGAGGTGAAGACGCTGAAGACGAGCCCCGTCACGACGACGGTCTTGAGCTCGTCGCTCCGCCCCTCGTACCTATACTTGGCGCAGAACCTGGTCAGGGACGCGTTCATACCCAGGTCCTGAAAGAGCAGGGCGATGGAGACGGGGAACAGGGCGATCGTGTATTGCCCGTAGGCAGTGGAGCCGAGGAAACGCGCCATCCAGATGACGGTGACTGCGGAGATGATGGCGGTGACTACCTGCCCCACCATCAACACTAGGCTCCCCCGGGCTGAGCCACGCATCAGATCCGAAGAGTCACTAGACAGCCCGAGACCACCCAAGGACAGCGTTAAAATAAGCTAGCGTATGAGCGTGATATAGGTAGCGGCTCAAAGACGCGCAACATCCCATCACTATATCGGTAAACACACTGTTTTCTGCCATATACTCCAAGTACTGACCGAGCAAACCTCTTTGGATACCCTAAGCGTGTGTGTTAGCACGCTTCTAAAATATATTTAGAATTATGGACTATGGGATATAATTTAATCAAACCCAATCTGTGTCAGCATACTGAAAAATTAGCTTCGGTTTCTCTGTTAAAATTTCATTGAAGATGCTTTTTTTATCCTTATATAGGATGAATCTATCGGAACGATTGTCAACAAAGCCACATTTTCTAAAAACATTAATGTAAATATGATCGCTTGGTGCTAAATAACGAATTACATTGACACCATTATCATTAAGATATTTTATACTTGAATCTAATAGTTTTTTAACTATTCCTGGATCATCATTATTCGCTAATAGATCCACAATGTAACCCTCGTTATTCTTTATTTTAATAACAACATATCCCATAATGTTATTTCCTTTTTTAACAATGAATTTCTTATAACTTCCGCTTCTAGCATCATAATATTTCCAATTCATATATTTACTGTCTTTCAATCCTACGAAATCATAATTTGTTTTAAAATAATCAAAAAATATATTAAATTCATCGCCAAATAATTCATCCTCACTTATAGTATATTTGATATTCTTATCAATTTTAGGATCAGCTATAAAGAGACTAAAAATAGAATTATAATATGTTTAATGAGAATAGCCAAAAAAGGTTTTAAGAAATGGTTTCTCATTATTCTGTATATACCTATTAAGATTTTTAATTAGCACGTATATTCTTTAATAACTTTATTTAACTGTAGTCTTCCGATATTGATTGCTGACTTTCTTTAGCCATACATGTGGAGTAAAACTATATGCAAAGTATTTTTGCTTTATTCTAACTCATCAACCTTCTTCATTAACAGCGTTGCGAGTCCTTCCCCCTGATACTCAGGAATAACCGCAAAATCGACACTTTGAGAGGCCAGAACATCACGGCCCCCAATCCTTATAATTGAAAAAAGTCTATGCACACATCCAACTATTTGCCATCATGCTCAGCCACAACAATAATCTTTCCAAATGGGTTATCTCTAAATTTCCAGTTCCAGTAATCTCAACCCATTTCCACTGATATCCCAAGAAGGCCACTTCGGGAAAGCTTTGCTTAAGACTTGAATAATCTCTAATTAATCACCCATCTTTGTAGAGATCGGATCACAATTCATTTTTATCCATATACCTTCAGGATTAATAATTCGGAATAAATATTTCACACTTGGAAATTGTTTTGACACGCGCACGTACATGATTATATGTAAGGATTTTCCGGGGACGGAGAAAATGAGCACATCTGGATTGAGGTAGCGCGCGAGCGAATCTACAGCGTGTGCGTTGGCGGGTCTTTATCCCCAACTTAACTGATATAGGCGCCCGCACACCAAGAGGGAAAAGTCTTCAGCCAATCACCGCACATGAGATTAATTTCTTGAGTTCCAACCTACAATAGAAAATAATGAGTAATAGAGTGAGACATTCGAATATACCAGACAGGTGAAGAAGAGGAAATCGTCCGTCTATTTCAATCAGCATTCGACGGCTGGCCGAAATTCAATCTTCAATGCTCTGCCCTCGAACACTGGAGGTGGAAGTATATCGACAACCCATTGAAATCAAACACGATAGCCCTCGCTGAATCAGAAGGCAAGATTGTTGGATGCGATTATGAATTTTTTTCAAAAATAAAATTGGGTGATAAATCACTGATATCCGGACAGGGATTAGATTTAGCTGTGGATATTAATTTTAGAGGAGGGGGATCTGGGATAGGGTAAAAGACTACAAATTAAAAAACATGAAAGAGAATGGAATTAAACTGACTTATGGTCTCTCAGGCAATCCTAAAGTGATTAAACACTTTTCTAAAAGATGGATATCTACAATTTCCCTATGAATTAATACAATATGTTAAAATTAGTGATATCAATCTTCACCTTAAAATGTCGGATACAAAATACAAAACTATTAAAGAATTGGGATATAAAACTTTAGATAAAGTAACTTCATTAAAAAATATCATCACGGCACCAAGCGATGTACAATTTGATTTTAATATAGCTGAAATAAGTGGAGTCGATGACTCATTTGATTATTTTTGGGACAAGATTAAAAATAACTATGAGTTCATGGTTGAGCGAGATGCAAGTTATCTAAGATGGAGATATTTTGATAAAAGAGGTGGAAGCTATATAATTAAAAAGGCTAGTAGCGGAGATGAATTTTTAGGATATATCGTAATTAGAATCAATAATTATGTGAAGGAGTATCCGTCTGGTTACATCATGGATCTGTTGACTATTCCTGGTCGTTTAGATGTAGCTTACGCATTAATTCAAGATGCGTATGATTATTTCCTGAAAAGTAATGTTAACATAACTAATTTCTTAGTCATCAAAGGACACCCATATGAAACGCTTTTATCTAATAATAATTATGTTAGACTATCAAGTTATACACTATTGCATGGTATTCATGATATAGCGGGGGAATTAGATTCTTTTTTAAATGCGCCTGCGAGTAAATTACATTTTTCTTATGGAGATACGGATTGGATATAATCGAGACACGTGCCTCACTACCTATTCTTATTCTCTAATAAAGAAAGATATACGCGCGCGCAACTGGATCCGTACAAGCGATGACTTGATCCATCTGAACTAGCGCGTCGCGGATGTTGCTCCTCTCAACCTGATCAACCTATTTATTCTCCGAGAACTCAGGAGCCATCGGAGAACTCCTTGGGAAGGCTTATTCTAGCTCCGATTCGCGCGCGCAAACATCATAATTGCATGCAATTTTCCCCTTACAGATATTCCCATTGTTTTAAAAATCGTGTATTTTTCCACGAGTTTTAACCAATCCCAAGTGTGGAATATTGTGCTATATTCTGTTGATTGACAAGTTGAATCCCATAAGTATTTCTTGTTTTCATCAATTATCTGAATTTCCATAGTTTAACAAAAACTAAAGAGTTTGTATAAAAATTTTCGTTATATGGTCTGTTATTATGCGCACGCAAAAATAATTTCGTTTGTTCGCATAAAATTAATAGATTCTACCACTGTGCGCCTGGGCATATTTTAGGGATAAGGTTTATTGAGTTATGCTAGCCTTGAAAGGGGAATGAGGTTCCTCAAGGCCTTCCTACTGACGACGTGGCTCTATAGTCTGCTTGTTTGGTTGTATATCGTGGATAGGATCATTTTCAGTAGGGTTTCATTATCTGACAGGTTCATTTCGTGGATACCCTATTTCACCTTCTTCAGGTTGGGTGTGATTTCATTCGTGTTGAGCTTCGTCTGTCTATTCATTTATCTGGTGAAGTGGGGTGTACCGGGGGAGGGTAAAAGTGTTTAAGGTTGGATTGGGGTACGGTTTCGTAGATTCGCTACATATCTGGTGAAAAAGAGTACTTTTGGGTGTTGTTGTCAGCGGTTGTCCCCGATTTGCGAATTCAGCGAAGCGCGCGCATCTCTTCAACGGCGCCTCGATCGCGCGCGCTTGATGTTCATCGCTTTTAAACGCTTCGAGTGATTAGTTCTTGGAAAAGTAACGATTTTTGGCTGGGTTTCTTGTCTAGAGTTTTTCGTAGATGCTGAAAAGCTTCTCGAGGGGTCTGGATAGTGGGCCGGTGGTTCCGAGGATGGTTCTGAACATGTCGTAGTCCTGCTTGGTGAGGGTTCTTGTGATCTTTAGCGCTGCGAGGTATACAACTGTGAAGGCGATGATGCCTATCGCGAGTTGGAGTAGGTGTCCGCCCGGGATCAGGTATTGTGTGGCGAGGGCTGCCGCCAGTGCCGCGGTTGAGGACACGTATATTTTGGCCGATGAGGCTGACTCGAAGGCTAGGTTTAGGTGCCTCTTAATCCATACGTGGCCGTATATGGTTGGCAGGATCGCTGCGGCGATGATGCTCGCTATGAGGCCGACTATTCCGAGTCTCGGTATCAGGATTATGGCGAGGGGTGCGCCGACTGTTAGGCTGATCACGTTTTTCCACATGTTTATGCCTGTTTCACCTTGGCTGTTGAGTAGGTTGCCCTGGCATGTGCTGCCGACGCCGATGGGGATGTAGCTGATGGCGAGGATGGTGAGGTACAGGGTTGCTTCTGGGTACTTTTCACCGTATATGGTTTGCAAGAGGGGGTTGGACAACGCCATGAGTGCGAAGGCGCCGGGCAGCGCGATGAGCGAGGTGTATTTGACCGCGTTCTGGTATGCGTTTCTGAGGTTTGTGCTGTCTCGTTTGATTCTTGAGAAGAGTGGATAGATTGCGGTCTGGATTGGTAAGGTCAGTAGGGCCATGAGGGCCGTGAAGTTGACGGCGGTTTCGTAATTTCCGATCTCGGCGTTCGCTATATAGATGACCATTAGGCTGTTGGTGAATTGGGTTAGGCCTCCGGCTATGAGGTTTGAGAAGTAGATTGGTATTCCGAATCTGAGGAGCTCCCTGAGCTTGCCGGATGAGACGTGGGCTCGCTTCACACCGCTGGCTCTCAGGTAGAATAGGGCGAAGATCATAGCGGATGTGCCTACGATGAGATAAGCGGTTGCGTGGGCGACTATGGCTCCCAGAGGCCCCAACCCGAGGATGACGAGGGCGACGGATGTGATCCCCCTGATGATTGAGGTTAGGATCGTTGTGATGTTCTGGAGTCTCATCCTCATGAATCCGATGAAGACGGCGTTCGCAGCGCCCATGAGGGCCTGCCCGATGACTGTGAATGACGCCACCATTAGCGACTGGTCGAGGTTGGGCTGCCGCAGGAAGATGGTTGAGATTGGTGACGCCAGTAGGAACAGTGTCGCTGCTATTAGGGTGGCGGTGATGAGGCTGAAAAGGAGGCCCGTCGTGATTGTTTTGTTCAGCTCGGGTTCGTCTGCCTTCTGGTGGTGGATGGATACGAATCTTGTCAGCGCGCTCTGGATGCCCGGGTCCTGTAGGAGCAGGGCTATGTTGACAGGCACGAGCACCTTCTGGTAGCTGCCGTATTGGTCAGGGCCGAGTATTCCGGCGACTATGAATGTGCTCAGGGTGAGGATGATGGTTAAAATCAGCTGGCCGATGAGCAGTGAGAGACTGCCGTGTGCTGTCTGCCTCACCAGCTTCGGGTACTCATCTGACATCTGGGTTCTCAGCTTCTTCCATTTAGGTCTGCTTTTGGTTCTCGAGGATGCGGGGTGCGTTCACCGATAACCTCGCACAAGGTGTATCCAGATTGCTCCCAAAATCCTCACACACATGTATGATGCTGAAGTCGTGTGCATGAGGTTAGGTCACATTAGATTGTTTTTTTCTGGTTGGGGAGTGATTGTTGAACCTCTTTACTTTTGGCGAATTCTATGTAGCATTTGAGGCACGCCTCGCCTTCGCCGGGGATGTATGCTATGAAGTTGTTGAGTGGTTCATTGCAGTTGATGCATCTGCCTAGCTTCTGTTTGGCCACCTCGGGTTTTTCCATAGTGTTTGCATCCGTAACTTTACTTTTAAATTCAACGGATGATTAGTTCTTACTAAAAGCCGCGAGCTGGTTGGTGTTGCTAGCTCGATGCGCGCGCGTGGTTAGCTGAGGAGTGTAGCGCGCGCGCTGCCCTACAGAATATGCTTCCGAAGAGGTGTAGGATGCGGTGTATGTGTTGGCGGTATTTGTATTGCTGTTGGCGGTGAGGGGTATTCGGTGCTGATGAAGGTTATAGTTCCCTTGTTGCTCGTTGTCGTTGGTGTCTCCTGGGATGCGAGCTGCACGCTGTAGGTGGGTTGCGCTCGTGCATATTTCACCAAGCCGTTTGATGTGTAGACTATATTGGGAATGTTAAGTGAGTCGAGGGCAATTTGGGCGCCGCCGCTGCAATCTTGGCTTACTGTAACTGTTATCCATGATGAATTGCCCCTTTGAGCGTACCTGAGGTCATTTCCTTTGGTGTATACGATGTGTGGGTTACCCGCCGAGTCGATGGCGAGAGACGATGCTCCTAAGCCGAAGCCAGGGTCGTTCTCAACGGCTTCATTGATCCAGGTTGAGCCACCGAGTTTCGCGTACCATATGTTGTTGCCCGTTTGGTAGGGGAGTGTCTCAGTGTAGCTGATTCTTGGGTTGTCGCTGGCGTCTAGGGACAGTGATGGATACATGTTATTTCCGACGTATTGTCTTTCACTCCACCTCGATTCTGTCTTCTCTATATACCATACTCCATTGAATTCGTACTGAGGCGCCTGAATGTAGTAGCTGATGTGTGGATGGTTATGCGAGTCGATTGCGAGGGAAAACGAGCGGATGATATCGTTATCGATGGTTTCCTTGTCCCATGCTGAGCCAGACCAGGTGACGAGTTTAAGGGCGTAGAACCAGTGGATGGAATCGATTTTGGCGGCGTAGATTATTTGCGGGTTGTCGTTTGAGTCGAGCTTCAGCGAAGATGTGCAGACATAGAGATCCAGGGTGTTGTTTGGGAGGGTTTCTAGTGTCTGTGTGCTCCATTGGGTCCCCGTCCAGGAAGCGTATTTGAGGTTTGTGCCATTCGAGTAAGCGATGTGTGGGTCATCGTTTGAGTCTAGGGCCAGTGAGCTTGATTCGCCGGCGCCAACTATGCTGTATATCCATTTTAATCCTGTCCACTCTGCGTACCTGACTTGGCCATCAGCGGTATACGTTATGTGTGGAAATCCCTTCGTGTCGAGTGTAAGTGACTGTGCATTTCCGGTGTCTATTGTTTGGGTGGTCCACGTTTGGGAATTAGGTGTGGTGGCCTGCGGGTTGGCTTTAGCCGGCAGGGTAGCCATGAGCATCATGGCCAGCGTGAGTAAAACTGTGATCGATTTGATCTTCTTACCCATCGATACCATACTATTCAAGTTTGAAAAGCCAGGGGGAACGCTCAACCGTTCCTATATAGTAGTATATGATGGTACTTATAACACTATGTATTGATAAAATGTTATATAGGAGTATTTGGATGTATTAGGTAGGGGAATCCAAACGAGAAAAGTCACCCTAGTCTTACCCGAGGACCTTGATGCAGAGCTCAAGGAAAGAGTCGAAGTAGAGTACGCTGGGATCAGGGGTGGAATGTCGATCATAACGGTTCAGGCCCTCCGTGAGTGGTTTAAGAACCACCCTAAAGCATAACATCTCTAGCGCGTGCAAGTTTCAGACACATTGGCACCGAGGAGACCTTCGCTGTCAAAACCCGATGATGGAGGAACTCTTCGCAAACAAGTGGCGTGCGCGCATCAGATTGAGTCGTGTTATGTCGTTTTTTCGTGGTCTCGGGTATTCGCGTGCTCGTTAGGAAATATAATGGTCCACACGCAAGCGGTAGAGGGATTTTTTTTGTTGCCGTAACTTGCCGCTGTGTGGGTGAATAGTGGCTTCACCTTCGGGATGATGGTGACGTTCGATAATAGCGCACGTGGCATGGGGTCTTCATTTCGCTTTTGGATAGGTGTAATCTACCATCCACAGTACTCCAAACTTATCCTTTAGGCTACCATAGTAGTCGCCCCACATCTGGTCGGCGATTGGCATCTCAACAGTGGCTCCGGCGGAGAGGGCCTTGAAAACCCTATCCGTCTCCATCTTGCTCTCAGGGGTGACTGAAAGGGTGACGTTGTTGCCCACAATCAGTTTCCGTCCATGTGATTCAAGGGCGTCGCCCCCCATTAGAACATCCTTACCGATGGGTAATGTGATGTGCATGACCTTGTTCTCGTCCTCCTTCCCCATTTTCATGCCCGGCATAGGCATATCTTTGAACCGGGTAATCGTGTATTCTCCCCCGAAAACGGATTTATAGAACTTGAACGCTTCCTCCGCGTTGCCCGGGAAGTTGAGGTAGGGATTTAGTTTCATAGGTGGTTTCTCCGTTGAAACTTTGGGTAATTGACCTTTTTAAAACATGTCACTCACGCTATCCTCGTGAACTGTGGTCTAGCTTTGGGTTTGATGGTGACGTTCACCATGGCGCCGGATCGCAGGAGTCCCAGGGTGACCTGCTGCCCGGGTGAGACGTGTTCCTCGACGTATGAGACCCAGTCGTCGTATGTCTCGACCCTGTGGCCGTTAACGGAGACCACGATGTCTTTGGCCGTGTAGGTGGTTTTACCTGACGTTGTGGTTATTGTGGCGGATTTGAGGCCGGCGGCGTCGGCAGCGGAGCCGGCTGTGACGTTGGTGATCATGAGCCCGAGTTGATCCGGCGCCACGTTGAGGATGTGGTAGTAATTTATGGCGTCCCTGCTTAGTTCGAGGGCGTTGAATCCGAAGAGTGGGTGCTCGTAGGTGCCCTTGGCGATTAGGGCCGGCGCGACGCGGCGCGCGATGGTGGATGGGATGGCAAAGTTGATGCCGTAACCCGTCCCGGCGTTGGTTATGCCGAGCACGTCGCCGGATAGGTCCATGAGTGGCCCGCCGGAGCTCCCGGGGGCTATGGTGATGTCGAGCTGCATCGAGGCTACGACGAGCGGGACGCCATTCACCTGGATGAGCTTGTTGAGCTGGCTTATATGGCCCGAGGAGAGGCTGCCGGTGAGGCCGAGGGGGTTCCCCACGGCGACGACATCCTGACCCACCGAGGCGGATGAGCTGTTACCTAGCCTCAGCGGGGCGGCGTCAGCCGGCATATTGGAGACCTTTATTATGGCTACATCCGAGTAGGGGTCTGAGCCGACAACAGTTGCGTTGGCTACGCTCCTGTCGTAGAACTCGACCTCGAGCCTTGACGTCCCGTTCACGACGTGCCAGTTAGTCAGTATGTGGCTGCTGTTGTCGTAGACGAAGCCTGAGCCCTGGCCCACATCGGACCTGATGACCACCACGGATTTGTAGCTCTCCTTGTAAACCATGGCTGGGGTCTGCTTCTCGTGTGCCTCAAGCGTCGCGTTGAGGGACCTGAGCCCCGCGTTTAGGGTGCCGTTGACGGAGGCCAGCTTCCCCGATATGGAGCTGAGGGTGTTCCTCAGCTCCGTTATCTTGTCGCCCTGGGTGTTTAGCTGGCCCTGCAGGGATGTGATGTTCTGTCTAAGGTTGGCGAGGTCTGTCTTCACGCCGTCGATTGCGGCCTTGTTTGCGTCGCTTGCCTCCTGCGCCGTCCTCTGATAGCTATAAAGCAGAAGGGTGTTGACTCCCGAGAGGAAAAGGGAGGCCACTACGAGGATCGTGAGGATCGTCCCTTGCTTGCTTGACATGGTTTTGAAGAGAACAGCCATCGATATAATGCTTCACGACCTCACGCGGCGCACGCCGGTCAGAAGGCGAAGCTTAAGGATTATCCGGTCTCCGCTCCCGTGATTGTCCATGTTAGCCTTGGGTTGCCTGTACGTGCGCTCCGTAATTATTCAACATAGATAATCAAGTGCATGCAACTGTTCTAAAACGTAGTTCTAAATAACCTTGTTTCAAATATGATGGAGTCGAGATGTTAAACGCGTTTCCTTGGCGAGTTCTAATGAGAGCTGGGTCCCGAGGATACTCGAATAGCAATGCCAGTGAAAGGATGAATAGGTCTCGGCTATACCAATTATTTACATTCATCATAGCTACGATTGGTATCTTCTTGCTGTATATTGGGCTCGAGTTCAATGTTCCTGTGTTAAGTCTGTCAGCGGTAATTGTTTTGTTGCTCGGATTTGTTTTCATGATTGTTACTAGCAGATTTATTTTTAGCGATTAATTTTGGGAGCCTCGTTTATGCGCGCGCGATGGGTGAAAAAGTTTGCGCGCTCACGACCAGCGTCGAACCTATGGCGGAGAGGAAGCGCGCGTTGCCTTGTCTCTTTATTGTTTATGACTGGTTTTAAATGGTCTTAATCCCCATCACCGGATTTGGGGGCAAACCCGGGCACTACACGGGCCCCTCACCCTCTTACAGAACCCACCCTTCTCAAACCTACATACCTGACTCAACTTCTCGAAACTCAGCGAAACCACACCCGTCGACGGATTCGGAAGCACCCCGGACACCCTGCCAACGCTGACTGGGGCCGAGTAGGTGAATCTTGGCCTCCCCCGCCCCTTCGCGGGCTGCTTGCTCTTCGTTATTATCCCCTGGTCCTCGAGTGAGTCGAGGTGATGTTTCAGTGTGTTGTGGCTGAGCTTGACTTCGGCTAGGATCTGGTCGAATTCCTTGGGTTTGCCGTCTCGTAGGTGGTTCAGGATCTCGATGTTAAAGGGGTCCATTTGATGCTTTATTTGGCAAATTGATATTTAAAACCATTTAAAACCGTTCTTGATCAATTTCGGCACAAGGCAGCGTGCATGACTAAAGTCATGGGCTTTCTGGGGAATTTTTCGTAAGAACTAATCATCCGTTGAGCTTAAAAGTAAAGTTTCCAACGCAGATACCTGTGGATAGACGACAGACAATTAAGTCGGTACCGCGCGCGCTGGGAGTAATAGGTTATACTTCACTTAGCAGCATCGACATCAATATAGCGATGAGTCAGGGCGTCAACGAGCTGACTATGCGGAAGATCAAGCGGGATGAATTTCATCGATAGGTTAAGGTTTAAACAGGGTGAACCCGTTAAGATAGGTGATTTTAGGCTCGAGGCGTGGAAGGATAAACTGCCGCTTTATCTTTTCAAGTGTAATGTGCACGGTTACGTAATCGACTATCCTAATGGTCATTTCATGCGTTTCATCTGCCCATTCTGTTTCAATGAGGGGAAAAGGGCCTTTTAGATGAATGATATTTGCGCGTAGTTCGGAACAATAATTCGTGCGCGCGAACGAGGTAGAGGTCGATAGGATCAGGAATGCACGTGTGAGTTATTTTGGATTAAAGGGTTGACTTTAATGAGAGAAGATAGGTTGATCCCCTTCGGTTCACCGTAGTAGCTGTTCGATTCTGCTTCCCCCCTATTGACCTCGAATAACCTTATCGCCTCCTCGGGGCCAACACTGAGGCATATCTCTAGGAACTCGGTGAGGAGGTCACCGGGAACAAGTGATAGGAGCTTCTTCAGCCAGTCAAGCATCCTGACCGGCCTCAGCGCGCTCGCGCGTGAACACAGCATATAGAGCCTATAGAAGCAGAAAGCATCAGTTTTTTTCCGCAGCAAAGAAACTTGGGTCAAAGCCACTTGGCTCGCCGAAAAAATCTTTCTGATCCGCTTCACCTTTCTGCAATTCAATCCGTCTAATAGTTTTCTCGAAGCCTAGGACTAGGAGGTTCTTGTAGAAGTGTATAAGGAACTCGCTGGGCAGGATGCTGATGAACTTCTTCGCGTACTCCCTCACTCTCCCTGGTCGGTTCATCATCGCGTCGAGGGCTTCAATCGCCGGCGTGGCGACGTTGGTCCCGATGTTTTGGAGTGGCGTGAAATATGCGACTATATCAACGGCCTTAGCGAACATGAGCGCATTCGTCTTAGTTTCTCTCAGGGAGTATGTTTCGTTGGCTGTTGGTTTAGGTATCGACATATTGAGATCGATTGCTTCCTTTATCGTCTGCCTCATGCCGTAGTCCAGGTTTTTCTCGGCTTTCGGCAGTGTATCCGCCAGACGAAGGAACTCACGTCCTACCTCATTTTTGATTTTCTCCACTATCATTGTTTTCGTCTCAGCTCCAGCTGTTTGGCCAAGGAGTTTAACGCCGTCTGAAGGTCTGCCATGCCGTTCCTCTCCAGCCAGTATCCAGCGCCTTTCAAAGCATTTGAGAGGGCTAAAAGTCCCGTAGTCCTGTCGACCGGCTCATTTTGAATGACTCGTAGAATATGATCACTGTGCCTGTATTGGGCCACCAGCTTGCCAGCCTCATAGGATTCATTCATAGCTTTCTCGACCTCACCGGCGGCCGACAGGATTGTCTTCTTCGCCTCCTCGCCGGCGTCGGTGATTACCCGCATAGCCAATATTGACCTTGTCTTGAGGCCTGTGGCAGGATCGTCTATGACGCTGTTTAGCTTGCTTGTGGCCTCTCTCGCATTTTTCGCTGTTGCGGTCAAGTCGTTTAGAGAATCTACGACTGACTTCGCACCATCGGAGATCAGCGTCTCAAGCTCTGAATTGAGCCTACCCTCAATCAACTTCATCTCATTGATCTTAGCGGATAGCGTGTTCTCCTCAGTCTTCAGGGCCCTCAACCTGGCTGATGCTTCGGCCTCCTTGGCAGCAACGAGGCCTTCAAGCCACCGAGCCTCGTCATCTCCGCCACGAATGTTGACAGGTTGCAGCCGGAACTTGCCAGCGCCTCGCTCCACACGATGAGCTTGTTGCCATCGATGCCGAGTCTCCTGAAGTCATTTATTGCTTCGAGCTTCTTTCGGTTAGCCTCCACAGTCAGCTTCATCTTTTCATGCTCTTCCCTTAGGTCAGTGATATCTTCCGAGACCCTCCGCTTTACCTCCTGGAGGCGCTTCAGCTCGTACTCGAGGCCGAGCTTGGCATTCCAGTTCAGCTGCAGATCGCTCTCGATCTTGGAGATTGCGTCCCTCTCGGAGAGGCCGTTCTCCCCGCCGATGCGGACCGCTGCGTCGACCACTGCTTTCACGTCGCTCGCCTCGAGTTTGCTTTCCCTCATTATCCTGATCTCCCTGACGAGGGGTTCGTTCTCCGCTATCACGTCGTTCAGGGTCTTCGCCTTCTCGTCGAGCTCATCGACGGTTCGCTGCTGAGACTCTGCTGCCTGTTGAAGCCTTTTTACCTCTGACTCGTGATCAGATATCCGTGTGAAGACTTCGATGACTTTCGTGGGATCGAAGTTGAGCCTCGACAAACTCAACAACACTGAACTAACCTTGTTGAGGTCTCCCAGCTCAAAGTCGTATTTTTCAAATTCATTCTTGAGCTTGACAAACTCTGCTAGAAGAGTGTCCGTTGCGCCGGCGTCCTCCGTCGCCTTCCTCATCTCCTCCCGGAGGGAGGCAACCTCAGAGGTGAGGGATTCTCTCTTGGTTGAGAGATCGTTGATTTCCTCTTCGGCGGCCGCCTTCATCTGGGATAGCTCGATGAGACCCAAATCTAACGTCTGCCTATTCGCCTCGCCCTCGGATATCTTCCCCTCAAGCTTCGAAAGCTGATCCGAAGCGGCGGAGATCTTGCTCTGCAGCTCACCCAGCTTTATTCGGTCCCTCTCATACGTTGGGCCAAATTCCGGATAGAATAAGCGGAGTGTCCTATAGAGCGTGTTACCGCTTCCGTACTTCTCCACAAGCTTCTCCCAGGCCATGAGGTGGCGCATGTCCTCTGACGCCAGTTCTACAACAGTACCCTTGCCCTCATTCCTAGCACTCAACTCTATTCACCACCCTCCGTTTACGAGCACCTCTCTCCGCGTTTCTCACATTCTCCTCTTGCATATCCACGCTCATCCACCTCCGGACGCTGCTCAACTGCTCATAGTGCGGGTGGCCCTGCTGCGCTGCACCAGTCAACGCCATGGATGGTGCACCATGGCGAAGGTGTGTAACTCGCAACACCGCAGTCGCAGGTGCACTCCCTGCACTCCGCACTCGGGGAGAAAATGAGGATAAGAGGAGAAAGGGAGAGGATGAAGAATAAGTGGAGACCCCTGTGGAGAAAAAGAGGGAGCCCAGTGGACCAACCGCCAGGGGACCCGACGAACATACGCATGTACACGCATACCACATCAAAGCCATCCCCCCTTCCTATGGTCAACCACTATGTCCCATAAGCGACAACGACTCAGAACTAGATCTAGTTCAACTCCCCTCAGTGTTCTGTCCCTCCGCCACAGCTCCACCGCCCCGAGGAGAATCCCGAGCCAGTGATCGTCTAAAGCTGCGGCGCTCCACCTGAAGCCACCGGCTCTCAGGTGACTCCGAATGAATAGCCCGACACCGAGCTGGCCTCCGTCGAGGATGATCCAGGCCCTCCCCTCCGAGAGGGCCCCGCTGACCTTCCCGACGCATTCACCGATGTTTGCGGCGAGGAAGCGCGCCGCGCGGCACATCTCCTCGACGGTGATCGGCTCCGGCGTCATCCTCATCCCGCTGAGGATCATCTCCTCATCCGCCGCCTCATCCTCCCGGCAAACGTAGCCGCCCCCCGCGAAGGCGTCGGCCCAGCCCTCGAAGCCCGGCTTCTCCCCCGGCCACGGCTTCACGCCCTTCACCTCAGCCTCAGCCTCCTCGACTCCCGCAGCTCAACATCGACGTCGAGCGCGTAGACGTCGCCGTACCCGACCCGGCCACCCCTGCCGAGGCGATACGCCAGCGAGTCGAAGAAGCCCTCACTCATGACCGCCTCATGCAGGCCGGTAACCGAATCGTACCCAACCTTCTCAAAGTCACCCTCCACGCGGAGGGGGACGACCAGCTCCACGGGTTCCACACCCGACTCAGGGTCAGCGGGCCCGACCCCACGGTACAAGAGCTCCCCGTCGACTCCCAGCGTGAAGCACTCGGATGTGAACCCAGCCTCATCCTGCACCCGCCCCCTATGAATCACTACGGGCCCCGGGCCCTGACCCGCGTACAGCAGGAAGGCCTCCATCCTCCCAGGCTCCCGCAGCTCACCGAGCCTGCTCAGGATCCCCCTCCCGAGGAGGGCCCTGCCGCCTGCGCCCCGCATGCGTCAGAGCCTCCCCCCACGGATTCCTCCTGAGGTTCTCCAGCACCGCTCCCGTCGTCACGGGGACGCCATCCATGACGCAGTCCTCCACCGCCGCCCTGATCTCGGCGCCGCTGCAGGCAGACGCCCCAGCCACCTCCACCGCGTTGACGACGCCCCCGTACTTGGACGAGAAGTGCTCAACTATTCTGGCCCTCTGCCCTTCATCCGGCAGCGCCACCGTGATGACGGGGCCGAACCTTCCCGGCCGAACCAGCGCGGGGTCGAGTGCCTCGGGGCGGCTCGTCGTCGCGATCACCACCACGTTTCTGCTGCTCCCCACCCCGTCGAGCAGCCTGAGAAGCTCATACACGGACTCGCCGCCGCCCTCCCTGCTCAGCCCAAGCTCATCGATCTCATCAGCCACAAGCAGCACACGCTTGCCGCACCCCTCCACGAGCTTCGACAGCATCCTTACGAGGCTCACCCAGTCATCCCCCCTCGTGAGGTTGAACCTGACGAACTCGGAGTGAGCCTCCGCCACCATCTTCGCGATCATCGACTTGCCGCAGCCGGGCGGCCCAGCCAGAAGGACGTGCCTTCTCATTAAACGTGGATCCTTGCACCCGAGGACCAGCTCACACCGCCGCACGACCTCATCATAACCCGCAAGCTCGATCTCCCCCTCCTCAAACGGCATAAGCCCAGCCACCCACCGGAGCACAGCCTCGTAGAAGGGCTCAAGCCGCAGCTTACATAAACCAACCAGCGCCAGCGACGAGAGGCCCCCAACGTCCCCAGCGCCCAGCTCTATGTACGCTCCGCCCTCAACTTGCAGAAACCTAACCGCACAACCTGCTCTGCCAAAGATATTCAGCCGAAACAAACTGTCATAAAACTGAGCATCCACACCAGGGATGAGGTCATCAAGATTGCCAACGGCCACTGGAAACCCCACCCCCTCGCGGAGCCTCAGAAATACTCCTACACCTTCACGCCGACCATCCCAGTACCGTGCCCTCACGACGTACCTGACCGCGTCCCCGAAGCCCTCAACCGCAAGCTTATGAAGCCCCTTGAGGGAGCCAGTGTCAACCTGCTCAAGCTCATCGACAGCCACGGTACGAAGTGCCTTCAGTTCCCGCGACTTTCGATCAGCAGCCCTCTCAGACTCCACCCTACGATAACCTTCGAGGATAGTCTCAGCAAACATCCCCACAAACCCCCTAAACTTATCACAGTCAACATCACAATTCCTCGCGAGAAGACCATTTTTAATCTCATTTATTCTTTCCTCGATGGGTACCTGAGCCTCTGATTTTTCCAAATACTATCACGCCCTTAACCAAATAGACGAAAAAAGTTTATCTATGTTCTTTTTCATGAATATAGGGTAAAAATGGATATAGGGCTCCTAAAGGAAATCAAGAAACCACAAATTACTGTCCTTAAGACCCTAGCCCTAGATGGGCCTGGCAATATACAGGAATTGCATAAAAGGATCGAAGTCGGAACAGGTTACTCCTACGTGACTACCCTCAGAGCTGTAAGAGAACTTTGGAGTAAGAGGTTGATCTTCCTCTCCAACATTCAAGATAGAGGACCAAAAAGCGCGCAGGAGTACAGCCTCTTTACAGTCGGCATAGCCGCGTCATTCCTCCTCTGTGATCTTAATAATGAATTAAACAAAGTCTGCGAAAACTGGGGAACCCTAACTCCAAACGCGGTCAAACACTTTCAAGACTTTGAGAAAGCCGGAATGGGCGACCTAGCACGCCGTGTGTTAGGGGATGTAATTGTTTTACACCTATCTTATACGCGGAAGGCATACGAAAAAGCAAAGAAGGAAATGAGCGAACTCTTTTGCATTCCAATGGAATCGCGCCCCTACCTCAAAATACAGTTTGATCTATTCGACCGCCTCTTCCTAAAGTTGATGTTAGATCGATGCTTTTTTGAAGATTTAGACTACGAGCCGGTGATCTCCATCGTAAATAGTGACCCCGCATACAGGGTCTTTTGGAAGGACTACATTGAAAGGCTCAGATTCGACGTAAAAATCTTTAGAGAAGCAGGAAAGAAGTTCCAGATTGCATCAAGCACCCAGAACGAAATTGTCTGATACAAAGTGCGCGCGTGCAATACCCCTCCAAACAAATCATTAATAGTTTAAATCTCCCACAGATACACGCAGAGGTGAAGTAGCTGAAATACAGCGTAGTGATTGAGCGCGACGAGGACGGATTCTACATAGCCTCAATCCCAGAATTACCCGGCTGCCACACCCAGGCGAGAAGCATCGATAAGCTAATGTCAAGGATTAAGGAAGCAGCCGAGTTATACCTTGAGGCCACAGGCGCTAAACCAACCGAAAGCGAATTCGTTGGAATACAAATCCTTGAGGTCGCCTCCGGTGAGCCTTAAACCCATCTCAGCGGACAAGCTGATAAAGCGCGCGCGGTCATCGTTCGCCTCTAGGCTAGCCTTCGCGGCTTGTTCCTCAGTGAGATCTCTGACATCGACCGTGATCTCCGTCCAGTTAAGTGCACGTGCCTGGTCCAATCTCCGCTGACCATCTGTAAGGATGACCTCCCCAGGTTTACCAGAATATGGTCTACCCAGCAACGGAACCAGTAACCCTGACTCCTGCATCGACTTCCGGAGCCTAAGATCATTCGACACGTCGCGAATGATACGTGGCTGATATGGATTGTCGTGGATGCGATCCAGTCTAATTTTCATCAGCACCACTTAACCCACCTCCAACCCCACAACCTGTAAAGCCTCCATTCTACCTTCATACTTTACATCAGGAAGAATTTCCACCTCAACCCCTACAATTAGTCTTGTTAACATATACTCTTGAATTATTACGGCTTCTTATAAACATGATCTCTGATAATCAAGCGCATCATACTAATATTAAGATTACCTACCGAGTACCCCAATGTTCAATTATCCACCTAACACCAAAATTAAAGATATTTATTAAGCATCATTATAACAACTTATTATAAATCATACATAATCATCAGTTATTTTGGATATTTATCTACATCCATAATTTGTTAAGACAAGGGCCCATTCTTCTTACGAAAAGTCCCCAGACGCTTATTGATGGACTCACAGCAGAGGCCCCAGTCAGATGTACCCAGTTCGCGTGCGCGAATACGAAGAGAAGGAGCACGTCGACCAAACCGGTAACTACTTGCGAAGCAGTGTAGGCTGATACGGCCCCGAAGGCTCCGAGGTCAACCAACAGCAACGCGACGCTGAACAAGGTGCGCGCGCTTGGTATTCGCAGCTCCTTCAACTGTAGGGAAGAAATTCTATGTTAGGGTTTACCGAGGACGGGAAAAGTGCCGCTTCTGCTATTGAGGTCACCTTTAAATCGCCTAGGATTAAGTATTATTTGTGAATTAACATGCCCAACCTGTCGCAGGCTAAGAACCTCAGAGAGGTAGGCACGCGCGCAGCTTGAAAAGTTAAATTGTTTTAATTGTAGTGATTCTCTTTTTCAAGAAGCCATTGCCAAGCGGGTTTAACGGTGACCTTCTTTTCGCGGTGGATTAACTCGCGTTCCTGTTCAAGGGTTAGTATCAGGCCTTCGCTGGCCTCGGTCTCCTCCATCGCCTCAACTAGGCCCCTCAACTCGCGTTCCTGGTTCCCGTAGTTCAACTCGTAGCAGACCTGGATCACCTGCCTCTCCGCGGGGATCACAAAGTCAGCCTCCGCCCCGTTCTTACCCTTATAGTAGTAGAATTCCCCTCCAAGCCTCTTCAGCTGGATCGCGATGGCGTTTTCGAGGAGCGCGCCCCTTCTCTCGGCTACGCTTGGGGCGTTCCTGGTTATTATCCCGTTGTCGACGCAGTAGACCTTCCTCGGGTTCTTGTCGAGTTTCTTTATCTTCTTCTCGTATCTCGCGACCGTGAATATTAGGTAGGTCTCCTCCGCGTACTCCACATATTTCTGGACCGTGTTGGGGCTCTTCGCCCCGAAGTTATCTGTGATGGATCGGTAGGTGATGGGGTTGGCGGCGTTTGCTATCAGGAATCTCACAACGGCTTTCAGCTCGGCGGGTTTCCTGACCATGTACCTCTCGGATATGTCCTTCTGGATTACGTCGTTGAGGATGCTCGCTAGGATCGCCTCGTTTGAGTAGACTACTGCCTCTGGCATGCCGCCGCGTGTGAGATACTCCATGAAGACCCTAGTATACTGGGCTTTTTGCTCGGTGGTGTAGACGCCTTCGTTGGGGGCTTCAGTCTTGATAGCTCTCAAGTATTCCGTGTAGGAGAAGGGGTAGAGTTCAACGTCTACGTGTCTGCCCGTCAGATGCGTCCCGAGCTCTCTGCTCAACAGGTTCGCGTTCGATCCCGTGATGTAGACTCGGTACCCTTGTCTCAGGATTCTGTTGATGAAGAGTTCCCAGCCTTCTACGTTTTGGATCTCGTCGAGGAAGATGGTTTTTTTCTCCCCGTAGGACTCGATCAGGGACTCCATCAGGGGTTGGAAGTCCTCCGATTTGAAGTCGGCTATCCTGTCGTCGTCGAAGTTGAAGTAGAGGTACTCGTTTTCGAATTTGGCTTTCATAACCTGTTTCATGAGTGTGCTTTTGCCGCATCTCCGTACTCCTTTAACCACGTAGGCGGATGCTCCGCCGTAGGTGGCGACTTTTTGGAAGATTGTTCTCGGCACGGAGTCGTCGACGGGGTTTACTTCACTTCGTTGGTCTGCGACCACGGTCCTCATTAGGCTCTTCGACGGCATGGTTTCACCTTAGCCGTAACAGGTATCTAAACATTGCTCATTATATTGATCAATAACCAATGTTATTGCTCAATATGATAAATGTATCAACTGCCCACCCTCGTGCGAGGCATCATAAGAACAAATATTTTGTGCGAGCGCGCGCGTGTTGTTGTCTAGGCGCATGAGGCAAAAGTTAATAACATGACGCTTCCCACAAACACTTGGTGGGACGATGGATGACGTTGAGCTGAAGATGGACTCTAAGGGGCGAATCTGCCTACCACCAGACATCAGAGAGGAGATGGGTGAAACGGTTATCGCAACCAAAACCCCTAAGGGCATCCTCCTCAGGGCGGGGAGGAAAAGAGGATTCATCGAGGAGTTTAACAAGGTCATCGCCACCGAGCCTAAGCGGACTGGGGAGCCCGAGAACTGGCCCCCAGAGAAGATGAAGGAGATATGGGTGAACGAAGCTGACCATAGGGCTCGACACTAACATACTCTGCTACTCTCTAGATCCAGCGTACGCGGAGCACCCTCAGGCGAAGGAGATTCTGCTAAGCCTCACCCCCGAGAAGGCCCTAGCGGTCAACCCGACGGTCATACACGAGGCTTATCACACTCTCGTCTATGGGCAGAAGTTCACAAGGGCCGAAGCATCCAGCAGGCTGGGGCTGGTTATGAGTCACCCCTATATATATTTCCTCAACCAGACGAGGAGGACCTGCCAGATCGGTTTGGACATCGCGAACCGATATATGCTCGGCGGGAGGGATGCGCTGATCCTCGCCAACTACATCGGCGGCAAAGTTCCCGTCATCTATACGCACGATGGGGAGTTGTTATCTCTTCAAAGCGTGTCGTGGAGATCAGCCTCCCTGGAGATCAGGGACCCCCTAGAAACCTAGCATTCTAGCTCACGCGAGCACGCGCCCAAGGTGACACCCGTGAAGATCGTGAGCTCGCGCGGTGTCTACGGCCCTAAAGTAATAACATGGATACATAGAAGGGTTTGTAGAGGAATGTCTGGATCCAAAACTGTCGAAGATACTCGACCATTTTCCGTCACCTATACTAGGGAGGGTTTACTACTTCTACTCCCATCGTTTCTCACGTTAACTCGCCGCGCGCGTGTGTGTATATATATATTTTAAGATCAACGGCAAACAAAAACGTTGGGAAAATCACATCAGACAAACTGTTTACGAAATGCGCTCTACGAAATGTACGGCGGATCGAGGAGACTCCACTTCTTCGACTCCATCCATGTGGCGACGTCAATACACCGCGCACACTCAGGTCCAAAACGAGTGGCGGAACACAACCGTGAGGCCTTATATAACACGAGTTATATTTTATACCACGTGAGTAACACCTCCCTCGTTAAGACCCGGCGGATCGGAGGATCCCTCGTCGTCACCCTACCAAAGCAACTAACGGAAAGCAAAGGGATCAAGGAGGGCGAGATCATCGAGATAACCGTAAACAAGCTACGCGTCGACGGCTTCGGCGCCCTAAGGGGAATCGGCCCATTCACAGCCGAAGACGAGCTGAAGGCCCATGAGTGAGCGAATCGTCGCGGACGCCTACGCCTGGGTCGAATACCTAGATGGCACTCGGAAAGGAGAAAAACTCAGGGACCTACTGGGGGCGGGAGTCGAAGTATACACCTCGGCGGTCACCCTAGCCGAGGTCGTGAGCAAGGCCGCGAGGACAGGCAGAGACCACGAGATGGCCCACAGAATCATAGTTGGCAACTCCACGATAGTCGTGGCCGACGAACCGTTATCACACGAGACCGGGATCCTGCACGCCGAGATGAGGAGAACAGTCAGAGACTTCGGCCTCTCGGACGCCTACGTCCTCGCCACCGCGAGAAGACTCGACGCAAAGGTCCTAACGGGGGACCCACACTTCAGAGACACAGCGGACGCAGTGATGGTTTAAACAACAACATTGGCACGCGCGCGCGATAATTAAAAATAGGTAAACTGGGCTTCATATATCAGCCAACCACTTAATCATCGATGAACCTCTCCTACAAGTACCGCCTGCAGCCCACCTCGGCGCAGGTACGGATACTTGAGGACCAGCTGAACCTATGCAGACTCACCCAACAAGCTCCTAGAACACTGCTACAGTGAGAGGAACCTGGGAGGGTGCGCGTGAATCAGGCGTACGAGGCACGTTTGAGTAGGATTAGATTTAATTCCAACCAGTTAAAAGTAATACCTGATAGAGGTATGACTGAGGTGCAGGTAACCAGTAAGGGGCAGATAACGATCCCCGTCGAGCTGAGAAGGAAATACAACATCGAGGAAGGGGGTAAAGTAGAGATAATTGAAGAAAATGGAAAAATAACAGTCAAACGCGCCCCAAGCTTCTACGACCTAGCCGGAATAGACGCAGAGAAAGCCACAGTAGATGAAATGAAACACATGCTCGACAAGATGAGGGAAGAGGATGACGAGGAGTAGCGTCTACGACACTCGCTTCTTCTTCGAATACTTCTTCTCCCCCGACAAAGCCACCACCCAGGCCCTGAAATCGAATCTACAGAGCACCGGAGAAAAATTGGTATCCGCAATCACAATTCACGAACTACATAGACTCAACCTCAAAAAACTCGACAAAGATACTGCTAAGACGAGAAGCAGCTTCATCGGCAACGAGTTCAAAGTCGTCAACGTTAACTATGAGATAGCGATCTCAGGAGCCGAATTAAGCAACAGATACAGGATCCCCCTCGCGGACAGCATCATCGCCGCCACAGCCCTAAACGTCAACTGCCCCTTAGTCTCTGACGACAAACATTTCAAAGACATTCAAGAACTAAAAATAACTTGGCCAATCGCATGAAAACCTCCGCTCGCGCGAAACTGTGAATGAGTTACCCGCCTAGAGATCTTCATGTGCCTTTGCATACTCTGAGAAGCATTTGAGACAAGAATCGCCTTTACCCGGAATATAGGCCATGAAATTGAGGAGCGGTTTATCGCAGTTAACGCATCTTACGATATGAGGTTTGACGATTGGAGAAATTTCCATGATAATCATTAGGAGTGATCACTTTTAAAGCCATTTAATTTCTAGTATAAATTATAGTTAGCGCCGTTTCCTACTATTAAGGTCACCTTTAAATCGCCTAGAATCAAGCATAATTCGTGAATTAACATGCCCAACCTGTCGCAGGCCAAGACCCTCGGAGAAGTAGGATTAATACTCATGATACTCACGGCGGTACCGACCATAGGGGTCCGACTCGGCTTCGCCGGATTCATACTGATCCTCCTCGCGGTAAAAGACATCTCAGACATCGCAGCCGACAAAACAATCTACAGGAACATGCTGACTGCGGTCGGCTTCGCAGTAGCCGGCTTGGCGGTTGGGGCGCTGATCGTCGCCGGAACCGCGATCAACTTCTTCAGGAGCAACGGCTTGATGGGTTCGAACCTATCGGGCTTCAGACCATCGAGCATCCCTCCGGGCCAGTGGGCTGGGTTGATTGTCCCGGTTCTCGCCGGGCTCGCCGTGGTCTGGGTCATGCTGCTCGTGTCATCGATCTACGTCAGGAGAAGCTACTCATCCATCGCCTCGAAGCTTCACGTCGACATGTTTGGTAGGGCGGGCTTCGTGTATCTGATTGGGGCGGCTACGACGATTGTTCTGGTTGGGTTCGTAATCCTCTTCGCTGCGCAGGTGCTGTTGGCCGTCGCTTTCTTCTACATCGATGAAAAGGCCCTCGAGCCACCGGCTCAGACAGCGCCAGTCGCTTCCCAGTAACGTACACAACCCATGTGCACGCTTCCTAATTTGCTAAATAATGAAAATAATAAATTAGCATCTTGCTAATTAATCAAAATAATAAAATACGGGTGGGTAGGGTCGTTGGCTGGGGTGAATTTCGCGCTCGCGTATTTCTCGGGGTCTTCCAGGGCCTCCGTAAAGGTGTGTTGAGCATACCTGAGCGCGTTACATCTCGGGTATAGGACTACGGGGACTCTGTCGAGTTGCTTGCCCTCGAGTGCAAGCATGACTCTCTGATAGGGGGATAGCTCCTTGGTCATGCAATCATCGTCTGCTAAGCTACTGTCGTTTTAAATTTTACTGCTAAATTAAAATTGATATTGAAGACGCTTTGAGATTGAAATGATATAATCACATAAAGAAAAAAGCACGTGCGAGGGTGCGTTGTCTATCTCCAGACCCTGATTCCTCGCTCATACAAGTACGTGCGCGCATGAACACTTCATGATAAAGCCGGATGCGCCTTGGAGGATGATTTTTTGAACCCAGGGTTTATGCGGTCTACGATCTCGCTATACACCTGCGCGCTCGTGATACCGGCCTTTCACCAAGTGATACTGGTTCCTAGAATAGGTATTGCGAACGCCTCCACTAACCCAGGGTTACTCCTTATGCCGCCGAATCAACGGTTAAATTCTACATATACATATGTATACACATGACGTCCAGGAACATCTCCGTCACCGACGACGTATATGAGCTCCTCACCAAGATGAAGCTGAAAAACGAGAGCTTCTCAGACACAATCAGACGCCTCGCCAAACGTCGAGACCTCACGGAATCCGCAGGGGCATGGAGAGACGTACCAGAGGAGGAGATGAAGACCCTCTACGACGGGCTCCGCAAGCTGAGGGAGAACTCATCAAAGTCCTTGAGGGAGAGGACTCTTGAAGTTCGTTGACACAACATTCCTAATCGCCATCCTCCGCGGCGACGAAACCACCCTCGAAAAGGCTAAGGAGTTGAACGAGGAGGGCGGTGCCGCGACCACCGTCATCAACGTCTACGAGGCTACATACGGCGTCTATAGAGGCATGGCGGGACCCACCCAGGAGATTCATGGAGCTGGAGAGGCTCCTACAGAGCCTAGACATCTTCAGCCTGGACTACAGGGCCGCACTGATGGCTGCGAAGATATCTGGTGAACTGGAAAGAAAAGGAATAGGGATTGACCCATTCGACTCCCTAGTAGCAGCCATCGCGTTGGTCAACGGCGCTGACTCGCTGATAACGAGAAACGTCTCACACTTCAGCAGAGTAGACGACTTGAAAACCGAGACCCACTGACTCGAAAAAACACACGTTACATGCGGCACCAATCGGGGATTTCGACCCACGCGCGTCATAGGCTTTCTGGGGAACCGCTCGTAAAACACTCATATTCGATTGTAATCCCTGAGAGACGTTTCTTAGGCGCGCGCTCCTCAGGGAGACATGACAACTCAGCGCCCGCAACCATTATATGACACCAGTATGAAAGTTATACTGACCGAAGATTGGGAGAGGAGCCTGAGATCGCAGTAGTTGGGACTAAGGGCCAGATAGTCATCCCTCAGCAGATCCGCGACGACCTGAATATCAAACCCAAGACAAAACTAGCCCTCTACCAGAGAGGCGACAAGATAGTCGTGACAAAACTTGAGATACCTCCCCTTACAGAGAACCTTAAAGAGCTCTTTAAAGCCTGTAGACGAGAGCACTTACGGGGAAAAGAGAAAGCCTACAGAACGGGAGATAATGAGAGAGATCCAGGAGCACCGCGCTAACAAGCAGAAAAAGGGCGCATGAGATTGCGCGTCGTGCTCGACTCCAACGTCCTCGTCTCCGCTTTGCTCGGTCAAGGTGGACCGAGGCGCCTCCTGCTCCATTTGTCGAGAGAACATGTGATTGTCTCCTCAGTGCAGATGCTTGCGGAGCTTGAGGATGTCTTGCATAGGGACAAGTTTCAGTTAACTGAGGTCAAATCAAGGATTACATATCATTAATCATATCAGGGTCAACCGTGCTGGAAATTGCTGATTATCCGAGGGTCATAAAAGCGGACCCTGCTGACGATGTGGTTCTCGCTTCTGCGCTTGAAGGGGAAGCTGACTATATAGTAACGGGCGACAGGCATCTTCTTTTCTTAAGGGAGTACCATAAGACGAAGATCGTAACCGTGAAGCAGATGCTTGCTCTTATCGAGAACTAAACTACGCACACGAGACCAGGGAAAGGCGCCAATGTGCGTAGGCAACCTTGCGCGCACGCTTGAGGAGGCCGCCGAAGCTGACATACTCAGACGCACCTAACGCCGCTCTCCTGGACTCCAACGTCTTCCTCAGCTACCTCAAGAACGACAACCTGGCGGACAACGCCGAATCGGTAATCCAAGCCACACTCGACGGGAGACTCAAGGCCCACGTCTCCAGCGCCCTCTACGACGACGTCATAACCGCGCTGAGGTCGAAGAACATCCCAATCGTCGACATCAAAACCGCCATACGCGGAATCGCCTCAATCCCCCACACGCCTCTACCAATCAACCCAACCATAGCGCTGACGGCCCTCGAACTCTACGAGACGTACGGCGGGTCAAGGAGGCTCCACTACTTCGACTCCATCCATGTGGCGACTTCAATCCACCACAAGATACCCATACTGACAGGTGACTCCTACATAGTCGACAACCACCTCAGCCTCAACGTAGACGCAGTAGACCTTAAACAAGTCAAATGGTAAACAAACCCACATCACGCGAACACACATGCGAAGAAATAGCCTCCAAGTGCGCTTGTATTTCGCGCGCGCATCATTTGATTA
>CAWACK010000023.1:0-21842 GCA_963780545.1 Candidatus Bathyarchaeota archaeon
CTAGAACCTCGCGAAGATCTTCTTAACGGCCTCGATTCCTTCGCCGACGACCTCGATGTCATACATCTCGCCGAGCCCTCTCTCGTGGCCCCACTTTATGTGTTCGATAGTCTGGGGGTCGATCCCCATCACCCTTGCAGCGGTGGAATCAGTAGCGACTGGATCCATACCGGCGATGATCGTGTCCATCTTAACGGGGCTACCATGAACTGGGCCTCTGCCTTCCATCCCGACGAACCCATCAATAACGGTGATTGCCGGTTTTAGTACGGTGTTGATGTCTACGATGACCTTATCGATCCCCCCTCATGTGGAACTTGCCTTTGAACTTGTCCGGAAGGAGACCAAACATATTCTTCATCCCTAGAGTGACGCCTGTCTGCATATGCGTTTTCAGCTTAGCCGCGCTAACTATCGCCGATTCCGTCACTATTCTGGGCACATTAATGGTATCCAGGGTCATGGAGTTCGGGATCTTTAACTCGACCTTGTCCTTCTCGTAGCGGAGATTTACAAAGCGGACGCCTACTCTGTCACACATCTCCCTCATACCGCTGGCGACGCAGGCCTTATCCGCATTGGTGGTTGTTGCATCGGACTCGACCACTAAAACCTCCTTAGGGATCTCCCTAAGCCGATTGATGATAGCCTCGACGACCAGTGGGTCTGTCGTTGCACCTGTCTCCCAGTTCTTCGTTGTAATGAAGTTCACCTTGACGAGGACCCTATCCCAGCCCTCCAATGCCTTCCTATAATTTATCAAATCCAAAGCACGGTAGACTGGCTCCAGACCTCGGTGCCCCTTTACAATGGCAACCCTAGACAAATCGATCAGAGGATAGCCGGAGCCGCTAATTATAGAGATTTGCAAGAAGATACCCAAAGCCGTACTTTCACAACCATTTATATGGTTCCCATACTCCTCCTATCTGAAAAGGCGTAGGGAAAAAGACGGTGAAGTTCAGCAAGCTGCCCATCAGCAAAGAGTTGAAGAAAGGGCTCAAGGAGCTCGGGTTCGATGAGATGTTCCCCATCCAAGAGAAGGCCATCCCATTGATGTTGGAGGGGAAGAACGTGATAGGGCAAGCTAAAACAGGGACAGGAAAGACTGCGGCATTTGGGGTCCCAATGATCGAACACCTCAAAACTTCAGAGGGAAAGATCCAAGGGCTGGTTCTCGCACCAACCAGAGAACTTGCCCAGCAGATTACCGAAGACATAAATGATTATGCGAAGTACACCAACGTCCACGCTGTAGCAATCTACGGGGGCGTATCCATCGATAAGCAGATCATTGAACTAAGGAAGGGACCGGCTATAGTGGTTGGGACTCCTGGGAGGATCATCGATCACCTTCAACGAGGAACCTTCAACCTTCGCGAAGTCAAGATGCTCGTACTAGACGAGGCCGATAACATGCTCGACATGGGCTTCGTCGACGACATAGAATACATACTCCGGCTGACACCGAAGGTGAAGCAGATGAGCCTCTGGAGCGCAACAATCGACGACAGGACCATGCATATAAGCGAACGCTATATGCCAAAAGCCGAGTTCGTCAACGTCAGCAGAGATGAGATAGGACTCACAACCATCAAACAGCATTTCATCCTCGTCCCCCAACACGAGAAGGAAGAAACTCTGAAGCGGATCATCGATTTCTATAAAATTGACCGCTGCATCATATTCTGCCGCATGAAGGTGGGTGTCGATGAACTCTACACTACCCTAAGACGCGCTGGGTACAACGTAGAGCCGATCCACGGCGACTTTACTCAAGCTCGGCGTCAGCAGGTCCTCGACGGATTCAGGCAGGGAAAGTTCAGCATAATGATCGCCACCGAACTAGCTGCACGAGGACTCGACATCGAAGATGTGCCCTGGATCATCAACTATGACATACCTATGGACCCCAACATGTACTTCCACCGCGTAGGCAGGACAGCTAGAGCAGGAAAGGCCGGGAACGCAATCACCCTAGTAACGCCCGATGAAGAGATCGAGCTTGAGAGGATCAAGGCGATGACGAAGATCCCTATCTACAAGATGACGCTGCCTCCATCCTTCCTTTTCTAACCTAAACCTGTTAAACTAATCCGATACATATTCTCCCGATACTCATTGGCAGAAGCCTACTTCAAGAGGCAGCCATCGTCTAGAGCAATAGAAAAGCTCATCGAAGGCTTCCAATCTTGGATAGAAATAGATCTCGACGCAGTATCCCATAACCTGGAGCAGGTCAGAAAAAGGGTCGGCGTAGAGGTTATCCCTTGCGTCAAGACGAACGCATACGGCCATGGCTTAGTCCCAATTGTGGCGCACATGATGACTCAGGGTGTCAGGTGCTTCCTAGTAGCAAAACAATGGGAGGCGGAACAGATCAGGGATGCTGGACTAGACTGCGGAATAGTCAGTATGGATCCACTTTTCTCGGAGAAACAATATCAGACAATCGTAAAACGTGGAATAACCCAAACAGTCTACCAGCGTATGACTGCAAACAACCTGAATATCGCTGCTAAACAACTGGGAAAGAAGGCGCAGGTCTGGATAAAGATTGACACAGGCCTCGGCAGGGTAGGCGTAAGGTGGAGCGACGCAGTCGAGCTCATCAGATACGTCTCCTCCCTCCCTCACATCGAGATCACCGGAATCTTTTCCACAATGTCTGAGGATGCAGAACTCGACAAAGTACAGTACGATAGGATGAATGAGGTCAGCAAGGAGCTTGATAGCTTGGGAATCGAGTACGGCGCTAGAAGCATGGCGAGTGGCAACGCGGTATTCCATAGACCCTATGCTTACCTCGACGCAGTCCGCCCAGGTTTGATGCTATACGGTTTCTACCCCGACCCCGAGGACAGGGAGAGTGGTCTTGACCTCCGTCAAGCCTTCACATTTATGGCCCGGGTCGAACAGATCAAGTGGGCGTCCGCTGGAGAGTCACTCACCTACAGTCGCCGCTTCACAGCCCCGAAGAGAATGAAAGTCGGAACCGTCCACATAGGCTACTCCGACGGATACCCGCGGGGCCTCACAAATAAAGGCGTAGTAAAGGTTGAGGGAAAGATCAAGCCAGTCTTGGGAACCGTGTCAGTTAATCACTTCTTGGTCGACTTAGACGGGACCAACATCGACGTCGGCGGAGTGGTTGAAGCGATAGGTAGGGAAGGTGAGAATGACGCCCACAAGGTTTCGGAGATGGCTGGGATAATGACCTACTCACTGATGGTGGGGTTACACATGCTCATTCCACGTGTCTATCTAAGGGGAGGTAAGCCGGTAGCGCTAAGCCAGCCGAAGCTTGTGGAGAGTTAACAAGGGCATCAGGATTTAAATTTGGGAAACGTGTATGGAGCAGAAGGGCCGGGGTAGCATAGCTTGGCTAATGCGCTGGACTCATGATCCAGAGGTTTAGGCACCAGTGCCTTAGCCGGATAGAGACCATGGGTTCAATTCCCATTCCCGGCACCAAACTGAACCCAGGACTAAGTTTGCAAATTATCTACATAGTGTGAAGAGGCCAGCTCCTACAACGATTCATGATAGGGTTAGGGTGATCTTTAGGCTTCAGAGTAGGGTTAATCTGTGGGATACCTCTGCTGTTGAAGAGTATCTGCTGAATGCCAAGTTGAGCAATGGCGCGCGCGCCTATTAGGACTGGTGTAAGATGAATGGCTTTGACAATACTCTAAAGCTGTTCAAGAGAAGAGAAGTTGCCCTATATCCCTAGGGGGAGTGAGATTGATCCAGCTGATATCTGGGTGTGGGTTTAGACTAGCTTGCATGCGGATAATCAAGGAGTCTGGATGTAGACCTAGGGAGACTTGGATGCTAAAAGTTGAAGATGTTGATATAACACAGCAACTCTGCTGCATCAATCATCCAGCTAAGGAATCTAACTCTAGGCTGTTCAAGATGTCCTCCAAGTTGACATCCATGGTCCCGGCACCATTCTTTATAAGAAAATTATGTCTTTTACTTAGAAGTATTCCACTGGACTTGCAAGCATATCAGACTAGAATACATGTATACGATAAATTAAATAAACCTCTCTCTCCAAATTTAGGGTTCTCTTTATCTGCTCGATGAGTCTGCCTATTTCTAAAGCTATCAGAGGAGTCGACAATGAGTCAAAACTTCCCGGATATGGTTCGTGGTTCAGCTCGGGGTAGCCTCATACTAATTATTGGTCAAGTTATAACGACCATCATCTCGGCTCTAACAATTATCTGGATTGCCCGCGTAATAGGGTCGACGAACTACGGTCTGTATACGATAGCTTTAGTGCCAGTTGGAATTGCTATGTTGATTCAGGACTTCGGGATGAATACAGCTATGATGCGTTTCTGTGCTTTGTACCGGCACGAGGGACGTAACAACGAGCTTAAGTCCGTTGTGATGACTGGTCTCGTCTTCAGCATTGCGACATCCCTTGTGATCAGTGGGATCCTTTACTTTTTCTCTGGCACCATAGCTTCGGTATTCCTCCAAAGACCCGAGGTGGATCTTCTCGTGAAAGCAGCTGCACTATCGGTTCTTGGGAACGGTGGACTTCTCACCACTGTTCAGGCCATCATGATTGGGTATGAGATGATGGGGCTAAGGAGTGTTACTCAGATAATCTATTCGATTGTACGCGCCGTGGTGGGCGTCGCCCTTGTACTCGTAGGTTTCGGTACCTTCGGTGTAGTAGTCTCATACACTATAGGACTTATGATTAGTGGATTGTTGGCTACTTTTCTCCTCTTCCTCTTCGTTAGGTTTGGGCGTAACAAAGGGGGAATTAGCTGGGAGACGCTAAAAACGCTGCTCAGATTTGGGCTCCCAATGTCGATCAGTACATTACTGGGGGAATCTTATCTCAGCTTTACAGCAGTCTTATGGTTATCTATGTGGCAACTGACCTGATTGGAAACTACGGTGCAGCTGTTAATTTTGGTGTACTCGTCCAATTTTTTACAGTCCCTATATCAACATCACTATTTCCACTCTTCAGCAAGTTTAAGCGCAATGATCCTCAGCTGAAGACTATCTATAGGTTATCTGTCAAGTTCACCACAATAGTAACATTGCCTGTTGTACTCGTAATAATCGTTTTATCTTCTCCACTTTCTAGGTTGATCTTCGGTACTGGCTATCCTTATACTCCCCTATACCTAAGCCTTTACATCATCACATTTGCTTTTGAGGGCTTAGGTGGTTTATCTCTCAGTAATCTCATTTCTGGAATAGGAGAAACTGGAACGACATTACGTACCAGCATAGTGGTTTTTGTGGTTGGTTCAATTCTCGCTTTTATCCTCATTCCACATTATCAGATTATAGGTCTTCTTGTCACAATGATCATTGCCCCTAGGGCAGGTTGGGTTTACCAGACAATTTGGACGAAGAGAAATATCGGGCTAACAGTAGACTGGGGTTCTACGTTACGGATTTTCGCTACAGCCCTATCAGCCTTCGCTGTCTCTTATTTAATAATTGATTTACCTGAACTCCATGGCTGGGTAGCACTGGTAATAGGTGGGTCGATGTATCTTCTTGTATACACTGCTGGCTTACCCCTAAGTAAAGCTCTGACGCGGGAAGATATGGCGCAGCTCGAAACAATCGCCAACACTATGGGGCCCTTTGCCGGGGTCCTCAAATCGATTTTATCTCTTCTGGGTCACTTAATTAAAGCATAGGCTTCCTGTTTTTAATCAAATTTATGGCTGAGCATGGAACATAGATACACAACGACCCTTTACAATGCGAGATTTAGTATAATGACTCGACTAAATCGCTCGACTACTAGAGAGGGTATAATGTATCAAGTTGCCACATATGAACTCAGGATCAATCCGAATTTTTGGCTCTAAAAAAATAAATTGAGGTTCTGTTACTTAGGTTAAGAGCATTTTCATATCCATTCAATCACCTTTCTTTAATAAATATACCAAAGCCGGCAATGGAGAAAGTTACTGTTCATATAATGCTCTAACCAGAACAGAATATATGTCGATAGAGATAACTCCGGTTGTCGGGCTTCCGATGATAGAGCCTGGGGATGACTTAGCTCAATTAATCTTCGACAAGACGAAAAACTCTGAGAAACCCCTACACGACGGCGACATACTTATTATAACCCATAAGGTGGTTTCAAAGGCTGAAGGGAGACTTGTTAATCTAGCTTCCGTTGAGCCATCTCAGCCTTCATTGAACTTCGCGGTCCAAACAGGTAAAGATCCTAGGCTTGTAGAGGTCGTTCTAAGAGAGTCGAGGGCGGTAAGACGTATTGCACCCGGGGTTTTCATCACGGAGACAAGGCAGGGGTTCGTATGCGCGAACGCTGGTGTAGACAAGTCGAATGTAGCGGGAGCAGAGAATCTCGCACTCCTACCTGAAAACCCGGATCGATCCGCTGATAAGATTAGAACTAGGTTGAGGGAGATAGGCGGTATAGATGTCGCTGTTATAATCTCCGACACACATGGTCGGGCCCATAGAGCTGGTGAGGTGAATATCTCAGTCGGGTCATCAGGCATAGGTGTTTTGTACGACCGTAGGGGTGAGAAGGATCTCTTTGGATACGAGCTAAGAGTAAAGAGTATAGCTGTTGCTGACGAGTTAGCAGCCGCTGCTGAGCTAGTGATCGGTCAAGCTAATGAGGGGGTACCCGTCGCAATAATTAGAGGGTATAGTTATCGGAAGGATGATCACTCGAAGGCTGTCGACCTAGTTTGGTCACGGGATAAAGATCTGTTCCCTTAATCTTCTTTTACTGGGTCAATAAACCTCTTTGTTGTCAATTTTTCTAAGTAGATCAACGATTTTGGTGGTCGGCTAAAGGAATTTTTTTTCTCCAAGAGTTCTTGGACATCTACATGGGTATCGATGTCCAGAGATGTGCTCATCGATTTGTAGACTCTCACGACGGCTCCGACTGATCCTAACTGAAGCATGTGCCTCTCAAAACTCCCAACTCCGAAACTTGGCTTAATCAAGTCACAGGGATGAAGGAAGAGCACATTTGTGCCTCCGTCCCTAGATGGCGCAATAATAGCAGCGGAGCCGCAAAAATTTGGGTTCGAGCATATTTATGATATCCTCCTTTGAGAAGGTTGGTAGATCAGCTAAGACTATCATGGTTGATTCAGCTCCCGATCTGCTGCACCAAGACACTGCGTTTTCGAGATCAAGGTTAAGATCATTCGAATTCGATAGAAGCGACTCGACATCCAGCTCTTCGGCGAATCTAGTTACCTGCTCGTCTGGTGTTACGATGAGAACTCTATTTACGAGTTCGGAAGATTGAATAGTGGTCACAACATCCTCAAGCATTAGAAGAGTTAGAGTTGCGCGCTCCTTGGGATCCAAGATGCTAGATAGCCGGGTTTTAGAATCCCGAAGCATCTTAACAGGTATAATACTATAGATTCCACCCCGATGATACATTATTTACACCAAATCTATCGATCTCAGAGTCGTCTCCGCGAGCCTTATCTTATCCTCTAAGCTGCCCATAATGGTGTTCGTTATACTGACATTTATACCGAGTCTACTAATTGCATCGGCATAGCTATGATCCTGATTGTCTATCACGAATGAATCGAGGAAATCTCTGTATAACTCTGCGACGGCATAGGCAGATACTTCTAATCCCATCCCAGTCATTATCTTATCAGCAGGCCCTTTAATGGGTGCTCCTCCGACGATTGGGCTGATAGCTGTTATTTTTGCTTCTGTTTCACAGAGAGCATTTCGAATTCCAGGTACATTAAGAATGGTACCAATGCTTACTATCGGGTTACTTGGGCAAACTATGATGCAATCCGTTTCTCTAATTGCGTTAATTAATCCTGGTGCGGGTCTCGATGTCTCCGCTCCAACGAATTTCACTCCCTGAACTGAATCGGATGCTCTCCTATGAACGAGATATTCTTGGAAGTGTAAGAGTCCTCCATTAATGATTATGTGTGTAGCGAAGTGGTCGTCAGTCATAGGGATCAGGTTTGCCTCTATTCCCAAGGATTTCGCATGTCTAGCTGTTACCTCGGATAGTGTATGGCCTTCTCTGAGAAGCTTAGTTCTGCTTATGTGGGTGGCCATGTCGATGTCTCCTAAGTTGAACCACGTTTCATATCCGAGTTTACTGAGGGCCTCCAGACAGTGGAACGAGTCGCCACGTATGCCCCAGCCTGTGTTTTCGTTCACTATTCCCGCGAGCGTGTATGTGATTATATCAACATCGGGGGAGATTTTTAGTCCATAGAGCTCGATATCATCGCCTGTGTTAATTATTATCGTAATATCCTTCGATGGGACAACTTTGACGAGACCTTGAAGGAGCCGTGCAGCTCCTACTCCACCGGCTAGACAGGTAATTTTAGGCATTGTTTATTTTTATGTTTTCTATATATTTGAGGAAGCTGTAATTTGCTGAGCCAATAGATTCGATTGGTGACCTTTTCAAGTTCATCATAAAGACATTAAGGACGATCGCACCAAATTCATTGGCTACTATTTGGATAGGTCTAAAAAATTCTCCGAAAGAAAGCTTGGTGATGCATTTATCGGCTCTTTCCACATACGATTGCCTTTACAGGATATTCTCTTTAGACTTGAAGCAGTTAAAATGAAACCATGCCGCGTATTGAGATGGTTTGTATAGGTCATTAATTATGTTGATATGAGGATCTTGAGCTGGGAGTCCTTTTAATATATTCTTTAGCAATCTTTGCAGCTAGTTGGGCGACTTCAATGGGAGTGTATCCGAATAGGAATATCAATGGCTCCTTTCCTATGTCACCTGTATCGTAGACTACACTCGGAGGTTCGCTGCTCCTTCTAACGGCACATTCGATGCCCCATGGTATTGTCCTGTCCTCCACAGATTTCACATCTATAGGTTCCTCGGATCTATCATAGAAGGAGACAACTAGGTCAAGTTGCTTGCAAATCTCAATTACCTCCGGATCATACTTGAGGCTTATAGCTGAGCGGAACGATGGTTGGAAACGCATCATGGTAAGGACCGCGCGGGCTACGTGTGATGAGCCTCCAAATTCGGGTGGGCAGGCAGCGCGGGGATATCTAGCTATAGACCTGATTCTTCCTGGCACGCCAACGACTTCCATAGTGGATACAGCGTCCGGTTTAGCATACGTTATGTTCATACCGATTTCTGGGATGAGAAGAGCCAGCTCCTTCGTATCCTCTATGAGCTGCAAGGCTTGCCTCACGTTCTCAGCTATCTCATAGTCTCCAAGAGCACCCTCCCTCAATCTAGTTAGGTCGGTGAGACAGAGAGAACATCGCCCATGTTGCAAAGATTCTATCTCCTCGCCATGTATTGCGCAGATTGGGCCTTGGTTCCTCATTTGTATACATAAGCCACATACCTTTTCGATTGCTCCCTTTTCTGTTAATCTTCCTCTGCAAAGATCTTCTGAGAAGTCCCTAGCTAGCTTCTCTATTTCATCGACGCTGTCAGCCACCTCACCCTTTAACTTTGATTTAGTGTGGATGTAATTCGAAATAGCAGGTTGTGTCACACCCAGTATTTTCGCCACCTGGATCTGACTAATCTTTCTCCGATTCACTAGTTCCTGTGCCAGTTCCCTTCGAATAATTGGCAAAAGGTGCTCCGTCACAATCTCACAGGGAAGCCTAAGCTTGATGTTGGCTGCAATCTCCTGAGAGGTAGTTTTCTCTACTTGCATTAACTTCAAATATTGATGTTATAAGTCCCTTATATCTCGATTTATATCAAGTTCTTGGTGAAAAATTTGATAAATGAGGCTGGGAAGTCATCTAACTAATTCCTCTACCTCATTCCACCACTTTTTAAGATTCCCACCCTTAGCTCTCTTCAGCCAGTCCCTCGACTTAGGTGCTTTGTTAATATCTATGGAGATCTTCTGAACTTTGTTTGATAGGTCGTTAAACTCCTCTCCTTTCAATAAGTCTTGTTCCTGATATTTTTGGGCGGAGTTTAATACTTTATTTAAATTAGATTCTGCGTCGTACCAGAAACCCCAGTCTTTAGAGAGAACGGTAGTAATCCTTTCTAAATTGATTGTTTCTTCCACATCGTCATCTGAAAGGGAGTGTTCTTTTATGAGGACGATGAGATCCCTTATGTCTTTTTCATTGATCTCATGTATCTGAAGTTTTCCCAGAACGAGATCAGCTAATGTGAGAGTCGGATAGTCTAGTTCCAATCTTCCCTGTCCTTTTTTAGATCCTAGGTCTACTCGTGGCTGAAGTGAAGCTTCTCGAAGAATACATCTATGTTGTAGAGGCCCTTGATATGGTGGTACATGAAGCGGCTCTCTCCGAAGTAGGCCATAACTGAGTTTATCCGACTTGTAGGAGAGATCATTGAATAATTTGTCAACGTTACCGCTTTGAGAACTGTATGTTACCATGTCTATATCTCTTGATTTCTCCCCATTTCTTCCAAGTGTGGAAAGACGAGTGTATAAGTCGGAATCATCGGTGTGGATTATTACTGCTATACCCCCCATTAGCCTTAAAATGATGCCACGTTTTTTCGCTTCATCCACTATTCGTAGTGCTTCTGCTACGAGTTCCTCATTTTCCTTTTCTAGGGGGATCCAAATCACCTCTTAGACTGGTGGTATCTCTGCGAAGGCTAGGTCGATGTCTACACCTTGCCTTCTCCTGATATATCTTATCACCCAGTACAGGATGAAGCCTACACCTATCATTCCGAAGTTTAGAAATAAGGGTAGAGGTGTTGATATTCCGAATTGAGGCCAGGCGATATACGTATAGACCATGAATGTCATGAAGCCAACTTCGATGGCCCCAACTAAGGTAATCAACGGAATGCCCAGTATCTCCCGCTTGATTGGTGAGACCTCGTAGATGTCTTTGCGCTTGTATGGGAGAAGTGCAGCGGTGATGCCAGGGAGGAACATGCAGCTGAAGGCGGGTCCTATGATTGTTGAGAAAAAGATCAGCCAAAACGCATCGGGGAATGCCATGGTCACCAGTAGGAATAACTCGCAAACGACGAATATTGTGAGGTTAGTGTAGGTTGGGGTGTGAAATTTGGGGCTAACCTCTGAAAACTTCTCTGGTACAAGTCGGTCCATTGACCAAGCGAAGATGTTCCTGCTTACCTGTAAAAAGAGGACCACTGTGTAGATGAGGGTGCCTGCGAGGCTTATTCCTATGACGGCGAAGGCTATTAGGACTGGGTTCTTGGCTGCGAGTCCATAGCAGGCTGTAAGCATCTCTACTGCGTTGCCCCATGGTAATCCTTGTGGGTTATAGGTCGTCAGGTATGAGATGGAGGTCAAGAAGTTGTATCCGAAGGTTCTGAAGCTGAAGTAGAAGAGTAGAACAACGAAGATTAGGTTAAATAGGCCAGCTCCTGCCATTGAAATGAGATTTCGTTTTACTGAGTTTGCCTCCTTGACCTCTCCAGCGATATATGCTGAGTAGAAAGTCCACATGACCGCGTTCGTTACTATCGCAACGAATGGCCAGGCAAAGATGAACGGCGGAGTTGTATAGCCTCCCGACTTCGCTGCAGCTATTATGGCTTGGTAGGGATTGGATGATGAGCCGAAGATGCCGCCATAGGAGGACATGAATGAGTTGAAAAGACTAATGAAACCCTGGTTTCCCACGAGTGCTAGAGCTGCGATGGCAATTACTATGCCGATCATCATTATTATCCATATCGCATTGTTGACCCGAAGCATCTTTTTCGTTCCTCCAAAGGCGATAAGCGTGAAGATCACGTTGATCGCGGAGCCTATGAGGAAGGCGACCCAGGGCGTCATCATCGCAAGGCCGATGTTGATCAAAGTCGGATTGTTGAGTATGTAACCGATGATGTGTAGGCCAGGGCCGAGACCGGAGAAACAGATGAGATAATAGTTAAAGGCAAGGAAGAAGGTTTGCCAGAAGACCAGCGAAAAGTTGAAGCCAAAGCCAAGTGAGGGATGGAGTACCCGGCTGTTAAACACATAGTCTCCGCCGGAGCGTGGGAAGGTCGCAACGAGCATCGCGTAGACAATTGCTATCGAAAACGAGATCATGGCGACAGGAATTGCGGATAGAAGGTCTCCACCCGTCGTGAATGTAACTGCGAAGGCGTAGCTCCCTAGTATGACTACGAATGAGCTTGCGGAGGAGTTGAAGATGAATGTATCAAAGAGTGATGCTTGACGAATTAAGCCAGAGCTTCTCCTAGCGAAGGGCTTCTCCGTCATTTGGATCTTCCAATATTTTATAGATAGTCTATATAAGTAATTATATAAGTAACTTATAATCGCTGATAGGTGTGTGGTTCAAACGAGGCTTTTCTTCGCAACGGACATCCATGGCTCTGAAGACTGTTTCCTCAAGTTCCTCAATGCTCCGAAGTTCTACAAGGCCGATGTGTTGATTCTTAGCGGTGACCTAAGTGGTAAGATACTCGTCCCCATCGTATCGTTGAGGAATGGCACTTTTGAAGCCGATTTCCTTGGCGTTCATCGAGTACTTTCTGATGCTAAAGTGGGGGACCTGGAGTCGCAGATAAGGCGAACCGGCTCCTATCCTTATCGAATGGACCAGGAGACCTTCATAAAACTCAAGGCAGACAGAGGCAAACTCGAGGATCTTTTCTCCAGTTTGATGAATGAAAGAATTTCACATTGGGTAGAGTTGGCGGATCAGAAGCTAAAGGGATCAGTAGCCGAAGTTTACATTTCCGGTGGCAATGATGATCAGCCATCCGTCGACTCTCTCCTCAGGAGATCGAAAGTCTTCAAGGATCCTGAGGGAGAGGTAGTCAAGATACGTGGTGGCTATGAGATGATTACTTGTGGTTGGAGTAACCCTACTCCATGGCAGACACCGAGGGAAGCCAGCGAGGAGGATCTGCGAGAGAAACTTGAAGGACTAGCGTCAAGTGTTCGGTCGAAGGAGAACTGTATTTTCAACATTCATGTTCCCCCGTTTGATTCGGGGCTTGATCTATGTCAGAAGTTGGACGAGAAATTGAAACCCATCTTCAGCGGTGGACAGCCTATAATGTTCGGTTCGGGCAGCGTTGCAGTGAGGAGCCTCATTGAGAAGTATCAGCCATTGCTGGGACTACATGGGCATTTGCATGAGTCTAGAGGGGTTGCTAGAATAGGGCGGACGCTCTGTTTAAACCCAGGTAGCGAATACGCCGAAGCAATCCTTCGCGGAGTCATTGTTGACCTAGAGGGCAATAGAGTACAGTCTCATCTTTTTACTTCAGGTTAGACACGTATATAGCGTTTCAATTCTCGCGTAACAACGCTGGATTGGGTAAAGAGTTTTTAAAATATGGATCTTTAGTTCAGTTACAATAGAGTTTTTTGGCTAACTTCAGGGTGGTTGAAGCCACTTCCTCGGCTGAGCTTCCAACGATTGTGACCATCGCTTCTTTTCCCCAATCTCCGATGTGGTAAATTACATCCGGTACCTTTCCAGCCCTCTTTACTGCTTGCTCTGCACCCCAGAATGTTGTTCCTCCCTCTCGATTCTTCACATCTGGAGGCTCCTCTCTCCTGTCGTAATAAGAAACCGTTAGTCCCATCTCTTTCAAGGCATTAATCACATCCTCACCGTATCTGAGGTTAATTGCGGCTCTCTTGTCGTGGTCAAACGACATGACCGCCAGGATGGTTCTAGCGACGTGGCTTGAGGCCCCGAACCATGGGCACCCAATCTTACCCACACCCTTCTGCATCTTCACTATTCGGCCCTCGATGGCTGCGACATCTCTTACGTTTGTTGCGTAAGGGAGGGCCATTCCTACATTCATCTGAACTTCAGCAATGAGGTTCCTGACTTCAGGGCAACTCTCGAGGTCAGTCACCGCCGAACGGATGTTCTCCAGAACGACGTATTTCTCTGCATCATTGTAGAGGTTAGCAGCCGGGTTCAGTGGCCCGCTTCCTTGACCTATTCGGAGGCCATACTTGATCGCATGGTTGACAAAATCCTTAGCTGTGGTAACGGCTTCTGGCACTGTTTCACCCTTCGCTAATCCAGCTGCGATGGCCGAGGAGAAGCAGCAGCCCGTTCCATGTGTATCCTTTGTGTCGTGTCTCTCTCCCTCAAGCAAAGTCGTCTTTCCCTCATAGAACAGGATATCGATGGCTTTGCTGCTCTCAAAGATGTGCCCCCCTTTTATGACGACGGCCTTAGGGCCCATCGAGGAGATCATCTCAGCTGCTCTCTTACCCTCCTTGATGGTCTTGACGTTGATTCCGGTGATGGCTTCAGCCTCCATCGCGTTTGGTGTGACAACCGTCGAGAGTGGAAGGAGTCTCCGGATGAGTGTCTCTTTTGCCTCTGGTAGTAGGAGGGCAGCACCACTCTTCGAGATCATCACAGGATCTACGACAACTGGGAAATTATGTTTCTCCAACTCATTCGATACAGCGGAGATGATTTTAGATGTGTGAAGCATTCCAGTTTTCACTGCGTCGACTCCTATATCGGAGGTTACAGCTTCAATCTGTGCTACGACAATCTCGGGATCGATATCTTGGACTGCCGTCACAGCCACTGTGTTCTGAGCTGTTATTGATGTAATCGCGGACATGCCGTAAACCCCTAGTGCCATGAAGGTCTTGAGATCTTCCTGTATGCCCGCGCCTCCGCCGGAGTCTGAACCCGCGATTGTTAGAGCTCTATAGGTCTTCATACATGCATCACATCAAACCTGTTGCATCGTTTTCCAGTCGCCTTTAAAATCTTGACGTCGGTGGATATCGTCATAGCCTAACCACCAAATCCATCTTATCTGCCAGCTTCAGCATTAGGTCCCTTTCTCTTCGTGAAACCTCGGTACCGTAGTCGCTTTTGAGCCGCTCACCAAGGTAACCATTGGCGACGACTGTTCTCGCCGCAAAGAATGTTCGCAGGACTTCGATCAAGTCACCGCTCTGAAGGTAGATCGATACATCGTTGACGAATAGGGTCCTTGTGGGGTCCTGAAGGAAACTGTTTAGTAAAGCATCAATTTTCAACTTATTCTCGTTTGCTAGCTTGATTAGTTCTTCAGCGCTTTTTGCGCTGAGCCTGGGGGCATTCACTTCTATTGGTGTCAGATATCTAACTCTCGGATTAATATCCTCGAGGAGGGGTCCCCCCACAGATTCCCCTTCGATTTTCATTTTTCTAGGAGCCATATCTATAACCGTTATTAAATCATCACTCTTATCAAGCGCTTCCTTGAGAAGTCTCCTCGTTAGGAGGGTCTTTCCAGTGCCAACTTCACCGATAATGAGTAGGCGTCTTCCTTCGACTTGATTGAACGAAATATCTGTCAAACTCCTACACCTACCTATTATATAACAGTGAACTATGGGACACAGCTTTGAATATAGTTTGCAGTGAAATTAAGTATATAGGAATATATGAATGGCTAAACGGTGAAGGCACTGAGAGTATCCACTCTTTTGCACTTATACCTTGAGAATTAAAAAATTTGAATAAATCTTTGAATTTACTTATTATCGTGTCATTTTTCCCCAAATCTCTCCCTCCGCCGGTATTACCCGGATCAGGTTCCAAGGGTCGACGGTCTTCGTCCTCTCAGCTAGGATGACTCCAGCTCCCCTTCTTCTAGGCAACACATGAATTCCATCTAATAAAACTTGTGAGTTTATCTAAGTCAATTCACTTCTTAAAGAAAATCTGCTGTTTACATATAAGCTGGAAGACATTCGTAATTTTTCCTGATGATGGATTTCTTAAGACAGTAGTTGCTGTGGTTAACATTAGTGATAGCACCTGTTCTCAAGCTTAGGTAGCTTAGGAGCTTCTGATCTTCCGCATCTTAAACATTGGAAGAGTCGAATGCTTAGCAGTACTGACCCTTCTGGTGGGAACCACGACTTCGTGTCAGTATCTCCAAACGAGACGATTAATCTAGGTACAGTTAACGGTGGTGGCTGGGTCTCACGGATCTGGTTTACGATCATGTGCCAGGATCCAGACATCTACAGGAAACTCATCTTCAGATTCTACTGGGACGACGAGGAAGACCCGAGCGTTGAAGCGCCGTTTGGTGATTTCTTCGGTATGGGTTTCAGCGAGTATTCGCAGTACATTAGTGCGATTCAGGGCGTAACTAGTGGAGGCTGGTGGAGTTATTGGCCCATGCCCTTCGGAAAATGTGCGAGATTTGAGGTCCAGAACCTCAGTGATGTCCCTGTATCCCATCTCTATTACGGGATCCAGTTTCACGAACAGGAAGTCGGTGTCGATGTTCCTAGGTTCCACGCGAAGTGGCGTCGCGAGAATCCGACGACTATCGGCAAGAATTACTCAATACTTGAAGCGACAGGGAGGGGGCACTTCACAGGCTGTGTACTCAACATGCAGAGCTACGATAAGGGTAGTCGAAATATGCTGGAGGGGGATGAGGCGATATTCGTCGACGGTGAAGAGAAACCAAGCATTTTGGGAACAGGGACCGAGGATTACTTCCAGGGAGGGTGGTATTGGAAGGACGGTCCCTTTTCGGCGCCATATCATGGTCTCAGCTTCGCAGACCTCCTCCTCTGTCGCTTTACAGCTTATCGTTTACACATACCCGATCCCATTCCATTCGAGAAGAGTATCCGCGTCACAATCGAACATTGCAACCGCAACATGCTGGTAGAGGACTACAGTAGCATCGCGTATTGGTATCAGTTGGAGCCTCATGATCCCGGATTCGGGGGTATTAGAAGCGTCGAGTACGTTAAGCCACTTGGCACAAAGGTGGAGGCTTACTTGATGAGTGAATATATTCAGGACCACCCCCTGAATGTTGAGCGGCGTAAAGTGCTGTCTGAGGCAGCACAACTCAGAATGAAACTCATAGAAGCCAAGGCTAAGGGTAAAGTACCCGAGGAGTTAGAGGGACTCAGGGACGAAGATTTCCTCGAATTGGATTTCGAGGGGCTACAACGGATAGTGGAGTCCGTGAAGAAGAAACAGTAATCACCTAGGCCATCATGGCGATGGACCAACCGCCATCGACAACTAGATTCTGTCCACAGATGTAGTTTGCCTCGTTACTGCATAGGAAAAGGGCGGCGTTTCCAATGTCCTCAGGAGTACCAGAGCGGTTAGCGGGAATCATCTTCCTAAGGTCCTCCATCATCGCGCTATTCTCCCACTTTTTACGCGTCATATCGGTCTCGATGAATCCAACCATGATGGCATTTACGTTAATATTTTTAGATGAATAGTCAACAGCCATCTGACGCGTTAGACCGCTAACGGCGGCTTTAGCAGCGCAATAGGCGGCGACCTTGGGAGAACCGAAGACGGCGTAGACGCTTGAGGTATTTACTATCTTGCCTCCACCTTGCTTAATCATCTCGGGAATTACCCGTTTGCAGAGTAGGAATACGCTGCTCAAGTCGACTCGAATCATTCTATCCCAGAGCTCAACTGGGGTTTCGACGACCGATTTCGCTCCTCCTACACCTGCGTTGTTGACGAGGATATCGATACGGCTAAACCTTCTTAGAGCCTCCTGAACGATTTTCTCGATCACATCCGGCTCACCGACGTCGCCGGATACGAAGAATACCTTACTACCAAAGCTCTCCATCTCCGCGATTAGCTCTTTGATCTCAGGCTCGGTGGCGGTCCTTGAGTTTAATATTAGGTTTGCACCCTCCTTGGCGAAGACTCTCGCGATCCCTCTGCCTATTCCTCGAGAGGAACCAGTTATTATGGCGGTTTTACCCTTGAGACGCATTTCCAGCACCTGTAAGAATTAAACACCGCTAGAGTAAATGGCCATCTGTATATCCAATTGAATTTGATTAGCCGCGCGTGCGTCTACTTTTAATTTTAAATGTTTACTGGGCAGGAATCGTCTCATGGTTGGCAAATCTTCTCTAGCGGTAGACGGTGAAGATCTGTGCGAAATAAGCCTCTACCTTTGATGCATCCCGGTGCAGGTTACGTCGGCGATGAGGAAATCGATGCTGTCTCTCATGTGCTCAACCAAGTCGATGCACGCGCTTAATTCTAAAGGAGTCTAGGAGGCCATAGTCAAAGGAGAAGTCGCTGAGCCAATTTAATACTCTGAATAAGATTTTATTTCGTGAAGATGGATCGTTTTTTCTCTTTTATTGTATAAATGGGCATTGGACTACTTTTTGACCCAGGGTTTTTCCCTATACAACAATATGGCAAAGACTATCACAACCAGAAGACCATAGACCCAAACAAGAGCGGGGTTAGAGGAGGGGTTAGAGGAAATGACCTCCAAACCGGTTAGTACGATGACTGCTAATATGACTAGTATTCTGAGGGTGCGGGTCATCGATTGATCCATGCCACTTAGAAGATATTGGAAAGAAAAAAGGCTTAGGAAAGGTTATTTATGTTTTTATTTGTATTCTTCAGGTTTGTCTGTGGTGGCTCTCCTAAGAATACCTTTGCTGGGGGTACGGGATTTCCAGAAAGTCTCCGGAAGGAGTTTATCTGCCCGATATGGGTCAGGGCGTCTGAGAATGGGCCGTTGATGATGTTCCAGTAGGGTTTATCCCTTATACGGAGTTTTTGAAGATCCTCGTCGCTCATTGCGATCATGGTGCTTCGGAGGTCATAAATGATCTCGAGTGCTTGTTTTCTTGTGTCTTCGCTGTTTATTGGTTTCGTGTAGGGTTTATTGAATGTTGAGGTGCTGACCCAGTTCATTAGCTCCCAGATGTGGTCTACGAGTTCTTCTATGCTCTTGGTGTCGGCTGCGGGTCTGAAGTGATAGTCCTTTGTTTGGAGTCCTACTGTGGACCAGTAAAATCTGAAGCCGAGTCCATCAAGTAGTCTAGTTAGGATGGTTGTTGCGGTGAGTTTAATGGGGTAGTCGGGTATCCTGTAGAATTCATCCATGGTTTGTTTAAATCACTGAGTGCGTTTTAAGTTAACGTTCGATTGTTTTTGATGTATATTTATTATATCTGCTATATTTTTAGCCAAACTACTATAGATTATATAAGTGTTCTCTATATATTTGGATGGCTGTATTGCTGTTAAGGATTAGAATGACTCAATACAGAAGTTCTTTGGATTACCATGTTCACGAGCGGCATAGTGAGGACGCAGCCAATACAAAGATTATGGATATTGTTAGAGCCGCTGAGTTGAGATGTGTCACTGAGGTTGCTTTCACGACTCATCTCATTACTGGTGGGCACGATAGTTGGTTTGGGATTCAGTCTGGTGAGATTTCGGGTTATATTGAGGAGATATATGCTGCTCAGAAGGAGACTAACGTTACGCTTCTAGCTGGATTGGAGGTCGACTATTTACCGGAGGAGGAGCGGAACATAGAGAGAATTCTCGGTGAGTTTCCATTAGATTTCGTTTTAGGAAGTACACACTCGATAAATGGGTTGAGTGTGGCCTCAAAGGAGGAAGCTGTAAGGTTCTTTAGCGGAAGACCCTTATCTGAAGCTATCTATGAGTACTTTAAAGTTTGGAATCAGGCGATTGATAGTGGATTATTCGATATAATGGCTCATCCAGATTACTTTAGAAAGTATCTCCCACTAGTCTATAATGGTCCGCTTTCGTTTAGCGACTTCGGATTGATCGTCTACGACTCCTTTGATAAGTTAGTTAGTAACGATATCGGTTTTGAGGTCAATACGAGTTGTTACAGACACAGGGTTGGAGACTTCTTTCCCTTTGCTGATTTCGTTAAGGAGGCACATGACGCTGGTATAAAGGCTGTAACGGTTGGAAGCGACATGCACATTCCTAGTACTCTTGGTTTCCATATATCGGAGGCGTTGAATTTGTTGAATGAATCTGGCTACAACAATGTCTGTGTCTTTAGGAGAAGGAGAAGGTTTAACGTCGGTTTGGAAGAACTTAGATCGGATTTAGGATGTCAATCCTCTGAAATATTGCAGGTTCCAGCAGACTAGTGCATTGTTAAAAATATTTTTTGCTGAATATACGCAATAAAGCACTCGCTACGGGCGTCTCTTTTATAGGGTAAGGTGTAAATTGGTAGCAGTAATGGGGTTAATCGAATTCTTAATCGATTTTATATCTGCACGTTGATACGAATCTCATTTTACTAATACATACATATGGGGTGTGGGTCTACGTCTTAATTTTCCTAGTGGTCTTCTGTGAGACTGGGCTTGTGGTGACACCCTTCCTTCCAGGTGACTCACTAATCTTCATTGCAGGAGCTCTATCCAGTCAAGGTTCTATGAACTTCGGATTGTTATTCGTAGTGTTTGTTTTGGCTGCGATTGGAGGTGACGCTGCAAATTACTCAGTAGGACACTATCTGGGACCACGAGTTTTTCATGACGAGAACTCACGGGTCTTTAAGAAGGAGTACTTGGATATAGCTCAGGAGTTCTACGAGAGGCATGGTGGTGCAACGATCTTTCTCGCAAGGTTCGTCCCTATCGTTCGAACGTTTGCCCCATTTATTGCCGGTATCGGCCGTATGCCCTACAAGCACTTCGTGATATACAATTTCCTAGGAGGGATTGCGTGGGTTGCATTGTTCCTTTTCGGAGGCTTCTTTTTCGGCGGTTTACAGATCGTGAAAGATAATCTGTCTCTCGTCATCATCTCCATAATCGTTGTCTCACTAGCTCCAACAGCGGTAAAGTTACTATCAATGCGAAAAAAGAATAGTGGATAGAACTTTAATGAGAAGATGTGCATTTTTCGTCGAACGCGCGAATACCGGGCTCTCCTCATAGAGAAATATGTGAGAAGAACATGATATAGAGAAAACAAATACATTCAAACTTCTATATTTTACATAAGGAATCACGTCGAGAAAAAATAGTTTTTTTCAATTTTACCACCCATCCCCAATCATTATGTATTTTTTACAAATTTTATTATAAATATTGTCAAAATACTGAAATATATTTAATATTACTGAATATATTTTAATATACTAGTTACTAGCTCTTTTTTCGCGGTCCAAATGCAAGCATCGGAATTAACAACAAGAGTAGAGATAGGGAGTGCTGTTCTAAAACTGACTTCTGACTTCTTCCATGAGCAAGGCTTTGTTCAGCTGCTGCCTGTGATATTGGGCAGAAGCACAGATCCGCTTGGTCCAGATCCAGGGTCGTCGATAATCAAAACGCCTGAGATTGAGTACAATGGAATGTTACTTTACACGATGAATTCCATGATTCTACACAAACAGGTTGCCGTCAGGGACCTTGAGAAGATTTTCATTTTTTCACCGAACATTAGGCTTGAGAAAGCGGAGAGAATGGAGTCTGGAAAGCATCTGTTTGAGTTTACGCAGCTGGATTTCGAGATCGCGAATGGTAAGAAAGAAGATGTGATGTCGCTCATGGAGAGTTACTTCGACTTCTTGAACGGACAGTTGAAGGTGTACTCGAGTTTGTTTGATAGCATTGGTGTTGAACCGTTTGAGTTCAAAACGCCTTTCAGGGTCTATACCACCCACGAGCTCGAAAACAGATATGGAAAAGATTGGGAGATTGAGGCTTCGAAGGCGAATGAGCAGCCTTTCTGGGCTCTTTGCCATAAGAGGGAATTCTATGATAAGGAGGATGAGTCAGATCCTGGGCACTACTTGAACTATGATCTAGTGTATCCTCAGGGATTTGGGGAGGCACTTTCTGGCGCTGAGAGGGAGTATGATTACAAGCGCATAATTGAGAGGATGGGTAAGGATCGACTGAACATGAAGATCTATGATGCGTATGTTGCTGAAGCAAAGAAGGGATTTGTTCCTTCAGCCGGCGCAGGTTTCGGGATCGAGAGGCTTGTGAGGTTTCTGACGAGGGCGAATCACGTTGGTGATGTGCAGCTTTTCAGAAGAGTAC
>CAWACK010000024.1:0-81444 GCA_963780545.1 Candidatus Bathyarchaeota archaeon
TAATCCCTCTAGATGCCTTGAATTAAGTGCCTGTGTTGCTGAAACCATTATATCTTCTTAACTTGATCATACGCGCGCGAATAAAAAACATAAACACCGCTCATGAACCATAAGAGAGAGATGCCATCTGGAATTAATGGAAGTCATCCGTAAACGCAGAAGCTTCAGGAAGTACCGGAAGGACCCTATCCCCGAGGGCGAAATAGAATACATCCTGGAGGCGGCGAAGCTTGCGCCATCATGGGGCAACAGACAGTGCTGGAGATACATAGTCGTGACCGATGAGGCCCTCAGGAAGCGCATAACGATGAGGGACTGGGCCGCCGAGGCTCCAGTTGTGATCGTGGGCTGCGGCGACCCTGAGAAGGCGGGCAACAGGGATGGAAAGCCATACTACATGCTGGACATGGGCATAAGCATGGAGCACCTGATCCTGGCCGCCGCGGAGAGGGGGCTCGGCACATGCTGGATCGGCGAACAACTCGACGAGGCCGCTATCGGGGAGGCACTTGGCATACCCGGAAACATCAGGGTGGTGGCCTTGACTCCACTCGGTTACCCGGATGAGTGTCCCGTATCCAAGGAACGTAAGCCGATGAGTGAGATGGTCAGCTGAAACAAGTGGTGAAACCTCGTGATCGTGAGTGCATAGGCTGGGAAGAGCCTCACGTTAGCATCGTCTAAGGAGAAATTCTACTTCCTCTTCTTCGGCAGCCTTTTGGCGGCCCTGTCAAGCCTCTCGAGGCCATCTTTGAGCATGCTTCTGGGACACGCGATGTTGATCCTCATGAACATCGATCCCTCCAAGCCGAACATGACTCCATCGTCGAGCCAGAGCCTGGCCTCCTTGAGCATCCACGTGTGAAGCTCCTCGTCGTTCATGCCGAGGCCTGTGCAGTCGACCCAGGCTAGGTACGTGCCCTCGAGTGGGTAGACCCTAAGCTGCGGGATATTCTTCCTGATGTAGTCCTCGAAGTACGCTAGGTTTGCCTTGAGGTAGGTCAGCAGCTCCTCGAGCCACGGCTCCCCTTTGGCGTATGCGGCTTCCTGTGCCACCATGCCGAAGAGGTTGGGGTTGCCTATGCTGCAGTTGGTTGTGACGTTTTTGAAGGCGTCGTACAGTTTTTGGTTAGGGATGATGGCGTCGGCGTTCTGCAGGCCGGCGATGTTGAATGTCTTGTTGGGGGCAGTTAGCGTGACCGTCCTCATGAGGGCGTCGTCGCTGATTGTGGCGGTGCATGTGTGCTTCGTCTTGCCCAGGATCAGGTCGCTGTGAATCTCATCCGATATGATGATTATGTTCTTCTCCTTGCAGACCTCGACGAGCCGCTTAAGCTCGTCCCTCTTCCAGACGCGGCCAACGGGGTTGTGTGGGCTGCATAGAATGATCATCTTGGCTCTACCATCGATCTTCTTCTCGAGATCCTCGAAGTCCATTACGTAGCTGCCGTTCACGATCTTTAGCGGGTTGTTGACGACTTGGCGGCCGTTGTTCAGAATGGCGTATCCGAAGGGATGGTAGACCGGCGGCTGGATTATGACCTTGTCTCCGGGTTGACTATAGGCTTGCACGCAGATGTTGAATCCGGGGACGACGCCGGGGCTGGATAGTATCCAGTCCCGCTTGATGCCGTTCCATCCGTTGCGTTTCTTCATCCAGCTGATGAGGCCGTCGTAGTAGCCATCGGTTCTGGATGTGTACCCGTATATCGGGTGGGCGGCCCTCTCTTTGACGGCTGCGACTATCTCGGGTGCGCATGCGAAGTCCATATCCGCGACCCACATCGGGAGGACGTCTTCGTACCCGATCATCTTCTTACCGTAGCTCCATTTATCGGAGCTGGTTGGGAGTCTGTCTGATAACTGTGTCGAAGTCGTACACCATGCGACTCACAGAATTTTACTAAACACACTAGCATATGAGTTCACCCACATGCGCGCATTGGAAAATGGACCACTTAGATTTTCGTTCCTCCCCCGATGACACAGACAAATTCTATTATGGTGATACAGGTTTTCCATCTAGAATGGTTGAAACGCACCATTTTCCTCGCTTGAAAGAAGTAGTTTTCATATTCATGATACTCGTGGTGTTACTCTTCCCCACCCTAACCTCCCATGCGCAGTCCGTCGGCGTTCAAGTCGGGGACTGGGTGAAGTACAGCTACTCTGGACAATCCCCCTTCTCCGCCGATTGGATCAAGGTCGAGGTAACGAGCGTCGACGCCTCAGGCCTCATCCACGTAGAGGAGTCCTTTCACCTGCTGAACGGAACAGTGGTTCTGGACCCCAGAGACTACACGTTTAACGTCGGCAACTCCGGGGGCAACTTCTCCTTCGCCGGAGGCCCCGTGGCATTACCAGCCAACTCAGGTAAAGGTTTCACCTCGGGTGTAGACCTCGGATACGGGTACCACCCCTTCGTCATAGACGTTGAGGAGAGCAGAACCTACGCGGGGAAGAACTGGGCCGTGGTTGGTATCGAAAACGGATACAACTACAACGACACATCCTTCACCGCGTACTGGGATAAGCCAACCGGATGGCTGCTCCAGTTCTCTATCAACTACAAGGGAGAGCTGTGGAACAGCTTCGTCGTCACAGAGGCGAACATACAAGGCGGAGGCGCAGGAGGAGGCAGCCAGGCATCCGCAGTCATACTCTCAGCCAACTCAAACACCATCCGAACGGACTCGAGGAAGGTGATCTCAATCACAGCCGTCGTCAAAGCAAACGACGGGAGTCCTGTACCGAATGGGATGCCATACAATTCACAATCATACCCGCATCGGGTGACCTCGGCGGAGCCCAGCTGACATCCGATACCGTGGACACGGTCGGTGGACAGGCAACAACAACCCTAATAGGTCCAACCCAGTCGTTCTGGAGCAGCCACGACCCATCCAAACCCGATCAGAACAAGCTCATCCTCGGCGCCAGCAGTGGCGACGTGGTCTCAGACCCAGTCACCATCAGCATCACGCCAATTCGCACAGTAAGCTTCCAAACCGACCAGGCTTCCTATGAGCAGGGCATGGCCGTGACCTTCAAAGGCCAGGTCTTCTACAACGGGACAGGGTATGCACCGGATGCCAATCAGGTGAGCTTCGACACGACCATCCCGGGCGCCGAAGGCTGGAACACTGCCCTCAACACGACCACCGGAGCAGAAGGCAACTTCACCCTGATGCCCTTCGCGGGGTGGAACACGGGCACATACAATGTTAAGGTGAGGGCCCTTGTGACCATCCAGAATGGTGAAGGAGGAGAAACAAGATACCAGATCAGCAACGTGACAAGCTTCAAAGTGGTCCAAGCCACACAACTGACCGACTACACGATGCAGCTCGACATGCTGACTAACATGTACAAGGAAGCAATCCCGAGGGGCCCCATGCTATCTATGCGCTACCTCAACGCCATAGGCTTAGTGCCTAGGGACATGCGCGGCAGCTACGAGAACACCTTCATAGCGGGAAGCAAGGACGACCCAAACAGCGATTATGTTTGTGGAGGCTACCAGACAAAGGTCCTCACCTTCTTCGACAGCATACGCTTCAACAAGGACCCCGCGATTCGGCAACTCCTCAGGGGCCTCGACTACGGACCCATCCAGAGGGGGATACCGAATGGCTATTCCATGGGCATCGGACAGCAGTTAACCGGACACGTCGCCGTAATACTTTACAGAATAGGCTCAACCTGGAACGGCCTGCAGAGCAGTCACCGGGGCGTAGGGTCTACGGTGTTCGACCCATGGATCACTCAGACACCACAAGTATACACGCTCAACAGCTGGGTCGGCAAATGGGGCTTCCCCCAGGCGGATGAAACCAAGGTGGACCAGACGGGCCCCAACACGGCCTTCGCGGGCTACCCCATCACAGGCGCCCCCATATGCCCGAACCCAAATATGAGGCAGACGAAGTCTGTCAGCTCCGCAAACCCCTCGAACAGCCTCATCGCCCGGTGCCCAGTAGACATGCTTGTCACCGACTCCCAGGGAAGAAGCGTCGGCATGCTGCCAAACGGGACGCTCGTCCAGGAATTCCCAGCATACGCTGAAAGGTACACAGACAACAACAGCCAGACTCTGGGCTGGTACTTCGGCCTAGAGCCAGGCACATACAGTGTCGTAATCACAGGCCACTCCAGCGGAGAATTCAGGATCCTAATCAGCGGCGCAGCGACAGGAGGCCAAGCAGTAGACTACGGTAACCAGACGATCGTGGAGGGGGCCCAAGCGAAGATGACCCTCGGCTCGGACAACACCCAACCAACCCTGACCCTACCGGACGGATCAACGGTCACGCCCAAACCATACCAGCTCGTCGCATCCAACTCGACGGGCGGGGGCCAAGCAAACTTCATCGTCAGCAACCTAAACATAAACCCAACGCAGATCGACGTCGGGGGAGTGGTGAACATAAGCGCCAACGTCACAAATACGGGTCAAACCGACGGCACATACAACACCACACTGGTCGTAAACAACCGGGTGGTTGGCTACAAGGTGGTTACTTTAAGCCCAGGCCAGACGACGAAGGTTGGTTGGCATACGACGAGCGCGTGGACTGCAGGATCATACGATGTAGATATCGGTGGGCAGAATAGTGCCTTCACCATCGCCAGCGGATCTACACCATCATCTGGGAGCGGGTCCAGCGGCGGCGTCCCTGGGTACACTTCATTATCTATTGTGATTGGTGTAATCATCGGCATCGCCCTACTTATGTACTCGTCGCACACGCATGAACATCGGTAAAATTAGTTCACGCGCATGGATGTGAGGTTATTGTCTTATCTCCCCGCACAAGTGCGTACATGGGTATTGGTTGAGATCTTTGAAATCTTCTCTGGATTATTTATCTAATACGGGGTGATCCCTTTCCTGAAATATAACATGCTTGATACCAACGACTTCAAAGCGGTGCTGTTCGACAAAGACGGTGTTCTGATAGACTCGATGGACACCTGCTTCGACGCCATAAACGGTACTCTTAGACACTATGGGATGCCAGAGATAACAAGGGACTATTATATGCGGAATCTCTGGGGCATGAAGTCTTGGACGATATTCGAAGATTCGGCGAGCCTAACCAGTGACGAGGTTGGTGAGAGGGTTGAATACTATAACAAACTGAGAGACGAATGCGACGAGAAAACAAAGGCTTTCCCGCACGCAACAGAGGTTCTAAGGTCCCTCAAGGAGTCGGGAAAAATCAAGATTGGGCTAGTCACAAACACGATGAAAAGCACAGCAATCAAGATCCTTGAGGGCTATTCCTGGGCCTCATACTTCGACGTGGTGGTTGGGGGAGACGATTCGGAGCCAAAGCCCTCACCTAAACCGATTCTGCTCGCATGCGGGAAGCTGGGTACTCTACCTGAGGAGACTCTGTTCGTGGGTGATACAGATGCTGATATAGATGCGGGTAAGTCCGCAGGCTGCGTGACAGCTATTGTTGCCTCCTCCATGAGTTTCGAGCAGCTGTCCGTGATAAAGGGGATAATCCCAATCAATGACATAATAGATGTGCTTAGGCTTGCGGGTGTGCACAGCACGCGCTCTAGCAAGTAAATAAATCTAGATTTTCTCCCTCATACGCTTCTTATCGCATGCGCAACCCATTGGCAGTCTGGGCGGAGTGTGAAAATATTCAGTATGTGAGCGGGTGAGTGTGCTACAAAGCATCCCAAGGCTTCCTAGAAACGTTTCATGACAAAGGTTAATAGACGCAACCCTGAATCAGCGAGCGACGCGGGGGTTAATCTTGTCGAATATATCGCTCATGGACGTATCCAAGTCCTTTGGAGAAGTGAAGGCGGTCAACGGCTTAAGCCTCAGCGTCGAGCCCGGAGATGTCATGGGGCTACTTGGACCAAACGGCTCAGGCAAAAGCACAACCATGAAGATCATAATGGGAGTCATCAAACCCGACTTGGGTAACATCAAGGTGTGTGGCGTGGATGTCGGAGCTCATCCGATCGAGGCGAGAAAGCAGATAGGCTACGTCCCTGAAACCCCCTTTCTCTACGAGTACCTCACCGCCTCAGAGTACCTCGACCTAGTGGGTATAGCGTATGGACTATCCTCGGAGGAGCGAAAGAATAGAGTGAGTGAACTCCTACAAATCCTCCAGATGGACAAGCACGTCAACGAGCTAATGAGCGGCTACTCGCAAGGCATGAGACAGAAAGTGGCCTTGATCTCAGCGCTTATGCATCGGCCCAAGGTCCTGATATTAGATGAACCCCTGAATGGGCTCGACCCAAGATCAGCGAGAATAGTAAAGGAGATCCTGCACCGACTAGCAGGAGAAGGGGTCTCCATCCTTTTCAGCACACATGTACTGGAGATAGCTGACGCGATCTGCAACGCGATTACGATAATCGGCGACGGTTCAGTCGTAGCCAGAGGGACTCCCAAGGAGATCAAAGGCATGGCTGGCCTCAAGGGTTCGAGCCTTGAGGACGTTTTCCTGAAGTTAACTGGTGGAGAGGACACCGCGAAGCTCGTGGAGGCCCTCAGGCTGTGAGATTCAGGCTGGTTGCAGCCCTATCCTCAGCCCTCTTCAAGTCCTACCTTCGATCGACTCGGGGTGGCAGGGTGACATTCTTCTCAAAACCGATGGTCATGCTCATTTTCGACGCCGCAATGTTTGTGGCTCCACTAGCATTAATGTGGAATATCCTGGGAATGATACCGGAAGCCTCAGCTGCGGTGTTGGCGCCGTTCGTCACCCAAGCAATAATCGGCGTACCCATCCTGATGACCTCCTCTGTGATCGTCGCCGGGCTCATATTTGAGCTCGGGCAGGGGTCAGCCATCTCCTCCAGCGAGGCGGTGAATTGGCTTCCCCTCACCACGAGTGAATACGTCGCCGCCTCAGCGCTATCGACCTCATTCATATACTCCGAGATTCTAGCAATCATGGCTGGGCTCACACTGCCTCTGGCCCTGAAGCTGGGGTTGTTTGACCTCTGGCCATTGACAATGATGCTCTCCTTGCTCTCTCTAATACTCGGGGCGTTCATCGTCGAGATCCTAAGATCGGTTATGAACAGGGTTTCATCGACAGTCTACAGGAGGAGTAGCCGCCTGGGGATGATTTCAAGACTCGTAGCACTCATCCTACTCTTCGTAGTTATTCAGATCGCCTTTCAACCCTACTTACTATACTATGTTCTGGGACAGTTAACCGCCGGAGTGGAAACGGTGTGGGTTATACCCCTCGTCTGGCCCGCCATCGCCCTGATCAGCTTCACGGGCAGAGACCTCCTAAGAGCCGTACTTTTCTCCGGGTTATCAGTGGTGTTCACCCTCTTAGTTTACGAAGCAGCCTCTCAGCTGAGGCGAATTTACTGGTCGCCAATACCAATCTCTATTTCCTATGACTCCTCCACGGAGTACATACCCCACTCGTCGAGTGAACTAAGGCTCGGATACAACGCCCTGGAAGCCACCCTCGCATTGAAGGAGTTCAGGGCCCTGCTGCGTAGAAGGGATATGGCGAGGTTCATCGCGATACCGGTCGTCATCGTGATCTCCTCAATTCTTCCAATAATCCTCTCTCCGAATAGAGGGGATGGGGGTTCGGTGTTCCTCGTCGCTTTGACTATTCCCTACATAACGCCTCTGATGTTTTCAACGATTGTGATAGGTCAAGAGGGAAAATCAGTGATGAACCTACTCACTCTACCCATTAAGCCCAATGAGTTGATTAAAGGGAAGCTGGCACCCGCATGGCTGATATCGGGGGTAGCCACCGTGGGCCTGATACTGGCCTTAGAGTTCATCACACCAATCAGCTTGATCGATGCCTCGGAGGTCTTGGTGACGGCGTTTCTGGTCATCTTGATCAACTGCTTCATTGGTCTCGGTGTGGGTACCAGGTGGCCGGATTATAACGTTGGGGCGAGGAGTAGATACGTTTCTTTGAAGGGTTTCCTCATCGGGTTCCTTTTAACTGGGTTTACATCCCTCCTCGTGTTTATACCGGTGGTGTTAGGATTTGGTGGAGACGCCGCAGTGCTGGGTTTTTCAACCATATTATTATTCCCTCTTTCATTAATAGTCGGTTGCGTTATCCTCGTTTTATCCTATATATTCTGTAGGAGAGGCATCGAGAACCTCCTTACTAATTTCTGACCAATAACGATTAAGCGCGGCAGAATACTTTCGCAACGCGCGCGCAGAACTAATGTCTCGGCTTATGGATGTAGCCTTTTTCTAAAAATGATGACGATGGCCACTATCAGGGTAGCGCTGGCTCCAACCGCTATATAGACGGGGTAGGGATTCGACCAAGTTGAGCTTGAGGGAGGGGTTTCGTTGGCTGGGCCGACGAAGTTGGCTGCCTCAACAAGCGTCGGCTGGGGAGCCTGGCTGAAGTCAAAGCAGTTCAACATGTCTTTAGCCGCCACATCTCTCGAATCCAGCGTGTTGAGGCTGAAGGTAACCTCAGCCAGCCTCAACATTGAGGCGAACTCATACTCCGTGGAGTCTATGTAGTGGTGCTTAGCGTAGGGGGAGATCACCAGCGTCGGGACCCGGAAGCCCTCCCCATACTGGTCGACAATCGGCGGTGGAACGTGGTCGTAGAAGCCCCCGTAGTCGTCCCAGGTCACCAAGATTGCTGAGGATGACCAATACTTGCTCTGCATTACCGCGTTCACTAGGTAGGCCATATAGTCCATCCCAGCGTCGCTCCTGGCCGGCGGGTGCTCACTTGGGCTCATCCCCTTGAAGGCCGCCGGGTAGGTCGGCGGCACCCAGCTACCAGGTATAATCCAGGATACCGCTGGGAGGTTGCCGTCCTGTATGTCTGTGATGAAGTTCGCGGTGTTCTTCACATGCGTGGTCAGCTGCCCAGGGTGGTCCCTGAAGTATGTGAATATTGGTAAAACATTCCATATAGTCGGTGCCCTAGGGGTCGGACTTCCGTCGTACCAGGTCCATCTGACGCTGGCGTTGCTCAGCTCCTGGGCAAGGGTCGCCCAGTTGAGGTCGAGCTCGCTCCAGGAGAAGCTTGATGGCGGGTTGTCGATCACCCCTCCGTTGAGGATCCAATTACCGGAGACTCCGTTGACTGGTCCGTTTGACCCCGAAGCTATGTAAAGGTGGTTGGGGAAGCTTGGCCCCATCTCCGAGCTGAAGAAGTTGTCGCACAGCACGTAGTGGTCCGCGTAGTCCCAGTAGTATGGTATGTCGGATCTGTCGTAGTAACCCATAGTTAGGTTGCTCTTCTCAGCCGCTACGAAGCCATCCATCTTCCCGCCATCGTAGGCCTGGTGCGCCACCGCAGAGGCGTGGCTTAGGTCGCCTGTTATCGATTCGCCACTCATGTGAAAGGGCTTGGATGTGGCTGCGGCGAGCTGCTCCGGGTCAGAGACACCTGGGGGTAGCTCGTCTCCCGTGATGTTGATCGGCTGCGCTACGTTTAGATGAGTCAGCTTTACCGCGGTGCTGGTGTTGCCCAGCTGAGCGTTCGCCGTGAGACTGCTTGGCAGTCGGTTGGCGCCTGGGTATGTGCCGAAGTAGTTGTCGAATGAGTGGTTTTCCTGGACTATGAAGATGATGTGCTGTATCTTGTTTCCAGCCGCAGAGGTGGGGGGTGTTCTTCCGAGGCTCATTTATAGGAGTAGTGAAGCAATAATCGCTATTCCCTTCTGAATTCTCATCGAGATTCTAGATTAAACCAATAACCCCTTAAGTTATTGGCTTGTGATTTAACCTCACCTCTCGGCTCGAGTGCCCACACCTCTTTTACACATTTCTCCCATCACGGTTTGTGCTTAGGTTTAGCAACGAACCTATCTACCCTAACTTGAGACGTTGAGGCCTTTCATATCCCGCGCTTTGGCGCACTTGTGCATTTGGTCCACTGGTCCAGGTTCGCGCACACATCTGGAGCGTGAGCATATGCTATGGATTCGACTCGAAGTCGTGGGTTGCCTGATAGTATACCCGTCCTCTCCCATACTCGTAGGTATATGCGAAGATTCCCCCATCCGTAAAGACTGCCACAGGATCCGCTCCTGGCTGTAAACCGGAAACCGAAGCCTGAGAACTTGGCCCCACGAGGACCGTCTGGTTGGCGAGAAGAGAGGTGCCGAGTGGATTATTAACCGAAATCACCGCTCGACCCTCAGCGTTGCTGTAAAAGGAGGCTCCCATCCACTCCGCTATCGAAGCTAAATCGTTCTGCTGAGGGTGCATCGTCCTGTCATTCACCACGAAGTACGGTGGCGTCCCACTGATCAAAACCACTCCTCCGCCCCCATGGATGTAGTTGCTCAATAACTTTGACTCAGACGGGTTACACACCCAGTAGCAGTCGATGACTACTACACTGTATCCGGAGAGGTCGCTGGGTATCTGCGATGCGCGGTCCACACTCAGGTTGTTGTATCTTAACGCGCTTATCACGGATGAGACTAGCCTCGTCCCGTTTAGCGGTGGGTTAAAGTCGACTGGATCTCCTGGGTGCTCTGAGTTGTAGTCGATCCAGTTCACGTATAGAGCGTGGTTTCCCCCGTTTGCGGCCCAGCGTGCCCCGGCTCCCAGCAGCGTCAGGGAGGGGGTTAACGTGCTCAACGTGATCGATGGTGTCTCGGTGTTCTGAACGTTAACGGATAAGGAGAGCACCAGGAATCCCGTGATTGCAATGATGCACGTGATTAAAGCGGCCGCGTATGACTTGCTGTCCTCCCTCATGGTTACATCTGCGTGTGATTTCAGGAATATGAGTATCGGTATACGCGATTGAAACCAGGAAAACCCTAAGAAGTAATTGGATGTATTAATAATTGCTTTAGTGGGAGGTTAAGTAATGGAAGAAAAGATGTACGGCGATTTAATAAGAGCGCGCGCGAATACCGGTATGATGAGCGACTATCCAAAACCAAAAATGCCGGCACATCGTCTAGCAGACTTCCTCCCTAGTTAGCATGTTAAGTGTTAGTTAGTTTAAGCGGATCAGGAACGGGTAACATCGGATGCCCGAGACGCTGATCATTGAGGAGGTCCAGTTATTTGCCACGTACCTTCGGGGAGAAATCAAGGGCACACGCGCATGAGTAAAATTTTTAAAGTTAATGAAAAAAACTACACTTATGACTGAAGAAAATATCATCGAGAAGTTAAGGGAATCAATAATATCGCTAGACGAGGAAGGAGCCAAAAAAATAACTGAACAAATTATTGACTCCGGGATCGACATTAAGGAAGCGATTGACAAGGGTATAACTGAGGCATCCAGGGTTATTGGAAACAAATTCGAGCGCCAAGAGTATTTCCTTGGGGAGCTGCTCATCGCGGAGGATATAATCACCGATGCCTTGGGCAAGCTGCTACTCAAGCTACCAAAGGGCGTCGAATCTAGGAAAACTGGGAAAGTTGTGATAGCAACAGTCTACGGCGATATACACGACATCGGGAAGAATTTGCTGTCGCAGCTTCTCAAGCTTAACAACTTCGAAGTCTACGACCTTGGCAACAATGTTCCAAGCATACAGATAGTGAATAAGGCCGTCGAGACAAAGGCAGACGTCGTCGTTCTCTCATCCCTAATGTCCACGACGATGCCATCGCAGAAGGAGGTGATAGACATGCTGAAGGCCTTCGGGTGGCGGGATAAGTTTAAGGTGATAATCGGCGGGGGGTCCACAAGCCCCGAATGGAAGAGTGAGATAGAGGCGGATGGATGGGGCGAGACCGCCTGGGACGGTGTTAAGCTAATTGGGAAGCTTATAGGAGCTGAGGCGTAATGCCGGTGCCACCGTGGAGAATAACATCGGTGCTGAGCCGAGCCGAGGAAGGGCCCCTAATATTTGAGAGGGATTTCGACCGGAAGGTGCTGATGCCTAACATAAAAAGGGTTGTGAAGGAATACGACCTAAAATTCGACCCCGAAATCCCGATTCCCTCCGACGACTCGCTCGCTAAAGACGTCTGGAGAGCCGGCGTAGATCTCTTCCTCTCCGTTGGCACCTTCTGCACCTCGACGAGCAGGCGGATGCTCTTCACGGATGAGGATCTTAAGGAGGCACTGTGGAACTACCACCAACAAATTGAGATCGGTGAAGGGCAGAACAGGAAGATCTGGTCGTCTAGGCGGGTTGAGAGCAAGAATTATCCGGGCTGCCTGTTCACCCCGGTGGGGGTTCGATGCTCGGAGGAGAACTTCGTCCACATGCTCATGGCGTATATGCAGGAGCCGCTAGCCGACGGTGTATCAACCCCCATACTGGAGAAGATTGAAGGCCAATACGCTAAGACATACTCACCCTTCGAACAACAGGGCGGCGTGGTTCATGCACAATACTCCCGTCAAGCGGCCGTCAGGGTCGGTAGACCAGGATTGCCGGTGGTTCTGACTGGAACGGCCCTATCCGCAGCATCTCAGATCGCTTCAAGCGACCAGATGTGGGGCGCCCGAACCTCCGACCTTAGACTCGTCTCTATCATCAGCGAGCTCAAAACTGACTACGACCTGTTGAATAAGGCTCTGCACTTCAGGCAATTTGGTGGAAATGTGGGGACGCTTACGAGCCCATTATTCGGGGCCTACGCCGGCATCGAGGGCACGACTGTTCTAGGCATCGCCTCACATCTCCAGGGGCTGATGGTCAACCAGGGTGATTTCACGTGCTACTTCCCAGTTCATATGAGATACGTTAACAACACGAGCAGGGAGATGCTCTGGCTTGTGAGTCTGACTTACCAGGCTCTAGCCGAGAACTCTAACCTCATCTCCGCTTCGAACGGCTTCGCGGTGGCTGGGCCATGCACAGATATGGTTCTATACGAAGCTAGTCTTCACGGGATAGTCAGCGCCGTCTCCGGCTCAGCTGTGCTTTGGGAGATAGCGTCGGCTATGAACAAGCAGTTTGAGCGCACGACCCCTATGGAGGCTAGAATGGCTTGTGAGACCGGGTTAGCAGCGATAAACTCTGAGCTGAAGCGGTCAGACGTCAATGAGATCGTTAAAACCATCCTCCCGAAATACGAGAACAGATTCAATGATCCCCCATTCGGCAAATCGTTCCCCGAATGCTACGACGTCAAAACCCTGAAGCCATCCACCGAGTATTTGGAGCTATACAAAAAGATCAAAAAAGAGCTCGAGGAGCTAGGGCTACACTATTTCTATTAAAGAGCGCGCAAGCAGATGAATAAATACGAAAATGAACGAGATGTGAAAATAGTCTTCGAACCTGACGGAAACAAAGTAACAATCTCCCCAGGATCAAACATATTCGAAGCCGCAAACAAGGCTGGAAATAAAATTCGGTTTGAGTGCGGTGGAAAAGGCACATGTGGAAAGTGCAGAGTGATAATCAGGGATAGAGAAGCAATAACCGAGCTAACTAAATACGAGAAGAACCAACTCTCCCCCTCCGAGATCCAGTCAGGCTACAGGCTTGCATGTCAAACAGCCGCGAAGGAAAACGTCGTGGTATTTGTGCCACCCGAGAGCAGAGTAGAGTCGCGCAGGATCCAGACAACAGGATTCGAGAAGCGCATCAAGATCAACCCCTTGATCCAAAAATTTCACTTCAGGGTACCCAAGCCCACTTTAGATGATCCTAGGTCAGATTTCGAGAGGCTCATCGAATCCCTGCGATCCGAGTACAACCTCAGCATACGGGACATCAAAATCGAGTTGCTGAGGGAGCTGCCCAGCATCCTGCGAAGGGCGGATTGGGACGTAACGGTTACCACATGGAGTAGGAGACGTGTGATAGCGGTCGAGAGCGGAGACACTTCCCTGAGCGTCTACGGCTCAGCGATTGACATCGGGACATCTAAAATCGTCGTGCATGTAGTAGATTTGATAAAAGGCGAGACTAGGGGAGTCGGGTCCGTCGAGAATCCCCAGATCATCTACGGCGAGGACCTGCTGACCCGAATATCTCACGCAATCACAAACAACGAGGGGCGTAAAGCTCTGCAGGATTTGATCATCAAGGGCATAAATGAGGCTCTAAAGATCGCCTGCGACGAGGCTAAACTAGAAGCAGATAACATCTACGAGGCGACCATGGTGGGTAACACTGCCATGCATCACTTCCTTCTAGGGATAGAGCCCAGATACCTCGCCACCTCCCCCTTCACGCCTGCCGTAAAGATGCCAGTTGACGTCGATGCGTCGACGCTGAATCTGGGGCTGAATAGAAACGGCAACGTCCACGTCCTCCCAGTCATAGCGGGGTTCGTTGGGGCCGACGCCGTGGGCGATGTCCTCTCAAGTGGGATCTGTAGATCAAGGGACATCTCACTGCTACTCGACATCGGCACAAACACGGAGCTATTCGTGGGAAACGAGGAAGATGTAATCTCCTGCTCCTGCGCCTCAGGCCCCGCGTTCGAGGGCGGCCACATCAAGCACGGCATGAAAGCCGTGACCGGAGCAATAGAGAGGATATCCATAAACCCGGAATCATACGAGGTCGAGTACGAGACCATCGATAAAGCGAAGCCAAGAGGATTGTGCGGCTCCGCTGTAATCGACATCATCGCGGAGATGTTCAAAATCGGAATGATCGATAACAGGGGAAGATTTAACTCCAACGTCAGGACCGAAAAACTGAGAAAAAACGAAAACGTTGATGAGTTTGTGCTTGTCCCAGGTGAAAACTCCGCCACGGGACGCGACATCGTGTTCACACAGAAGGACATCACCGAGGTCCAACTAGCCAAGTCCGCGATCTACACGGGCTGCCACATTCTGATGAAGAGAAAAGAGGTGAGAGAGAAGGATCTGAAGCACATCATGATCGCCGGAGCATTCGGGAACTACATCAGCCCCAAGAATGCGAAGACCATCGGCCTTGTACCAGATGTGCCAAACGAGAGGATAAAGTTCCTAGGCAACACAGCCATCATGGGGGCTAAGATGGCACTCGTCTCCAAGGAGGCCAGAGGGCAGGCAAGCAAGATATCGAGAAAAGTCAAATACTTAGAGCTCTCGATTGACCCAGACTTCAGATCGGAGTTCGCCTCAGCGCTCTTCATACCTCATAGAGTTCAGAGTAGGTTCACCTCTGAGAAGAATTAGAAGTTCAAATCCGGGCGCCTAGTATCAGACTGGTACGTGATTTATCTATAAAGAGAACATTTATTCTCAGGACAATCATAGGGATGAAAAATGAGATTACTTGACCACTTCTCCAAATTTGAAAAAATGCCTACCGTACCTATTCTGGGGTACAACGCCTTAAAACCCACCGATCTGAAAACGACAGAATGCTTATTCGACCCTGAAAAGCACGTTAAGCTCGTCAAATTCATCCAACACGAACTAGAACCAGATGCCGCCCTACCTCTGCTGGATCTGACCGTCGAGGCACAAACAATGGGCGCGGAGGTCGTTTACCCAGAGTACGATGCCCCGAGGATTGAGGGAAGCATCGAAATCAAAAACGTGGTTCAGACCTAGGTTAAGAACAGGATAGCAACGATGGTTGAGACGGCTGAGAAGCTGAAAAACTCGATACCAGACACACCCATAGGATTTTACGTGACGGGTCCGTTTACTGTCGCTGGGCAGATTGTAGGTGTCGATAAACTCGTAAAAAGCATGATAAGAGACCCTAAGGCCGTTATCTCCCTCCTAGAGATCATCACACCCGAGTGCCTCACGTACGCTAGGGGGCTCGAGGAGGCGGGCATAGATTTCCTGGTAATGCCTGAACCCTCCTCGAGCCTTATCTCAGCTGAGCAGTTCAAGAAATTCTCGCAACCCTATCTTCGGAGGATAATATCCTCAGTTAAATTAGATACGGTTCTGCACATCTGTGGGAGATCTAGCCACCTGATCCGGTTGTTACCTGAAACCGAAGCTGCGGGTATAAGCATCGACCACAACGTATCGATGACTAAGGCCGTGTCAGAGGTTCCAGGTGACACCCTTGTCTTTGGAAACTACCCACCATCTAATCTGGTGTTTGAGGACATCTCGACTATCAGAGCAAACGTTGCTAGAATGCTGATGGATGTTAAGGATCATGGAAATGTTGTCTCAAGCACTGGCTGCGACATTCCCTCCAACGCCCCGATGATTAATATTGAAGCTTTTATTAAATCGTCAAAAGAGATTAAGAATCGGCATGAATCATCCTGAGCAAGCACTGTTAACTTTTGAATGATTCAGCTATATCCAAATTTCAGTTAAAATTTCATACATGTGACTTCCAGATGCTATTTTTAGAGCGGGGGATATGGATAAAAGAGCTGGGGACCGGTTTTCGTATTATGAGAATACTTGCACTGGTCGGAAGTCCCCGCCGTGGAGGAAACACGGACCTGCTCGTAGACGCTGCTCTAGCAGAAGTCGAGAAGCGGGGCCACATCGGGAAGAAACTGCACCTCTACGACTACGAGATAAAGCCATGTGTCGACTGCCATGCCTGCAAGAAGGGTGAGCTTGCATGCATTCTCAAGGACGACATGCCGAAGATCTATGAGGAGATAGATGCTGCAGGCGCTCTAATAATCGGTACACCCATCTACTGGTATGGACCCACAGCAAAGATGAAGCTCCTAATCGACCGCCTTCGTCCATATGTCGAAAACCGTCGCCTCGACGGCAAGAGGACGTTCCTCATTGCCCCCTCCGAGGAGGGCCCAAGCGCTTGCAAGCCTCTCATAGATAGTCTTAAGATGAGTTTCAGGTACCTCGGGCTCGTCTATGGCGGTAAGGCGCTGATAACAGCCAACGAGAAAGGCGAGGTTGCAGGGAAGCCTGATGAGATGGCGAAGGCGCGCCTCCTGCTGTCAGGACTTTAAAGTTCGCGCACGCGAATATTATTTTCTTTCATATGCTCGCTTCAGAGCCTCAACATCAATTTTCTTCATTTTAAGGAACGCCTCCGTCACTCGAGCAACTTTCTCTTCGTCCTTGTCCCTAAGCATCTCATCCATAACAGTGGGAACAATCTGCCACGAGAGACCATACTTGTCTTTAAGCCATCCACATTGCTCCGCCTTCGGGTCATCAGAGAGCTTTCCCCAATAGTAGTCTACCTCATCTTGAGATTCGCATTTGACAACAAATGAGATGGCCTCATTGAAGGAAAAGCCATGCTGATGAGCGCTATCCATAGCCGCGAAATCCTGGCCATCAAGCGTGAAAGCAACGTGCTGCACCGAGCCCTCCCTATCAGGCTCCATACCCTTACCGTAGCGGAGAATATCGCCAACTTTTGCGTCGTGAAACACCGATGCGTAAAAGTTGACAGCCTCCTCAGTCTTACCACATACACCGCCGACAAACATCAGCGTCGGAGTGATCCTCTGTCCGAGTCGCCTAGTGAACATCAGCTGCCACGAGACCCCGTACCTGTCCTCCACCCAGCCATATTTTTCGCTGAAAGTGTATTCGCCAAGCCCCATCCGCACTACGCCCTTCTTGGTGAGTTCCCCCCATAACACATCGACCTCACCCTCCGTGTCGCAGGCGACGAGAAACGAAATCGATGGATTAAGTTTGAAATATGGGCCTGTGCTGATGAGGTAGAATACCTGCCCAAAAAGTTCCAGTGTGAAGAGTACGGCCGAACCCGAAGGCGTGTTACGCAGCTTTACCCTGTTCACAATTTTCGTACCTCTGAAGATGGAGGCGTAGAACTCGGCCGCCTCCTCAGCCTCAGTATCGAACCACAAATGCGGTATGATTTTCTGCATGATGATGCTTTGGATCTCGTGTTTATTAAGTCAAATTAAATAACTCATGTGATTCGTACTCAAAACTCTGACTCGCGCACGCTTGCTGTAGGAATATTTCTCGTCAACAATTCATATTTATGAAATATCATAGCGCGCGCGACGCTTACGAACCTTGAGTTAAGCCACTGAACTGGTGAATACACCCTCGTAGATGAATCCCGCACTCGACGTCACCCGTATAACATAGGATGTTGATGTCGCCCATTGGTAATCCAAGGTAATCGCCGCATGTGATCCGACTGGAATGGATGATCTGATGCTTGGTATCTGAAACGTTGAGGGTGAGCTTCCCGCTTGATTAGCCTCGATAGATACCGATTCAATTACAACATCAACGCTCCCAATATTTCTGACATCCAACGTAAACGATGCGCTACCCCAGGTTACGGAGTCTATCCTAATCCGCGTCTGCTCCAGGCTGCTGATCGACTGGATTAGCTCCTGAAGCTTCGTGACGTTTCCCTTAAGCTGCTGAAGTAGGTTCCCCTGAATCTGCAGGAGTGTAGCCTGAGTCTGAAGCTGCGTGTCCTGAGCCTGAATCTCCGTACTCTGGGCCTGAATCTGTGTGTCTTTGGCTTGAAGCTGCGTGTCTTGAGCCTGGAGTAGTGCATCCTTGGCGGTTAGCTCAGCCTCCTGGCTCTGGATTCTGAGATCGTATGTCACAACCTGATTATGAAGAGTATTCGAAGCGATAAGGTAGCCACCGACCAGACCTGCGAACAGGCAAATGGCTGCCAAAATGTAGAGCTTCGAGTCCATGGAGTTAAGTTGTGGAAGGGGAGTTAAGTTTTATGAGGAATTAATTAATCAGCTTACGCGTATTGCGCACACGATACGCTCGCGGAGTTTTTCTGAGCTGATGAAGCTACCCGAGGTTAACTCCCTAGCTGATCTCGCGCATAAAAAATGGGTTCACAGACATCTATTTCTCAGGCAAAACGCCTAGATCACAAAGAGCTTTGTTGATCCTCCGCTTTTCCTCGTCTGTGGCTGGCAGTAACGGAAGCCGCGGCGGTCCAGCTGGTAAACCCAACATTTCAAACCCTGCCTTTATCTTCGAAGCATCGCCCATCGACCTCGCCAGTGGAACTATTTTCAATGCATTTCTCTAGCAGCCTTTAGGTCCCCCTTCTCGATCAGATCATACATACTACACGCAACCTTGGGTACGAATTCAGGCCAAGTCGTTATCAGTCCCCTCGCCCCAGCAGCCATGGCCGGCAAGAAATTCGCGCCGAGCCCAGAGAACACCGATATTCTCTCTCCATTGAGTGCAATCTGATCAAACAACTGATAGATTGACGGATCAGATTCTTTCAACCCAACAATATTCTTAATCTCCGTCAATTTATGAACCAAATCAGGGTGAAGGTTCGGGTGACCAAGGTATGGAATATTAAAGAGAATTATCGGAATATCCACGCTTTGTGATATTGTGTGAAAGTGTTGAATTATGCCCTCTTCGCTCGGAAAAACGAAATACGGTGGCGTAATCATGACTGCATCGGCGCCAACATCTTTACAATAAGATGCGAGTCTTCGAGTCTCTTCCGTATTCTCACAACCGATGTTGCATATCACATGCTTATTATGAGCACACCCGTCTATCGCGTTCTTGTAAAGCAATTTTCTCTCATCGGTCGATAGTGAGGAGAATTCGCCATTTGTGCCGGCAATAACCATGCCCTGCATATCAGACTCGTTGACGATTCTGATGTGCTCCTTGAAACCGTAAATATCTAGAGCGTAATTACTCGTGAAGGGTGAAATCACTGAAACAAATATCCCCTTTCCCAACATATTTTTTATCTCACATTTCTATTTGAAAATGACAATTTATAAGAATATGCTTCAGGCGCGCGCTGGCATATCTTCATTGCGATTAAAATGATGCAATGTAACTAATCGAGTACAGTTTGTATGAAGGCGCTTTCAAATATCGCTTAGTGGCCTGGCGTTACATCTAGCACAGTCCCTGTATGCGGTAAATGTCTTTGCCGATCCTTCTAATATCTAAAATTCTGTATACACCTATCTCCGATGTATTACTAACATGCATATTCTCGCATGTCTGAACATCATAATCTCCTATCGATACAATCCTAACATTCTCTATATGGGACGGCACACCGCTGATATCTATTTCTTGAGGAATCATATTCCTAGAATACGTCTTAATTACTACGCCTAGGTTTTTCTTGATGATATTATTCATTTTCCCCTCTAATTCCTCCCGAGAAATCAGAGTTAAATCTACCATGCTTCTGACGTCTAACCTTATTTTTATCATCATAGATCTGCATCCCTGTCTGCTTCGCGCCATACTCCTCGATCAGTATGTGTAGCAGAATATGTTGAGCAGTTTCCATTCTTGCTTTTACTTCAACCATCAATTTACATGGAATGTCGCATAAAGTCAATAACTTAATCATCCAGACGCGCGCGAGGGATGACGCGCATGGGTTCAGTACAGCAGCTTGCCGTCTTCTACATACTTTTTATCATCGATGATAAGAGTCGGCTTGAAGGATACGACATCGATATGGAGCTTCGCAACGGTGCCGGGTTCGGAGCGACCGCCTGAGTCTCCCCAAGCGGTGTGAACAGTCCCCTCCGACATCTTAACCTCGTGGTATGGTGGGACCGTAGCAGGGATGTTCGGTGCGCCTAGAGCCGAGATGCCCTTGCGGGTGAGTGGGTTGAGGCCCACCGCAAGCTCACACATCTTGTAATGATTAGGGTCATTAAGGGATCCGAGAATCTTCCAGAACATCTCACCCAGCTCCCCCTCCGACTTGACGAGCACGCCATCCTTAACTGTGAACCTAGCCCTCTTTCCGGGTAACACATCGCTGCAGACTCCTATCCAATCGACATTCAGGACACCGTTGACATCACCGAAAAAGCCAGTGGACATGCACTCGCACTGACTCCAACCAGCCTTCCCCTCTCCAGGCCCGAAGCCCCAGAAGTTCTTTGTTGTGCCAGTCAGCTCCTCGCCGTCGGTGATGAGACGGAACCTCTTACCCTCAGACTTGTTGAGCATATCAGCCCACCTATGCGACCTATCGATTAGGGCACGAGGATCGTAGTCCCTGATGTGCCAAACAGCCTCGCTTAGAACCGGAGGCCAGCCGAAGAGGAACTGGGTGCCACCCGTTGTCGCGTCCTTTAACTCTTGGCAGAAGGCGGGGTCCCAGTCGCAGAACCAATAGATATAGTTAGTAGCCTTAAGAGCAGCAGCTACGGTCTTGGGGAGTCTGACGCCTCTTCCCAGTGACCAGAGCCCAACGACCTCCTTTGGGGTGTTAATTACCATGACATGTGGCACGGCTCCGATCGCAAGAGCATGGGTGACGAGGGCGCTGTACCTAGTCGTGTCGGTATCCGCGCTCACACAGATAAGAATCTCATCCCCCGCCTTGACTTTCTTGAATTCCAGGGTCCATTGAGCAAGTTCGCTGAATAAAGTCTCCCTAAGCATTACAACCACAGATAGCTTTCTCGACTTGGTGCCGATATAAGATTTTACAGAAATTAGGATTAGCGTGCGCATGCTAAGGTGAATCTATAACTTTTTAAGTGTACGCAAAATCTCACAGCTTGTATAGGTGAAATATTATGCCCTTTTGCACATATTGTGGTAAAGAGGTCAAAGAAGACGCTGTTTTCTGCCCTTTTTGTGGTCAGAGACTGAAGTCCGAGGTCGTCTACAATCGCCCCTACGGAGAGATGAACGAGAAAGGAGAGAAGAATGAGAAGGGAGAGAAAAACGAGAAGGATTCAAGGGGGGAGAAAGCCGAGAAGGGAGAGAAGAACGAGGGTCCGGGTACTAGATGGGGTGCCGTCATGGGTGGCTTCATCGTCCTGTGGCTTGGCGTAACCTTCCTAGCCCAACAATTCAACATCATAGCTGGCGGCAATTGGTGGAGCTGGTTTTTACTTGGTCTAGGCGTCATCCTGATTCTACGAGGCCTCATACTTTACGTCGAGGTTGGGAATTTGCACGCTTCAAGCGGGCTGTTGATAGGAGGCACCATAGTCGCTTTGATTGGCTTTGCCTCATACATTGGCTTAACTGATTGGTGGCCCCTCATCATAATTTTGATTGGAGCATGGATCGTTGTTAGTTCCTTCATGAGCAGGAGCAGGCACCCGAGACCCTAGAAAACACAGTAAACAAAAACGCCTACTGATACCCATCTGCACGCGCTTGACCTCAACAAGGCGTAAATCTCGATACAAATGTTCCATTCTAATAGAAAAGCCTGCTCAGGAACCTAGGCACAATACCGAGCTTACTGGATAGTGTGATGGCAGGAATGCTGATTATCTCATGTGGAATCGGCATCGCGTTAGCTGAAAGAACGAAGAAGAAAAAGTCCCCCAAAAGGAGAAACACCCCTAAACAGCAAACTGCAAGCCTGGCTGCAACAAGCATTTAATGGGGCATTCGATCTGCTATATTTGGTGCTGGCACGCGCGCGCGTGCGCAAGGACGTCATACTGTTCATCTCTTGCATGCACAATACCTATCAGGCTGTTAAACGCGAGATAAATCGAATCCAAGTAGCCCGCAGGCACACACAAAAAAGGGTATATGGGGTAAAGATTATGCGGGTCCAATAAGGTAGACGATGTTAAGAGTCACCGAAACACTGATGTTACCCTGCAAAATCGGCGTAGAAGCCACAGCTCCAGATGAAGAAACAGCTGCCTTCAGATAATCAACTTGGGGGTAGTAATAATTCTCATTGACGGACTGTATACCTGTAAGAGTTAATCCGAGGCTCTGCGTGATCACCGAAGCCTTAGCCTTCGCATCCGCACATGCAGCCTTGTAAGCACTGAGCTTCAGATTATTCGCAGCAACATCGCTGAGACCAAAGCTTACGCTATCGACCTTGTTCGCCCCCGCAGCGGAGGCAGCGTCGATGATGGCCCCAACCTTACTTAGGTCAGATACCTTGACCTGCATCATGTTAGTAACCTGGTAGCTGATCACCATCTTAGCGTCATAGCTATAGTTGGGTGTGACCGTGTAGTAGGCAGTCGAAACGTTCTCCATCTTCACACCCTGCCCTTCGATCGCGTTGAGTACCGCAGTCATTATCCCTGCGTTTTCATCGATGGCAGCCGAGGCAGTCTTCTCCTCGGTGTATGCGCCGATGTTAATAACCGCCTGATCTGGCTGGGCGTACACTGTGGCCGTACCTGATAATGATAGGGTTCTTGGATTACTGTCGGTGCTATTACTGGGACTTGAGGTCAACATAGTTTGTCCTTGAACCGGTGGAATGTTGTTTGAGTGCATCATAATCGATCCAGCGAAAATTATAGCCATGCAGATGGCTAGCACTGAGATTGCTCTCTGTTTTCTATCCATTTTATATCCAGTTAATGCCTGTTGTCTTAGTAGTTAGTCCTATACTTTAGGACAATTGATCTAAAAATTAGAACAACACACACTCACGGACATATGCGTGCTCCCTCGCAGCCCTCAACTAAGCAGGCTCGCGCGAGCGGAATAACAATTGCTGCATTAAATATCGCGTATAAGGATCGATCCAAGTCTTAAGTACCTCTGAATCTATCAAACCTCAATCCTGGTGTAGATGAGATGAATAAAACATCAGCGCTTCGTATCTTCTTCATTCTAATTGCCAAAGACGACTTCTCGGCAGCTAACCCAATTGCGTATAAGTCGGCCAGCGTCAACGGCAAGGAGATTGATATGACGGAGATTGACAGGAATATTCAAGAGGGGGCGAAGTTACTGATGGAGCTTCAGTACAGGTGCAAATAAGGGTGCGAGCGAACTGATTTTAGAGACGCAAGTATATGCAAAACTGCATTGTGACTGGTATATTGATAAATTTCGCGCTAAGAAAATGTTGATATTCAAAGCTGCAGAACCATTATTAAGTCATCATGAGCGGTAAATTGACAAGAACCTCCATAGTCTTAGCGGCGGCTCTTACGCTTATAATCGTGGTATCAATCTTTACCTACAACACCTACGCTCAATCCAAAACCAACGGCGTGGAGCAGGCAAAGATCATCTTAGAGTATACTGAGCTCGTCACGATGCCGAGGACCACAATCAATGCTGACCTTTACTGCGTCAACAGCCTCATAGAACATGGGAACTGGACCGGTGTGAAGCTTGGATCCGTGCTTGAAAAGGCTGGGCTAAATCAACAAGTGGAGAACGTGGAGTTCCACGCCAGCGATGGGTACTCGACAACGATACCTTACTCGGTAGCTATGCGGGCTGATGTGATAATAGCATATGAGAAAGATGGCAGCAAACTGCCGGAGGTGACTCGCTTGGTTATTCCTAATGCGAATGGTGACGAGTGGATCAGCAAAATCACCCAAATTAAAATTATATTTCCCTCAGGTAACTACTCGTCGATTTATCTGAAGAATAACTAAGACCCAAAGTGCGCGTGCGAGGGGTTCTATAAGGTTGATTTGCAGGGTGTGCGGGTGAAGTAGAGTCTGTTTTTCTGGAAAAGGTTCAAGGTATCGTAAAATCGAACCCAGCGTTCAGATATAGGTCCATTAATTCAGCACACACGTAAATTATATTATGTTTATTCGATTCCTGATGGCCTTCGCCAATACTGCTCCAAGAGGAACGGTATAGAGCGCGATTGTCGCATTAAACAACGCGATGACAGGCAGCAGAGCTATCGTAACGTTGGCAGGCATGCTAAAACCGATGGGAGGTGGGTATGGAAGCACAATCCAGTTAACGATAGTCATCACGGCAACCCTCAGTACAGAGCCAAAAACAGTGTAAACAGATATGGTTATGGTCTCATTCTTCGAGTGAAGAAGGCTAGTCAAACCTTTCGCAGCGTAGATGCCGAGAAGCATACTCAAAACAGCAATCATATTATAGATTGGTCCCGTTGGCAGAGCACCGGGGTAGATGACCAGTAAAATTAACGTATTCATAGCTGATACGACTAATCCCAGAGAGAACCCATATAGTATGGACACTGTAACAATCGGGATTTCCCAAACTTGGTAGATTAGGAATGGCGCATATGGTGCAGGGATCTTTATTGGTGAGAGGTTAAGAAAAGCTGTCATGGCGGTGAAAACGATCACGAGGGCAATCTTTTTTGAATTCAACCCTCATTAAAACGGTTAATCACCATTAAAGTGTAACTACTAATAATTGAGTAAACTTCTCTGATATGCTCGGCTTTGACTCCAATTTAAGCACGACGGGTCAGATATTGAGCATCCGAGCTGGATTCACAGATAAAATCGCCTGCTTCTCCCCGCGGGTCAGGCTCCCCAGGCTGTTGATCCAGTTAACCGAGTCCACCATCTCCATCGGGCAGGGGTAGTCGGTCCCGAATACGACCCTATCGATCCCCACAGTATCAATCAGGAACCGAAGAGTAGGTTCGCTGAAGGTTGCACAGTCGTAATAGAAGCTTCCCACATACTGGCTCGGAGGCTTGGAGATCGACTGGCGTGCATTCTCACTCGAGTACTTCACCATATAGTCCAGCTTCGCCGCCTCCCAGCCCTTGTCCATTCGGGCAACCCCGAAGGCCACATAGCCACCTCCGTGCAGCAGACAAACCTTCAGCCTAGGGAAGCGATCGATAATCCCCCCCTGCACCAGAGCACCGAAGGTGAGGACCCGCTCCACCAAATTGCCCACGGTGTTCTCAAGGAAGTAGCGAGGGATCCGCTGAGCAACAATCGTGCTACCCTGATGGAACTCAACAACGGCTCTCAACCGCTCAGCAGCCTCCCAGAAGGGGAGGAACCGCGGGTCGTCTAGGGTGATCCCGTTGATGTGGTCCTTGATGGTTACGCCCTTCAGACCGAGGTCTACTACTAACCGCTCGAGCTCAATTACCGATGCATCCACGTCCTGCATGGGTAGAATACCCAGGCCCACGAACCTATCGGAGTACTCATCGACCATAGCCGCTACCTCGTCGTTGCAGATCCTGACTACCGCCTCGGTGAGCTTTGGGTCGCGGTCGTATGTGTTGAAGCCGCCGTAGACGGTGAGCGCCTGCATATCCACACCGAGCTGGTCCATTTCGGCGATTCGCTCTTCAATTGTCCAGTGGTTTCGGGGGTTCTCAAGCTCGCCGTGATCGGCTGTAAACCCATACCAGTCATGACCAGCTCTCATTGCATCAAGGAATGGACGCGGGTTCACGTGGTTGTGAACATCGATGACCTTCATTCGCTTCTCCTCACATAGCCGTCGAATGCTGTCGACCTATTCACTGAGCCGCATGCACATTAAAACACAACGGTCTGTAGATCAACTAATCACAGTTGAGCGCGCGCTTTGGAAAATCTGGTAGCTATACTCAAGTTGCGGTATGCTAAATGGAATAAACAAAGGAGCAGTTTGAGAAGATCCTCGCACGCGCATAGAATTCAATGGCGAGTCGCGAATGTGTATATTTGTATTCGAAGAATTACAAATGTAAACATCCACAATTAATATATAATTAACTCAACTCCGCCTGGGAATCAACCGATAAGTTGACCTCGGCTCCGAGTTGGGGAGCCATATAAGTACCAAGAAAATGGAGGGAAAAGGCTGTGAAATGGTTAGCACACTGGGAGATGGACTCTAAAAACTTCGCACGCGCACATACGGCGGACTCGTGGAATAATCGCGCGCGCCGATCTATTGGTGCATCCCATCAAGGAACCACTTCGCGAGCGAAACCTCGTTCGTGTTTCCACGTTTTTCAACGTGGACGATGCCTCGCTCCGAAAGCGCAGCGACGACCCTATGCGTCTTCAGCCTCGTTAGACCAGATTCCTTCGTGATGAACTTCTGCAGGTATGTACCTCCGTGGGCATCGAGCACGCCAACTACCTTCCTCTCCTCGGGCTTTAAAGTTCGTAAGACGACGACAGCAACGTCTCTCCCATTACCAGATACGTAGTTCTTCATCTCTGGGAGCACGAGGAAGTAGATGACCCCCACCATGCTAGCGAGAACGGTGCTTAGAAAGAGCAGGGAGGAAAGCGGTATGATGAAGGGCAAGTCAGATGGGAATCCGCTAGCCAGAATCCCCTTGAGCACGCTCAGAGGCGACTCAGTGGGAGCAAAGATCAGCGCAAGGATGATCATTGAAACTGCAAGACCGGAGGTCGCCGTAAGGAGCATTATCAGCAGGACCCTGAGCTTATCCAACTCATCCGCTTCCTCCTACCCAAGAGCTAATCTCTATCCTTCATTTGAGTTCACCGGATCGAATTGGTTCGCCCTCAACAGACCCTGCACCTTTCGACGGTCTCCACCTTAGGGTCATTATGCCGCCCACAATACCCAGAATCGCGCCTAAAACGAAGCCCCCCGGGCCTAGAAAGCTAAGGACGGAGAAGACCATTATGAGTATGCCCCAAGTCTCCCGCTGACTCGGTTTCACTCGGAGCATCAGCGCCGATGTCAGCACTATGACTCCCGATATCAGTCCAAACAAACCCATCACCCCAACTATGCCGGATACCAATCGTGGCATAGCGGCGGCAGCGAGGTGTGGTGGTGGGCTGAGGTTAGTAAAGTCGAGATATGGAAGGACGAAGGCGGAAACGGCCACAAGTAACATGCCGCCCAACATTATCAGGATACCGCCCACGAGGGCGATTATTGAAGCAGTGCTCGGATAACCGGATGACGTCTTTTGTGTCATGTTAACCACAGCTGAAGTATAGATTTGAGCTAAGTAAATAGGTTCGGTGAAACAATCTTGATACCGTCTTCCATTTGATTGAAACGAAAATGAAACGCGCGCGCCATTAGATTTTTAGAAAGAACTAACGTATACATATGAAATATTTGAACAAATTAATCATACGAGTGCGCTGTTCGATCGCATGATGCCAAGACAAATTCAAGTTTCTTGAAAAGTCGCGAGAAACTTGACGCGCGTGCGAGACCCCGATTACGATCTGAGTAGCTTCGACGCAATTGTTTTAATGACTCACATCTGGGTGGATAACCCAACCCCAGCGATGAATAGTTTCCTTAGGAAGGTGAACCTACAGGAGAAACGCGTAATACTGGGCGTCGTAGGTGCCGGGGATGAAAACCTTAAGGCGGCTGACAAGCTCACAAAGATGATCAAAAGTAAGGGTGGGGTTAATGGTGAGGTTGTCTACCTAAAAGGCGCGATCTTGAACCGCGTCGGAGAGCCTCTCTCAGAAAGCCATGTGAATGCTGAGGCTGAGAAGATTACCTCAAAGCTCTTATAAACTCAATTTACCGCTCTAGAACTTTCAGCTATGCGCGCACACCGATGGAGCCGAGGAGATTATGAGTGAATCGATCAAGCACTTACACGAAGTTTATCTAAGATGATAACCAGACCTCTTTCAGGTAATTGATCTCGAGTCACCAGGGTAAGCACCTCGGGTTCCTGGCGAACCTAGGAGAATTCAGATTTAAGATCTGGTTATCAAATAACACCCTAAACTGCCTTAGGGAGATCGGGATCCGGGAGGGGCAAACCATACTAGACATCGGGTGTGGCTCAGGCACCTTCACGATTCCATCCACCTCCCTAGTGGGTGAAAAAGGGACAGTCTATGCCCTCGACGTCGATGAGGGAGCTTTAGATAAATTGCGGAGAAAAGCCGATGAAGCAGGTATAAAGAACGTTAAGATAATCCACTCCTCGGCGAATAATAATTTGAAGCTTGATGATGTCTCCATCGACCAAGTCCTGTTGATGGATGTTCTTCAGGAGGTGTCTAACAGGGACCTGTTATTCGAGGAGGTTAGGAGAGTTCTCAAAGGCAAGGGATTGGTGACGATATTCCCGATGCACATGGACTATGATGAGGTTGTTAAGCTGATTGAATCGAAAGGCTTTGAATTACTGAGTAGAAAATTCGATGATCACCTTCTTATATTCAAGAAAAAATGATTAAATGATTTGTTAATTAATGCCCGCACTTCATCATATGCGTAAATTTCCTTGATCTGTTGGATGGGGGGCATTTTGCTAGAAGGTGAAGGGTTACTGTACACTAGGTTGCCATTAAATTCATTGAAGCGCACGCCGGTATGTCAACAAACTATTATTCTTGATAGTCGCCTTTTTCACCGAATCTTCCATAGCATTAAGGATTTATCCCGTAATTATGACTGTTTTACGTGGATTCAACAATAATATTTTTAACAATTTATACTTCCACTCTGCCCCATGAATATTGATAAGAATTGATCAAAGAAACAGCTTGGAGATGGATAGACGACAACCAGAGTCACCTAAACTCCATCAGCGATGAGATATGGGGATACGCGGAATATGGCCTCTGCGAGGAAAAATCAAGCCGACTACTCGCCGAAACCTTAAGGAAAAACGGCTTCCGAGTCCAACAAGGCGTCGCAGGGATGCCCACAGCCATACTAGCCGAGAAAGGACAAGGTACACCCATGGTAGCTGTCATGGGGGAATACGATGCCCTACCCAACCTAAGTAACAAACCAGTACCTCGGAAAGAACCCCTTATAGTTGGGGGAATGGGTCACGGATGCGGCCACAACATTCATGGCACAACAGCCCTCGCAGCAGCTATAGCCGCCGGTGAAGCTCTGGAGAAACATGACCTGAAGGGAACTATTCGGTTTTATGGGACGCCGGCTGAAGAGAACTTCAGCGGGAAGATGATCATGGTCAATCACAGTCTATTCGATGATATAGATGCTGTCTTGAGCCATCACCCAGGAGAACTCAATGTGGCCAGTCTGGCCAGCAGCAACGTGATAAGCGGCGCACACTTTCACTTCCACGGGAAATCAAGTCACGCAGCTGCGAACCCCGAGGCCGGCAGAAGCGCCCTCGATGCAGTCGAACTCATGAACGTCGGTGTGAACTATCTCCGCGAACACATCATCCCTGAGGCCAGAATCCACTACGTCATCGAAGCTGGTGGGGGTCAACCTAACGTAGTTCCTGACTACGCTCGAAGCTACTACTACATAAGGGCCCCCGAGCAAGCCCTTCTTGAACCCATCAAACAGCGGGTGATGAAGATAGCTGAGGGAGCCGCGCTGATGACTGAGACGAGACTGGAAGCAGACATGAGCTGGGGTGGGTACCATAAGATACCTAACAAGGTTCTTAGCGAAGTCATCACAGCTAATATGAGGCTAGTCGGTCCACAAAAATATAGTTCGGAGGACTATGAGTTCGCAGCGGAGATCGCTAAGAGCATACCAATCGAAGACAGGGAGACGAGTCTGAGGAAGGGTAAGGTTCCTAACTGGGAAAAGTACGTGAACCAGGACCTAGTGACGGAGATCTTCGACGCTTGGGATGATGGGACCACGAGCCCCGGAAGCACAGATGTAGCCGATGTCAGCTGGATAACGCCGACCCTGGAGTTTGTAACTACCTGTAATGTTAATGGCGCTCCCGGTCACAGTTGGCAGTTTACTGCATGCAGTGGATCAGGCATAGGCCATAAGAGTCTATTATTCGCCTCCAAAGCCATGGCTGGTTCACTCCTTGATTTATTAACGACCCCTAAATTACTGAGGGATGCGAAGGAGGAATATGTGAAACGGCTTCGGGGTAGAGAGTATAAGCGAGACCCTTCTATTGAGGCGCCGCTCGATGAAGCCAGAGAGTTAGCGAAGGCCTATGAAGGCAAAAAGTAAATTCACGTGCGCCTTGATAAACTTAATAATAATCGCCCTCATCATCTTCCTGTCGACTAGGTAGATCTTTAAGACAAAGCTAAAGTAAGCAGATTAGACGCAGACACACTTTCCCAAGGTTTTAATTAGGTCTGCAAGTATTTGTGCGCGCATCGACTTCTTATCAGTAGAGAAGTTTTGCTTCGATGTATAGCCGGTACCTCACTCTTCTCCTAGGTGGTATGTCTCTTATTCGTGTGCACACGAAATAACCAGATGCCATTAACCAAATTATTTACTTTATGAACACATCAGTAATTCTTATCTGATGCCATGTAGGGTTTAGATTTGAAGGGGAGCTGGGAATCATCCCGGCTGAGAGGACGGTAAACGTCGACCCTTAGAACCTGATCCGGATAATACCGGCGGAGGAAAAAAGGATGGAAAACAGATCAAATCCAATTAGCAAGAAATCAGAACTTCTAAACGTTTTGATTACCCTATTGAATGAGCCAACCGCAAATGCTGGGTCTAAACAATCTTCCACCAGGAAGCTTGCACTTGCAGCAGTATTAACAGCGCTGAGTGTCGTCTTAGGATCACTAAGCATCCCAGTGGGCGTAACTAAGGTTGCCCCATCACAGCACATGATAAACGCGATAGCCGGTGTGTTGCTAGGCCCATGGTATGCTGTGGTGATGGCGATCATGACTGCGACAATCCGAGTTAGCCTCGGAGTCGGTACGATATATGCTTACCCTGGTAGCATCTTCGGTGGGTTGATAGTCGGGTTAGTCTACAGATACATTAAGAAGACGGACTACGCCGCGTTGATGGAGCCTATTGGAACGGTTGTGATCGGCGCAACGTTAAGCGCGCTCGTGGTCTCACCCCTTATAGGTGGATCCGCCACACTCGGCTTCTTCTGGCTCGCCTTTGCCGCCAGCTGCATCCCCGGCTCGATACTGGGTTTCCTAATTATCAAATTGCTACGAAGATCGGGTGTTGACACGTACTTCGTTTGAATGCGTGCGTGAGAGACATATCATGACCACGGGCGCGTGCACCCATTTCGATTATTGGTGGAGGTAGGTGAGTTTTACCATGGGGAGAACTAGTTTGTTGCCGAGTTTTTCCGAGAGAGTGAGCTAAAAGACCGATACCCTTTCGCGCGCGCGATCTGGGTATATGTGTGATCCAGAATAATTAATACGAGTTGGGGAAAAGAAAGATGACTCCTGAACAGGCTAGAGAAATCCTGAAACGTATACGAAACCGTGCAGACGTATCTTCAGAGTCTAATGAGGGTATCTATCTTAGCGCCGGTGAGTGGGACTGGGGAAACGAAGGAGAGCTCGTTCCATTGATCATGGAGATGTGTAAGGAAATGAAGCCAAATTAGTCCAAGTAAAACTCACGGTTATGGAATATTAGTCACTCGAATGCGCGCGCATAGCTATGAGGTAAATATCAAATAATCAATTCTTCCAAGCACGGGATCAAACGGCGTCATCGATGCTCTTAATCAGGCATTTGCTTCGCTTAATGAATTCGATCTTCACGTCTTTGACAAAATATCATCTCATATCACACGCACTTGCACCTATTCTTATTTAGCAATTGTTTCAAGCCACTCCCGCTGAGCCCAAAGTGCACACCCGCCCGAAGTCTCAGGAAGCTGGGGGTGCTTCTCACGAATCCTCCTCAGGAAACCTGACCCCAGCGCCTCCCTAAGAGACGTGTCCCTCAGATTCATATCTGAGTAGGGTATAAACAAGCATGCTCAAGCCTTCGATAGCTTTAGAGTAGTTATTGAACTTGTTGAGGCCATCAAGGTAGGCCTGGAAGCTCCCGAACTTCCACCTGATGGTCTACATCTGATGAGCATTGAAGATTGTGGCTTATCCGCGTGCGGTTTGGAGCTCGCAGAATCGTATGTTGGGTTATCACAATGATGTCTTGGATGCCGAGGAGTTCCATAGGCAGAGATATGCTCGGTGGAGATTTGAAGGAGCAGTTCACTCAGATGCTTCGTGACCTTCGTGAAGCAAAGAAGCAGAACAATTAAGCGGTGTTAGAGTGTGAATGTGCGCATGTTATGAAGCCTTGTAGGTCTTCATCTATACATGTATATGCGGTTTGTCGATAGTGTGCGGATTGTCGCTACTTTCCGGTGGACGCGCACTTTCATATGCACAATCTATGAATCCGTAATCGATTTACTTAATATACGATTTAAACAATCCTGATTCAACCAGCTTGGTAGAGCTGGCCTCAGGGAACAACTAGATGCTGAAACAGCAACCAGTGGACAATGGGGCCCATTGGGCCCCCATGCTCAAAATACTACAACGGGACTCCGTGCAGAAGGAGCGTACGCGTGCACGCTTTTAAGCAGTGGTAAATGCTAATTTTCATTACGCACTCATGTTTCCAAGGTTTTATGAGATTCCTCGCGCGCGCGCATCTGTATTATTCAGTTGAAGCAAATTCTCTAGTTTATTGTTTATTTAATAATATTCGCAGACTTCATGTTTTCCTTCACTAGATACTATTCTTCGTTATCAATCGGTGCGTGCTCAACGCGTACTAGCCTTGGGTTTGGACTATTTTAGATCCTTCTGCTACTCTCCCTTACGACAAGCATCAGCAGGAAGGATGCGATCGCGGAGAAAGTTAGGAACCACCAGGCATCGGTATAGGCACCAGACGAGTCGACTATGAAGCCGAAGATGGGTGGGCCAAATATATTACCCAGTAGGTTGATGGTTGTGGAGTATCCCACTGCTAAGCCGGTCACCTCAGCACTGGCGAACTCCGATACGAGGACGAAGTTGAGGCCAGCCCAACCTATAGCTCCAAACCCGAAGATAGTGAAGACGATTACTAAAATAGAGTATGAGGTGCCGGATGTAATGACCTGCATAAGAGTCGAGGTAATCGCTACTGTGGCTGCGACAAGTAGGAGAGGTTTTCGCCTGCTTCCCCCAAACACTCGGTCGCTGATAGCTCCGAAAAATGGTTTTCCTACGGCGCCTCCACCGTTTGCTAAGGCGAGGAAACCCGCAGCCACGGCTACCGTCATACCCAATGACGACTTAAGGAAGACGACAAGGTAGGCTATCAGCGAGAATTCAACTGTAGAGAGACCGAGGGCAGTGAGACTGACTAGGAGAATGTTCCGATCCAGAATCACTGACCTGAGTTTATCCCATGAAGCATCGTCTCCTCTCTCCGACGTTATCGTGGTCGAAGCCGAATCTTTCTCCCTGTATAGCGTGTAGGAAACCAACGCAAATCCGATGCTAACTATCCCAGTTGCTGTGAATGCAGATCTCCACCCCAGTGAGAGGGCTAATGCGGGTAGGGTTGAGGCAGTGAGAATACCAGCGAGGTTCATGGCTGTCTGGTTGATCCCGATTGCAGTGCCCCTTTCTTTCATTTGGAACCACTGAACGATTGCCTTCATCGCGGTAGTGGGAAAGCAGCCGCATCCGAGGCCTATTAGGAAGAGAATGACTAGAACCGACGCTAGACTTTGGGCGATTAGCATAAGAAGCGCGAACATTCCCGCTGAGAATGTGCCGATGAAGAGCATCTTCTTTACCCCTATCCTGTCGGCTAGCCAACCCGCGGGAGTCTGAGCAACTGTGTAGCCGATGGCTGATGCTGAACTGAGGAAACCAACCTCGGTCAATGAAAGCTTGAGGTCCCCCGCCATGAGTGGTGTGAGTGGTGATGCGGTCATTCTCACCATGTAAACTGCCGTATAGCTGAGCCAGGCTAGCACCAATACTACCCATCGGTAGCTACCGCTGCTAGAATCGTCTCCAGCCATTCCTCAGAAAACAGCTGTTGTTGAATAAAAAATGTCACACATCAAGTGCACTCATGTTGTAGTGGGTAATAAAGTCACATTGTCGATAATGCCTCAGACACTGTCCACTGGAGGCACATCTTGAGGGGAAACAGGTTACCGCTTATGAAGCGATTTCTGTAGGCATTGTGTTAGGTGTTGTGATTCTAGTCTGGCTACGAAGAAGAGATTAAAAAAATTCCCGAGCTTATTTTTCCTTTATTTTTTTAGTTGTTCTCTTAAACTTCATTGGGATTAAATCAGATATCTTTACCTTGAAGGGATCGTCTAAGGAACCAACGATAACCCAAGTATCCAAAGAAAAATCACTTATCAATTCCCTGCATCTACCGCATGGGCTAAGCAACTCGTATTTTCCTTTTCCGTCACCCCAAATTGCCACGATAGTCTCAAACTTCCTATCCCCATGGGCTACAGCGTGGCAGATGGCTGCAACTTCTCCACACACGTCGGCGAAACCGACATTCGCATTAGTGTGAATCCCGGTATAGATCTTTTTACTTGTTGTTCGTAGTGCGGATGCGACCTCATGGACATCATCTAGGTGGAAGCTATCAGCAGTTTTCTTCGCTGCTTCAATTAATTCGAAGTCTTCTTCAGACAGCTTGATTTTTGATTCCATTCTATTTATAGTGAATTACCTACCTCTAAAGAGTTGAGCTTCCTGTTTCAAGGTGATTTGTAAGTCTCCGCTGAGATACCTATTGGTCTCGTAGGCGCTGGACTATCCAGAAATTCATCCACAGAAAAAATAACCTTATTTAAGCAGTTGGGGTTCGTCCCTCAAAAATCTGTCCAACCTGAAGTAGGACGTTTGAGTTGTTGCCAGTGGATGTTGTGGTTTGACTGCGTGGGGGTTTCTGCCTATGAGTGCTTTTTGGACCAGTTTGAGGTTTGATTCAGCTCTCTAGAGTTCCACATGCGCCTATTCTAATAATTAATTGATTAATTCTTAAGAAAAACAATTGTTTTAGATCTTTGAGTTTTTATCTTTTTTCTTCGGTATGTTGTTTTCATACATAAGTATCTGTTACTTCATATGTGTCGGTTTCATACATGATCTATTTATTGTTTCTAGCATAGACGTGTACACTTTTACTCCTCGGGTTAGTTCAAATCGACGATCACCATCTCACCGGTCGTCAGCCGACACCGCTGCCAGTAACCTCGATTGTACTCCTCGACCGCTTTGTCGTTCATCCCATCGCTGGAGTGCATCGCTTCCAAATGATTCGAAGTGTTCCCCACCCGGGCCGAGCCGCTTGTTAATCTGCTCCAGTACATCGTCATCCTCGGAGGCGGAGGTGTTAAGCGGAGCGTTCGTATTTTGCGCTTCGTTCGCATCGCTCGCATCGCGTTGGCTACCCCCTATAGAAGCGCGTTTATCAGGCGTTACCGCATTCGATACGAGCGAAGCGTTCGATGCGACCGATGCGACCGATGTGCCCGATTCGTTCGATGCGCTAACTTCTTTACGCTCGCTCTTCGCCGCGCTTCCTACCCATCCCGGTATTTGTTTTTCGCTGTAGCCGAGAGCTTTCAATTCATCGCGTTTAGCCGATTGCGTTTTCAACGTAGTAATGTAAGCATTCAACGCATGAGGGCTGATGTCCATCGCTTCGGCGAACGCTTTCTTATCGAGCTGCTTCTGGACGTCGGGATCTCTGGCCGCAAGCAACTGAGAGTAGATTTCCTGCTTTAACAGATTGTTCTAGGACAAAAGCGTTCATTGAAATTCATATGATACGGGTGTGACGCTGGATAATGTTGGTTTCATAAATTATTTGCCAAAATGTGTGTCGGTTTCATACATTAGATTTTAATGGTTTTTAGTGTGTCTATTTCATGCATATAATTTCAATTGATTCTTCACTGTATGTTTCAACCAGTATAGATTAATTAATTGATTACCTTGTTTTCGTTAGCAATCTATTGAAATGTTGCGATGTGGATTAATAAATCTCCAACGATAGTTGATCAACGCTATGCATATGCTCGATGGGTTGGATGAGCCTAAGGCGGCTCTCAGGATGCTCATAGAGTTATCCTCTAGTATTCAGGGTATGAACGTGACCTGGCTATACAGGGTTATGAGGGAGAAGTACAGCGTTGGGAGACCCGCCGTTGATTCATCAGTTAAGGCGCTCATGGAGGCAGGGTTGGTTGAGGAGTATGAGTCAAATGGGGCTAGATCCAGGTTAAAGGTAATTATTTTGACCCAGTTAGGAGATGAAATCGTGTTGAGACTCAGGGATATCGAGACTATCATGGAAGGTGCTAAGAAGCAATCCTGACGTCTTGATAAGTCAAAAGTTTATGGAGGGCATTCAAGCAATCGCGCGCACACATTAACCCAATCGATATCTATAGCTAACGTATTTCGACCTTAGATTTCATCATAATTAACCTATCAAAATGTGTCCAATTTTAGGGTCCAGCTCGACTAAATAAAAAAATCTTCAGCGCTCAAGGATAGTTGAAGTCCTCCCAAAAGAAGACAAATCTTCAGTTTAATCATGCTAGCCTATAATATTGGATCTGATGGGCGCGTCACTGTTCAGGCTCGAATGTCGGCATCCATGGCACTACCCTGATCGATGGATCTCGAAGGTCATTCAGAACAGCCACATTTAGAAGAAGTGGAGTAATAGACTCGATAAACTTCGAGTTCTCTAAGGGCCCAACTCTGAGGGGGCGAAGGTTGGGTATGTCTCTCACTAGGCTACCCACTTTGGCCAGTGAAAGCTCATCGTCCCCTGCGAGGAGCACATCGACGTTCAGCACTGAATCTATGTTATAAAGATAGGATGCGGGAACTGTTTGGAACGCTGAGACCACAAATGAGGGCTTCACAACGTCCTGAATCACCTCAGCGGCTGAACGCGTACGCAGGTCAATCGAAACATCTCCCTCCAGCGGCGTCCAGTAAAAAAGCTTCTTCCTTCGACTCATCGGGACTACCGTAGAGATGATCACCTTCTCGGGCGTGAATAGAGGTGAAAACCCTTTCAGATACTCCGCTGAAACAGTTGGAGGGAGCGATACGATAACCACCTCCGCTTCCTTTATCGCTTCCTCGTTTAAGACGCCTTTAATGCTTCCCTTCATCGTAGACTGATAGAAGCCTCTAGCGAGGTTGCTCAGATTAAATGCCGTGGTCGATGCCCTCTCCTGTGATCTGGAGCCTATGAGGAGTTCATGTCTCAGGGCTAGTCTAACGCTGAGTCCCCTCCCCATGTCGCCGGTTCCGCCTAGTACGCCTATCTTCAAAATTCGTTCCCTATTTCTAACTTGAGGGTGAGATTTAAAGGAAATTTATTTTTGAAAGAATTTATTTTTCTAACATGCATATGCGACTACGTTTTACCCGGATTATGCTCCAATTTTAAAAAATTAGCTCAACTTAAGTTATGCCTCAACTAAGCTTCTTCCTCACCCAGTCGGAGAGCTCTTTGCCCGTAGGGAACCAGACGTCGTTTCCCATGTTCGCTTCGGAGATAAACCTCTCCAGCATCCTGAGTCGGCTCACCCTACCAATACACTCAGGGTGACATGTCAACCCGAAGTATCTCCCTAGATCGTGTAGCCCCTCCCACTCGGGTTTCCAGAGCCTGTAGACCTCATCCGGACCCATCCTATCCATTTCAAAATGGGGCCAGTCGTCGAGCAGCCAGTCGACAGGTAGCTCAATAAGCCCCGTATCTACGCCTTTGTGTTTTAGAAGGTAAGGCATATCCTCATCCATCATATTGCTACTATACTTGAAGCCTAGGTGCTTCATGTGGTTGATGCTGCGTTCTCCAAACATCCAGTACGGGGCCCTATAGCCCTGTGGTTTAACGCCGACACGCTCAAGTGCGGCGATGCTTTGTTCCCAGACCTCTGCCTCTTTCTCGGCGGATAGCTCCGTCATCCGTTCATGGGCATAGCTGTGGGCTGCGACCTCGTGACCGTAACTCAGTATCTCGATGAGTGAATCTTTATGATTGTCGCAAGTCCACCCGGGTGTGAAGAAGGTGGTCTTTATCTGAAGCTTATCAAGCATATCCAGTATCCTGGGGACGGCGACGCGAGGTGCGTATCTCCCCTTGCTTAGCGACGAGAGGTCGTTTGGTGTCTTCCATGTCTCAGCGCTCGAGGCATCGTAGTCGAAGCTGAGAAAGAAGCAGCTCTTGTAACCTTTTGGCCAGAAACCCAATAAATTCACCAGAGAAATGAAGCGGCGGGTCCGCATTTGAATTCATCGAGGCATTTGAAAACCTCAACACCTAAGCGCCACTCCCAAAACAAAAAATAAATGAATATCGGGGAGTATAGTGCCAAAGAATCGCGCCGCTTCTATTAACTTAAACGTAGGTTGTTAGTATTTTTGGCTTCTATACGCTAGTTTTCTAGAAACCAAATTCGAGGTTTGCACCATAAAGATTTTGTGCGTTAATGAGGTCTCTTGCGACCCTGTCTTGGTATTTAGCGAAGTTTTTAGTAAGTTCTTTAGTGGTGAATACCCCATAAATAGCGTGGTCTTTTACCACGACTACTCTCCGTATTCTATTTTTTGTCATGAGATTTATTGCATCATCAAGACTCGCGTCGAAATTAACGGTGATGAGGGGAGTGGACATTATTTCGGAGACTTTTACATTTGATGAGTCTTTCTCCTTCGACATAACCTTCACTATTAGATCCTTTTCCGTCACGATTCCAATTGGCTGAGCCTTCTCCGTAACAATGATGTAACCAATCTCTTTCTCCGCCATGAGTTTAGAAACAACAAGGGCTGAGACATTAGCATCAATTGTTGTAACCTCCTTTCTCATATAATCTTTAACTAAGTAAGACACATTCTTCACCTGAATTGATTCACCTTATTATACTATATCTAATAATAAGTATTTGTGCCTAAATAATATATGTAAATGTCACACACTTAAACTCATTACTTAAATGTTAAACTACAAATGATAGTACTAAAAACCCTTTTTATTTGAAGATCTTTAATGAAAGAATCAATATAAGATCTGACGTTTTTTCTAAACAATTCCTTATTAGATGCAATGAGGTTGGTCAGATATCGGTATCCACACTTATCGCGTGCGCGACGAACAATAACGCCTTATTAATAATTGTCGTTTCAAGGACTAATGCTACCAATTAGCACATATACACATTGATTTCGTGATTCATCATACTTTACGATCAAGAAGCGATTTTCTAACACGTGCGTTTACATTATCCCCTTGAAGGTCGCTACCTCTAACGAAGACATAGCCCTCCATGATCCTGCGGGCCGTTCTTTCATACGCTACCCTCTCCAACTTCACACCACTGGGCGTCACCTTGGCTTTAGCTTCGACCTCTATTACACCGACCGGATGACCGATCCTCAGGATAGGCTGCCTCCTAGCCTCATCTGAGAGCATTTCGTAGACCAGCGTCCCAGGTATCCTGGCAGCTGCCCCAGTGCAGACAGTTCCCGTTCCCGGGTAGGTCTTATGCAAATGAAGCATGAACAGAAGGCGAGACACAATGTCCATCTCCCCAGCCTCAACCGTTTCGCCTGTAAGATACGACCTATAGGAAGCAGGACGGCTTATTATCGCGAAGAATGGGTTATAGGGGCTTCTGACGGTCGCATCCTTAGGTGTCTTTGCTAATCCAATTTTAACAGTGGCTGTTCCACGGATGGCCTCGATCTTCCTCATCAGCTCCCAGTTTTCCTCTATCTCGTTCGGAGCCTCCGTTCCCCTCAACCCAAGGCTCTTAGCCTCGATGAATACCAGAGGATTACCCGCATCAACTATTGATACAGTGAAGTGGCCATACCCAGGTACATCCAGCTCATCTTTCACATTTCCGGTGGGAAGCAATTTCCCAGTTATACCCCCAGCTGAGTCGGAGAAGTCGAGCATGATACTCGCGCCCGTTCCCGGTACCCCGTCAATGCGGCAGTCCCCCTCAACTGCAGCTTTGCCACCTACAACGGGCACATCGGCTACGATGATGCTCTTAGTGTTAGTTTGATGAATCCTGACTCGAGTGACGGGTTCACTCAGCTTAACCATGCCCTCATCGATGGCGTAGGGACCCACCGCCGCGGAGATATTACCGCAGTTACCACCAAAATCCACGAAGTCTGTGTCGTAGCTAACCTGAGCGAAGGTATAGTCCACATCCGCGTCGGGTCGCGTAGAGGGTCCAATGATAGCGAGTTTGCTGGTCAGGACGTCTGCACCACCCAAGCCGTCGATCTGACGTAGATCCGGGCTGCCAAAAATGGCCCTGATGACTCTGTCTCTCTCAGCAGGGTCGGTGGGCAGCTCATTTTTTTTGATAAAAATACCCTTACTAGTACCGCCCCTGTGTATAACAACTCTAAATGCCTTCATCTGAGGATGCATTCCAATCTCTCCATGTTTGCTCAACCGATCAGCTTTAATCGTTTGGTTTTAATTGGGGTTCTGGCCCTTATGGGAGTTAAACCAGTAAGTACTATTTACTATCATCTGCCTCGGTAGCTCTACCCGTTCCGTACTTCATCTCCATCCTACGAATATCGGGTAAACCCAGAAGTCTGTTAAAATCCTCAAATGCAATCATCCGATCCAACATCCCCGCGGTCGTCCCTCTCTCCCTCAGCTCATGCATAAGATCCCAAACCGCCTTGGCGGTCACATAAGTTGAAGAGACACAGAATATCACTAAGTTATACCCGATTCGCTCCAATTCGGATGCAGATAGAAGCGGCGTCCGACCGTTCTCCAGCATGTTCGCCAGTGTAGGAACCCTGAAGGTAGATGTGACCAGCTTCATCTCCTCGATTGACTCCACAGATTCGATAAATATTATGTCAGCACCAGCTTCTTCATAGGCGATTCCCCTAACCAACGCCTCCTCGATGCCATGGGTGGTACGCGCGTCAGTACGCGCCATAATCAAAATGTTGTCAGGGCCGCTGCGGGCATCTACAGCTGCCTTAATTTTCCCAACCATCTCATCTCTAGAAATTACTTCTCGACCGAGCATGTGGCCGCATTTCTTCGGTGCAACTTGATCCTCAAGCTGTATACAAGCCGCCCCTGATCTCTCGTACTCTCTCACGGTTCGCATCACATTGACAGCATTTCCGTACCCCGTGTCTCCATCAGCTATGACGGGGATATCTACGGCCTCTGACATGTTGGCTACCCGCTGCACCATCTCAGTCAGAGTTAAAAGTCCAACGTCTGGTTTGCCGAGTAAGCTAGCTGAAGTTCCGTAGCCGGTCATATACACGGCTTCAAAACCGACTTTCTCGATGATTCGGGCTGTCAAAACGTCGTGAGCCCCCGGAGCCACTAGGATTTTACCCTGCCGCAGACGTTTCCTTAATAATTCCCCCCGATTCTCCATACTAACTTCCCTAACACTTCCCACAAAATACTCCACTTAAAACTTTAGAGGATTCCAAAACCCCCACCTTATTCCAAAAAAAAGCATAAGGAGCACACTCTTATGCCATAATACAATGGGTGGCAGCTAATCTCATCAGGTATACGATAAATCTCCATAGACCACTATTAACCGAGAGAATAAGATTATGTCAATAACCGAGAAGCTTGCCCAATTCATAGTCGACACCGAATATGAGAACATCCCAGAAGAGGCAAAAACAAAGGCTAAACTTTGCATCATCGACTGCTTCGGAGCTTTACTAGCGGGTTCCGTGGAGCCCATAGGTAAACCGGTTAAGCGGTACATCGAAAGGATCAGAGGCAAAGAGGAGGCCACCGTCATCGGTCTCAAATCCAAAACTTCGACACAACTAGCTGCCTTCGCAAACGGTGTATTCGGTCACGTCCTCGACTACGACGACACTAACCAGATCTTCGTAGGACACGCCACAGTTGTTACTCTCCCCACGATAATAGCACTCGGAGAGGCGATGGCGCTCACTGGCGAAGACATGATAACAGCCTATATGGTCGGCACCGAAGTCCAATGGAAACTAGGCGACGCATTAGTAACGTCGGGAAACCATTACAGTAAGGGGTGGCACTCAACGGGAACGGTAGGGACCTTTGGGGCAACCACTGCTGCTGGGAAATTACTCGGCCTCGACGTGGAGGAGATGACAAACGCCCTCGGGATAGCGGCATCGGAGGCAGCAGGTTTTCAGGAACAGTTCGGGACTCACTGTAAGTCTTTCCACGCTGGCAGAGCAAACGAGAACGGAATTACCGCAGCCCTACTCGCAAGCGAGGGATTCACGAGCTCAAAGACAGCCCTAGAGGGAAAACTTGGATACCTCCGAGTATCCACTGATCGATACGACACCGAGAAGATAAACAACTTTGGGAAACCTTGGGGAATCTTAGAGTCCACCGTGGCGAGGGGAATCAACATGAAGAAGTATCCCGTATGCGGAGGAGGTGTAGGCAGTGTCGAGGGAATTCTATCACTCATTGAAGAATACGACTTACGGCCCGAGGAAGTGGAGTCGATAGAATGCCACCTTCGACCAAAGTACTCTGAGCTCCTCATGTACCACGATCCGAAAACGGGTCTCGAGGCGAAGTTCAGCATGGAATACTGGATGGCGAGGGCCCTCCTAGACCGAAAACTGGAGCTCCAACAGTTCACAGATGAGAAGGTCAAGGATCAGAAATCCAGGGAGCTAGTAAGGAGAGTAAATCTTATCCCAGACCCTGAGATGGAACACCCCTCATCGAAGGTTAGAATAATCGTAAAGACTAGAGACAACCGGTTGCTCGAAACATTATATTTTCCGCCGAAAGGAACACCCGAGAACCCGATGACTGAGAAGGAGCTGAAGGATAAATACAAGGAGTGCGCCGAATGGGGCGGAGTAGCCGGAGAAATAATCGAGGAATCCCTAAAGATACTCACAAAGATCGAAAAGTTGGAAGATGTTGGCGATCTCATGAGGTTCATACAATAAATGGCCGGGTCATGACAACTCGAAACATCTATTAGACTCTTAAAAAATCCTACTGAGATTGATTCCATTACTCGTCAGTTTGAAGCTTAACTGAGATTGTTCTTGATGCTCTGCGTCAGCTCCCCGGCTATCTGTCTCCGCAACTCAGCCTCGCTCTTCTTGGCGGCATATAGACCCCTATGTCCACCTTTCCCCGTAGTTTCCTTATAGTCTAGGACATTAGATCTCGCCATCCTGTTTAGGGAGTTAATTATCGATGCCCTGCTTATCGTCAGCTTCTCACTGACAAGTTGCCATACTTCTCGTGATGTAAGGTACTCACCTTCTCTGCTCCAGAGTATCTGCAGAGCCTCTATCTCGTAGTCGAAGAAGACCGTTGCTAATCCCTGCTTAGTCGAGTCGTATACCCAATCAGTCATATCAGGTCAACACTAATGACCTAAATATAAATTCATATGTGTAAATCGGTGGTCATTTTTTCCGGTACGCGTGCCGGTCAATAGAGATGTTAAAATTTACGAGAAATCTCATACTCCCTTCTTGATAGCCGCTCTCCACTGCGAAAATATTCGTAGGTTTGCGCGCACGAGTGTGTGAGTAACTGAAATTATTAGAGCTGTTTATTTTACTACAGAATTATTACTTTCGCTTCAGGTCTTTGGGCGAATGCTCCCATAAGTCTCCTTTGTGAAGATGACAATAACAACTATAGTGAATAAACTAAGCCCGAGGCTTATTATGTTGGGCATAAAGTAGCTTCCAGTAACGTCCACCAGGCTACCGTAAACTGGGGCAAGAAGGCTTGAGAGAATGATGCTCGTCCCATTCATCAGCCCCAATCCAATCCCAGTCTTCCCCGCGGGGAGCACCTCTCCACCCATACTGAAGAAGAGAACCCAGATGCTTCCACATAGGCACATTGCGCCCCATATTCCGGCGTAGACAGCCAAGTTGAGGCCCACTGGAGCGAAGATCATTACACCAAAGAGTATGCAGTTGGAGGTGGTAAAGATGATAACGGGGAGCCTTCTGCTTCTCAACCTATCGCTGATTACGCCAACGGATATGCAGCCTATAAAGCCAGCGACGGTCCCAAAGCTACTGACAACGCCTGCTTCGACGTATGTGAGTCCCTTCGTACTGATGAGGAACGGATTAATCCAGTTGTTGAGGATACCATTGAAATCCAATAACACATAGATTAAAAGAATCATTAAGAAACGTCTGTCCACGATAGTCTCTCTGAAAGACTGGAGAATGCCTCGACGCGACTTCTTTGGAGAAGTAATATCCGCTGAGCCGTCCCTAAGATATAAATAATTCGTCCCCCAGTTGAGGAATAGCACCCCCATAATCACAAGGTACAGAACCCTCCAGTTCCCAAGGTAAGTCTCCGCGAGGGGAAATCCCATGTAACAGGTGAATGCTCCTACACCACTTGCTGCGCTGAGTATGCCTATGGCTGTCGCTTTCCTCTCCGGTGGGAACCAGCGAGTAATTATGGTGACCGCGTTGATGTAGAAGACGCTTGTCCCGATCCCCATGATGAATTGGGCCAAGAAGATTAACTCGTACCGGTAGCTAAGCCAGAAGAGTAGGCTTCCTATGCAGGTGAGTGCTGTAAACCCCAGTATAGCTTTGCGGGGTCCCATAACATCTGTGAGTACACCAGAAGGAAACTGCATGACGCCGTATATGAGGTAGAAGGCTGTGATTAGGAGACCCATCTCGCCGAGACTGATTCCCATCTCCCGTATGAGCAGGGGTGATAGGGCGGAGGCTGAGTTACGGAGGAAGTTCTCTACAAAGTATGATACACAGAGCGTGGCAAGTATGAGAACTGCTTGCTTTGGCTTCTCCAAGAGATCACTTAGGCTCGATAGACGTGTCGGTTTGTCTTTTAAAATTAGTGTATTTCAAGCGTGATTGACCTGAGGGAGGCACAGGGTGAGGTATCGTGAAGAATATTCGAGAACATTAATAACTGGTTAAGATCTTCTCTTCCACTTATCGAATGCGCCACTACCATGTCTTGCTCGCGAAAATAGGGCACGTTAATTCATAAATTAACCATAATCTATGTCAGTAATATTAATCCATAGAACTTTAATATTCACACACGTAGCGAATCCATATCTCTTAAAAACAAAAAAATGGCCATGAAGAGACATGGAAAAATCTGGCATGGCCAAAAAGGAGCTCCATAGATGCGTCCACTGCCATAAAACACTCAATAACTTCATAGCCTATATCCCGGGCGAAGGCGAGTCATGCCTCAGATGCTTTACGGAATATGCTCAGAGTAAGGAAGTTTTGGCAATAACGTCCCTAGAGACTAAGAAATAAACAATCTTCATGCACGCTCGTTTTTTCCTCGATCACATCTTAAGGTCTTTATACGAAACGAAAACTTGAGAAGGCGTAAGGATCATCGCCTTCTACTAATCACGATTGATGCATTGAATCTATTACACCCATTTATCGACGTAATGCCTTATCTAAACTCCCTCAATCTAGGCGAATTTTCCTGTGCTCCGAGTTTCATCCGCATTTTCCCATATCTGGCAACTTAAAGAATACTTGGAGAGAGTAAACAAATTAAAATCGCGTGCAGCATTTTCGCAGAGAGACGCCAAAGGTGTCAGAGATTTAAGGTTCATCTCGATACAATTAACGTATGTCCACACACGTGTCAAGCGACTCTGCGAAGGAGAAGAGCTAGGAAAAAGCCAGATGACATAATAGACAGAAACAAAACCGACCAGACCGTAAAATCCGAGACGAGCTACTTCCTAAGCAAAGACTTCAAAAACCTCTACGGCCAAAAGCTGAAGAAAGACGAGATAACGTCGGCGCTATACGACCGACTTCTCAAGAAGCTGAACGAGAGCTACGGCGCAGCCGTGGCGAACAACGGCTACCCTCCGCTCACGAGGGAGTACATGAGCCGCATGTTGATGTCGAAGAAGACTGGGGAAACGGTCGGCGACTACGTGGGTGCGACGATGAATACTCAGTATGGTAGGTTGGAGAGGCTGGAGAAGGAGAGGGCGGGTATGACTGATGAGATGAGGGTTCGTGTGGATCAGGCGAAGATGGCGGAGCAGTCGGCGCAGGTTCGTCAGGAGAAGAGGCGTGACCGGGTTAACCCGAAGGGGGGAAGGGGAGCAGTCTGAGGGGCTTTTGAATCTGCGGTCAGCGCGTGGTTTAGAAGCTTCAAATTAGATAGAGAAGTTCAGGTTTGATACTATCGAGAGTTTTACCGGGAAAACGGGTGATCTTTCAACGGCCTTGAAGAGTCAATAATCGTGTGCATTTAGTTACGATGCTGGATATGGGTGATTCCTTGGGTGAATTATTATCCATCAATCGGTGTCTTCGATTCGAACATACTTCTAAAAAAAGATCTTTACTCATCCTTTATACATCTTCTCGAACTAAATGAACTCGTTTTAGACTCGTTTTCCTAGAAAAGTTATCTTAACAGAGATGAGCGCTAGAGTGCTCGATCCCCGTGAATGAACTCTTACATAAAATGCGCGCGTGTTTAAATTCAAGGAATATTTAGGCAACATAGATAGATTTCTTGACCCTTATGAGAGCAATTCAAGTTAGAGCGCCTGGATCCGACTTTGAGCTGGTTCAAAAGGAAATCCCTGAACCAAAAGAACACGAAGTTCTCCTAAAAGTGGAAGCCTGTGGCATCTGTCACGGCGACGCCATCGTCAAGCAGGGATATTTCCCTGGTCTACAATATCCACGAACGCCCGGTCATGAGGTTGTTGGAACAATTGCCAAGTTGGGTTCAGAATCGCGATATTGGAAACTTGGGCAAAGAGTTGGGGTTGGCTGGCGTGGAGGGCACTGTAATAAATGCAATTCGTGCCTAAAAGGCGATTACTGGGCTTGTGAAAGCCCCTTGGCTACTGGCATTTCAATCGACGGCGGATATGCCGAGTACATGGTTGCCCGCATGGAAGTACTAACTGCTATTCCGGATGAAATATCATCGGCGGAGGCCGCGCCTCTGCTCTGTGCAGGTGCAACAACGCTAGGCGCTTTGAAAAGCAGCTCAGCCAAAGGCGGAGACCTAATAGCGATTCATGGTTTTGGTGGTCTAGGTCACTTGGCTCTTCAGTTTGCTGTCAGGCTTGGCCTTAAGCCCGTAGTCATTTCACGGGGCAAGGAAAAGGAAGAGTTAGCGCGTAAACTGGGCGCTAAAATTTACATAGACTCAAACACAGCCAACGCCGCGAATGAGCTGATGAAGCTTGGCGGTGCCCGTGTCATCATTTGCACAGCGCCGAACAGTAAAGCCATCGGAGAACTAGTCGGAGGGTTGGCCCGCAACGGGCAACTTATAATCATAACCTACGTTGACGAACCCATCGAGATTTCGCCAAGCCAACTCATGAGGGGAGTACGATCCGTCGCTGGCTGGGTTGGAGGAAACGCCACTGATACGCTGAATTTTAGCGTTCACACACACGTTCTCCCAATGGTGGAGGTTTTCCCTCTGGAGCAAGCTGCTTTAGCATTCGAACGTATGATGTCTGCTAAGGTTCATTTCCGAGCAGTCTTGAAAATAGGAGAGGCTTGAAATGAGCGAAATACTTAATATCCTTAAGGAAAGGCAATCTGAAAGGGTCCCATTCGATCCGAATCATCCTGTGTCAAAAGAAAACCTGGAGCAGATCCTAGAAGCTGGGAGTTGGGCACCAACCGCGCATAACATGCAGAACTTCGATATCGTAGCAGTTGACAAAAAAGAGGTTCTGGAGAAAATAGGAAATATCAGATCCTGTATTTCAGAGGTGTTCCTGCGCGAGAACTATGAACAGCTCTCATTCTCAAAAGAGGAGTTGCTGAGAAAGAAAACAGGAATCTTGGGTACAATGTTTCCTCCATCTTGGGTAGACCCCTCGAAAATAGTGGAAACAGTCCGAGAAAGCTCACCTATGCCACTGACCCAATCCATCAGAGGCAGCCCACTGCTCCTGATAGTGGTCTATAATCCCCTAAAGAGGGCTCCTGCTTCTGAAGGTGATGTCTTGGGTTTCATGAGTCTCGGATGTGTTATGCAGAACATGTGGCTTATGGCGTATTCTCTGGGTATTAGCCTACAGGTTTTAAGCACATTCGCCGCGCCGCTCATAGAAAAAGAAGTAAAAAAAATTCTCGACATTCCTGAACCTCTAAAGATTGCCTATGCTTGTCGCTTAGGATACCCTGCAGGTGCAACAAAATACCTGAGAGTACGCCGCGACATAGAAGATTTCACTCACCACAACAGGTTCGGAAACAAGGACACATGAAAAGCAGTAGAGCGCCAACTCAATGTCTAGCTCTCTAAGAGATCTACACCGTTCACGCAATAAAGGTTCAAAATAACCCTAAGCTGTTTTATTACCTGATTCTCGTAGGTCACGAAGCATCTGGTCGAACTGCTCCTTCGAGATCTCACCACGTGCGTACCTCTGCCTGAGTATCTCCTCGGCGTCAAAATTGCTCCACCGATAACCAGTTTGACGGCCCCTCGAGCCCCAAAACGCGAACCTAACAACCATAAATGCCAAAATGAAGAGGAACACGACCCCGAATAAGCCAAGCCCAAATCCCCCAAACCCAACCAACGGCATCCCATAACCATACCTGTAGAAGAGCCCGAATCTCAAGAAAGAGACCACGAACAATAACAAACCAAAGATAAGAATCAGCACCCCGAACCCAATAAAGGCCCACCTCAATGGATGAGGTCTATACATACTCGTTCTAACTCGCTTGGAGACTCCGACCTATAAACTATGGTTAAAATACGCTGAAAAAGGAACCCGCCAGCAAGATCAACACCGCATACTTGGTAAACACAATATCTCCACTCCCGAACACGCGAATTTCTAGCTAACTCTTATATGTACTTCCGTAAATGAGGTGAAACAATTTGTTAGACGCTATTCTCATCCTAAAGGTCGCAATAGTCCCAGTACTGATCTTGGGCACAAGCTTCGCCGGTATCCGCTGGGGACACACAGTCAGCGGATGGCTCGTAGGCTGCCTCTCACCTCCGCACCGGTTATCTTCATCCTTTCCCTCGAACAGGGAGTTACCTTCGCTTCAATATCGGCTGAGGGTACAATCCTCGGCCTAGTCTCTTTATCGGCTTTCTCCTTAGCCTACAGCTGGTTATCGCTTCGCCTGAGAATCAGCTGGATCTATTCGCTATTACTCTGCTGGTGTATTTTCTTCTTATCATCCTTAATTTTAGAGAATTTCTCTGCAACCCTTTCAGCCTCATTTGTTGGCGTAGTTGCCTGGTTACTTATTGTTGCAAAGATCTTTCCAAAGTCAGGTAACCCTACTGAACGAGCCACATCGATGGGTGTTGGATGGGATATCCCAGTGCGCATGATAGCCGCGACGTTACTAGTTCTAATAATCACCGAGGTCGCTCCATCACTGGGTTCAAAACTAAGTGGCCTATTAACCCCCTTCCCAGTATACACGAGTATCCTAGCTGCGTCTATACAACGCAGAAATGGAGCAGCCTCGGCGGTTCAGTTTGTACGTGGGGCGACTATTGGCCTCTTCACGCCAGCCGTCTTCTTTTTAATAGTTGGTTCCCTGATCGAGGGGTGGGGTGTTGTCGTGTCATTCGTGTTGGCCACCGTGGCATCAATCATTATCCACTGGTTTCTACTCGGAATTCTTAGTAAATCGAGTTAGGGTTTTTTTAATTTATTGAATGCGTGCTCTTGAGTTTATAGTCTAAAATACCGTGGAATGTTAGATGACTAACATGCGCGCACATACCTCATGAATTTTTAAAGATGTTGCCTCATGGGTTAACTGGTGTACAATCTGGGCGATACTAAGAACTCCGTTTGGCGTATCCTAATCGTGTTTCTATTGCTAGCATCTATGATTCTAGTAAGCGTATTTTTGTTCGATGAACTAGTAGCCCCTAAAATTATTCCAAATTTATTATTCCTACAGACTCTGAGAGTCATAATAGTTCTAGCGACAATGGCTATCGCGGTATTCATAGTAAGGAGAGTAAAGAAACTCATCTTCGGAAAGAGGACAAACGCCGCAAATTTCTTCGAGTTTGCAATGATGGCGCTAATCTTTATCTTGTCAGCGTTCCAGCTGCTGCACATCTTCCACGTTGACACGAATACGTTGTTAATCAGCGGAGGCATTATCTCGATCACTGTGGGACTTATTGTATCAACATTTGTGGGCGATACCCTCGCGGGTATGCTGGTATTCCTCTTAAACCTTTACCACGTAGGAGACATGGTCCTCGTCAACAACATACCATGCAAAGTGGAGGAGATGAGCGCCCTCGTGACGAGGTTTAGAAACGCAGCCGGAGGAATGCTCTCAGTGCCTAACACAGCGATCTCACAGGGAGGCGTCATAGTCACACGATTCCCCGATCAACAAGATGGATCCACTTTAAACAGACTACCCTACGTCAAGGGTGACCGTATCTACACAACGTACATGAACGCTGAGGGAGTCGTTGAGGAACTTGACTCGATCCACACTCTAATAAAACTCGACTCAGGGATGGAGCTATCCTTCCTAAACAATAGCGTACTCATGGGTTCCATCGCAGTCGCAAGAATCGTGATAGATAAAAATCCAGAGAAAAAAACAAGTTAATACCCTATTTCGAAGCACACGCGCACGTTAAAGTTTCATGCGTGCGACAGAATAATTGAATTATGCTATTCAATCCGTAAATTCAAACCCTATCTCCTACCAACAGAACTTATTGAGCAAATCATAAAAGTCTACTAATTTCTTACATGTGTGTAGTCTCATCAATATGAAAAGTAGCTGAACGCGAACCCGATAGATCCATTTTCTATCTTTAATGTTTATGCAAATAAACCAAAACCCTACGGAGAATGAAAAGCGTGAAAATGCGCCAATAATATGTAAGCCAGGGGAGGGTTAAAGTGGATGGATTTTCACAATCTAAGTATGTTCGAATGTGGTGTTTGCGGAGAACACGTGGAAAAGCTTTATGTGTGCAGGAACTGCGGCGTAAAGTTCTGCGAAGAAGATGGCTCACCCGAAAAGAACCTTTGCATAAACTGTTCAGAGATAGACAAGGAAAATCTTGAAGGAGAACATGAGGAGGAACGCGAGAAAGAACACGAAGAGGAAGAATCAGAAAAAGAAGAGGAAGAGAACCGGGAGGATGATAGAGAAGATAAGGAGGAATGGGAAAAAGAGGAAGAGTATTCAGTAGAGTCTCCTGAAGAAAAGGAAGAAGGCGAAGACGAAAACTAAAAGATTATAGACATTAATTAACGAGGGAGAAGTCGCTGCTCTCTTGAAGGATTTGGGTTTTAATCGCTGGCGGATCCATATTGCCCAAAAAAAGGTCAGATCTGACCATGAAGGCGACGAAGCCCCACACGTCAAATGTGTTGATAGCATCCTGGAAGTAACAATGGTTTATTAGCGCATGGCTAACGTCTGTCTTTCAGAGTGTTACAACGTGAATGCAATAGATCCATTATGCGGAATGTCATTAGATCAAAATGAAGCGAAGTTCAAAAGCGATTTTTTGACCAAACAATGTTACTTTGACAGCGAATATTGCATGCGCAGTTTTATCGAAGGTCCAAGAGTCGCATATTTTTCCATGGAAATTGGAATAAATAGTAATATACCCACCTATAGCGGCGGATTAGGAGTTTTGGCAGGTGACGTAATAAGATCAAGTGCGGATTTGAGAATTCCCTTTGTTGCAGTCACTTTACTTAGTAAGAAAGGGTACTTGAAACAGAAAATTACCTCCGATGGGTTACAATTGGAATACCCAGTGGAGTGGGAGCCTTCAAAGTTCATGAGATTGTTGCCAGCAGCTGTGACTATTAGGATTGAGGATGAAGATGTTAAGGTCGGAGCTTGGGTTTATAATCAGGAGAGCATGACCGGAGGCGTTGTTCCGGTTCTGTTTCTCACGACTGACATAGATGGAAACGTTAAAAGTGATAGAGAAATAACTGATTTTCTTTACGGAGGCGACGAGGCATATCGCTTGAAACAAGAGATAGTCCTAGGCATCGGTGGCGTGAAGATCCTTGAAGCCTTAAACATCAACATCAAAAAATATCACATGAATGAGGGTCACTCCAGCCTCCTAACCCTCGAACTTTTAAAAAGAAATGAAATGAATGCCGATAAGGTGAAAAACCTGTGTGTTTTCACCACTCACACACCCGTCGAATCCGCCTTTGACAAGTTCCCGTACGATCTCGTATCGAGGGTGCTTGGGCCAGAACTTCCACAGGAAGTCTTGATCAAGTATGGAGGATCAGCACAACTGAATATGACGCTATTGGCCTTAAACCTGAGCAAGTATACAAACGGTGTAACCGAAGCGCACATGGAGTACTCAAGGAAGATTTTCCCAGGATACAACATCCAAGAGATAACTAATGGAGTCCATTCCTACACGTGGACCTGTCAATACTTCAGAGACCTCTTCGACGCCTATATCCGAGGATGGGCTAACGAACCAGAGCGCCTCGTAAGAGTTGACTCAATCCCTAATAATGAACTATGGATAGCGCATAGGAAAGCAAAGGAGGATCTGCTCAACTACGTCGATGAGAAAATCGGCGTAAAAATGGATATTGGCACCTTGACTCTAGGATTCGCAAGAAGGGCCACCGAGTACAAGAGGGCAACCATGATCTTCTCGGATTTAGAGAAACTTGAGGAAGTGAATAGACAGGGCAAAATTCAGCTAATTTTCGCCGGGAAAGCTCACCCTAAAGACGTGATGGGTAAGCTGCTGATCAGGGACATCTATAGGTACATTGACCAACTGAAAAATAAGGTTGAGATCGTCTATCTTGAAAACTACGACATGGAAATGGCGGGTATAATGACTTCAGGTGTCGACATCTGGCTGAATACCCCACTTCCCCCATATGAGGCATCTGGGACAAGCGGGATGAAGGCAGCACATAACGGGGTGGTAAATTTCAGCGTCTTAGATGGCTGGTGGATCGAAGGCTGCGTTGAAGGTCTCACCGGCTGGGCAATTGGTCCGTCTCCTGATCAAAAAATCAATGAGGGTGAAAGAAGAAAGAGAGAACTAGCTGATCTCTACAACAAGCTAGAATACCTCATTATCCCAAAATTCTACGAGGAACGAGATAGTTGGATAAGCATGATGCGAAACTCAATTGGCAAAATCGCTTATTATTTCAACACTCATCGAATGATGCGTAGATACGCGACTGATGCCTACATCTAAATGTAAATGAGTGCGCACGTTCGCACGCATTAAATATAAAACTGTGCTCCCTAGCGTAAACATAAGTGAAAAAAATGCGCAGAATTTTCCTAATCCTAGTTCTACTAATACTCCATAGCTTCACGGTTACAGAGGGATTCGCCTTTCTAAGTCCCGTCACAGTCGTTGCATCAGTATGGGGCACAACACAGCTCCCTCAGACAGTAGAGCCAGGAACAACAAACAACCCTCTCACAGTCTACATCCAGAACTACGGGACAACGATAATATACAATGTAACTGTGAAACTCAACCTGAACAACCCATTCTCTTCTCAGTCCAACGCATCGAGCATAACCAACATAGTCACCATTATCCCACCCAGCGGAAACGCTGCAACCACGTTCTATCTGAACATAGATAGGAGAACAACGAAGGGAGTATACCCGCTAAACATCGAACTCACATACAGCGCTGTAGGTAGCGATTTCGATAAGATATTCACCCTCAGCCTCCCAATAACTACCTCGGCAAGCCTCATAGTACAAAGTGCACTATGGGGGTCACCCACAACACCCGCCACTGTCACCCAAGGAACAAGGAACGCGCTGCTTGTACTTAGTGTTAAGAATGTGGGTGACAATGCCGCCTACAATTCAAGCGTCACACTGCACCTCGCGACGCCTTTCCGGTACGAGGCAGAGGGCTCCAACGGCAGCGAGACTGCCCAGCTTGGCGTCATCCCCTCAGGTGGGGTTGCATTAGCCCAGTTTACGGTAAGTATCGAATCAAGCGTAGCGACAGGTCTCTACCCTCTCACAGCGACACTCGTCTACAACAATATCTCAGCAAACCAAAGGGTATACGTCCCAATAACTGGCTCAGCGAGCCCCACCGTACAGAGCGTCATCTGGGGGTCAATCACAAACCCTGTTCCAATTTCACCCGGCACAACATCCGCTACACTCTTCCTCAATGTCAAGAACGCAGGAGACAGCCCAGCCACAAACGTTACAGCCACCATCAAACTCTCCAAACCCTTCAGCTACATAGCCGGCGGACCCAAGTCAACTGAGTCAACCCAACTGGGAGTTATACCAGCGGGAAGCATTTCCCCTGCCCAATTCACGGTCAACATCAACCCCGACATCCCTACAGGACTTTACCCACTGAACGTTACCATTACCTACAACAACGGTGCATTGGTTAGCCAATTAGTTTACATCCCAGTCCTCGGGTACCCCAAGGTTGTTATGCAGAGCTACGCCTTCCAGGCCGGGAACATCTTCCCAGGGGATACTTACGTCGCCCTAACCGTTGGGCTCATAAACTCTGGTAACGCCACCGCAAGAGACGTCAGCACAGAGCTCAAATTACCCCCACAACTCTCAGCCTTCTACCCTGGGGCAACATCTATGACCCTAGGTCAGCTACCACCCAGCACTCTGCCTTCCACTGTAAAGTTCACCTTAAACGTACCTAAATCAATACCAACACCTCTGAACCTTAATTTGACCCTCAATGTTTCCTATAATGGCATCGATAAGACTTACATAATACCCGTAACTGTGAGCAGCTTCGCATCTTTCGTCGAATCCCCGACCAAAGGCCCATCAATGGTACAGGGCGATACAGACATCCCCATGTCACTAGTCATGACAAACAACGGAAACTCGACGGCGAAGTCGGTTCAGGCTCAGCTCCTACTTCCAAACGAACTATCAGGAAACACCTTCACATATCTTGGCGATATGACCTCTAAAGCCTCAAACATAGCCACCTATAACCTCGACGTCGATGGCAGTGCAGCTCCCGGAACCTACTATGGCACCGTACAGGTGACCTGGCTTCAGGATAATGCCCCCGGTAGGCAGTTCACACAGGATTTACCCATCTCCTTCACTATCAATAGGAGCCTTACCAACCAGATCGAGAGCGACTTCATGGGTCCTATTACTATTGTTGCCATAATCGTGATAGTAGCTCTAGTAGTTATCGGGATTATAATGATAAGGCGCAAGAGATGAGCGTAAGCATTCAGACTAATGGACTCACGAAGTCCTTCAGCGGATTTCTGGCTGTCAACAAAGTTTCCATCTCGGTGAAGCGGGGGACCATATTTGGTCTACTTGGCCCCAACGGCGCAGGGAAGAGTACTCTAATAAGGATGTTATGCACACTCCTCCAACCCACCTCAGGGACAGCAACCATTGAGGGCTACGACATAGCGAAGCAGACAAACGAGGTTAGGCGGGTCATCGGAGTAGTACAGGAGAAGCTCCTCCTATGGCCAGCCCTAACCGCAAGGGAAAACCTTGAGCTCTTTGGCCGGCTCTACGACATAGAGGAGAAAACCTTGAAAGGGAAGGTCAGGGCTCTCATCGAGGAAGTGAAGCTGACAAGCGTCAGCGATAAACTTGTCGCCACCTATTCCACGGGTATGCGGTAGCGCATCAATATTGTGAGGGCCCTCATCCATGACCCAAAGGTAATTCTGCTTGACGAGCCTACAAACGGTCTAGACCCCCAGAGTGTAAGGTGGGTGAGGGACTACATCGTCGACCTGAAGAGGAGGGGTTACACGGTAGTACTCACGACCCACGACATGAGTGAGGCGGATGAGCTTGCTGAAGAACTCGCAATCATGGACAGGGGGGAGATTTTGGCGGTTGGGAAGAGCGCGGATTTGAAGGAGAAATATAGGGTGACCGATATCGAGGACCTATTCTTGACCCTAACTGGGAGGGAGCTTAGAGACTCACTAACCGGCAGAGTCCATGGAAGGGGTTGGTGACATGGCGCTGAAGTTCCCCTACCACATTTACCTCATTATGAAGAAGGATCTCACCGAGTTCTACAGAATCAAGGCCCGCCTCGTTTCAATGACAATGCTCCCAATAATACTGATGCTCCTATTTGGCTACATGTTTCCATCCGGTGGAGCAGTTAACCACATCTCCATAGCCGTGGTACAACAGGACCAGACGCCGGATGGCCTCACCCTCTCAAACAACTTTATCTACGCAGCTCAATCCACAAAGACCTTTGATGTTAAAACGACTACCTCGCTCTCGTGGGCCGAGAACCGGATCACCCTAGGCAACATTTATGGCGTCGTAATCTTCCAACCCGGAGTAGCCGATCAGCTCCGATCAGGTAGCGCCCAGTTAGAGGTTATACTCGACCAAGTCAACCCAACCCTGGACCAGGAGGTTAAAGGAGGAATCACCCAGTTATTCTTGGATTTGCAGGCTCGACTAACCCCAAGCTTCACAAACGGTATACCGAGCAACACGGGACCAACAATTAACCTCCAGTTCGAGGGCCTTGTCCCAGGCCAGCAGAGCAGCTTCGAGTTCCTCGCCCCTGGAATGATCGCCATGACTCTAATCATCGGAGGGCTCTCTGGTCTAGCCATGACGTTCTCAAGGGAGAAGGAGCTGGGAACACTGGACGGGTTCCTTATGACTCCCATATCAAGAGTATCCATAATCTTCGGGAAGGGCTTAGCGCAGGTTGTCCGAGGTTTTCTCACTAGTGGACTTGTCTTCGCGATATCGATAATCGTCTTCGGGGTACACGTCTATGGAAACCCGTTCCTCATGATCCTGGTGCTGATGTTGGGTGTAACGGCCTTCACAGGTCTCGGAATCCTCGCAACTACCTTCGTCAACGACCAGGAGTCTGCCCAACTAATCATAATGATGATCCAATTCCCAATGATATTCCTTAGTGGCGTCCTCTACCCTATACTTCAACTCCCCTGGTTCCTCAGGGACGTCGCTGCCCTTCTCCCACTCACCTACGTCGTCTCCGCCTTCAGAGCCGTAATGATCCTCAACGCCCCCTTCCAATCAATTTCCAGCCAGATCATCATCCTATCCGTCTTCATTGTCATCGTCTATTCCATCGCAATACCCCTCTTCAGGAGATCAGTCATGAGGTAGCCAGCAAACTCAATAGGGTGAAATCAGCGCGTGTGAAAAGCTGAAGTTAACCAATCAACGGAGCACATTATAGCTGCGATCTCAAAACCTGAGTAAATTGGTTGGGTTTTATTAACTCAGACTAATTCTCAAATTTTTTGGATATATTTTTGTGCGCGGTATAATATTGAAGTAGATTTTATACCAAGCCAGGTAAGGGCCCAGTTTTCGAATTAATTTATCCTAAGTTAAAGGATTCTTAATTGCCAAAAGTATCTGTCAACTACCCTTTACAGTAATGTGTGCAGAGTAACTTATAATGCCCTTTTTTAGCTATCGGTATATTAACGGCGAATTAAATCAAAATTCATGTTTATGTTAAAAATTGAGAAGTATAAACAGCAAATATACTCATCTATGATATAGACACTCCCATTTTAAGACAGAGACATGCTAAGCAAAATATAAAAAACTGCGTATACTTCGCGGATGTTTACATCAATGATTCAACACTTTGATACCCCCGAAGAGGTGTCATATCTTCGAGTGCATCTTATAATGAGCTTTGATGAGAGTTGGAATAAAAAAGACGATCCATCTACTTTCGCCAAGCTTAAGGACGCCATCAACCAACCTGATCCACTCAAATCAAGGCTCACCGAATCAACAAAGAGAATCGATCAAGAAAACCAACACTTTGAACGGGCCAATCAACGCTTCCAGGACCGCGATAAACTTCTCTTCCAAAAGATCGTCGAAGCTTATACAAACCATGACGCCGCCAGAGCAAACGTCTACGCGAACGAGCTCGCCGAAGTTCGAAAGATGGAGAAAGTTCTCTCGCAGACTAGGCTAGCCCTTGAGGAGATATCATTACACATAAGAACAAAAACGGATCTCGGGGACATAGCCGTTACCCTGCTTCCCGTCATAAATAGCATAAATGAAGTCAAAACAGGCATCGAATCTATCAACCCACAGATAGAGACGGAGATCGGAGACATCAACAATATCCTCAGTGGCATCGTCATCGACGCTGGAACTATAAGCCAGATAAACATAAACTTCGAGGCAGTCAACGAGGATTCCTCCAAGATACTGGAAGAGGCCCAGACAATCGCCGAGTCTAGAATAAATGAAAAATTCATGAGTCACTTGGAACAAAGACGGCGAACAGCGGGGAATACTCCATTAGCATAAATGGCGATTGATGGAGGATTATAATTGGACAATTCAAAGATCCGGCAGACCATTCTCGTCTCACAGGAATCTCTCAACGAGCTGAAGAAACAGAGTCTAATGTTCGAGCAGTCGAACACAAAGCTCGAGCAGAGAGACAAGGTTCTCTATGGTATGATTGAGAAAGCGCTACGCAACAAGGATACCCTCCGAGCCAACATATTTGCCAACGAACTGACAAGAGTACGACACCTAAAGCGAGTCTTCTCCCAGAGTCAGCTCGTCATAGAGTGCATCACCATAAGGATGGAGAACCTACTCGAACTCTATAACGCGATCCAGATGGAACCGATCTCCCAAGTAATCAAGGAGGTCCTCGTGGATGTTAAGGGCATCTCACCCGAATTCGTATCCGGGCTAGAGCAGCTATCCTTACTTGCGAGCGACACCCTCAAACAATCCACCATTGGCTTCAAACAACCTGCGCTCGAAGAGATATTTGGGGCAACAAGTAACGAGAGTGTAGCGATATTGAAGGAGGTATCGGGCTTGATCGAGACCAGCCTCCAGAGTAGCTTCCCAGAACCGCCTATAAGCGAAGCACAGAAAGTCATCGAGAAGACAGCAGAGGCACTATCATATGCCAATACTTCAGCGGCAACATTTACGCCGAAAACTGCAGTCGCCAATGTTTCCAACGACCTTGATTTGCTCTCAGACGATCTCGTGAAGATCCTCAGTAGTTTTAACGTGAAGAGTCCCCAGAAATCAGAGGATATACCGGCTAAAGCATAGCTTTTCCACTTAATTTCGCAATGACTAAATAATTTAATATGAAAATGCACACGAGGGCTCCAGCGACAAGGTTACTGAGAGAGATTAGTATATTCTGAAGATGTAAGCAGCCGCAGGAAATGCTATGCGCACGATTTGTAGTCGCGCTTCCACAAGTATAACGGAGAAAAAAGTGCTCGTGAGCGTGTGTCCATTAAGCAGTCGAATAGTTTTAACCTATATTATACCTCTCCTGATTCCTTAACCTGGTAGTATAACTCAAAACTATTGGCTGGGACTGTATTTTCATTGAAAAAGCTGACGTTGAGCAGTTGAGAAACGCAGAGATCGCGTTAATAATCGCGCTCGCAATTGATTCATGCTGATTTACCAATTTATTTCTTGGTAATATGCACAACGAATATCAGCCATCGTTGAAGGCAAAGGGATAAACCATTTAGACCTTGACATTAAGTTACACTAAATTCAATTCCGAAACGTGCGCGCGCACGTTATCTACTTCATTCCCAACTTCTGATTCTTCTCCAAGAGACTGATGACCTCTTTAAGCCTCTTTTTCTTCGTCTCTTCCTTCTTAGCGCTTGAAATCCAAGAGGCGATTTGCCATTTGTATGATTCAGCTAATGCATCGAAAAACAAACCTGCTTTTTCATTTTTTACCAAAGCATCTTGAATGAAGGAAGGGACAATAAACTCTTTATTGACTTCTCGGATCCTTAACCACTCACCTCTTTCTTGTGCTTCCTTTATTTTTACCATACCCACTTCGTTCATTTTTCCCTCACGGATCATCTTTTCTGCCCTCTTCTTATTAGACTCAGACCAGACACTGGTATCTTTACGAGGCGTAAACTTCCGAGCAAATCTATCCTCATCAAGTCTCTTGATTATACCGTCCACCCAGCCAAAGCAAAGAGCCTCTTCAACCGAAGTTTCATAGGAGATTCCAAGTATTCCGGTATGTTTTTTATAATAAATCAACCAGACTTCCTTTGTGACATCATGATTTTTTTCGAGCCAAACACGCCAATCTTTTCTGTTAGAGACATATAATTCACCTTTCATGATTGATACCTCAGATAATGCGGATAATGTTTTATGACAGACTTGTGTTTGAACGTATTCTCTCTATTTAACTGCACTTACTGAGATTACCAGCCAAAAATCATATCGGAGAAAGATTTCATTCGCTGTATTTGCGTAGTGCTCGGTTGCTCATTAGTAAGATCGTAAGCTCCCCTTACCTTGACTTAATACTTCTTTTTGATAATCGAGCTCGCGAATTCAAATATCTTTAAAATCAAGTCTAGCATAAACTGAAAACGTTGTTCATAACAACTAGATGTATTATTTGGAATAAGGGAAACCTGACTTGAATTTCTCCGTCGTAATGCCGGTTCACAACGAGGAAAATAATCTTCGTTTTAGTTTACCGAATTTACTGAAATTAGGGCCAGATGAGTTAGTCATCGTCTTGGATAACTGCTCCGACGGAAGCAAAAAGGTTATTGAAGACTACGTAAAAAAGGTTCACTTCATTGGAGGCCTCAAATTTATAGAGGTGAATCAAATTCCAGCGGACTGGAAGTATAGGGTCGCCTACCTCTTTAGGTTGGGCTACCGATCAGCGAAAAACGACACAATACTAACGACAGCGGCTGACATTGTCTTTGACAAGAATGTGAAACGATACATAGACGACTTTGGACGGGGCGAAGTAAAAATAGTCTCATTTGGTTTGAAGCCCTATCCTCTAGACCGCATGTATTTTATACGCAAGATAATCAGCCTATTTTTACCTAGATCAACCTTCAGCGGGGTATTTCTATTCTCAAGGAAAGCTTGGCAGGAAACTGAGAGAGAAGAAGATGCAAAGAGTGTTCTAAGAGCTCAAGATACTCTTATGTTCCGATCAATTAGAAGGAAGTATCCTGCAAGACACGTTTGGACCAGCTCCCTTCATCTCAGATCAAGAGCCAACGAGTCAAGCTATTATTACACTCGCGGCCAGGTTAGCTATCAAGTGACTCACCGTAGCCAGTTGTTTGTCTTTCTCTCAAGCATCGTATATCTACACCCACAGATGTTTATCGGATACCGAAACGCGAAGAGGATGCGTATAAAGCAAGTGAGTTAGTAGTTGCACGCATGAATCTTGATTAGCGCGGTCTCTTTTTTTAGGCTAGGCAAACTTTATATGTTTAGTCATGCCTAAATTTTCAGAGTAAGAATGAGCGAAAGCGTCGAAGAGTACCTAGAGGCAATATACAGCTTCAACGAGAAGGGAGAACTCGCCAAGAACCAGGATCTCTCTGATAAGCTGAGAGTTGCGCCCCCAAGTGTCTCGCAGATGATAAAGAAGTTAGCAGACGAGGGTCTAGTAACTTACGAGCCATACAAAGGCGTTTTGCTCACTGGCAAGGGGACCGCGAGAGCCCAGAAGGTTGTGAGAAAACATAGACTTCTCGAGAGATTCCTATATGACACTTTAGGCCTCAACATAAACAAAGTCCACGACGAGGCATGCAAGCTCGAACACAGCATAAGCGACGAGACGGCTGCGGCACTATGCGATAATCTTCAGAGTCCGAAGACCTGCCCCGACGATGGAAAACCCATCCCCGCGTGTACACTCGAGGCAAACGACTGTGCTGATTGCAAGTTAGCACGTGAAACCGAAGGAGGGAAATTCAGGCTTCTGACCCAGCTCAGCCACTTGAGACCTGGGGAGCGGGCGAAGGTTGCCTTCGTAAGGGGAAGCGGGTCCGCGACGAGAAGGATAATGGACATGGGTCTGTGCCCAGGGACAAGCATTAAGGTCGATAACGCAGCCCCATTCAGTGGTCCAATTCAAGTATCTGTCAGAGAGACAAGTTTAGCTCTGGGTAGAGAGATTGCAGATAAAATATACGTCGAAGTAGAAAATGGAGCAACGGAGAACCCCCACCCACACGGCCCCCACCACGTCATAGTGAGTAAAAGCTGACTATCACTTACGTTACCGTGAGGGTTCAGGTATGACAGAGATGACGCAGCATAGAACAGGTACAACGCTTACAGTTGGGCTTGCAGGCAATGCAAACGTGGGTAAGAGCGTCGTCTTCAACCAACTCACAGGTCTCCACCAGCATGTAGGCAACTGGCCAGGTAAGACAGTGAAAAAAGCGGAGGGAACCCTCTTCTACGGAGGATATACCATCGATGTGGTTGATCTCCCAGGGATATACAGCCTTAGCACCTACGGACTAGAGGAGAAGGTTAGCCGTGAGTACGTAGTTGTGGAACACCCGAATGCCATCATCAACGTCGTGGACGCTTCCAGTCTCGAGAGGAACCTATTCTTCACGACTCAACTGATGGAGCTGGAGCCACACCTTATCATCGCACTCAACCAGATGGATATCGCAGAGAAGAAAGGCATCAAAATAGACCTCGGAAAACTCGCGGAGCTTCTAAGTGCACCTGTTGTTCCAACGACGGCGATCAAGAACATCGGTCTTATGGAGCTCATGGCGAAAGTGGTTGAGCTTCATGAGAACGAAACGCCTACCATTAAACCCCTGAAATTTGGCTCCGAGATCGAGGAAATAATCGAAGGACTAATCGAGGATTCCAGTAGGGTCGAAACACCTTACCCCCAGAGATGGGTCGCAATCAAGCTCCTCGAAGGAGACGAGGAGATGGAGAATATTGTGTACTCTCAGGTATCCTCGCTTAGAGAGGAGGTAAAGGAGGCTAGGAGGAAGATTGAGGAGATCCATGGTCACGACATCTCCAGTGTTATTGCCTCCGAGCGCTACATAAATGCGAGCAGGATCGCCTCTGAGGTCACAGCCAATGTTGAGCCAAATCGTAGTCGATGGGCGAGTCTCGAGGATGCGACGAGCCACCCCATACTCGGATACATAATCATGATCTCCGTTGTTTTGGGTATGTTTTACTCCGTATTCACATTCGGAGACTACACTTCTCGTCTACTTGCACAAGGCTTCAAGGTGCTTGAGACTGCCTACTACGCTGCCGCTGGCTTGGGGCCACTGCAGTCCTTCATCTGGAACGGTCTCGCAGGGGGACTTATCGCTGGGACCACCATCGCGCTCCCATACATCGTGCCCTTTTACCTAGTCCTCAGCCTCATGGAGGATTCCGGCTACCTGGCAAGGGTCGCCTTCCTCATGGACACGCTGATGCACAAAATTGGGCTCCATGGAAAGGGATTCATTCCGATGATGTTGGGCTTTGGTTGTAATGTGCCAGCAGTACTCGCCAGTAACATCATGGAGACTGAGAGGGAGAGGCTGATATGCGCCTTCGTCTCGAGTCTCGTGCCGTGTGCGGCTCGAAGCATCGTAATCATGGGGATTGTTGCAACTTACCTAGGCTTCGGCCCAGCTGCAGCCCTCTACGTAATAGACTTCGTCCTCATATTCATACTCGGGAGGATCGCCTTCAAGACGCTCCCTGGCGAGCCTGTCGGCCTCATCATGGAGATGCCCTCATACAAGCTACCGTCGGCGAAAATCACGGCGCAGCGTACCTGGTTTAGGCTGAAAGACTTCGTATATGAGGCCTTTCCCATAATAGTGGCTGGGAGCCTAGTCGTCTATCTGGCAAATATCATCGGGCTTCTAAGTATCGCACAATGGGCCTTAAGTCCTGTTACGGTTCTCTGGCTTGGTCTGCCAGCGGCGACGGGCGTCGTCCTAATATTCGGCGTCCTTCGGAAGGAGCTGACCCTTATTCTCCTCGCCTCGATAATGGGCACAACGAATTTTGCGTTGATATTGACGCCGGCCCAGATGTTCGTCTTCGCTTTCGTGGTCATGCTCTATGTGCCCTGTGTCGCAACTATAGCCGTTCTCGCAAGGGAGTTTGGGGCTAGGAGGGCTGCGTTGATAAGCTTGGTCGAGATAACCGTCGCCGTTTCACTGGGGGGGATCATATTCCGGGTACTCTCTCTACTCGGGATTCATTAAACCATACGGGTGATCTTGGGATCAGAATAATCGACTTATGGGTGGAAATCCAAGGCTACTCTGAAATTATGAACACGAACAGTCATCTTAAAACCAGAAATTAATAACTGATAAATTGAACTATCTCACACAATTTAGCTTTAATTAAGCCGAAGTTCATACTTCTCCTCAACCAAGTCTCTACCCCATTGACGGTGAGCCTTTTCCTCGGTCTTGACGAATCCAAATTTTTTGTATATTGTAATAGCGGCTTCGAGTTCGCTGAATGTCCAAAGGATAATTTTCTTGTAACCCATTTTTCGGCTAAACTCTACAGCATCAGCGGTCAGAGCTTTGCCGAGGCCCCTACCTCGATGATCCGGGTGTAAAATAAACCACCTCAACTGCGACTCCTCATCACTATTTCTAATGATCGCAATACAGCCGACGACTTTTCCGCAGGATTCGACTACCCAGATCCTTTGCCTCTCCTTGTCCTGGGAGAGGGCGAATTCAGATAGCGGGCCAGCGACGTAGGCCTCGAAAGTATGGTCTAATCCGTACTCCTTTTCATAGAGCATACCGTGGAGCCACACTATTGCGCCGATGTCCCCGGGCTTCAGATTATTCCTGATGATGACAGCCAATTTAGTCCCAGATAATCTTCATATACTGATGAGCGCGAATCGAAGAAAAAAATCCAAATCCTAAGGGAGTGAGAGGTAGATATTTTACTTTGCTGCCTCTTTTTCTTTACGCTTCTTTCTCTTTTCCTCTCTCTCCTTCTTAGTCAACGGTTTCGACTTCGCAGTATGCATACCCAATTCAATCGCCTCAAAGAACTAATCTCAATGGATATTAGATAAAGCTTTCAAGTGATGAAGGGAGCGATTTGAGAACATCTGCTGTCAGTTCATATATGCATACGCGCTGGGTGTGTTAACCTTCTAAGAGGTCTCCGGAACAGTGTCATAGAGGTCTATAAATCTCTTAGAGTAGGCTGGGTCGATTTTATGTTCCCTCATACCCTCAACCATATAACTAAGGTACTTTTTCGAAGCGACGTAAGGTCCCTCAGGTTTAACGACTCTATAGAGGTCAGCCCTATGCCACTCCTCATCCTCACCCATCAGCTGGAAGCCTTCCCGCTTGTAAACGCCAAGGGGCACCTTTTCTAAGATGTCTAAGGCTTCAATCTCTCTGCTGTCGACATCATAGATGACTCCATGCACCATCTCTCCAGGAGCTTCGATGATGGTGCTGATCCCGCCTTTGAGGTTGTCAGAGTACCTTCTAAACTCTATGTGAAAGTTTGGCAAAAAGGCACGCATCAGGAAGACGGCGCTTGGCGTGTAATTGTGAACATATTTAGTGGATAGATTTGATCCGTACGCGAAGTATAGCATATGATATCCTAAATATCGTGGTAATATGAAATTATCCCTAGATTCGGTGTGCGGTGATGGCTTGATAAACCCATCTTATATGCAAACGTCATGATCTAATGGAGATTAGAGTTGAATCGAGTCATAATTACTAAAAAGTCTTCACGATAAAGTCTCTCAACTTATTATGTCCCTCAATGTATCTGAGAAAACTCCTAGACGCATCCACTATCTTCGAGTCAAATAGTCTCGACAAGACTAGCGCTATAAAGTAGGTTGTGAATCCGAGGAGAAAATCTCCTGTGACATTCACAGTGCCTACCCGCCAGAATACCAACGCGGTTAGGATTGCCCCAAAAATCGTCATGATTATCGACCTAACATCGAAGTAGACCCTCTGGGTCCAGCTGGAGACGACGAAAGCCTCGGTGATCTCCTTTCTAATCTTCTCCCGTTCAATGGGTGAGTCCAGCTTCGTCAGAACCGTGTTTGCGCAGACGGGATCGACTAGCTCCTTACATGACGCTTCCTCGTCGAGCTTTTCCCCGAGCTCGATCAAGATCTTATTGACTAATTCCTCCTCAACACTTATACTAGGATCCAAAAATCCTCAACCCGTCAATATCCTTTAGAAATATGTTAGCTATAAATTAAATCAAGTCCCATGCAGCCCAAACAAAAGATGAGTTTTGAGTAGCTAGGTCTTGTGTCGGGCGAAGATTATCAAGACCCACGCGACGGCACTTATGAGGGTTGTCCCAGTTATGGCTGCATAGGTTGGAGATCTGCTCGAAATATGGTCGACTAGAACGAAAAGGGTGTAGAGGTAAAGGGTCCCAGCTATCATGACTAACAGCGTATTTTCCTGCTTGTTGGACGGCATAACCCATAATTAATTAAAAATTTCGCAGTTATTAAGCTTTAATGGAGGCATAAACCACAAACTTTCTCCTCATATAAATGGTAAATTGTTAAGTGTCTTTGTGATTCTGGGATGTGGGTCTGGAACAAAGCGCGCGCAAGTTCATAATATAGCAAATATCCGAGGGACGACGGGCGCGGAAAAGATACCATTTTATGGGCTGACAGGAATGCCATACCTTCCTACGCTGAGGCTGCAATTCACACTCACAACGACGCTGGTCATATAATCCGCCTGTGTATTGCAAAGCATTAAGGTTACGTTAGCTATGTCTTCTGGTTTTCCTATTCGAGCGTGCGAATTCAGAGTCGATAATACTTACTGTATTAGAAAGGTGTGTGTCCTTTCATTGTTTAATAGGATAGAGTGAATGGATTATGGACACAAATTTGAAAAGAAAAGAAGTATATAGAGAGATTTTGAGGTAGTTTAAGCGCAAGTACAGAGGTGTCGATTCTTGGTATCTGAGAAGGTAATGCGATTTCAAGGTAAGAATAAGGATCTGAGTCAGTTATCTCAGCAGATTGTTCAGCAACTAACGAGTGAAGGATACAAAACGCAGGCAACCACAGCGCCTTTGGGGCAAGTTATTCAGGCTAAGAAGGCTGGGGTTTTGCGTGACATTATCACTGCAGATAGGGCATTCAGTATCCTGATAACGGGTCAACCGAACGATTTTTCGATCCACATTGGAATAGGTAAATGGATTCAGAATCTTGCAGTCGCGGCTGCTGAGGTGATTCTTCTATCTTGGTTATTCATCGCGGTTGATGTGCCTGAGATGCTTTGGACTCGGCATGTTGAGGGCGAGATCGCCAAAGAGATAACTCAAATCGTAGGTGAACTTTAGAGAATCAATATTTTTTTCTACTTTTTTTATCGTTACAGAGGAAAAGGTAGAATTTTATATGCAAAGAACTGCTGCATCAAAATTATGTTTGAATTTAGGACTATACTTCCGAATGAACTCCGATAGAGAAATTCGACCTAAACCCATGATGATGTCATATTAGCTATTAGGCTCTCGTCGCGCGTCCGATTCTCCATTTAAAGCAATCGCACACTATTACATTTTAAATCAACATCTTCTATACACAGAGCGTGTATCATTGCCAATTGGTTAGCGCCAGGATGCTTGAATCAAGCTAAACCTTAGGTATATCTATATTAAAATTATGAATTAACTTTACTTCTTGAATAGTTCGAGGATAACACATATACATGATAAATAGATCAAGAATTGGTATCCAATATCACTAATCCGTTATAATAACATCACAACAGTAATCAATAAAAAGATCTAAAAAATTAATACATATTAAGCATATATTAATTAATACCAATAATAAAAAACAAAATTACTCTCTAACATCATTTAATTAAATTAACACAAGGGACAAGAATTTTCTCCAACACTTTCTATGAATTTTAGATTCTATTTCCATTAAATACTTGTCAGGGTAGTTTTTGAGTGGTAAACTGAAATGAGTTTCGCTAATCGATGGGAGAGAAGTGATGATCCTAGTTTAACCGCAAAGATGAAGGACGCTGTCAGACCACCAGGTCCCCTCAAGCCACGCCTCGACGCGGCCACCAAACGGATCGAGGTGCAGATACAGCACATTGACCAGGCCAGCAATCGCTTCCAGGAGCGCGACAAGACTATCTTCAACCGGATCGTCGACGCCTACGCTAAACATGACACGGCACGAGCAAACGTGTTCGCTAACGAGCTCGCCGAGATACGCAAGATGGAGACGATGATCTTCCACGCAAAGCTCGCTCTAGAGCAGATCACATTGCGCCTCAAGACCGTCACGGAACTTGGTGACGTCGCAGTTACACTACTTCCAGTGGTTGGTGTAATCAGCGACATCAAGTCAGGTATGTCGGCGATCAGCCCGCAGGCTGAGAAGGAGCTAGGCGATATCGGCAATCTCCTCAGCGGCATCGTCGTCGATGCAGGCGCGGTGACTGGAATGACCATCAACTTTGAGTCTGTGAATGAGGACTCGGCGAAGATCTTGAACGAGGCCCAGACAATAGCAGAGTCGAGGATGAAGGACACCTTCCCAGAGCTACCAGCTGGCCAGAATAAAGTCGTCGCAGGCCTAGTAGACAAAATGTGAACGGGAATCAATACAAACTTGAGGCTAGCACTCCTTAACATTTTTTTAAAACCCCACTGACGGGGACGCCCACCTGGGCGCATCCAGGCCAGATGATAGACAAAGCTAATGGAGAATGTCCAGTTGGGAATATTGAACCGCCAGCCGAAGAACCTTCCAACCCCCGAGTCGATAAACGAGCTTAAGCGCCAGGGCATGAGGCTAGAACAGGTCAATTCAGCACTCAGGGAGCGGGACAAGGTACTGTTCGATATGGTTGGCAAGGCTGTTCAGATAAGGGACACGCCGCGTGCCCAGATCTACGCGAACGAGCTCAGCAGAGTTCGCAGCATAAAGCGAATAATCTCCCAGAGCCAGCTCGCAGTGGACTGCATCACGATAAGACTGGAAAACTTCCTCGACCTCTACCAGGTCGTCCAGGAGATGAAGCCGATCTCCGAGGTCATCAGAGAGGTATCGATTGACGTACAGCAGGTTATGCCACAGTTCGCGACTGTTTTGGAGCAGCTCAACGAGGTGGCGAGTGAGGCCCTAACTCAGACAACGATCGATTTACACCAACCAGCTCTTGAGGAGGCGATAAATGTCAGGAGTCAAGGGGGTGCAGATATAATCAAAGAAGCCTCCGATTTGGTTGAGAACAGCCTCCATGAAAGCTTCCCAGAGCCACCGATTACGATGATATCTCGGGAAGCTGAGGAATTAGCGTGCAGTGACGAATCCACATGCATTTCCCGCACAACGCAGGTCTCCAACGAGGCAACTGACTTGGGCGAGTTATCCGACGAGGTGATTAATATCCTTGATCGGATTGGATTCTAAGGGTCGCGTCAAGTTGGAGGAGGTGGCCGCATGAGCGTCGCCACCATGCTCGAGTCCGAAGCCATGAAGTACGCCGCAGACGCCGTCAAATACGATAAACTGGGGGACAAAGACAAGGCAGCCGAGAGCTACAAACGAGCAGTCGAACAACTCACCCGCCTCATAAAACTCTACCCAGACTACACATTCAACAAGTTCTACGTAGAGAAAGTCACAACATACCAGGAGCGCATCAGGCTACTCAAATCCGAGGACGGCGAGGAGACCGGAATCGAGAAGTTCACCAGCTACGAGACCAAGCAGACCGGATCAAGCGAGCAACTCGAATCCGAGGACTCGGAGCCCGCCGAGAAGCCAAACGTCACCTGGGGAGAGGTCGCGGGCCTCGAGGAGGCCAAGAGGGCGATCAAGGAGGTCATCGTCTACCCCGTGAAGCGGCCCGACCTCTTCCCACTCGGCTGGTCCAGGGGACTCCTCCTCTTCGGGCCCCCGGGCTGCGGGAAGACGCTGCTGGCGGCGGCGGTCGCCAACGAGATTGAGGCCCAGTTCATACAGATTGACCCAGCCAACATAATGTCGAAGTGGCTGGGGGCGGCGGAGCAGAACGTCGCTAAGGTGTTTGGGGCGGCTCGCCGCACCGCGGTCGGCGGTCGGCCGGTGATCATCTTCATGGATGAGGTGGATAGCATCCTGGGGGTTCACACGAATGAGGTGGGTGGTGAGGTTCGTATGCGGAACCAGTTTCTGAAGGAGATGGATGGTCTTCAGGATAAGGGTAAGAATTATCACCTCTACGTGGTGGCGGCGACGAATAAGCCGTGGGACCTGGATTGGGCGTTTATCCGCAGGTTTCAGAAGAGGGTGATGGTTCCTCTTCCGGATTATGCGACGCGTCTTCAGATGTTTGAGTTGAATACCGCGTTGTTGGAGTTGGCTTCGGACGTGGATTTTCACGCGTTGACGCAGTTGACGGATGGGTATACTGGGAGTGATATTAAGGATATTTGTCAGGTGGTTCGTCAGGAGGTTATTAGGGAGTTGTTTGAGTCTGGTGCGGCTGATGATGCGTCGTCTAAGCCGAGGGCTTTGTCGATGGTTGATTTTGAGCGGTCTATTTCGAATAGGAAGCCGAGTGTGTCTAGGGATATGATGAGGGAGTATGATAAGTGGTTTGAGCAGTTTAAGGCTCTGTAGGGTGTTGCCGTCGCTGGTGTCTTCGGCGTCGTGGAGGAGCAGATAAAGTCGATCCACTCGATAGGGTAGAACTTGAATAAGTGTTTTTCAGTCTCGGTCGACTTCTAGTCGATGCGCTTCGAGCTCTAGGATTATTATGATATTAGTTTTGAAACCTCACATACGACTTCGCCATATTCTTGGTCTTCTGAATAAGTCGATGTAAAGGATTGGTGTTACATCGACCGAACCATTGTTAAAAGCATCTTGAACCGCGTAGCCGACTTTACGGCGTGGGGCTTTCCAGCAGGCATGATGATCGCGTCACTCTCTTTCAATAGATTCTCCTTTCCAGCGATCCAGATCTCTACCTCCCCTTCGATGCACTGAACCAGTGCGTCATATGGGGCCGTATGCTCGCTCAGCCCCTGCCCAGCATCAAATGAGAAGACCGTCACAGTACCGGCCTCCTTGTCGATGAGCGTCCTGCTCACAACGCTCCCCTCTTGGTAATCCACCAACTCCTCGGAGGCTGAACACTCTCCCCCTCATGTCCGGAGTCTTTTCAACCAACAGAGCATCAACTCACGTAGCCTAATCTAGTATCGGAGTTGGTGGGTTAAGGCTTCCTTGATTCTTGCGGTTCGGAAGCTGCGTCCTCAAAGTGTGAGCTGTCGCAGAGGGGATGACTCCCCGATTTGCCGCATCTGCAGAGTGTAACTCGGTTCCTTTTCTCATAAACGTAGCCATCAGCAGACTCTATCTCGACACCCCCCCTCACCCAGAGGGCGCCTGGGATTCCGTCTTGGTCTTCAGTGACGACTATGCTTGGTTCGAAATGGGGTTCCAGAGTTTCACCCTTCTTATTCCACTCGACAAGTCTCCCAGATGGGCAATCTGCTGCTTCCTGGATTGCAGTCTCCTTGTACTTGTGGGTATCACTGTTTACTGTGAGGTTCCAGATGTTCCCAGCCCTTGTGCAGAACCCCGCGCCGACGCATAGCTCCCTCTTATCTGTGAGTTTGAGTTCAGGTCCATCATATACCTTGACGCCTTTTAGGTAGGGTGACCTGTCCATAGTCTCCTCGCCTTTGAATCCCGCTTTGGTATGTGACCCGTCGCAGTAGGGCTTGTCCTTTGACCTCCCACATCGACACAACGCGTAGGTCTCTTTGTTCGGGAATGTATTCGTCTCGGACCACTGCAGAGGATAGCCTTCGTTATCGGTCTCGATGACCATTTTACTAAGCGGGAGGCTTCCTGTAACCATGTAGGGGCCACTCCTAGTTACCTTGATCCTACCTTTACCTGCCATGTATAGCGACCCGAGCCCGCAAAAGATGAAGATATTCATCCATGAGAAGCGCTTTACATCTAAATATTTTGTATTTTAATCTCGGGAAGTACGTTATCTGGCTCTTGATCGACAATAAATATGCAGTTTTTCATCCTCAGAATGATTCGTGCGCGCACTATGACAGCTATGTAAAATTAAGATTTTTATCTAAAAATAATTTCAATAACACAAATTTATTAATCTCAAAATTCAAATACCTAGCTTATCTTAACTACTGAATTAGGGGAAAATAAACCAGATGGATAGTAAACTATTAGCTGGCCTCGGTCTAATGAGAATAATAAATCTAAACCAGATCAACGCCGATACTATACTAATGATAGTTTCAAGCCTAAGCTTACTACAGTTTCTGGTCCTCTGGATTCGTGGCTCCGTATTTATTGACTCAGTTCGCCTTGAGGGTTGGAAAGGTAAGCTGCCACTCTATATCATTAAGTGCCCCACACACGGATACCAGCTAACATACCCCAATGGGCATAGTGAGTCTCTTGTATGCCCAAAGTGCGTTAAATCTCGACTAGGTTAGACACTTTTTAGAGTTTAAGCGAATTATAGGAATGTGATTAACGAGCGAGTTCGCGAGTACCATCGAGAAATGATTATATTAGAGGTTAATGAACGTGGAAAAAGGAAATCGGATTTATTATGTATAAAATACTGAGATGTTTGTTAGCGCTGAATAAGAATTAGATGCTCAGGCTTTGACCTTGTACTTCTCGTATAGTCGCTTCAGCCCAGCCTCAAGCTCCTTCTGGCGGTTCTCTTGGTCGAGAGGTTTAAGCTCCTTGCAGTCATAACCGACAACCTCTTTCATATACCCAACATTTTCGTCTCGGAACACGACGGTTCCATCGGGCTTCACGCTTTCAATTCCGTCGATACGACCGCCCTCTTCATTCACCTTTACCGCCTCTTCGAGACTTATGCCTGGAAGAACCAGCTCAGCTCCCTTTTCACTCAACTTGCAAGGGTAGGCGCCTGGGAGACCATTAGGACCGGCTACGCTTGCGCATACCTCTCCTGTGTTATAGTAGATGGCGAGACAATGCTTGAGGAAACTACTGCTTGTTCTAAACTGGTCGACGAGAGCGCTCGGGTATTGGATCGATTTCCCGTAACCAAAATTTTGGTACATCTTAACAAGTTCTTTATGAGGGTACCTTTTTGTAACATCGTTGCCGTCGGCTATGATTTTGTACCACATGGGTCCATTCATTCTGGCTGTGTAGTAAGTTCCATGTGCCCAACGCCATAGATGAATACATTCCTAAATGGAATCTTCATGTCTCTCGCGACGAGTCTACGGATTCTACTTATGCCAAGGTCCATGTTGCCACCTCCACAGGTTGGAGTCATCCCAAACTTTGAGAGGATGACATTGGTGAGGTCGGGAAAGGCTCCGTTGACGACGTGCGTTTTTATGTTCGACTTCTTCACCGCCTGCATCAGTTTATAAGCGAGTGTAAAGTGGTTCGGGATCCATGGGCCTACAGGACCGATCTTATGATATACTTCATCGGGTAGAAGCCTGGTGACCCACCAGCTGCCTAAGCTACCGAGGTTACATATGACCTTCGGTCTAATTTCCTTCAGCACTTCGGCGGTAACATCGATGTCGAATAGATTCAGTTTCCGGAAACTCATATCTGGGTAGTTGCCGAAGTTATGGGCCGAGTGGAGGGCTTCCTCTATCTCATAGATGCCCTTCTCCTCGTTGACGTCGGCTCCTATTACCTTGATGTCGCTTCGCATCGAGGCGATCTGGTACATCATATCGTGACCTACGCTGCCTGCTGAACCTAGTATAAGTAACGAGTCCATGTGAACCAGAATACATCATGTCAATTCGCTGGGATAAATTATGGTATCCAAGCTCATTGAGCGTCGCTTTTAGGATGCACGTTTGCGATGTAGCTTATTCACACCATTCGACGATGAATAAGGCCAGTGTTTTCGTCACCCTCATGAGTGAGAGTAGATCGACATATTCATCAACACCATGGTAGTTGCCTCCCGTAGGTCCATATGAGAGCGATGGTACTCCGAAATGGTGGCCGAAGCGGGCATCCAGTCCACCAGATGCTCCAGTGAGTTCGAGTGGTGCACCATAGATCTCACTGCCTGTTTCCTGAAGAGCCTTGACGAAGCTGGAGTCTGTAGACTCCATCCATGGGTCTGTGTCCCAGCCGAACCAATCTATCTTCGGAGGGTTTCCCTCGAGCCACGTATCGCCTTTGATTGCTTCATGTATAGCTTTATTGATCTCGGCCTCGACGCTTTGGCGTGTCTCTCCGGGGACGAAGCCTACCCTGCACTCGAGTGTGGCCCATCCAGCGACGGTTGAGACCCAGTCGCCTGCCTGCATCTTGCCCATGGAGAGGTTGCACGACCTCCCCGTCTGCTTCTCGACGAGTGGGTAGGAGAGTCGCTTGGCTCTCTCTATGTCGAGTGCCTCGAGGGCCTTAATTATCGGCGCCATCTTGGCTATTGCGTTGACGCCGGTGTGTGAGAGGGCAGCGTGGGCTGTCTTTCCCTGGACGGTGACTCGGAAGTATCTGATGCCTGGGTGGGTGACGTAGATATTCTCGTTCGACGGTTCAGATATCAACATCCCGTCGGCAGTTACGCCGTGCATTAGGCAGGCGAGGACACCGCCGCTGCCTCCAAGCTCCTCCTCGATCGTGCTCTCCAGGATAACCTTCCCACTAGGTCTTAGTCCTAGGTCAATTAGGGCTTTGAGCGCATAGAAGTTGGCTGCAAGGCCGGCCTTCATGTCTGCTGCCCCTCTTCCATACAATCTGTCTCCTACAACCTCCCCACCCCATGGGTCGTGGGATCCACTGAGTCGTAGGATCGGGTGAGACGACATCGATGTGGCCTCCAAGTATAAGGCTGCGACCCTTAGCGGCTCCCTTGTACTCTGCGATAACATTTGCTCTATCGGTGTAGTCGAGATCTATTGGCGTGTACGCTGGGTGGGTTTTGATGGTTTTTTTATCAGGGGAGAATATCTCGACACTGAGTCCTAGAGAGCGACATGTTTCGGCGTAGAGCTTCTGTGCTTCCATCTCGTTACCTATAATGCTCTTTGTCTTCACGAGTCGAGTTAGTAGATCCGTTTCCTCAACAAAGCTCTCCTCAACTTTTCTGAATATCTGCTCCTTCTTCTCGTTGGTCAATTTGGTCCTCTCTAGGGTGAAGACTTCTTTAACCGTGATAAGCCTTGAGTCGACTTTCTCACAAACATTTCTCCTGTGGCATGCGGTGGTCAATACATTCGTTTAATGTACTGGCTATACATGAGAAGTAATGTGAATTAAATAAAAAAGGGAGTTGTTTACTCAATTTTATTCTGAAGTTCCTTTGTTTATTTAATTTCCAGTTGGATAATCCTTCGGATGAATATGTTGAATGGTTCCTGCATAACTGCTACCTCCCATTTTTCCCATATGGGTTTTGAAGCTGAACCATAGGGGGCGTACGCGTAATCGAATTCTCTTGACTGAAATTAGCCCAAACTATACTCAACACTCACTCATTCATTCCCTGTGTTAATAGACTTCTCCTGTGCTTAGGGTGGTAAGTCCTATAAGCCATAATGACGACGCCTACAATGTTTCGGTGAGTGTTTATGAAGTACAGGAAGTTCGGAAAACTCAGTTGGAGGCCGTCTGCATTGGGGTTTGGGGCGATGAGACTCCCAATCATCGACGGTGATCCAGCCAAGATCAACGAACCTCTCGCGATAGAAATGATCCGTTACGCAATCGACCACGGCGTCAACTACGTCGACTCGGCCTATGGATATCACCGTGGGAACAGCGAGATAGTCGTCGGGAAGGCGCTAAGAGATGGCTACAGGGAGAAGGTGAAACTTGCAACAAAGCTTCCATGTCACCTTGTTAACACTGCTGAGGACTTCGACAAGTTCCTCGGGGAGCAGTTGAAGAAGCTTCAAACCGACAAGATCGACTTCTACCTTCTACACGGCCTAAGGAAAACCAGTTGGCCCAGGGTCAAGGACCTAGGCGTCCTGAAGTGGGCGGAGGGGAAGCTTGATGAGGGCGTCATCGGCCATCTTGGCTTCAGTTTCCACGATGAACTGCCACTATTCAAGGAGATCGTGGACGCTCACCCCTGGACTTTCTGCCAGATCCACTACAACTACATGGATAGAAACTTCCAGGCTGGGGCTGAGGGACTGCATTACGCCGCGGAGAGGGGTATTGGGGTCGTGATAATGGAGCCTATCGCTGGCGGTCGCCTCGCCATCAACCCGCCTGAGGGGGTACGAAAGATCTGGAGGGTGGGGCACCATCGGTGGAAGCCAGCTGAGTGGGCCCTACAGTGGGTCTGGGACCAACCCGAGGTATCGTTGGTCCTCAGCGGGATGAGTACGATGGAGCAGGTTGTTGAGAATGTTCGATCCGCCGGCCGTAGTGGCATTGGGAGACTGACTCCAGAGGATCACGCTCTGCTTGAGAAGGTCGCCTCGAAGTACAGGGAGATAGGATACGTTGGCTGCACAGGATGCGGCTACTGCCAGCCCTGTCCGAGCGGCGTCGCGATCCCCGAGATATTCGGCTACTTCAACGAGTATTACATGAGGGACCGGGACAACTCGGTGAAGCAGAGGTACAAGGATGCAGTCAAGCCGGAGCAGACGCCTAAGAATTGCGTACGCTGTGGCCGATGCGAGGAGCTCTGTCCACAGCACCTGCCGATTATAGACTTGCTCAGGGCAGCGGGGGACACTTTCGAAAGGTAGCGAACCTTCCACATCGCTCGTGCTCTCTTGGAAAATTAACCTATAGTAGGGTCTTTGGACGCGCGTGGTTGATGTAGTTTTTTATCCTCTCCGTCTTAGTGTTTAACTGGGATTTAGATTGAAGTTCACTGAGCTTCCTAGGCCATTCATAGTCGGGGTGATCTCTGATGACGATATCACTCATTGCATTCGATCGATGAAACTGGGGGAGTTCGATGGCGCGGATGGTTTTCAGCTTGAGTTGCACGGATTTAGGAGGTACCCTCCTACCCTGAAGGAGATCCGTGAGGTTGTTTCCTCAACAACTAAGCCGGTATGGGTTACAAATCGTAGGAGGTTCACATCAGCTGAGCAGGTAAGTGAGGAGGATAGGGTGAACCTTATGCTGGACTCCATTGAGGAAGGTGCGACATGCCTCGACATGGAGATGGATACATTCGACACTTGGCGACTCTGGGATGCGGAGAGGCGGAAAAGTGAGATGATTAGGCTGCGCGGCATCTCAGTTGAACCTGAGGACCTTCCCAGAGAGTGTTGTTTCGACGAGGAGGCAACACGGAGGCAGATGGAGGTCATCAATAAGGTACACTCGATGGGTGGCGAGGTTCTCCTCTCATGTCATCTTCTCGTTCGGGCGACTCCCGAGGGTGTGATGAGGGTTGGTGAGGAACTTGTGAGGCGTGGGGCGGACCTTGTTAAGATTGTAGTGTGGAATGATACACTGTATGACCTCTGTGATACTCTGAAGGCCAATGTGATGCTTGGTGAAAGTCTCAAAGCGCCATTCAAGTTAATGAGTCAGGGTGAACCCTCTAAGATTGGCAGAGTAGTGTTCCCGATGTTTGGATCAGCATGGGCTTTCTGCCAGCAAGACCTTAGACCAGGAGGATTTGAATATCGTCCCCTGATCTCGACGGAGAGGTTCATCCTTCAGCACGTCGACTGGAAACCCAATTGGGCACTTCATAAAAGGGTTTGATGACGATAAGCTCATAAAACGTGTAAAGTGTTTCCCTAATGCCTGAAATAATTCCATCTATCATAAGTCTCCTTAACCTCTGAAGCCATATATGTGGTCGCTCACTCCATTATCGAAGCGCGTAAACGATTCAATCTTATTTTTCTACAGCTCCACGCGCGCGTTTGATGCACAGATGATTTACCAACCAGCTAAATCACTAAGTAAAAGTTTGTGTTTGACCTAAGTATCTGTCTTTCACTCATTTAGCCCTCTTGAATCTCTTCTGCTTCAAAGAGGTGACGAAAGCATCACCCCAGATGTGAAGCAGGGGCTTCGCAAGCTCCACATCGATGACGTCACGAAACATATCTTCACGAGCATCCGAGTCGAGCACCTCCCCAACGACCCAGACACTCCTCTCACTCAAGGAGATATGGTTTCTCATCCTACACTCAATCCAACCATACGCCTCCGCGATCCGAGGGGGCTCCACCCGTGTCGCTTTAGTCTCCGTGAGACCACACATCTCAATCTCGCTGACCTCATATGGCCAGTCCCTCTCCATCTCCTCCATCAGCGGTCCGAACTCTTCCCCGACCAGGTTGACAACGAACTCCCCATTCAGCTGGATGTTACGCCAAGTGTCATGCTCAACGGCACAACAGAATCCATAGAGCGGCGTGGGTCCGGACGCCATTGGCGAGGAGAAGCTGAAGGGAGCAGCGTTGGATATACCTCGTTGTGAGCATGTTGTGATAACGATTGTAGGTCGCGGGATCAATCTGTAGAAATCCTTCATCCTTAATCACTCCGACATAAAGAAACCTTTTCGCAGCCTAAAATAGTACTCCTAATCTACGAGCAACTTTTCTGGGCTACGAGATCCCAACACAAGATAAAGGTGGCTCCTTATGATAGATCTGTTTCCATTAGCTCAATAGGAATTCGATAAAGTGCCCAAATCCCAGCACATTAGGTTAGAGCCCCACGATTAGTACCGCGATTATCCCGCTGAGGAAAACGCCATCAAAGGTACCAGCGCCGCCTATGCTGGCAATCGGTGAGCCGAGCTCTGGAATAACGCCCAGATTCGTCAAGTCAGCGCCTATCAAGGTACCGAAGGTACCCGATACATAGGCGACTGTGAGAGGCGAGGAAGAGGGAAGAATAATCGCCACCAAAGCGGCGGCGATGGGTGCCACGAGGGGTGGCATTGCTATCCCGACGCCCTTAACGGGCCTCGCGAAGATGTGACTTACAATCGACACTATGCCGATCCCCACTAACCCATACAGAATAGTAGATGCATTTGATCTGCTAAGAAGGTACAGGGAGACAATTGAGGGTATTACTGCACCGCCGACATTCACCGCTAACACGGTCACGGCTCTGCCATAAACGACCTTAGGGATCCTGTAGGACAAGCCAAAGAAACTGACATAATCCTCCGTCATGATCGGAACCGTGGCCTCAAGACGCGAAATTGGGATGTTGATGGCGCTGCCAAAGAGTGTAGCCACAAGGATCAGCAAGATGGTGATGGGGCTGAAACCCACCTTCGAGAAGGCTGATTCCAAGGCACCAAGAAAGATGAAGACAACTGTGGCGAACAGAATAACAAAAAGTAACACGAGGAACCTAAAATTATGGTGAGTGTATACTTCGACCCCTTTCAAGCAATCTCAACCCTGCTGTAATCCAACATTGAGTTATCCTCAGGCACAGAATATTAGGATAACCCTAAATGTGCGCGTGTTTAGATAATTAGTAAATTTCTCTACGTTAAAGTATAACTAGTATGAAACGCTCCCGGGGACGCCACTGTTAATGCTCTCATTAATCATCCCAACCTACAACGAGAGGGAAAACCTCACCGAACTCATTGAAAGAATCCAAAAAACGCTGCAAAGATACGAATATACAATCATAGTAGTCGATGACAACAGCCCAGACAAAACCTGGAAAGTAGCTGAAGATCTCTCTAAAAGATTCAGTGAAATTCAATTATTAAGACGCAATGAGAAGATGGGCCTCTCCTCAGCATTTCTCGATGGTTTAGCCATTTCGAAGGGAGAGCTTGTGGGTCTCATAGACTCTGATCTGCAGCATCCACCAGAAGCCCTCTCGAGGATGCTTGACGAGATTCAGTTAGGAGCAGATCTAGTTGTCGCGAGCCGCTATGTTGCAGGCGGCGGCGTAAACGACTGGCCGATACCGAGAAGAGTGATTAGTAGAGCAGCTAGGGGATTAGCTGAGGTGTTACTCCCTAAAGTTAGAGTAGTCAGGGATCCAATGTCGGGGTACTTCATCGTCAAAAAGGAATCCATTGAAGATGTGCAGCTTAACCCAGGCAGTTTCAAAATACTCCTTGAGGTGTTGGTTAAGGGTAATTACCGCAGAGTTGCAGAGGTACCCTACATCTTCGAGAATAGAAAACGTGGTAAAAGCAAACTCGGATCCGAGGAGATTTCGAATTATCTCAAACATCTCATTAAATTATCCGTAGAGACTCGAGCGATTTAAGATGGGATCCCCCCACTTTTTCTATTAACCGAGGTTCCTCAGGGTTGACTAGAAGACTTCGACAGTAGCCTCTTCGTAGTTGACCAAACTTCACGCCTCTCGATTATCGTCAGAGAAACAAGAGCGACAACTGGGATGAAGGAGTAATAATACAATGGTGTCGATATTCCAGATGTTAAGGTCATCTCGATGAAGCCTTCCCCCACGCCGGGGAGAAGAAACGAAAAATTAGCGATGACGATGGTTCCAGCAACACTAAGCAACGCTAGTCGGAGTCTTTTGTTGTAAGTAATGAAAAGAGGCAGAGCGAGTAAGGCGAACCTTGGATCGAAGGCTGCGAACCCGAAGACCACACCGGCAAGAATCGGTCTTTCGGCACGAGCCAGATAAAGGCTCAGCAGGAGAAGGAATGTGCCAAGCACCTTCGACTGACCCTCTGCCCACTGCCAGTAGTAGCTCGCCGAGATACTCCAATGGGGTGTCGGGATAGGGAGTGGCAGCAGAAGGATGAGCGTCGCTGCGATGATGGCGGTAGCCAGCCCTTTCTCCTCGACTAGTTTGTAGATTAAAATTGCCATTAGGGGCAGCAGGAGGAATTGTAAAAGGTCGAATGCGGTAAGAGCAACTTGATATTGCAGTAGTAGAAGTGGGGCGACAATCATGAGGAATGATGGGAGATACTTGTATGTCTCCGGCTGTGGTAGGATGTGGTACTCACCATCGTTCAAGAACCCGCGAATATAGATCTGCGTTGGGTCATGGAGCAGCCTCCACGCGGCGGTGTAGTATGCAGAGAAGTCCTTTGCAAGTGGTTGGTTGGCGCTAATGCCTGAGTCGATCACGAATGTTTCGGGATAGGCTGACAGGAATATCGAGAAGTTCAGGACAATTAGCACGACGACGGCCATCGCATACCACTTTCCCGCCCTCGGCCTCCAATGCCACCAAGTCATGGCAACTTCCTAGTGTGTTGTATATGGAGAAGAATATCTCATCTCCGACTAAGGGTTCTTTCACTCAATCCTCAGCATTGCTTAAAGAAAGAATGGTCGAGGATGAATGCCTGACTCGTGTCACG
>CAWACK010000025.1:0-73344 GCA_963780545.1 Candidatus Bathyarchaeota archaeon
GTTGTGGATGGGTCGAGTGTTGGGGTCGTCTCCAGCTACACCTTCAGCAACGTTCAGGCAGCCCACACGATTACGGCGTCCTACGCCATCAACACCTACGCCATCACGGTGACGCAGGGATCAAACGGCGTGATAGCCCCAGGCACGACCACCGTCAACTACGGCGGCAGCCAGAGCTTCACCGTCACACCGAACACCGGCTACCACATCGCAAGCATAACCGTTGACTCCGGCGCGGTGACTGTCACCACTCCCTCTGGGCAGACGGTTAGCTTCAGCAACGTTCAGGCAGCCCACACGATTACGGCGTCCTACGCCATCAACACCTACGCCATCACGGTGACGCAGGGATCAAACGGCGTGATAGCCCCAGGCACGACCACCGTCAACTACGGCGGCAGCCAGAGCTTCACCGTCACACCGAACACCGGCTACCACATCGCAAGCATAACCGTTGACTCCGGCGCGGTGACTGTCACCACTCCCTCTGGGCAGACGGTTAGCTTCAGCAACGTTCAGGCAGCCCACACGATTACGGCGTCCTACGCCATCAACACCTACGCCATCACGGTGACGCAGGGATCAAACGGCGTGATAGCCCCAGGCACGACCACCGTCAACTACGGGTCGAGTCAGACATTCACGATCACACCCAGCACCGGCTACTCGGTGTCCAGCGTCGTTGTGGATGGGTCGAGTGTTGGGGTCGTCTCCAGCTACACCTTCAGCAACGTTCAGGCAGCCCACACGATTACGGCGTCCTACGCCATCAACACCTACGCCATCACGGTGACGCAGGGATCAAACGGCGTGATAGCCCCAGGCACGACCACCGTCAACTACGGCGGCAGCCAGAGCTTCACCGTCACACCGAACACCGGCTACCACATCGCAAGCATAACCGTTGACTCCGGCGCGGTGACTGTCACCACTCCCTCTGGGCAGACGGTTAGCTTCAGCAACGTTCAGGCAGCCCACACGATTACGGCGTCCTACGCCATCAACACCTACGCCATCACGGTGACGCAGGGATCAAACGGCGTGATAGCCCCAGGCACGACCACCGTCAACTACGGCGGCAGCCAGAGCTTCACCGTCACACCGAACACCGGCTACCACATCGCAAGCATAACCGTTGACTCCGGCGCGGTGACTGTCACCACTCCCTCTGGGCAGACGGTTAGCTTCAGCAACGTTCAGGCAGCCCACACGATTACGGCGTCCTACGCCATCAACACCTACGCCATCACGGTGACGCAGGGATCAAACGGCGTGATAGCCCCAGGCACGACCACCGTCAACTACGGCGGCAGCCAGAGCTTCACCGTCACACCGAACACCGGCTACCACATCGCAAGCATAACCGTTGACTCCGGCGCGGTGACTGTCACCACTCCCTCTGGGCAGACGGTTAGCTTCAGCAACGTTCAGGCAGCCCACACGATTACGGCGTCCTACGCCATCAACACCTACGCCATCACGGTGACGCAGGGATCAAACGGCGTGATAGCCCCAGGCACGACCACCGTCAACTACGGGTCGAGTCAGACATTCACGATCACACCCAGCACCGGCTACTCGGTGTCCAGCGTCGTTGTGGATGGGTCGAGTGTTGGGGTCGTCTCCAGCTACACCTTCAGCAACGTTCAGGCAGCCCACACGATTACGGCGTCCTACGCCATCAACACCTACGCCATCACGGTGACGCAGGGATCAAACGGCGTGATAGCCCCAGGCACGACCACCGTCAACTACGGCGGCAGCCAGAGCTTCACCGTCACACCGAACACCGGCTACCACATCGCAAGCATAACCGTTGACTCCGGCGCGGTGACTGTCACCACTCCCTCTGGGCAGACGGTTAGCTTCAGCAACGTTCAGGCAGCCCACACGATTACGGCGTCCTACGCCATCAACACCTACGCCATCACGGTGACGCAGGGATCAAACGGCGTGATAGCCCCAGGCACGACCACCGTCAACTACGGGTCGAGTCAGACATTCACGATCACACCCAGCACCGGCTACTCGGTGTCCAGCGTCGTTGTGGATGGGTCGAGTGTTGGGGTCGTCTCCAGCTACACCTTCAGCAACGTTCAGGCAGCCCACACGATTACGGCGTCCTACGCCATCAACACCTACGCCATCACGGTGACGCAGGGATCAAACGGCGTGATAGCCCCAGGCACGACCACCGTCAACTACGGCGGCAGCCAGAGCTTCACCGTCACACCGAACACCGGCTACCACATCGCAAGCATAACCGTTGACTCCGGCGCGGTGACTGTCACCACTCCCTCTGGGCAGACGGTTAGCTTCAGCAACGTTCAGGCAGCCCACACGATTACGGCGTCCTACGCCATCAACACCTACGCCATCACGGTGACGCAGGGATCAAACGGCGTGATAGCCCCAGGCACGACCACCGTCAACTACGGGTCGAGTCAGACATTCACGATCACACCCAGCACCGGCTACTCGGTGTCCAGCGTCGTTGTGGATGGGTCGAGTGTTGGGGTCGTCTCCAGCTACACCTTCAGCAACGTTCAGGCAGCCCACACGATTACGGCGTCCTACGCCATCAACACCTACGCCATCACGGTGACGCAGGGATCAAACGGCGTGATAGCCCCAGGCACGACCACCGTCAACTACGGCGGCAGCCAGAGCTTCACCGTCACACCGAACACCGGCTACCACATCGCAAGCATAACCGTTGACTCCGGCGCGGTGACTGTCACCACTCCCTCTGGGCAGACGGTTAGCTTCAGCAACGTTCAGGCAGCCCACACGATTACGGCGTCCTACGCCATCAACACCTACGCCATCACGGTGACGCAGGGATCAAACGGCGTGATAGCCCCAGGCACGACCACCGTCAACTACGGGTCGAGTCAGACATTCACGATCACACCCAGCACCGGCTACTCGGTGTCCAGCGTCGTTGTGGATGGGTCGAGTGTTGGGGTCGTCTCCAGCTACACCTTCAGCAACGTTCAGGCAGCCCACACGATTACGGCGTCCTACGCCATCAACACCTACGCCATCACGGTGACGCAGGGATCAAACGGCGTGATAGCCCCAGGCACGACCACCGTCAACTACGGCGGCAGCCAGAGCTTCACCGTCACACCGAACACCGGCTACTCGGTGTCCAGCGTCGTTGTGGATGGGTCGAGTGTTGGGGTCGTCTCCAGCTACACCTTCAGCAACGTTCAGGCAGCCCACACGATTACGGCGTCCTACGCCATCAACACCTACGCCATCACGGTGACGCAGGGATCAAACGGCGTGATAGCCCCAGGCACGACCACCGTCAACTACGGCGGCAGCCAGAGCTTCACCGTCACACCGAACACCGGCTACCACATCGCAAGCATAACCGTTGACTCCGGCGCGGTGACTGTCACCACTCCCTCTGGGCAGACGGTTAGCTTCAGCAACGTTCAGGCAGCCCACACGATCTCCGTGAGCTTTACACTCATCCAGTACAAGTTAACGGTTAACGTGGTCGGAACTGGCTGCTCTGTGGCTAGGAATCCAAGCCTATCGACATATACGTACGGCACAAATGTGCAGCTGAATCCACTCGCAGCTATGGGTTGGAGTTTCTCGGGGTGGAGTGGGGCCCTCACGGGCAGTGCCTCCCCCGCTATGGTAACCGTTTACGGGAACACGACCGTGACGGCCACGTTCACAGAGCTCCCCTACACCATCTCCGTGACTGTGAACCCACCATCCGGAGGCTCTGTTACTAGAAGCAACAATGGAACATACACTTACGGGGACGTGGTGACGCTCACGGAGTCCCCCAACCCTGGATACGTGTTCTCATCGTGGTCCGGTGGCGGTAACGGCACAGGCGCCACAAGGTCAGTCAACGTGACTGGGAACATGGTGGTGACGGCTACCTTCACCCAGCTGACGTATACGTTCACGACTCACACCTCCGGTGGCGGCTCGGTTTCACTGACTCCCAGCCAGTCGACCTACCACTATGGAGACTCCGTTCAGCTTCAGGCCACTCCCTCCACCGGGTGGAGCTTCTCCAGCTGGAGCGGAGCCTTAACCGGCTCTGCGAACCCATCCAACTTGACGGTGACTGATAACATGAACGTCACAGCTACCTTCACCCAGAACGTGTACACGTTGACTGTGACTGTGAGTCCATTGGCTGGAGGCTCCGTGACCCACAGCATATCAGCCCCGTACCACTACGGCGACGTCGTCGTGCTAACTGAGTCCCCGAATACAGGTTACTCCTTCTCATCGTGGTCCGGCGACGGCACCGGCACAGGAACCACCAGGTCAGTCACCATCACTGGGAACATGGCTGTGACGGCCACATTCAACCAGAACACATACTCGCTGACGGTGACGGTGAGCCCATCCTCCTCTGCTGGCATCGTTACCCCAAGCGCGTCTCCACCGTATCACTACGGAGATATGGTTACCCTGACGGAGGCTCCGAGCACCGGATACACCTTTTCGTCTTGGTCGGGGGACGGCTCAGGCACCGGCTCGACCAGATCAGTCACCATCACTGGGAACATGGCTGTGACGGCCACATTCAACCAGAACACATGTACGCTGACGGTGAACATCATTGGAACCGGCTGCTCTGTAACTAAGAGCCCAAGCCAATCAACCTACGCATACGGCGCGAGCGTTCAACTGACCCCCGTCGCAGCTACGGGCTGGGTCTTCACGGGTTGGAGCGGCGGCCTCACAGGTAGCTCTAGCCCCGCGACGATCACCATGAACGGGAACATGGTTGTGAACGCCACATTCGAATTTATTGATACATGTAGCACCTTCAACTCCGCGATCTGGACGTATAATTGGAATGCACCAACGGTGTCTAACGGAGAATGGGTGTTTAATGTTCCAGCCGGTTCACCAACGTCCAGTGCTATACAGGCTGTGTCGAAGGCAGCAACATTTGGCTATGGAACCTACACAGTCACGTTCAGGATGACGACGATGACGTCGGGAGTAACTTGGAGCTTCTTCCTCTACCTCGATAAGACTGCATCCGGTGGAGCCTATAATGAGTTGGACATCCCTGAGGTTAATCCAAGCTACTCTTATCCAACTTATATTGTCACCTATGAGAACGTTGAAACTACTAACCAGATCATATATTTAGTCAACTCCATTAAGTATGATGATAGCCTTACGCACACCATGACGTGGAACTGGCAAAAGAACTACATAGACTTCTACATAGATGGGGTTATGATGTATCCAACCAACTATGTTGGTGACGGAACGCATACAATTACTAGGTCGAACAGCGTACCTGGCAAGAACCCATTCCCAATCTCGGATCCGCCTATGGCGCTCTACTTCGGAGTATTCCCTAAAGGAACAAGTACAACCCCTTGGACATTATATATCTCACAGATACAGTACCAGCCAAGTTAATGGGAAGTTAAATATTTACTTTTATCATTTTATTTATGAAAAGTGTGACGCTTTCACATAAACTCATCAAGCACTGCCGTTTAATGCGTGTATAATGTCCTAATAACATCAAAATTAGTTTTTTTTATATAATATAATAAATCAGGGAAGTTATGGGAGTTTATAAAACTCAAAATCAAGTGCACCTTAGATAAATTTTCCCTAAAATTAATTGAATTCATTGTGAATGACAAATTTGAAATTTTCTTGGTTTTGCTTGTTGTTTTAAACAATTGACCTTTTATTGACTAGATCCAAGACAATGAAACGTTCAAATTATATTGAATTTTATGTAAGAGGATTATTTGATTCGGTTTCCCCTAAATATAGTCAAATTAAGTCAGGGCAATTTTTAAAGAACAGACCCGGCAACTCCAAGAGGCTATTCAGCGCACTATTCATCAGCTTAATGATCCTACAATTTACGACAGCAAGCCTCTACGCTAACGCCACGGTTAATTACAGCCTGAAGATCCAGTCCCCCAGCGGATCTGGCTCAACGAGTCCATCTACAGGAACCCACTATTACACCTCGGGAACCAAAGTCAGGGTAACAGCGTACCCATCCTCTGGCTATCATTTCGACCACTGGGTGAAAGATGGGTCAAACGCAGGCAGCTCTAACCCTATATACGTTTACATGGGCTCCTCACACACCCTCAAAGCGGTTTTCACCCAGACTCCGATTTCCACGATGACTAGCTATAGTCTCACCATCCAATCCTCCACGGGATCAGGCTCTACAAACCCCGTTTCAGGTGTCTACTCATATAAACAGGGTACAAACGTCCAAGTCTCAGCCACACCCGCATCTGGCTGGGTCTTCGGCTCCTGGCTTCTCGACGGTGCGACCGCAGGGTCAGCTAACCCGCTGATTGTAACCATGAACTCAGATCACACGGTGAGTGCTGTATTCACCCAGAGTGTATATACGTTGACTGTGACGGTAGTCCATCAGCTGGAGGCTCTGTGACACCCAGCGTCTCTCCTCCCTATCACTACGGAGACGTCGTCGTATTGACTGAGTCTCCGAGTACGGGGTACTCCTTCTCATCGTGGTCTGGTGATGGCACCGGTACAGGCGCCACCAGGTCAGTCACTGTAACTGGAAACATGGCTGTGACGGCAACCTTCACTCAGAACCCCCAGAACCAGTACACATTGACCGTCAACACTTCCGGTCAGGGTTCTGTGTCGATGAACCCGAGCCAGGCATCATACGCGGCGGGGTCAACAGTCCAGCTGACTGCGACCCCGGCTGCTGGGTGGAGCTTCGTCGGGTGGAGCGGTGACCTGAGTGGATCTACGAACCCCGCAACCATAACGATGAGCTCCGCTAAGACGGTTACGGCGACCTTCGATTTCATTTATGCCTGTAACAAGTTTAACACCCAAATATGGGGATATACTTGGACCGCACCCACAGTATCGAATGGAATGTGGGCCTTCAATGCTCCAACAGGTTCAACCACATGCGTACAGGCGGTGACGAAGGCAGCAACCTTCGGCTATGGAACCTACACAGTCACGTTCAGGATGACGACGATGACGTCGGGAGTAACTTGGAGCTTCTTCCTCTACCTCGATAAGACTGCATCCGGTGGAGCCTATAATGAGTTGGACATCCCTGAGGTTAATCCAAGCTACCGTCCCACAAACCGACATCAGCACCTTTGAGAGCACATATACAAACAGTCAATACGTATATTGGACAATATCACCCGCTGCGGGAACCTCCGGTGCCTACGACAACGGTAACCTACACACCTTCTCGTGGAACTGGCAGCAAAACCAGTTACAGTTCTACGTTGATGGAGTGTTAAGCTACTCAATAACGCGAGTCAATAACATAGCTGGGAAGAGTCCCTTCCCCATCGCGGATCCACCGATGGCACTCTACCTCGGAATATTCCCAAAGGGAACCAGTAAAAATTCCTGGACCCTATACATCTCGCAGATAGAGTACCAGCCCAGTTAGTCGAGTTACGTGCATTAGGGTGTATCTTCTCTATTCCAATAATCGCCCTTTTTGTAAGTTGTAAGTAGTTCACAGTTTGATGTTTTTTAGTTATTATAAAACGATTTATTTCAAAAAAAAACTATTGAATACTATTGATTCTAATTATAATACCTGATTATTGGTTAGAACTAGTGACTAGAAGAGAATATAAGGCCCTTTAACTAAACGTTTCATCTACATAGAAATAATATATGTAGGTGGGTTCCTCTCAACCTTGTTCATCGGGATGTTCCTCTCGGAGGTCAAGAGCCAAGCTCAGCACAAGCAGATATGGTACACGCGCGCATTTAAAATAAAGGAATGAATATAATGGCATGTAAAGTTTCAGTGATTATACCTGTTTATAACAATGAGTGTGAAATTGAAAGAGCAATTAAATCTGTTCTATATCAAACTACAAAAGATTTTGAAATCATTATTATTGATGGCGAATCAACAGATAATACTCTTTATAACATAAATAAAGTTAAAGATGATAGAATTAAAGTATATCATGAAAAACATAACGGTGTTTCATTTGCAAGAAATTTAGGGGCATCTACATCAAAAGCAAATTTAATTGCCTTTTTAGATGCTGATGACGAATGGCTGGAGTATCATTTAGAAACTATTTTAAATTTAAGAAATGAGTATCCAGAAGCAGGTATTTATTTTACTGGTTATAATTTTAAAAATAAGCATAAAAATGTAGAAGAAAATAAAATTGAAACATCTAAAAATATGAATATATTAATTAGAAATATTTTTAAATATATGGATCAAATAGTTATTCCTACTTCATGTGTAGCAATTAATAAAAATATCTTCAACGAAATGAAAGGTTTTAATATCAATGCTAGATGGGGAGAAGATGAAGATCTATTTTTAAGAATAGCTTTGAAATATCCATTTGCTTATAATCCAATAAAAGACGTTAATATATATCAAAATTACCCTAAAGAAAAAATGTATTCACGTATAATTAAAACAAATATACATCCATTTATAATTTCATATAAAAAATTGTTAAAGGAAAATAATATTCCAGAATATTTAAAAAAAGATGTAAAAGAAGTAGTAGAATTTTATCAAATTGCTTCTTCTAAATATAATTTAGATTTCGGTAATTTCTCTATTGCAAAGAATATCTTAGATGATTGTCATACTGTCAGATATAAATGGAAAAAAAGGTATCAATTATTATGGGTTTATTTACCACCACCATTAAAAAAAATTATATTTAAAACATTACCATACGAACTGCTTAAATCTTTAACGTAAGCACATGCGTGCCCTGTTGGAGTTCGCGCGTAATAGACGATCTTAATAAAATTAAAAACGTATCTAAACTAAGTCAACTATTCTCCCGAGAATTTGTGTATAAAGCCATTTGGTATGCACTATCTATTAACTTTGCACATTCTAATCCATCTTTTGCTGTTATCGATGGTGTTTTTTCTTCTCTCATACAATCAACAAAGTATTTAATTTCATTAAATAGTGTAATATCTGTTGAAAGAGCATATGGAGTAATTTGCTTTCCTAGTAACTTATCTATTATATTTTTTGTTATTACTGATATGATTTTCCCAATATTCGCTCCTTCAAATTTATTATTTAATAACATATATTCTTTTGAAGACATTGTACCATAAATACCAATTCTCTGGGAATTTTGCTTAGAAAACCAACCCACCATAATATTTGCTCTTGTACCTTTTCTAAACTTTAATGACATTATGGCTTTATCTTCTAATGGAAGATTAAATTTGTGGTCTAATTCTATATTTGTTACCTCAGCTTCATCATCAAGGAGCCATCTAATTAAATCAATCATATGACAACCTTGATCTAAGAGCGCTCCTCCTCCGACTTTTTCTAAACTAAACCACCATTCAGGTACTGGTTTTTGAGGCCATCTAGGCGAATATGGTCCACTGTTCGACCAGGCACAAGTTATATAGTCAATGTCCCCTAAAGCTCCTTCGTTAATTAAAGATTTGAGTTCAATCATCTCTTCAAAGAATCTATAAAAAAAACCAACCATGAGTTTTACATTATTTTTTTCTATGCAATCGATTATTTCTTGGCATTCATAAGAATTTCTTGCTAGGGGTTTTTCTATAAATACATCAAGTTTTTCTTCAGCACATGAAAATATACATTCTTTATGGAGATAATTTGGAAGACTTATTATTACAGCATCTAAATTTCCTTTTTTTATTAGGTCATGATAATTATCATAATGTTCTTTAACCCCCAATTCCTTGGCATTTTCTATCGCAGATTTTATATTATCCGAAACAGCTATATCAACATCATTAAGTAATTGGCAGTTTCTTAAGTGAAGTAAACCCATACCCCCCAAACCAATTATACCCAGTTTTATTTTTTTCATTTTAGATTCACTTTTTAGACCAATGGAGTACCCACTATTTTGAGATATGTATTGTATATTATACGTTTTAAATAATTTTCATGTTTTTTTATTGGTTTTGGAAATTGTCTTCCAATCTCGTAAATATCTTCCCCAAGAATACTTATATCATCAATTTTTCCAATTTTTTCTTCAATTGCTAGTTTAATATGGCCAATATTAAGAGGTTTAAAACCCATTATCTGCGCAACAACATAATCAACTGTTAGAGGATTTAAACCCGAAATAATTAATCCCATTTTTCTAGGCGGTTCGACTCCACCGACTGGCGCTCCAGAAACTATTAATCCATCTACTAAAACGAGATCTGGTTTCATTAGTTTATTAAGTGCAACTATCGATTCATTTAGTCTGCTATGATAAATATTCTTTTTCCAAAGTGGGTTGCATCCAAATTGATTTTTAAGAGCGCATGATATCCCAGTAATGTGATATTTAGGCTTTGGAATTGTGATAAATAAATCACTATCTTTTATAATATTTGGTACTTCAAATTCAAATTTATATTTACCACTGTTTATTTCTTGTTTTTTAGAAGATTCCTCACTTAAATTAACAAGTTTTATATTTTTATTAATACTTAATTGTTCATACCCTAACATTTTAAATGCATATTTCATTCTTACTGCGGATGCATCTGATTCTACTATAGATATATTTGCATCCTTATTCCACATCTCTCTAATATAATCAATTACACTTGAAACAACTCTTGGATCAGTAGTTTCTCCTGTAGTATAATCCCAATAATAACATAAATTAACCTTTATTATAATGTTTTCAGGTATTTTATTTAATTTATAACTTAATAAATTTAATGAGTTATATGTATTTTTTTTAATATTTTCATAATCATATATTTTAGTTGTTGTAATAGCAACTAAATTAGACATGATGGATTCAGTATGAAAAAAACGTATTTTAAATTTATGGTTTGGTAAAGAATACTATCTATAGATGGAGCCAAATTTTCAATAGCCTTCGTATAGAAGGAGCGCACAAATCAAATATCATATCCGCCTACTAACAAGCGCGCGTGCACGAAAGGAACCTAAGAGCGATCCTCCACGTTTACGGTGTATACAGCGAGGCCGAGAAAGAATGTGCCGTATCGAAGGCTCGTGAATTAGGGTTGAGACAAATCTCGAATGCGGCGGCCAACTAAGCGACGATATACTCGATACGAAGATGTAACAAAGTCCGGTAACATTAGTCGTATACTCGCCGCCGGTTTCTGGTAGCAGTGTACTCACAAGAGCGATGGCGAATTGTAAATAATCGTTTCAAACATTGGAGGCCTACCCGAGTACCTTGGGGACGCCGGAATCCTCATCGAACCAAACGATCCAAGGTTTAGCTGAAGAGCTGATGAGAATAATCAATTATAAAAGGGCTAATAAAAGTTAGAGCATATGTCTAGAAATCGCGCAATCCAATTCTTCGATTGGGCAAAAATAACTTCAAAAACAGAGGCCATCTATTAAAATAGCGTAAAAATCAAGCATCATTAATAAAACTCGCGAGGAATCATCTGAAACGAGCGCGCGTAAGTTTATTTTTAAATACTTCAATTATGTTAGATGTCTTTATGTTCATTGAATTTTTTAGGCTGATCTGCAGGGGGATTTAACCTTTTTAGCTAATTTTGTCAAATATTCGAGTCTATTTTTGGTATTAATTATAATAGCTGCACTTGTTAACGTTCAACCACATTTTATAGAAACATGTGACACCTTTAACCCTAAAGTTTGGACCTACCAGTGGAACCCACCCACGGTGGCGAACGGGGAATGGGTCTTTAGCTTCCCAGACTACTCAAACAAGAGTATAGTTGCTTGTAGCGTCGCTTGGTTCGGCTACGGAACGTACGACATAACATTCCGGACATCGGGACCAAGAGTGCCGGGTGTAGGTTATAGCGTTTTTCTATACCTAGACACTAATACATCATATAATGAGTTAGACATCCCTGAGTTGTTTGGGTCATTGAGTTCATATCAGTTATCTATAAGCACTTTCAGAAGCACCATTTCAAACACGGGTTACCGGTACTGGAATTCCACAATCAACTTTGAAGATGGTAAAACGCACACTTGGTCTTTCAAATACCAGCCCAATAGGATAGACTTCTACATTGATAACAAGTTGAGTTACACATGGATTGACAGCTCCACCGCCCCCATCTTCGCGTTGCCGCCGATGCACCTACTCCTTGGAGCGTATGGTAAGGGTACTAATACAACCCCATGGACATGGTACGTCTCCAGGATAGAGTATCAGCCGAGTTAATATTAAGAAGAAATAGATTAACTTTAATCTTTCAGGGGGAGAGTTTCTATTCCTATTTTAACGCGTCCCTGCATTTCTCCCACGAAATCCATTGCAACAAATCAGATTGCACAGCGACTTCAATACGTGCGCGTAACTATAAAAACTAAAAAATTAGAAACTCACTTTAGCTTAACCAACATCGCGCAAGTTTATCAGTTGATTAGGAAAGTTTTATACACTTAATTATATTTTAAAAGGATGAATTCAAAAGTTGGAACAATCTTCTTCGAATTTAAATTTTCGGGAATTATATAAAGAGGAAAAAGGAAATTGGGATGAACTAGTATCAAATTCGCCCCAAGGATCAGTTTTTCAAACAACTTCCTGGCTGGAAAACCTGAATACTCGAAGTTACAAAATATTTGTTTGTTCATACAAGAATAACATAGTTGCAGGCATTCCCATTACATATATTAAAAAAAATGGATTGAAATTTGCTACTAATCCTCCCTTCACGCCCTATTTAGGAGTTGTATTTAAAACAAATGAGAATAAAACTAAATATGTAAACCAGTTATCTTTTGAAACAAAAATATCGATAACCTTTGCAAACCAACTTAAAACTTTTCCATATTTTTCTTTTTCATTCAATTATCATTTTAATGATCCTCTACCATTTATCTGGGAGAATTATAGCGTGTCACCTCGTTTTACTTATTTATTAAAATTGGATAATTTAGATGAATTATTGAGTAATATGGAAAGAGACACAAGGAACAGGGTAGTAACGGCACAAAAATATAATTTAAGCATCGAAAAGGGTAAAATTAACGATTTAACGACATTAATTGAATTAACTTACAAAAGAAAAGGACTTAAAATTCCTTATACAAAAAATTTCTATGAGGAATCTTTTAAAGACTTTTTAAAAAATATGGTCCTATTAATAATGAAAGATAATGACGAGGTAATTGCGGGTAGTTTAATGGCATTTGATAACAAGAGGTCATATTATTTAATTGGAGGATTTAAAGAAGATGAACGCTATAAAGGTCTAGGACAGCTACTAATTTGGAACATGATTACATATTCGAAAAACACCTTAAATCTTTCTGAGTTTGATTTTGTAGGAACACCAAACCCTAATATCGAAAGATTTTTCCGTGGATTCGGAGGTGAATTAACACCTTATTATTTTATTAATAAAAAGAATAATTTTTACAGACTATCAAAAATGCTATTCAATATGTATCTAAAAAATAAAATATGGATTTTATAAGAATCGCGCGCGTTTAAATCTAGCATATTTTTCATTTGCTTTCAATATTCTCGAGCATGCCCGTATATGCACCTATTGTGCTGGCGGCTATAACGCTCCATTCATATGATTTGACTTGTTCTGCAGCCTCTTTTCTTAGATGGTCAGCGTAGCTATGGTCAGTCAAAATCTTTCTTACGCCACACGCTATAGACTCTGGATTCGGTTCCACAAATATGGCGGTCCTATCGGGTTCGAGGATCTCCCCCAGTCCCCCCGATCCTGTGGTTACTATCGGTGAGCCCCCCGCCATAGCCTCTAACGCCACTATTCCAAAGGGCTCATAGGTAGAGGGTATGAGGCAGACGTCAGCTACTCTAAATAGTCCCCTGATCGTCTCTTCGTCCAGGAAGCCGGTTACATAAACCCTACTCGATAAGTCGAGTTCATTCACTCGTCTTATCAGATCCTCCTTCAGATAGCCCTCACCAGCTATAACTATCTTCACATCAAGGTCCTTTAGGTAGGGTGCCGCCTCGACTATTGCTGATACCCCCTTCACTTGGACTAGTCTGCCGACGAATAGTATGAGTCTCTCGTTGGGCTGAGCGAATCTGGTTTTCATCTGTTCGAGATTGATTGGTTCCTTGAATAGCGCTGTGTTGATTCCGTTGGGGATAATGTAAGTTTTAGTCTCGGGTACGCCAAACGTTGAGTTGATAATCCTAGCCATATACTTGCTACAACAAATAATTCGATCCATTTTGTTTAAAATTAATTTCTCAAATCTATAGAATATTAGATACTTGTATTTACCAGCTCGCTCTGAGGCTTTTTCTAAATGTGAAAAACCATGAACAGTGATAATTTTTTTACAGTTAAAACGTAATGCTAAAATAGATATGGAATATGGGCTTAGATTTAACCCTTGTAGGTGGATTATATCCGGTCGAATCTTCTTTATTTCTCTATTTAAATAAATTAAGGGTAGGAATGGAAGAATCCAATAATACCAATTTATTTTAATTATCTTTAACTTGATATTGCCTTTAATTATATCATACTCCCTTTCTCCAAACGATAATACAAATAGGTTCAAATCATTACTATTTATCTTACCAAACTCTTTGACTAAATATCTAATATGCGTCGCTATGCCACCCGAGTATTTAGGAAATGGATATTTGCATAGCATTACAACTTTCATAAATTTACAGCTTCTATTTTCTAAAAATATATTATAAGCAAGCTCATATTAGAACTTTGAAGGAAAACGAGTGTTAATGCGGTGCAGAAATTGCATAATATACATATATTCATTTGTAATTCCAATAATTTACCTATATATCCTAATTTGGCCATCATCATAAATTCTTGATGTATGATTCAGATATTTTATGAAATAAGCATTTGAAGGAATTATGTTCAATAATGCTCCATTACCAAACAAAGGAATTGTAAAACCATCCTCTAAATCGATTTTTCTAATTAAAAGTAATTTTGAATTAAAAGTAGTATTCATGTCGGGATTAATGATATCAGTGGAATTATAATTTATGAATGTAAGGTATTTCGAATTTGCATAGATTGATGAGTTAGTGTATTTTTGGGTAAAAAACGCTGCTTGGGACTCAATCTGTGTCAAAGCCGTCCTAGTCGATAAATCCGCCGAATAAATCTGACTATTTTGATTAGAAATGGGGGAAGATATCATAAAAAAAATAGTTGTCGCAATGACTAGATTAACTACAGTTTTATTTATCAATACATGTTTTTTAAAACTTTGTGTAACAATATAGAAACAATAACCAGCTGTAATCGCTAAGAATATTTCATCGAAAACAAACCACCTGTCCGGTAAACTTCCAGGTATTATGAGAGCTTGTACGTAGGGTATGGGAATTAGTATGAGGGTGGTTATGGCTATCAGTATTTTTACTATATCATTAGTTTTTGCATTTTCATTATCGTATTTGAAAACTAGCAGAAAAGCGCCAATAGCGCCGAATAACATTAGTAGTGTTGGGCCAAGATTATATTGAAGAACATCTAAATAACTTAAACTAGCTGATAACGTAACTTGTTTAATAGAATTAATATCCAATGTTTTAAAAGAAGATTGAACAGTAATTATAATTACATCTATAAAATTACTATTATTAGATATAGTTGGTTTTGAGTACCATATAATGCTTAGACCTAAAATGAATAAAAGAGTTATAATGGAAAATTTGGGATATTTAATGGGATATTGAAGTTTAATAAAATATGCTAATATATAAGTTGTTATAAGAAGAATTGGTAAAAACGGATGGAAAATTATCGAATTAATTATTATAGTTACTAAAATGATATTGCGCACACTTGTTCGTAATTTATTATTAAAAATCATGTATAGAAATAATACAAAATAAACTATTGCAAATGAACTTGGATAATACATATATCTGGGTTGAATGATATATGTAGCTGATAGTAGTAAAACATAAATAATTAAAGAAACGTTTTTATTAAAAATACTTTTGAATAGAGTATAGAGAGGTATGAATATACTTAGTTGTATAATTATTAATATCTCTTCTATTATTTTTAGATTAGTTATATTTAAAAATAATGAGTAAAAAACGTAAATTAAATGATATATTGGATAATTTGAATAATAGCCTTGGTTAAAATAAATATTTCCATTATTTAGTATATAATTAATAAAAGCTATGTGATAATCTGCATCATTACCTATTGGTGCATTAAATAAAAATAATAGTGATGAGCTAAATATTAAATTTATTATAAACACTTCTAATAAAACAACGTATTCATTAGATTTAATATTTAATATTTGAAATAGAATCATAAATATGCCAAAAGAATAGAAAAAATAAAAAATTAGTGGCAATGAATATAAATATTGATAATAATAAAATGTAAAGAATAACCCTAAACAGCAAATTATGTATGTTAAAAATAAAAACTTAAAATATTTTGGCAAATATTTAGCTTCCAGAGTTTGTATTATTTTTATGATTGATGATTAAAGCAATTATGGGGCTAATTATTAGTGCAACCGCAATATGCTCCTGATTATAATGTCCTTTGATGGATAGATATAAGGCGACAGAGCCACCAATTAAATAAACTATACCCAAGATAAGGCCTAAATTGATTTTCTTAAACATTAGACATTACGCCAAAAGTGCGGTGGTTATTGACTTATTTTGGCCCGCAATTTTATAATTATGGATGTAACTCTCGATTATTTCAATTAATCTAGTCTTATAGAAATACGTAGTTATTGATTTATCTTGATAAACTTCTTCTCTGTGAATCAATGCAAAATAGTACCCATACATCCACGGGACCCATTGGTAATGGGGCGGAATTTTTAGAGAATTATATAATGCGTTCGCTGTCATTAAAATTGGGTTGTAACCAAGACAATACATAGTTTTTCCTTTCAATTTGTTTCCATCCCAGATCCCAATCTTAGAGCCACTTAATCTTGGTTTCAAAAAATGTGTATCGTCTATAACTTTTGTTTTATACCCATATAGTTTGGCTTTAACTAGCAGTATTGAATCTGGCGAATAGAAAATTGGGTATCCATTTACTTTTTCGAAAAAATTTTTTCTATACAAGCGAATGTCGTTAAACCCCGGCGATTCTATAATTTGATTGTTATAAAGTACTTTTTGTCTGCCACAGGTGATTACTAACTTGTTGTTTTCTATCATATTTTTGATTAGTACTTCATAATAATCCACATCTAAGATAGGTGTAGCATCGGTTTTACCCACGAAGTCGTAGCCCATTTTATGCGTTGAACAATATTTTTGGGCATATGAGTAGGCTTCATTAATTGCTTGTGAAAAATTCTTAATGCTGTACCCTTTCTCGTATATTTTTCTTTGTTTTATTACATGTATCCAATCAAATTTTTCAATCATATTTTTTAGTTTACCAAACGAGTCATCCGTACTATTACTATCGATAATGACCCACATTAACGGCTTTTTAGATTGTGATATTATGGTTTCTATTAATTTATCTAAATAGTTTAACTCATTTTTAATCGGGGTGATGAGTATATATGACATTTCAATTAAATGTTTTTTACCGTTAACTAATTAGAGAGAACAGACTGATATACAGAAATTGTCATTTTACCTATGTTATCCCATGAGTACTTTACCTTAAACGAATTACTCCACTCACATGCACTCTTTGCTAATTCAGGGCTTTTTAAAAATTGCTTTATGCTATCAAATAAATCATTAGTTAGACAATAATTTGGTAAATAGTCACGAAATATCTCGTTATCTAAAGCTAAAACTGGTAACCCATAACCGATTGCCCTACATAGAGGCCCACTGGCACTGACTCTTCTCTGGTGTGATAAAATAAATATGTCAGCTGCAGAAAAAAAGGTGTGTAAATCTTCATATGAGATATATCCGGGGAAAATGATGTTGTCCGGTAAATCTGCCTTTATTTTTGTCAAGTAATGGAGAAAAGATTGATTTGTTTGCAATCTTTTAGACATACCCCCACCAATGACAAGAATAATGTTTTCGTCACCGATTGAATTAAAAATATTTATCAAATCGTCTAAACCCTTATGCTTTGCTAAGTAACCCAAAGTGAATATAACTACCTTATTGGAAAAACCCAATTTTTGTTTCGCTATTTTCTTATCAATTGGAGTTACTTCCCATATTCCATGCGGTATGACATATATTTTGTCTGGATCACAATGATAGTATTGAATCAACCACTTTTTAAAGCATTCAGCATGAACAATGACTGCATCGGAAAAAGTAACTGAGTATTTGAAAATAAAATTAATCCCGATGTTGAGTAATACTGGGGGTAATAAGATCCCGTTTTCTTTTGCGAATATCGCAATCTCCTCCTTTTTAAATAAACCATGGAGAGTTAACACTACAGGTTTTTTAGTAATGAGTTTGATCATTAACAGCGTAATGGGGAAAAAATAACTTAATTTACCGTATAAAAATGGTTCATGTTGAATATGAATTACATCTCCTTTCGCATTTATTGAATCGAGGAGGTCTCTGTTCTCAACTTCTATGCCGTTAGATGTTAAATTTTCGTTTAAAGATTTAGTATAACTAGCTATACCTCCTGATCCTTCATCTATCTTTGACACCATTGTTACTTTCATTTTATTAACACTAATCTTTTATCAATTCGATTATGTTAATTGCTACTAATTTTTTGGAACAATTCTTCGAAATCAGTCAATTTATTATTCAGTTCTATTTGCTGTGTTTTCATATTATTGAATTTAAGCTCTATCGATTTATTAATATCAAATAAATTAGAAATATCGCTATCCGGATATATATATGAATATGATATCAACATTTCAAAGAATTTTTTCTTAACCCCAGAAATAGATGAGTCGAACCATTCACTCATGTTGTTACTAATCATTTGTTTAGCACTATCTTCTCCATTTATTATACTTATACCTTTATTATCAGTATTATTTGTATTTTTTAACAAGAAAATATTTTTAATGGGTACCGGCTCATGTTCCCAAAAATCTTTATCATATTCCCCATTGAGTAACTTTGAGAATAACTTCATTTTATTATAGAGATTATAGTTTTCCCTGAGGTGTGAACGAGACAAAAATTCAAATATCTTAGGATAAAGTGGAAAGGGATAAACAACATCATTATTTAAGTCAATCAGCACTCTATCATCTCCTATAGGAACGTAGCCCTTTTCAACACCGGTTAAAAGTATACTGGTTTTGAAACTACCCCCTCTTCCTAAAAATAAAACCCCACCACCGCCTATGTTCAATCCACATCCATGTGCCAAGAAATAACCTCTATTAAATAATGATAATTCCAACATTGGGAATAAAATCATCTCACAGGCAAGCATGTTGGGTGTTAAAATGTTTCTTAATACACTCAATTTTCCTTGGAAATTGATAACTACGGGAGGATTATCCAAACCCGATACTTCGACCTTATACCTGTAGCCTGGTCCAGAATCAGAAAAAAACACATAATTTTCCCTAATATAGTATTTGTGATCAACCAGGTGGCAGTCATTTAAAGTTGGTTTAAAATCTTTCACATTTAAGTAGACTTGATGTTCGTCAGATGTTTCATTGCATTTAAAAAAAATAAACGGATCATCAACTCCTTTTAATATACCCTTTTTAGAAAATTCTGTTTGAAATCTTAAAATATTATGTATATTATAGGAATTTATCATGAAAATCAATTTTATCTACAAGATTTTTAGCAGATTCATAAGTGTACTCTACGAAGGGAATAGTTTTTGGGATGTTTCTCATTAGAGTTTTTTTATATTCACTCCAAAAAACAGATAATTTTTCCTCAGGGAAAACATAAGAATAATCCATTATGTATTTATTAAAAAATGGGAACTCCAATACACTATTAAAGACTATTTTATTAATCCCGATATCATACTCGATGTTGTTAGTTTGTATTTCGTCATCTATCTTTTTAGGATCTAATAAAATCACTTCATTTAAAGGTACAGATGCTTCTATCTTCGGAAATATTCTGTATGGATTTATTTTGGTAAAAAATTTGGCATACCCATTGGTGATATCGTAAATAAATTTTTTAATAGAAATAGTGACTTTTTCGGCAAATGTCAACTTATCTAATACTATATCCGAAAGATTATAGGTGAACAGGTTTAATGCAGTTGGAAATGGAAATAAAACCCCATCCTTCAATATTATATAATTGTCGCCTAAGAATTTGGCTCCTTTAGATATGAGATGACTACAAATTGTAGTTTTACCACTTCCGCCTCTACCAGTGAATAATAAACCTCTATTTTCAAACATCATTCCGGATGCGTGAACTAATGAATACCCTTTTTCAGACAATTTTTTTGCTATAATGAAGTCAATTACATTGCCCTGAATGAATAAACGGCCTAGTAGATTAGAGTTAACTCTAATAGTGGTTGTTTCTTCATCCATGTTTTCAATTTCGAATGACCAAGAGGCTTCTTTATATTTTTCATTTTTAATATAAAAATAGTCTTTATTAAAATAGTATTTATTATCTATGACATAGGAATTAGCTTTTTTTGGTACAAATTTTCCAAATTCTACCGTGATGTCGTTATTTTCGATACTATTATTCGATTCAAAATTTTCATAATAAGTATTGATATTGTTAAAAAAACTGAAAAAGTTAGACTTATCTATCATTTTTATTTTTAGGATATCATCTATTGAGTAATTCTTAACCTTAGTCGTCATTCAATTTACCAAACAATTGGAAAAGGGTTGAAAGAAATTTATCTCTTAATATTTTAGATTTTTCAATCTCTTGGTTTACATCTATGGAATTACTATTTGATTTAAGAATATAATTTGTTATATCTTGGATATCTCTCGAATGATACAATTTATTGTGATTAATTAATGACTGGTCTACTGATAATAGGGTTTCACTCGGTAAAAAGGAGACCGCAGTTTTACCTAAGCAGGCAGCTTCGCGAGTTAAAGTCCCTGATCCACTCAATACACCTCTTGAATAATAACATAAATCTAGACCATTTAGAGGAGATTCTGGGATGAAAAACTGTTTCGATGCCAAGAAACTTTTAATCAAGAAAGTATCTTCACTTAGTCTCGGTAAATATACGATATTAAACCCAGATGATAATAATTTAGTAATTAATTGAGGCACAACGCTATTATTGGAAGATTTATAAATTGCAGTAGCTTCTGGCCTTAGACTAGGAATTCTTCAAAGGGTAATTTATCCAAAAAATTTGGATCAGGGGAATACTCGGAGAGATAAATATTTTCCTTATATCCCTCAAAACTAAATACATTATCTGGGGAAATCCCTTCATAAATTAAGGCATCTTTTGGGAAAAATTCTGGGACCAGAATATACTTTGAAAACTTGATTTGGCTTTTTATTACACCCCATTCAAAGATGGAACGTTTTGGAGTTATCTCCTTAAGCCCTAATTCATTATCCATAATTGTAATACACGGTGTTTTATCAAGTTTAGAAGCGTATATGCTGTGAAGATTTCCAAATGATATAGTAACATCTATATTTTGATCTTTTATTTTATTATATAATTTAATAGTTCTTTTAATAGTCTCGTATGTTTTTACGATATTATTGCCACTGCTTAAACTACCTATTTTATCATACTTGATATTAAATAAGTCAAGTAAACCGTATGTTTCGGCATAATCTCTAGCGGAAACATATAAACTTGATTTAGATAATAAAGCATTAATCACAGGTTTAAAAAATTGAACATCGGGTGGCGCTTGAATATCTATAAATACTTTCATATTATATCTTCATTTATGCGTGTTTTTCAGTGTAAAATATTTATTTACTAGCATCTGATGTTTTATTCTCATCAATATCCTTTTTAAATACGATAAAATATCCTCCATCTTTATTTGCTGAATTAATTTGCTCATCATTTATGTTTAATTCGGTTGCACCTTTTTTTTCTCCATATATTAACTTTGAATCATAATATTTTTTAGTACCCATCATTTTTATCCTTTTTTTATCTAATTCATAAGCCGATCCAATTGGTTTAGCTGGAACGCCAGCTACTATGACTCCTGGGTCAACGTTTTCACTTACCACCGCGCCTGCAGCTACTACCGCATCTTTTCCAATAGTAACTCCGGGAAGAATTAACGAGTCAGCTCCTACAAATGCTCTCTCACCTATGTACACTGGAGCCACCCAAATTACACCAATTCTCCTAATGCTTGAGAGATCATGACAGAGAATTCTGGCGCCATCGCCAATAATTACATCATCACAAATTGTGATGTGTTTTCCATATAAATAATCTAATCTAGCGGTTGCATCAATCAGAACATTTTTCCCGATATGAATTCCCTCAGGTAAAAGAGGTCTACCCGACCTCAAAATAGAAAAAGCATATTTTAGAATATGTGTATTCATGTTTTAATTCAAATATTAATTTAACTTAAAAAAATAGCGTTCAAAGTTACGCTTTTTAACGTGACACAAATATTAGAGACTGGTGGCGTGTAACAACAGCCACGTACACGTTAAACCTTTTGGTCAAATCATGCACTCCGAGTTAAATGCCAGTACCCATACTTCCGATACACGGCGACGACCGCAAAAACCAGAGTCAGTATAGACAGTGCAACCAAAGCTGGGTTCAGCCTAATCCCCCATGGAGTATAATTCAGCACGAGCCCAACGATTGGGACCACGGCGAGGCTGAGTCCCACACTCAATCCAAATCGCTCAAGTTTCTCAAGATCGTGTGCACGTGGGTACAACGCTTCAATCATCGTGTAACCTGGCACTATGAGGAGGAAAATAGCCCCAGCTCCGATTCGGAGATAGTAGAGGGGATAAATCTGAGGTGTCAGAAATATTGAGAAGATCATAAGCCCTACGGATACCAGCACCAGCCAGAACCATGCATTGTATAACGGTGAGAAGAAGCCAATTATGCTACGGGGAGGCGCGGGGTCTACTATATTCACCCTATCATCTTCTTGGGCCCTGTAGAGTCCACGCGAAACATCCACTGAGCTTATACCCCTTTCCTGAGATATCGCATCTACAAGCTCACTAATTGTTAATCCCAAATGAGAGAACACTTCTCCCTTTAGGGGATTCGGCTCGCGCTCAACCAGGTTCTCAGCTTCAGGCTCCTCCTCTGAGGATCCAAACCTTTCCCGAATCTTCTCTAGAGTTGAGGGCAAGTTAGTTAACCAGGCGCAATCGCATGCGAGGGCATTAGAAGACCCAAGTCGGTTAAGTGAGAACTGAACTCTACGACTGGTAGATCCTCCACCCGGTTGGCTGATTATAATCAAGGAATATCAGATATCTTATGAATTCAAGGTCCTTAACCATCTCCGTCGCTCTACTGTAACCCATTCTCTCAGCGCTAGCCTGAACCACACGAACCCTCTCCAAGCCAAAACGCTCCAGATGCACCATGAAACCCGACTTACTAGCGTCCCTGAGCTTGGCAATGATCTTCACTAGCTGAACATTCAACACGCTGCTCCTGACGCCGTCGATGATGCGAGCCGAGATGGAAAGAATCCCCCTCTCCAAACTATCCAAAGCGCTGTACCACACCTTCCTGCGCAACGCTAACCGCCTAACATCCGAGAGGAACTCCTTCGTGAACATGGCTTAGAGGAAACCACCACCGTTAATATTTCTATGTGGATGAAACGTTTAGTATAGTACCTTATATCCTCTTCTGAGCACTAATATGCACCAACGATCAGGAACAATAGTTGAGGTAAGAGCGTGTGATATGTGCACGAACATATATATCAAAAATAGAGTACACTTTAGACGAGAGATTGTGTTGGTAACGAAGCAATTCAACACCAATGCTAAAGCCACGAAGCAAAGAAGAGAGATGAATGAAAAATATGGCGTGTGTAGCCGACTCATATAAATTCAATTTGAATCACCTCCGAAGCCTCTTGGAACTTGCAGAGAAAAAGGAGTTCCAAGATGTTTTTTTCGATCGGGAAATAAAGGCCTCGAATAAGTATATCCTCTGGCGTCACGATGTGGACATCGATCTAGACGCCGCAATAGAAATGGCAAAATTGGAGGCGGAAGTGGGTATCAAGTCGACCTACTTCCTTATGACGCGTGGAGTATTCTATAACTTATTCACAATAAGAGGGCAAAATACAGTCAAAAAACTTCTTGAACTCGGTCATCAGATTGGCCTGCACTGTTATCTAAATATTGGTAGAACACAGCATGTTTCCCAAGAATACATCGAAAGAGAGGTTCACCGCGACTTTGCTATCCTTGACAATTTTTTTGGGGAAGGAAACTTTCGACGTATAGTCTCATTTCATAATCCCCCTCAAAGTTTTTTAGGTTTAAAATTCTCTTCTTTTCTCAGCGCTTCCGAAGAGCGATTCTTTAAAGAAATCAAGTACTTATCTGACTCAAACGCTAATTGGAGAGAGGGGCCCCTCGAGAATTGGCTCGAGGCAGCACGTTATTCCCAGTTCTCCATTGTGTTGCACCCGATCATCTGGGTATACGGTGGTAGTTCGATACAGGAGATAATAAAAAAGTTCTATAAAGCGAGAACTGAAACTTTAATCCAGGACCTACAAAATGATTTCGAATTACCCTTAGATTCCGTCTTGCATTAGGCTCCTATCGCGTAAGCTCACATATTTTTTCATTGTTTGCATGCACTCAATATTTTAACATCGTTTACGCGAAATGGAATTAATAGGCTGGCGTATGTGCGATTTTAGTTGGGGTTTCCTCTGATTAAATTGTTGAAAAATCTTATTGAGTCGGAAACCTTAGTTAAAGAGTTAAAATAATTTGATCTCCATTCTAAGGTATAATATTCAACAAGTGTTCCATTAAATTTGCTTTTAAATGGATCAAGCTTTTTATCATCTGCCTCCATGATTTCTAATTCTTTATAATTATTTTTTATACCATACTTTATTATCTCCCAAATTAACAAATCATTTGGCACGGTTCCTTTGTATTCACATCTTGGGGCACCAACCCACGCATATAATCTATTTTTAAATAATAGAATAATTGCACCTGTTAACAATTCTTCCTCTTTTTTAGCGAAAAAAATATTAAGGTTATTTGGATAAAAATCTTTAAAGATATTTTTATAGAATTCATTATTAGAAAATAATTTGTGTCTTTTATCTCTAATGTTAAGAACTGCACCATATTCTTCTTTTCCACCCCTATCAATATTTATCCCAATTTTTTTTGCTTTATTTATTTCGCGACGAAGATTTGTACCGAATCCATTCCATATGTCATTTTCATTTTTATTTAAATCTACAATATTGGTGAAATGGGGAGTTATTTTATAACCATCCCAGCTAAATGGCCTTGGATCATAAAAAACTGGAGCAGTTTTTAATACTATTGAATCTGTTTGTAAATCGTTTCTTAAAAATTGATTTACCACGGTAATAAATTGATGTTCTTTTTCTTGTTGTCTATGACTTCTAATGCCCTTTGGAGTAATAGTTACTGGGCCAAGATACAGGGTCTCTGTTGTAACATATGGGGGTGGCGAGCATACAAAATTAAAAGTGGGAAATTTATAGTAATAAACTGGTAATATTCCTACAAGTTCTTGTTTATCAAATACCATTATGGGGTAAAACTTTGCATCTCTCTTAATCCCCATAAAAGAATATTTAGCGTGATGTTCAATTAATTTTAACCAATCCCAACTGTGAAAGATCGTGCCTAACCTTGAATTGAAAACCGCCTCGTCCCAAATTTGCTTATCGTTATCTGTAGCTATTTTTATATCCATTTATTTAAAAATATCAACTGAGTTAATAAAAAGGTGTATGTTACATAATAGAAATTTACTGCGCATGAGGCCAGCGTGCAGGTGGTACATGAAGATCATTAAGACGAACTCAAAGGACTCTAAAACTACACCCAAACGCGCTCTAACAGGCTTCTTCTATCAAAAGATCTACATGTATGATTAAGTTGATTTAACTCAAAGAGAAATTATAGCTTCCTTTATTGTTTTATAAATTTTTTTATCATTATAAATTATTTCAATCGGAAACTCGGTATCGGAATGTAGTTGAAGGGTGCCATCATTCCAAAAAACATCAATTTTGTGTTTTCTCTTTTCATCCACCATCTAGCGCATTCATTTGCTGTTGTTATCCAATATTCATCACTTAAATAATTTATAATATAATTAAATATTTTAAACAAATCGGTATACTTTTCTTCATTTACATATGTATTATGAATGCATAATGCTAAACATCCATTATATTTTTTTGTAGTGTCAAATAATTTATTTATTATGTCTATTTGATCTTGGTATGAAAGTTTTCTAGAGAGACTCGTCCAGTCTTCGTATGATGATGGTATTTCAAGTAATTTCATACCCACAGCCATTTATTATAGGATGATATGGATAGCATATACCTTTCATGAATCCGAATTCATCATTATCACTAATCGAAATATCATATGAGAAATTTGCTTCAGATAATAAATTTAATGAATGAGGTATTTTAAAAACGTAATTAAGAATATGCTGTCTATAACCATAAACTTCACTTTTAATAATTTTTTCTAGCTCATTCTTCTCTTTCTCCATAATCGCCTCATTTACTGCAGCATCAGGAGAACCATGTAATCCAACTTCATCATTATTATCCATAACCATTTTTATTAATCTTTTATGATTATTCCTAATTTCCATTATTTTCTGTATATAAAAATTATATTTATAGAAGAAAAAAAACGTTGATGTAATTTTTTTTTGGTTTTCTATTTTTAATATTACATCAATATTGTCTCCATAATTTTTTAATGATAATCTGGAGAATAAATATTTTATAAATTCTCTTTTAGACTTTATTCCTGGGAAATAATCTATAACGTCTATATCATGTATCAACAAAATACAAATTTTTTTAAAATCAGGCCAATACCATTTTCTTACAAAAGGTATTTTTAATTCTTTATACGAGTTAATTATTTTATTTAACACGTCTTGTTCATAAAACGATATCAAAGAGGAGATTCTTTCCTCTTCTTCTAAATTAATACTGCCGGAAAAAGCCTCATTAAACTTATTTATTAATTCATCATCAATAACGATAATTTTATTACTATTCTCATAAATAGTTCTTTTTGTTGTAATGATGACTGAATAATTATTAAAATTATTTTCATTGCATTTATCAAATAATATGCCATGATGATTTAATATTTCTTTAATTATTTCTTCTTTTAATGAATCGTCTTCATATAACCCTAAAATTAAATTTTCCATAAAGATACTTCTTTATTAAAAAACAACACGCTTTTACCTTATATCGTTTTCTTTATACACATTACGCATTGATATGCCTCTAAATTAAGTTACTCTTCCTTACGCAACTCATTAAGATATCTTCGCATGCTTGATACGCTCACCAAACCAGAAGCGCCTAACCCTGAAAAAACCAAAGCAAATGAAAGTATCCGAAACGGGGGTGGAGCTATTAAAATCAATGAAACTAATCTACTGCCGAGTTACCTTACTTCTTGATAAGTCGCGGTCTCTCTCTCGCATATTTCTTGAGGATTTTTTTCCGTCTATCCTCCTTTATCTCCTCAGAAATTTGGCCCTTTATGAGCCTAGATGCAGCAGGTGGTCTGGATGAATATTTGAAGACGGTGATAAGGTCAATGAAGGGGGGAGGGTCAAGTATTTTCATGGTCTCATTGAAGTCATCATCTGATTCGGTTGGGAAACCCACGAGTAAATGAGTGTTTAACCTTATTTTCGGGTATTTCGTGTTGATTTCAGTCATAATGCTCTTCCATTCTTCGATCGTGTGTTTTCTACCCATGAGTTTAAGGATGCGATCACTTCCCGACTGAACCGGCGACATTAGCTCTTCAACTTTTCCGGAAGCAAGTGCTTTTTCGAGGAATGGATAGATCGTTTTAAGATTATGCGGCTCTATCTGGTTGAGGATTATTTTGTAGTCAACATCCGTTTTTACTTCGATCATTTGGTTGAGCAGTGTTCCTAGGTTCGAACCTAAGTCCAGGCCGTATCCGCCTAGATCGGTGGCGAGCAACGAAAAGCGATTGTATCCCAAATTTAGAGCATTTTTAAAGTCGACTATAATGTCCTCGACTGGACGGCTCTTAATAGTACCGAATACCGGTTTCTCGCTGCAGAAAGTGCAATTTCCATTACAACCGGTCGCAATCCGTATATAATATTCCCTTTTTCCCCCGCTTAATATGTCCTTTAGCTTTTTTTCTCCTTGTTTAGCAATTAATAATTCCCTGGTTAAAAGATCAAGCTGTTCTTTAGCAGCTTCGGGAAATGTTTCGTGCATCTGAAGTAGTTCCTCCCTCGAAGCTGCGATGGGTATTCCAATAAGTGGAACGTTCGAACTTTCCAAACTTTGCCTCAGAGAGAGATTCATTGGAATTGAAGTGTCCCCCAACTGTAAGCTGCCAAGCGCATCAGGGTTTTGCTTTGTTAGACATCCCCAAGTGACTAGTTTGGCATCCTTAGCCATCGTCTTTTTTATTTTTTCGAGAGTCTGCAGAGTCCTTTTTTCACTGTACTCCGTTAATCCACAAGCATAGAAGATGACATAATCAGCTTCACCTACATCATGTGTTATAGCATAGTTATTCTTTTCAAATAGTCTTTCGATGACTTTTGAACTTAATTGGGCTTCGATACAACCTGAAGTGCTTATATACACTTTTGTCTGTTGAATCTCGTTCTTAGACAATGTCTAGACTCTATTTCAAGATTTCACATCAGAAGTATTTAAAAACAATATCCATTAGAAATCATAAATTTGTTAGAATAACTCTATAGCTACATAGCTTTGAAAAATGAAAAGAACTTCATTTAATAAGTGATACACATTCAATATATTTATTAGTAATATTAGTAAATATAATTTAAAATGAAATTAAGTAACAAAAACGTCATGGTTACAGGAGGAGCAGGCTTCATTGGCAGCTATCTATCAGAGAAACTAATTGAATTAAAGGTCAATAAATTAACAATTGTAGATAACTTCTCCTTAGGTAAACAAGATAACATTAGTAGCATTTTAAAGAATAAAAAAGTCCAAATATGGAGAGCCGATTGCTCTGATATAAAAATAATGTCAACAATCTTTGATAATGAATCTATAGATGTTGTTTTTAATTTAGCTGTAGTACCACTTCCAGCATCATTAATAGAACCTAAAAAAACTGTTGACGAAAATATTACTATAACATCAACTATTTGTGAGCTACAAAGAAAGGATAAATTTAAAACACTTATTCATACTTCTTCCTCTGAGGCTTACGGAACCTCAGTATATAGTAAAAAATCCATGGGTGAAGAGCACCCAACATACCCAATTACGCCATATGCCGCTAGTAAACTGGCAAGTGATCACGTTGCACTTTCATATATGCATACATTTAATCTAGACACTTCAATAGTCAGGCCTTTTAATGCCTATGGCCCGAGACAAAATCAATTTAGCTACGCGGGAGTCATCCCAATAACTATAAACCGTATACTTAGAGGGCAATCACCAATCATATATGGCGATGGCTTACAAACTCGTGATTACACCTATATACAGGATATCGCTACAACCATCCCTAAGATTTATGAAGTGGAGGAGACAAGAGGCCAAATTATAAACTTAGCAAGTGGCAAAGAAATAACGATTAAAAAACTAATCGAAGAAATTATCAAAATTACCGGTTATAAAGGTAACATCGAATACGCTGATCCACGTCCAGGAGATGTAAGGAGACATCTTGGAGACATTTCCCTCGCAAAAAAATTACTCGGGTATTCACCAAAAATTGATTTCGAAACCGGTTTAAGAAACACCTTTGAATGGTATAGAATACGAAGTGGAACCTTATGAAACAAATGATTCCCCTTGCTAAACCATATTTTGGAGAAGAAGAGGTTTCTGATGTTCGCAATACTCTGGAGAGCGGATGGGTAGCAGAAGGCCCAAAAGTAAATCAATTTGAGAGAGACTTCGCGAATTACTGTGATGCAAAATATGGTGTTGCCCTAAATTCCTGTTCATCTGCGTTACAAATATCATTATTAGCATATGGAATCGGGCCCGGAGACGTCGTATTAATACCAGATTTTACTTACGCAGCGACTGGTAACGTGGTATTAAACGTGGGAGCCAAACCTAGGATCATTGATATCGAATTAGAAACATTCAGCATAGATGTTGAAAAACTAGAAAAAAATATCGACGAAAAAGTCAAGGCTATTATTCCCGTTCATCCTCTGGGTTATCCCTTGAACATGGGAAAAATTAAAAAAATCGCAAATAAAGGGGGTATTAAAATAATTGAGGATGCAGCATTAGGAATCGGATCTATGATAGAGGGCAAAAAAACTGGATCTTTTGGTAACATTACATGTTTTAGTCTTCAAGGAAGAAAAATTATTACTACCGGCGAAGGAGGAATGATTGTTTTAAATGATAAAAACCTATTAGAAGATCTAAACGCATTAAAGTCTCAAGGTGACTACATTAAAGATAAATCAATAAATCGTCATGTATTTAAGAAGCAGGGATTTAGTTATAGGTTAAGTGATATTCAAGCAGGAATTGGCTGCATTCAATTAAAGAGAATTGAAGACTTTATTAATAAAAGAATAAGTCTAGCTAAATATTATAATGATCGTTTTAAAGATTCAGAAGTTGATGTTATCTATCCAGATCCACCAAAGTCAGTAAGGTTTAATTATCAAACATATGCAATCACAGTTAAAGAAAAGAGAGATGTAGTAATTAGTGAATTAAAGAAAAAAGGTATAGGTTCTACAATAGGCACCTATTCATTAAGCGTTCAACCACTCTTCAAATCAAAGGATAATCCTAATGGAAAATATGCCTATAATCACACACTCGCAATTCCAATGTATTATGAATTAACTCAAAATCAAATAGACTATGTTGTTAAAACTTTGAAAAACATAATTAACGAAAATAAATAATTTATTATATGCGCTTTTATAAAGATTGAATTTAATAAAAGTATTTTTTTATTATTAATTTATTTATTGCATTTAATATAATTATTTATAATTCTTATGATAATTTATTGAGTCTTCGATGGCTTTATTTAATTTATCTTCAATAATTTTATCATATAATTCATTTTTAATAAATTTATCGATATTTTCTACTACGGCATCACTATTATTTTTATCTAATAACATCAATATTTTTTCACTTATATCCTTCTCATTCTTTGGTTCTACAATAAGATAACAATGATATTTAAGATATATTTGTTTAATGTGAGCATTTGCATTCCCAATGATTAATGGCTTTTTTAAACATAGAGTTTCTATAGATGATGTTCCTAACGATGCTCCATATACTAAAGGATTAACAACAATATCTGCGGCTAATATATAGTCCCCGATTACATTATGATTTACATATTCATGAAATACTACATGGTCATCTAAATGATTATTTTTAACGAATGAAATTAACTCGCTTAAAAGTGGGCCGTCTCCAATAATATGAAATTTGACTTTTTTTGTTACAAGTAAAATATAAGGAACAGCATAAATTAGATATCTTACACCTTTTCCCTCAATTAAATTACCAAAAAATAGTATATGGTGACTATCATCTTTTTTCCAGGGAGATTTATTGATTACTATTTTTTGCACATCTTTAATATTATAAATAATTGGTAGGAGTCTATCTTTTTCTTTATCGACATTAAATTTATTTAATGATTCAAATATATCTATTGAAGATAAAATACCAGAAGATGACTCAATTATCTTAAGCATGCTATTTTTTAAATATATCCCATATAACTTATGTAAACTTCCCTTTTTTATCAATGAAGGATAAGTATTATCAAAAAAATCACTTCCTATAAATAATAATACATATGGCTTATTTGAGAAAATTTTTATCAAGTATCTGTAGACGTCTTGTATCTGCCAACAAGGTAAAATTATGATATCATAATCATTATTAATTAATCTTATAATGAAAGAAATTTGTAATACTTGATTATAAATTGAATTTATCAATGACCTTTTCTTTAAACAAGTAAAAAGGAAAACTTTATGATTTATAGCTAATTTTTCAGCTAAATAATAATTAAAAGTTGATGGCCCACCTTGCGTTGGAGGATAAACCCAATTAAAAAATAACGCAATTTTGGCCACGTTAAATCATGAGATCCTTGTTTCTTTAAACACTATTTAATGTATTATTTAATAATTAAGTAATTTCTTAAAAAGTTGAACTCAAACGCCTCCATGTTGGAATTGCACTCACATAACTCATTTAGACTACAAACTAAACTCTACAGTTGTGAATTAATGAGGATCGCTATCATCCTAGGCACAAGGCCAGAGATAATCAAGATGTCGCCAATTATACGCGAGTTGCAGCGAAGAAACCTTGATTTTCTAGTTATTCATACTGGTCAGCATTACTCCTACAACATGGATCGAGTATTTTTTGAGCAGCTCAATCTCCCTGAGCCTAAAAACAATCTAGATGTGGGATCAGGAACCCATGCGGAGCAAACGAGCAAGATCCTTTTAGGCGTCGAAAGCTTGCTCATCAGGGAAACCCCAGACATTGTCCTTGTTGAAGGAGACACTAACACTGTTCTAGGAGGCGCATTAGCGGCCGTCAAGCTGGGGATCAAAGTTGGCCATGTTGAAGCTGGTCTACGAAGCTATGACAGAAGGATGCCCGAGGAAATCAACCGAATACTCGTGGATCACTGCTCAGACTACCTATTCACTCCCACACACGTTTCGGAGGAGATACTTCTATCCGAGGGGATCCCCTCAAACAAGATATACGTTACCGGTAACACAATTGTCGACGCCGTTTACCAGAATCTTGTACTAGCCCAAAAAAGATCAGCAATACTACATGAACTTGAACTAAACCCTGAGGAGTACTTCCTCGCAACGATTCACCGCCAGGAGAACGTCGACAACAAGCAGAACCTACAATTAATCATCCAGGGATTAGAACTCGTCTCTAGACAGTATAAACTCCCTGTGGTCTTCCCGATCCACCCCAGAACGAAGAAGATGATATTAGAAATGGGCCTCGAGCCTAAACTTAGGATAATTGACCCCCAGGACTATCTGTCCTTCCTTCTTCTCGAGAAGTATGCCAAGTTGATCCTCACTGATTCTGGCGGCGTACAGGAGGAGGCGTGCATTCAGAGGATCCCCTGTGTGACCCTAAGGGAGAACACGGAGAGGCCGGAAACGATACAAGTCGGCGCTAACATCGTTTCTGGTGTTAAGTCTAATGACATTCTGAATAACACTGTAAATATGCTTAGTAGAAAGAAAAATTGGGTTAATCCCTATGGGGATGGCCATTCAGCTGAGAAAATCATAGATATTATGTCCAAAAAATGCATCAATATATAAAAAAACTGTTGATAAAAAATCGTGCGCATAATTTATAGCTAGAAAAAAATTAGATAGTTTTCCTCCTAAATAATTTTTTTAATTGATTTTGCAGGCACTCCAGCTACAACATCATCGTCGGGGACATCATGAAGTACCACGGCTCCCATTCCAACAGTACAATTTCTACCGATTCTAATGCCATCTTTTATCGCTGCTAATGGAGCAATATGTGAGTTATCATCTATTGTTACACTACCAGCGATGCAACTTAAACAAATTATTAAACAATTTTTTCCAATCTTAACGTTATGAGCTATATGAACTAAATTATCAATTTTAGTTCCAGATCTAATAATTGTATTCTTTAAAGTTCCTCTATCTATACATGTATTAGCCCCCACTTCTACATTATCCTCGATAATTACAGATCCAAAATGAGGAAATTTCTCAAGTACTCCACTCGACAGCCTTTCAAAACCAAATCCATCTGAACCTATTACACAGCCGCTGTCAATTTCCACAAATTTTCCTATTTTTACATTTGAAAAGATATGCACTCCATTAAAAATTTGTGTATCCTCACCGATTGTTACATTATCCTCGATTACCGAATTTGGCCCAATGTAGACATTTTTTCCAAGTACACAACCTTCTCCGGTAATAGCAGTCGGATGAATTCCCGTTTTTTTTGTAATGGGAAATAAGGATTCAAGACACCGAATGAAATCCAGCCGCGGATTTTTTACAAAAATTAGTGTTTTATTTAATTTACTGAAATCAAATTCCATTAAGCTAATATCAACTAATATTATTTTCGCTCCACTTTTCCCAATTAAGTTATACCCCTCTTCCCCTATTTTTGAGCAAAAAGTAAAATCATTATCACTAGATTCATCGATGGAATTAATACTGGAAAAGGTGGAAGATAATTCACCTTTAATATAATGAGGTTCAGATCCTAATATTTGCACGATATCATTTACATTCCATGTCATAGTAATGCCTCTCAAAAAACTTGAAGATAAATATTTCGATATAAAATCAATCTAATTGCGAACACAATGCACGCGCATCAACTCGGAGACGTCACGTTCATCCATAGCTGAGTCCAAAGCTGGTACCTGAACACACCCAAACCCACATCATACCTATAGAGCTCAAATACGACCCTACGATTCAACCCAATATCTTCAACTCTTAAGCTCATTGGGGTCGTCACGTTAGCCCCATTCGCAAGCACAACTTCGTAGGACGCAATAATCGAGGCATTGAGGGGAACCACGTCGCTGACGTTTTGCCCTCAATCCCCAACCTTGACGTCTACGCGGTAATACTGGGCACTGCCCTCCTCGTTACCCACGTAAAGGAGCAGCTTGACCACATCGCCAGCTGTAACATTGCGTGGGTAGTCTCCAAGCTTTCCATCGGGGCCGAGGACTCCGAGCTCAGAGAAGGGCTCGACAATCCTGTGCGCAGACAGCACCGGGTACACGGCCACACACATCATTATGATGATGAGGCCAATTGCAACGAACTTTACCTCGTCGTCAATCATTTGCCCTTAACAACCCAATCCTTTTTGGCCCGCACCCAGATGCCCCAGAACAGCCTATCACCATAAATGTAGATGAGAGTCGCAGAGGCCCCGAGGATGGCCAGTGAGACCCCGGTGACGATGTACTGGTTTTCCGTCGACTGAGCTCCCGAGATCTGAGTGGAATGAGCCTCCAGGCTCACATCTTCAATGATTATCTGGGCCTTCACTAGATCATTATCACTACCCGAATTGATCAGCTGTAAAGCTAAGTTAAGCTTGGGTAAAAGTGTGGAGACATCTCCTCCGGACTGCTCAGCGCGCTTAACCTCAGCGAACGCTGACTCAAACGACGCGCGGACATCGGAGTTCGAAGCAGCCTCGACCCGTGGCACTATGAGCAGAAGCATCAAGAGTAGAGGTAGATAATTCCCAGATCGCAAATAACCACACTACGGCTTCGGCTTCAGCTTACCTATCGTGTAAAGAATTATCGAGGCCACTCCGAGCATCCCCCCGAGAAATATCCCAATCAACATCAGCATCGCCAAGGGGAGGCTAAAATACCTGGTATTATCCCAGGCGATGATCAGCATCACACCCGAGAAGGCTCCAAAAGCGAAGAAAAGCATCCCTGGTAACCCTAGCAGTAACAATGGCTGATCCTCCGTCGTGATCCTAATCAGAGTCAAAATCAGGTCAACTCCGTGTAGGAGAGGGATCTTCTTCGAGGGCTTCTTAACATGGTAACTCACATTAATGGGCACCTCCAAAACCCTTAGTCCATTCTTCTCGAGCGAGCTTCAACTGCTCAATTTCGACGCCATAGCCATTCGCATTAGATAAGTTAACGACGGTAAGCGCCTCCGTCGAATAGGCTCTGAACCCACTCTGAACATCCTTAACCCCGCCGTTGCCCCCACTCCAGTTGAAGAATTTAAGCCCGATGCGCCTGTAGAAAGGTGCATCCATCTTCGAACCTTCCATGTACCTAGAACCAATCACCATGTCAGCTTCGCCGCTCAGGATCGGCTCAACCATCTCCGGAATATACTCAGGGTCGTGCTGACCATCCCCATCCAAAGTCACCACCACATCAGGAGCGCCCTTCAAGGCCTCCTTGAAGAGGTCTCTAAGCGACGCACCTTTCCCCTTATTCGTCTTGTGACGAATCACATAGGCTCCAAGTGACTCAGCGATATCCCCAGTCAAGTCATTCGATCCGTCATCACAGACGAAGACCATATCAGCATACTTTCTGGTAGTCAACAACACTTGAGCGAGAGACCACTCCTCGTTAAGGGCGGGAATGCAGGCGTATACAACCTGTCGCTTGGAATCTAAACCACTAGATGCTACGATGGATATATCCTCCAGCCGATCGGCTGATTGAAGTCGAGGAACATCAGGTACCTTATGAACCCCAGATCCCTCGAAAGTGCAGCGGCGCCCAAGTAGCCCAACCTAGCCGCCTCTGCCTGAACCACACGAACCCTCTCAACCCCATAACGTTCCATATGCCTAACGAAGCCAGACTTGCAGGCGTCCCTGAGCTTAGCGATGATCCTCACTATCTGAATATTCAACAAGCTGCTCTTCACGCCTTCAATGACCTTAGCAGAGATCGACAGGATGCCCCTCTCAACGCAGTCAAGCGCACTATACCATACACGCCTGCGCAGCGCTTGGCGTCTGACCTCAGAGAGGAACTCCCTAGTGAACAAGGTTGAGAAGAAACCACCTATACATATTATTCTTATGTGAATCAGACAGTTGGTCAAAGCACCTTATATGTTCTTCTAAGTTCTGGTACTTACTAATAATCAGAACATATGATTAACTCATACATCATATTTTTCAAATACACCCATCATATGCACCAAACTATGAGAAAATTGAGTTAAAGTTTCTTCTTTTTCATATTGGTGAGAAGATATGTCAACGTGATTGAGGTTGAATTCAAGTATGAATAATAAACAAACTTAACCTAACACACGGGACGTTCAGTAACATAGAATCTACGAATCGTTTTTCAACACATCAAATAATTGTTCCTGAACCCCAATTTCTCTATCTAATAATTGATCCGAAGGCTGTTTTCCCTTATTAAAACAGAGTGGACAAACAAGACTCACCAAATAACCTATAGGATAGTTGACCACATAGCCGTGTTCACTACACCTGAAAAGATAGAAAGGCAATTTACCCTTCCATGCATCGAACTTATAATCGCCAATCTTAACGGGATTATCATGTTTAAGCATTAATCTCTCGATGAAATTCATCCTGCTGATAATATTCCTTAAAGTCATCTCGTTAATGCTCTTGCCCATCAACCTTGCAACGTCGAGAGTACTAAGAGAGTTACTTTTCATTACTCTCATGCTATGAGGATAACTAAGTTACTTAATTGCTTTACTAAAAACGCGCATGCTAATCGAATCTGGTCTAGGTTGAGTGAGTCAAAACACATAAAGTTCGACATACATGCATAAAAGTCAGAGTCTCTCTGCAAATCAACAAATCCTCGGTTGGAGCGACCAGCTCAAACCCTCATAACCTTGCAAAAACAGGCTCTGCCAACCGGCAACTTAAAGGTCGTAGTCAAGGACTAAAGTGGAAACCAGGCGCGCACAGAAAACGAGCGCGGATATAGGAGTTAAAAGAGTACTTCTGCAGAGTATGACCCCTAGCCCAAAAATAGTTACTCTTTGTAAGAACTAATCATCCGCACTGTTTAAATGTAAATCTATACACGCAGATACGATGAAAAAATCAGAGACGAACAAACAGAAGCCCCGAAGATGCACTAACTGCAACGAGCCACTCACCTACTTCGTAGCATACATCCCGGGCAAAGGCGAAGCATGCCTCAGATGCTATACAGAATACGCTAAAAATAATGAAGTTCTACAAATGATGCCACAGACCGAGAAACCAACAACCTAACGCAACTCAAACCGAGTACCTCCCCCCACTACATTTGCGTACACGTAACTGCAGAAGAGGGAACAGTCTAATCGCGTGCGCCCCAATGTTAGCGGGGTACCCCGTCGACTTCACGAACGACCCTTACGTGATTGCCATGAACAACAACATGGTCTCAATCAACTCGGCCATAGAGGTCGACCTGCAGGGTCAGGTCAACGCCGAGTCCATAGGCACGAACCAGTACACGGGGACGGGTGGGCAACTCGCCTTCTGCAGAGACGCCTATTACCGTTCACCTAAGGGTGTTCCACCGTTGGGTTGGCCCTCAAACACCTACATTAAACCAAAAACTGGAAAACTTGTGTTCCACTGTTGCACGCGCAGGTGAGGGTGAACCTACTTCTAACGGAAGTTCACATATTAACTTGGCTGGTACTGTATCTGTGAGATATATAATGTCCAAGGGGTTGTACTTGTTCCTTTAGGGAATACTCCGAAGTAGAGCGCCATAGGCGGATCCGAGATTGGGAATGGGTTCTTGCCAGGTACGCTGTTCGACCTAGTAATTGTATGCGTTCCGTCACCAACATAGTTGGTTGGATACATCATAACCCCATCTATGTAGAAGTCTATGTAGTTCTTTTGCCAGTTCCACGTCATGGTGTGCGTAAGGCTATCATCATACTTAATGGAGTTGACTAAATATATGATCTGGTTAGTAGTTTCAACGTTCTCATAGGTGACAATATAAGTTGGATAAGAGTAGCTTGGATTAACCTCAGGGATGTCCAACTCATTATAGGCTCCACCGGATGCAGTCTTATCGAGGTAGAGGAAGAAGCTCCAAGTTACTCCCGACGTCATCGTCGTCATCCTGAACGTGACTGTGTAGGTTCCATAGCCAAATGTTGCTGCCTTCGACACAGCCTGTATAGCACTGGACGTTGGTGAACCGGCTGGAACATTAAACACCCATTCTCCGTTAGACACCGTTGGTGCATTCCAATTATACGTCCAGATCGCGGAGTTGAAGGTGCTACATGTATCAATAAATTCGAATGTGGCGTTCACAACCATGTTCCCGTTCATGGTGATCGTCGCGGGGCTAGAGCTACCTGTGAGGCCGCCGCTCCAACCCGTGAAGACCCAGCCCGTAGCTGCGACGGGGGTCAGTTGAACGCTCGCGCCGTATGCGTAGGTTGATTGGCTTGGGCTCTTAGTTACAGAGCAGCCGGTTCCAATGATGTTCACCGTCAGCGTACATGTGTTCTGGTTGAATGTGGCCGTCACAGCCATGTTCCCAGTGATGGTGACTGATCTGGTCGAGCCGGTGCCTGAGCCGTCCCCCGACCAAGACGAAAAGGTGTATCCGGTGCTCGGAGCCTCCGTCAGGGTAACCATATCTCCGTAGTGATACGGTGGAGACGCGCTTGGGGTAACGATGCCAGCAGAGGAGGATGGGCTCACCGTCACCGTCAGCGAGTATGTGTTCTGGTTGAATGTGGCCGTCACAGCCATGTTCCCAGTGATGGTGACTGACCTGGTGGTTCCTGTGCCGGTGCCGTCGCCGGACCACGATGAGAAGGAGTAACCTGTATTCGGGGACTCAGTTAGCACGACGACGTCGCCGTAGTGGTACGGGGCTGATATGCTGTGGGTCACGGAGCCTCCAGCCAATGGACTCACAGTCACAGTCAACGTGTACACGTTCTGGGTGAAGGTAGCTGTGACGTTCATGTTATCAGTCACCGTCAAGTTGGATGGGTTCGCAGAGCCGGTTAAGGCTCCGCTCCAGCTGGAGAAGCTCCACCCGGTGGAGGGAGTGGCCTGAAGCTGAACGGAGTCTCCATAGTGGTAGGTCGACTGGCTGGGAGTCAGTGAAACCGAGCCGCCACCGGAGGTGTGAGTCGTGAACGTATACGTCAGCTGGGTGAAGGTAGCCGTCACAGTCGTGTTCCTGTTGATGGTTATCGTTGCGGGGTTAGCACTACCCGTGAGGGTCCCGTTCCACCCGGAGAAGCTGGAACCAGTCGTTGGGTTAGCAGTCACCATAACGGCGGTGCCTGATGCGTAGGTGCCTCCCGGTGGGTTCAGTGTGACAGATCCCCTTCCAGGGCCGACTGTCGACACTGTGAGCGTGTAGGTGAGCTGGGTTGGGGTGAAGGAGGCCAAGATGGTGTGGGTCGCCTGAACGTTGCTGAACGTGTAGCTCGCCACCGCGCCGACTGAAGACCCATCCACAACTACGCTGGACACCGAGTAGCCGGTGCTGGGTGTGATCGTGAAGGTCTGGCTAGCACCCTGAGCCACACCCACGCTGCCGGATGGGGAGATGGAACCGCCGGAACCAGCTGAGGCGGAGATTGTGTACTGAATCTGGGTGAAGGTAGCTGTGACGGCTATGTTGCTGTTGACGGTGACTGTGATGGGGTTGCCTGACCCTAAGACGCCGCCACTCCAGCCGGTGAAGCTCCACCCCGAGGAGGGAGTCGCCATCAGCTTAACCTTCGAGCCCTGAATATATGCGGCCTGACTGGGGCTCTTGGAGACTGAGCCCTTACCCGACGTCGTCGCGGTGACGGTATACTGTGTGCGTGTGGAAAATCTTGCCATAGCCATCGAGGGAAGAGATAGAGAGCCGGAAATAATCACCCCAGCTATTAGGCTCATTACAAGTATGTTGTTAATATTTATTTTAGATCTAGTGCTCTGAACAGTAAGAGTCATATCGAGTTGTAGAACATGATTTTTTTAGATGAAAATTATGGATTTTTAATACGATTATCCAAATAAATTTTACGGATTTACACTTTTTCAAATTGGGTTTCTTTACGGGAGTGCAATTGATTAATAATGTATCGCACAGCGCGTTCAAACAACTCGCATATGCCGATAAGATTGAGATGAGCGATGACTGGAGGTATAAATTAATGGAAACAGCGTTGATACAGAGTTTACACCCTCAGCGTTGCACGTGCGCGCGCGATGCAAGCTGAGTCGATGAAGCAGGAAGCGCACCTCTTTAGAGGTGGGTAGTTCACTAGTTCTTATGCTATCTAGGTATTTATCAATAATTTTATATATTCAAAAACTAAATTTATAATCAGTTTTAAATTAAAGGTGATTCAAGTGGACGACTCGGATCAACTTAAAAACGAAGTAGAAGAAGTGAACTCCAAAATTTCAAGAAACGAAAAGCTCATCGACATACTTGATGAGAGATATATAAAAAATGAGATAGATAAATACACTTATGACAATCTGAAAGATAAATATAAGAAAGAAATAAACGAATTAAAAATAAAAAAGGAAAGTATGGATAAACAAAATACTTTAAATGAACAGGAAAAAATAATACATGAAATTGCAGATAAAATGGAAAACAAAAAAAAAGTCGAGTTAATTAATAAATTTTTAAAAGAAGATACAAAAGACCTTGATGAGAATAACTATCCTCGAAAAAATATAGATTGGAATAAAGACATTATTAAAAATTCTACCAAAATAATAACGAGTAAAGACGAATTTATTAACAAATGTAAAGAAATAAAAAGTCAAAGAGATTTATGCGCAATTTATTACGATTTAAACGAATTAAAAATCTGGATAACAAAATATGGTCCAAACAACACCATATATTATTTAGACTATTCTCCCACGAAATCTAAACCAACCTCATCGCAGATTGATAATAAACCAAATGTGGAAACAGCCAACCAAATCCCCCCTATAACAAGTTACGCATATCCACAAACAAGTCAACCCTACGTAAAAAGCCCAGAAACTCAGCCAAAGTCCCCGGAAACAAACCAAACTTATCAAAGTGACAAGAAAAAAGCCTATGCTATAATAGCCCTATTATTCGTATTAGGCGGGTACCTCGCACCCTTATTTGTGTTATCAGTTTCAGCACTCGTAATCAACGGGTCTGGATCATTCTACATTTGGGGGTTACAGGTTCACTCCTCGGGTATGTTTAGTCAAACTATAGATATCAACGTTAACTGGCTTCAGCTAAATCAGGTTAACATACCAGAGCTTTCCACCTTCATGAGCCAAGGAGGCAACAATCTAGTTATCGGATTTTACATCTATATTGCAGCAACAATAGCGATGGTAATAGGTCTGTCATCTAAGGCAAAAGCCCTACGCCTGATTGGTGGTGTAAGCGCCATCATCCCCCTATTGATTTTTTACTCAATGGGAATGCAGCCAACTCAAACACTCTTTGCAAGTTATAATTTGGGTCTAGGTGCTTACTCAGCAATTCTAGGGGGACTATTAGGCATTTTCGCTGGAATATAAATAAAAAAACGTTGATGAATTATTATCAATAATTTTAAGTATTTAATTTCCCATTAATTTTCGTTTTAAGGTGTTTGTCATGACCGACAAATCAACTAGCAACAATGAATTATCTGAGGTTCAAGATGAAAAAAATAAAACTGAAAGTCTAATTGAAACTTTAAATAAACGATTCTCAAATAATGAAATTGATAAAGAAACATATCAGGAACTAAATACAAAATATTCTACGAAACTTCAAAAACTAAAGTTACAAATCAGTGAACTAGAAAATTCAAAAATAATGCTCGAAAAAGATGAGGAATTGAAAGCTAAGGAAAACTTGAAAAAAACAGTGGAAAACGAAACAATTTTAAAAAATGAATCAAAAACCTCAGAAAAAAAATTGATAGTAACCGAGCCTAAGGAAAAAAGAAAGGTCGTCAATGATGGACTCAAGAATGAACAAAGCCAGAGAAAAAGCAATTTACCCTTAGTTATTGCATTGACCATAATTGTAGTAGGCGCAGGCGCCTTACTGGGTTATTATTATCTTAATAATCAACGAGTACAGACATCTCCTACACAGACGATCTCAAATTCGGGTTGGTGGGATAGTAACTGGCCTTACAGAGTTAAATTAAACATTCAGGAGAACTCTGGGACAACCTTGCATAGTTACTCCGTGGTTTTTTCAATGAATACCCAAACACTTGTCGCACAGGGCAAAATGAAACAAAGCTGCGGCGATATAAGAATCTACGATTCTGCCTCCCAACAACAACTCGACTATGCAATATCTAATCCCAATTCCCCAAATACTCAAATAACTTTTCAAATACCCCAACTAAACTCCTACGCTCTCAACGACAAAATATTCCTATACTATGGAAACTCAGCTGCACCAGATGGTAATAAAAACTGGAATGACGTCTACTACACCTTCAACGAAGATTTTAACCAAAACAGCCTCAGTAAATGGACCTCAGAAACGTGGTCTGACACTCGCACCAAGAGAACTTACACCACTAATATCCACGACTCACAGTTAGACATAACATCGAGTTCAACAAGTTATTACGGCTACTACGAACAATATTCATCGACATTTCCAATAGATACCGGCGCTGAGGTCGTAATGAGAGTTAAGACTAATCCGATAAACGACTGGTACTGCAGTTTCCAAGTATTCATAACAGATCAGAGTTCAATCTACAATGGAAATCAGCTTCCTAAAAACCCCAACTTCGGCACTATAGATTACAGCCAATTATACCAACAAGGACGTCTAGTCGGTGTAGACCTTGAGAATTTACACGGCTATACAGAAGGTGGGTATCTCGCAATTAACAATGCGATTGCTCAACCACAAGGCATACCCTCAATCGACTTAAACATTAAACTCGCACTTGACAGAACAACCTATCATGAATACAAAATGATAACCGACAGAAACAAAGTAGACGCCTATCTAGACGGGACATACATAGGAACATACACCTCATATGTTCCTCAGTTCAGTGGCGCAGCTAGAGCATTGATAATAGTCGCACACTCCGGTGCACCAGATTCATCTCAAACCGCATCAATCGACTATATTAGAGTAAGAAACTACACTGCAACAGCCCCATCTGTAAATATTGGTTCAGAGGAAAAGTCCTGATTCCAAATAAACGCGCGCATCTAATACATTTGCGCGCACACAGAACTTGAGATACGGACACGTTTCGCGCGCGCGAAATGTGTAGGTTTAGGTTGCTCTATTTTTACCCTTAACATAATAGACTAGAAGCACCACAGACGCCATCATAGCAACGATTGAGTCAAGGGAGCCATTTAAAACCTCAGTTCGTGCTCTCTATCATCTCAGTCTTTTTTACCATCTAAGGAAGCGCCACATTTTCCACAGAATCTAGAATCAGTTGGCAGGCTAGCTCCACAATTTGGACAAATTAACTGTTTCTCCAATATTTTCTTTGGAGGCGCAGCAACTTTTTTGGGGGTAGATACCTTGCTTCGATAATGTAGGATAGTAAAACCAAGGATAACAACCACAATCACTAATGCAACTATCCCATAAAAAGGCCACATTCCGTTTTGTTGGTCCACTGATGAACTACTCAAGTCCGGTAAGGAGTTACTTCCCGATACTACGATTTTGACGTCCCCCGGTAAACCGGTCATCGAAACGGTTCTTTGATTCACTGCATCCTGAATGTTATACTGGTTATCGAAGCAGAACCACAGATAGTAGGTTCCGCTCTGGTTTGGAGTAGTGAATGATACTGTCTTTGTGTCAGAGATCCCTGGAGAAGTGCCTGGTTCGCCGTTATAGAGCGGTATGGTGTAACCGTTAGGAGGCCAGCTCGGGGTCCAGGACTCGACAAAGAATAGCTGGTCAACCTCGTTGGGGTTAGCAACCGCTGCAATCTTGTAAGTCAAGGTGAGTGAGATTGTCTGTCCGGGAGCCGCATCTATAGTCTGACTTGAAAGGGAGGTGAGTTGAGCTAAGCTCTGAGACGAATCCGCTAATTGGTAGGGGGGGTGGATATATGGTACGGTGGGGAGTGTCAGCAAATCTGACGACTGGCCCTGCCCTGAGAATGCAGAAGAAGAGGTGCTTATCGGTCCGTATGTGTAGACTTCCTGTTGCCCACTCCTAGTATCATCCACAAACGTGATATAGGTGCCATCTGGAGACCACATCACCTCCCTTGCACTCGTTATCAAAAACTGTTTATCCGTACCATCAGTATTCATCATGTAGGCGTCACCATTCACATTATAGACTATTTTACCATTCACAGAGATATCGGAGAACTGTCCCGTTGATATCTGCTGCTCAGCCATTGTAGTTAGATTTATTCTGTATACATAGTACACGGCATCGGGATCGTTATAGTTACTCGTCCTTGAATAGTAGAGGTACTGACCGTCAGCACTCCACCTCGGTCCACTCCCATCAATTAAGTATGTTAGGCCAGACCCGTCCGAGTCGATCAAATAGATCTTCATACTGTTAATGACGGTTTGGCTCGGGTTTTCACTTATCTCAGTGAAAGCAATCTTCGACGAGTCAGGAGACCAGGCGGCGCCCTGGTTCAGACACTGAGAATCTTCCAACTGCTTAACATCAGAGCCGTCCGCGTTCATCGTGTATATGTGGTCGAAGAAACCCGTATCGGTCCCAAGAGTACTATAGTAACGGGAGAAAACGATTTTCGACCCATCCTTTGTATAGTCCGCTGGGCCATCGTAGACCATGCCGTTTGGAAGGAAGTGCGAGCTTAGGGTGCTGGGGTCGATGAGCTTCATCCCGGATTCATACCATGGACAGAACAGGATCTGGTAGGGGGTGCTGCGAGTCCACACGGGGTAGTACATCGGATTAGAATCACCCGTCTTGAAGGTCAGCTGCGTCAGGACAGGGGTCGGACTTGCTCTCGCCGTGACGTTGAAAAATGCGATTTGGAATGAAGAGAAAACCAGTATGAAAACTACCAAGATACTATTTTTTCTCATTTTTGCGTTTGATGACGATTTTATTTTTAACTTCATCTCATTTTCCTCGAAATCACCTTATTCTTTAAAAATATAAAACAATTTTTTTACGTAATCTCGTTGTTACGTAATCAACTCCAGGAAAACTAAATATTACGAGATTGTGTAACTACATAAGAGAAGGTATTGTCTGACCAATTCTACCAACTTCTAAAACCATTCATATGGCCAAGATACTATGAAGAAGGGCCACCGAGATACATTGACTTCAGTTACCTAGGCAAGGAGTTCGTAGACACTGATGGACGGCTAAAGGAACCTCTAAAATCTGTAATCGATTTGATTATAATGGGCTACAGACCAGTTACGAGCCTATCCATCTTCTCAATTTTAGTGGAAAAAGAAAATAAACCAATGTATGGTTCACAGATCGGCGCAGAGCTTGAAAATAAGTTTCAGCTACCGAAGGGGTGGTTCACGAAGACACGTTACTACGACACCAGAATAGGAAAACTACTGAAAACACTCCAGAGGCAGAATATTCTGGAAGAAATGAAAGTAAAGAATGGAAGAATGAATAAGGAGTACAATGGGTACCGGATCACCGAAAAAATTTATCCTGCTCTCAAGGACAGAATCTTGTCTCTCCACCGCGGTGAACGCCTTCTATTTCTAACTCCAATAGTACCAAGCGACGTTATCAGCGAAAAATCCGGTGTTAAAAAATATTGTTCAAAATGCGACTCTCTTACCTATTCAGCATCAGCCAGATACTGTGAGCTTTGTGGGAATCCCCTAAAATTGAATTGTCCTAAATGCGGAAAAGAAATGAGCCTAGAGTACTTGTTCTGTTTGAACTGTGGAATGAAATTTTGAACATAACATAACGTGCTTGCGCCTTGTACGCATTAAGTTCGCGCGCGCATGTATTTTTTATAGTACGCATCGCTTTCAATTTAATCTGATAGAGTTGGAAACCCCGAAGAAACTATACCGTTCAAAGAATAAATGGATCGCTGGCGTCTGTGGAGGAATCGCCGAATACTTCAACGTCGACCCCCTCATAGTTAGGATAATCTGGCTGATCCTTACTCTGGGTTATGGTGCGGGCATTCTAGTCTACATTATTGCTTGGCTGTTGATTCCAAAAAACCCTAACTAATCAAGGTACACATCTAGACGCTCTTCAAGTCTGGGTGCTGAATTCACCCAATCTAAAAAAGATAACCCAAATCAACTAAATTCGATTTGCATGATGCGCGTGCGCCTGAACCAACGCGTAAAAGGTTTCAGTAAGATAGTTTCGGAAAATGTTAAATAATAATAAATATTGATCTAAAAATGGTGGAAAAGAGGTGAGCTTAACGGAAAAGGTGAAGCAGCCGAGTAAAAAGGCGAAATACGTGTTATTGATGGCAATAATCGCCATATCACTCACGATAAGCCCAGCGTTATCAAGGCCAAAATCCTCGTTTGTTACCGACCCTGCACATAACTGGGACGTAAACGTCAACGCTAAAGGGTACTCCGACATAATATACGCTAGAGTCGACTCCGTGCCCTCCATCTACTTCGATAATAACCAGATACAATTCACCATGATTCTAAACGCCCCTATACCCAAGACGCCAACCGACCAAGCCCTAGCATACATCTGGTCACTTAACCTGAATGGCGATGGGCTGTTCAACACACCCGGAGACTTGAACGTCCGAGTCGCCTACGATGGAGACGTAACCCACGGCGTATACTATGGCTGGCACGCGTATCTTGATGGAAATGATTGGTCTGGAATCATGTACACCTTCACGATAAAGGGCAACGTAGTCACCTTTACCTTCCCGTTATCATACCTGGGTAACCCAACATCCTTCAAATGGTGCGCCAGCTCGATACAGATGTCCCCAACATTCAACGGAGACTCAACATCCATAGCGACGTGGGGTTAACGAAGTTAAAGTGAAAGCAACGAAGTCTCTCCCTTTTCTTCAACGCAATTCTTAGTGCGCGTGGCAGCCTAATCGCCGGAGGACGCGCGCTGGCTGTATCTATAATGGTTAAAAAAAATTATTAATGACCTCCATGGCTAAAAATAGACGAGAGATGGACTAATTCGACGAAGCAATCCTAGACGCACTAATGGATGGAAAACCATGCGCGCGCAACGAAGAGTTCTTATGATATAATTGAAGTACCATTCTTTCTAACCAATGCTCCGCATTTGTTAAATAAGGTTCACCTTAACTCTCCTTCCATAGGAAAAACTCCCGGATAGCCCAAGACCCGAGTTGAAATCATGAGGAGAAACAACCTCGACGTCAGCGTCGACATACTCAAATCCGCAATGGGTGGCGCAAACAAGACAGCCATCGTGGTGAAGTCGAACCTCAACTTCGAGATAATAAAAGAATACCTCAACGACCTGACGAGCTGCGACTTCCTCGCCGTCAACAAGGGGATATTCTACACAACCCCTAAGGGAATGAAATTCGTCGAGGACTACTACAGCTTAACGGAGCCACTGAACCACAAAAACTAAACTCAGCCACCTACCCAACCCTAAAGCTCGCCCGTGCGCGCATAATTACTAGTAGAGACTTCATTCAGTTTCCTTCCCTCTCCCCCCCAATCCGTGATCGAATGAATACGAGGATAAGGCACAGGATGATGCCCAGAACCGAGAAGCTACCGACGTCGTTCTTAATTACCGTGGCCTTGGTCGTGGTGAGGGAGAGCACCAGTGTGAGGATAGTTAGGGCCACAGCGGCTAGGAGCAGCACAAGATTCCACCTACTTATCCTCATTCATCCTCATCGTCCAGGCTCCAATCCCTGTTTTAGTGAAACCAACTCTCCGACTTAGCCTTAACCCCGGGTTAGCTGCGACCTAGAAAAGAAAGGCAACTCGGAATCCGGCTCTTAACTTCACAGCGCGCACTACTGACTTTTAGAAAGCACCACCCTAACAAGCCCACTCAAAGTTTCGATGAGTTTCAAGGGATCAACGGGCTTCTCCAAGACGGCATAGAATTTCTCCCGAGTTTCAAGGGGTATATCACGCTTGAATCCGGATAGCAGAATCAACCCAACCTTATCATCTATCCTCTTGATTCTTTCAAGGAACTCGTCGCCCCTGAGATAGGGCATCAGGTAGTCGGTTATCACCGCAGCATATTTCCCGGGTAATACGTTCTTGAGGCCTTCGTAGGCGTCAAACGCGTAGTCCACGCTGTACCCTTCATTCTCAAGTATCGTCTTCATCAGGATGACGCTATCCTCATCGTCGTCGATTATCAGTATGGAAACGGGGTTGACCACGCCTCTTATCGAATATTGATTAATTATAAAATAAATGGGTGATTATCATCGGTTATCAATTCATAGACACACGCGCCTAACAATAGACTAGAAGGAAAGATACTCAGGCCTGAAGCGACAGTGGTAACCAGAAACAAACCAACACCGCGCGCGCTGTAGGCAACGTCGCAGCAATTAGGCTCCCCAGGGAGGAGCGGAGGTATCCCACATACGTCTTTATGCTCGGCACGGTCTCGTGCTTCGTCTTCCTCGTCTTCGCCCTCTTCCTGGCTCCTCAGGCGTGGTTCGCCGGGTTGATCGGGTTAGGTGTAGGAGGGGCTTACTTCCTTCTTATCCGATGGAGAAAGAAATAACAAGTGTAACCTCATGCGCTCAAAACCTTCTTCTAGTTTACTCAGCAGGTGCCGTAGCACCCAACACTCTAGAAATCTAAACTCCTTCGACGATTTTAATTCCTTTCAGAGGCAGCTCTTTTTCCTATAAAAACTTGTAACAGCTGCTACAGAATTATTCAACTGATTCATATCCTCTTCTCTCCTCAGAGCCCCCTCCAGATTGAACTTATTCCTATCATAATCAAATATTATCGGTATCCAATGATCATACAGCTGCAATTCAAATACTGTCATTTGATTGTTTCTATTTCTCATCCTGGGTCTATAAAAAATGCCCGACTTTGACATCCTTTTTACCTCGCATACACCGTTGGAGCCACATTTACTCTACTAGTACACGCTAGATATGTTTAATAATATATCTGTTGATATAATGATTGGTTAGTATGCGTGACGAATGTCGGCGCGGCTCAGGCCGCAGATGCTGTAACGAGGCTTACCCCGGCGCAATGAGTATGCGACGCGGGATGGGCTTCGGCGTAATGAGAGGAGACTTCCGCTATCTAGTGCTCATGGCACTCGCAGAGAAGCCCATGCATGGCTACGCTCTGATCCAGCAGATAGGGGCGACGTATCAGCGCCCAGTCAGCGCCGGGCTGATCTACCCTACGCTCCAGGAACTGGGAGATATGGGCTATGTCTCCTCGGAGGAAACTGAGGGAAAGAAGATCTACTCTCTGACTTCTGAAGGCAAGAAACATCTGGAAGAAAACGTCGAAGTTGTTAACCGGTTGAAGGCGGGAAGAATCTACGCCGAAAGGGTCGGCAAGTTCGCCTTCATGAGGGACCTCAAGGACATGCAGGCGATGGTGCTCATGAATGAGGACAGCATAGATGATGGTAAGCTTGAGAGGATACAGGCCATACTCTCGGAAGCTAAGAAGAGGATGGCGTCAGTAGTTTTCGAGTGAGGTGTATGTGTTTTGAAGATTGCTGTTGTAACTGACGATGGGAAGACTATCTCCCAGCACTTTGGGAGGGCTAGGTACTACGTTGTGTACGATGTACAGGGCGGCGTAATCAAGGGCTCCGAGATGAGGGACAAGGCAGCGCACCACTCGGGTGGCGAGCCGCATGAGCATGAGGCGGGTGGCCACAGTGGGCCTGAGGCTGATGCTAAGCATAACTCGATGTTATCGAATGTCTCTGACTGCGAGGTTTTGATAGCCAGGGGCATGGGGTGGGGCGCCCATGAGGCCATCAAGGGTACTGGCTTGAGGCCATACATTACAGATCTTGTGCTCGCTGAGGACGCCGTGAAGGCTTACAATGCGGGGGAGCTTGATGACCACGCTGAGAGGCTCCACTGAAGCCAACTAATTCATTGAAAGGCGCAATAGATGACTGAATCAAATCAGGTTAATGAAACTCAACCCAGAGATTCGAAGCCCGAAGATGAGCTTCTGAAGCTTCGTATGGGTAAGGTGAAGCACAAGATCGCGGTCATCAGCGGGAAAGGGGGCGTCGGTAAGACTCTTGTAGCCGTTAACTTGGCCGCGACTCTCGCAAAAGGGAATGGATTTGGCAAGATCGGTCTACTCGACGCAGACATACACGGACCCTGCGTCCCTAAAATGCTCGGCCTCAAGGGCTCGAGGCTTGAATCGGGTCCACCGGGCATCATGCCGGTCCTATCGGACAGCGGGATCAAGGTTGTGTCCATAGCTTTCCTGCTCCCCGACGACGACTCGCCGATCGTGTGGCGTGGGCCCGTGAAGATGGGTGCCATCAAACAGCTTCTGTCCGAGGTAGCCTGGGGTACGCTTGACTACCTGCTTGTGGATCTTCCTCCTGGGACCGGCGATGAGCCTCTGACGGTGCTTCAGCTACTGCCGGAGGCGGATGGGGTCGTTATAGTCACGATACCCAGTGAGGTATCTGGTGATGTGGTTAGGAAGGCGGTGACCTTCGCTAGGATGCTGAGTGTTCCCGTTATCGGTATAGTTGAGAACATGTCTGGGCTTGTCTGTCCGCACTGTGGTAAGGAGATTGAGGTCTTCTCTGGTGGGATGGGTAGGAGGGTCGCTGAGGAGATGGGTGTCCCGTTTCTCGGCTCCATCCCGATGGATCCGGAGATAGCTGAAAGCTCCGACAGTGGAACCCCGTTTGTTTTAAGGCACCCGGATTCGGTGTCGTCTAAGGCTTTCAGCGATGTGGTTGCTAGAATTAGAGAGATTGTCAAGGGCGAAAAATAGAGGCGCGCGCGCTCGGTTGAGTATCAGGTGGAAATATGTGTACTTGAAAAGGAAGTTTAATTACAGTAATATCTTTCATATGAATATTTAGCCCAAATATCAACTAGAGGGAACCAACAAAGGAATAGCACAACCATGAACGCATTAGATATTCCACGTCTTCGATTACATAACACTGGTCTTGCAAGTTCTCCGTTTAAAGCTCCTGCGGAAGTGGTTGAACAATTGGGGGCGATACAGGCTCAGAATTTTAACGCGGCTAAATGGACCCTCGGTCTGCGAACACAGAAGGCCACCGATGAATCTATTGAGAAAGCCTTCAATGAAGGCAAGTTACTGAGGACACACGTAATGCGCATGACTTGGCACTTTGTCTTGCCAGAAGATATTAGATGGATGTTGGAGTTGACAAAGCCACGTGTGATTAGAATCCTCTCACAGAGTGATGTGAAACTTGGAATTACAGAGGATGTGATCTCAAAGAGCCAGTCGATATTTGAGGAATCCCTGATTGGTCGTAACTTCCTAACTAGGACTAATCTTGGAGACAATCTTAAGAAGGGGGGAGTTCAGGCAAGTGGAGTGCGACTCGGCCAAATATTGTTGCACGCGGAGCTAAATGCTTTGATCTGTAATGGGCCGAGACGGGGCGGACAACTCACCTATGCTCTAGTTGACGAAGTGGCTCGAACCTACAAGAGGCTAAGCCATGACGAGGCTTTGGCGAAACTTGCGTCAAGGTATTTTATGAGTCATGGTCCAGCTCAGAATGTGGATTTTGCTAGCTGGTCAGGATTATCTGTTAAGGATGCTGATGTGGGTTTGAGTTTAATCGAGTCGAATTTTGCTCACAGTATTTTTAGAGGTAAAATCTATTGGCACTCTTCTGATATGGAGAACGTGTCCAACTCGATCAGGGATTTGGACTCGATAGATCAGGCGTTTTTATTATCTATTTATGATGAGTATGTGATAGCTTACAGAGATAGAAACGATATTATTGATGATAGAGATGTGAAGAAAGTATTTTCAATGGGTAATTTTAGGTCAGCGAATGTTATTATTATGGATGGAAAGATTGCTGGGACTTGGAATCGGGTTTTAAAGAATGATGTTGTGGAGATTAAAATCAATCCGCTTAGAACATTAGATGCAACTGAACAGGAGGCTGTTTGTAAGGCTGCCGAGCGTTATGGAGAGTTTGTTAGTAAGGAAATTTTGATGAGTTGAATTTGATATTTAAATCATCTAATATTATCAATACCTGAAAAAAGAAAACAATATCTTTGTTTATCAGGTGGAAGTGAGGATAAGGCTATGGCTGAAGCCTAACCCCTACTCTCCCCTACTCTTTCTATCTGACCGGGACATAGACACACAGATAGACGGAAAACAGACTACTTGTCACCTGCACAGCGAAAGCCAGAGGAAAGTAGTATGATTAAATTATTTTTAGATTCAGCGACGTCTCCGGCAGGTGTTTCAGGCTTCTGTTAACGAAGCAGTTATGCGCTTCAGCCAGAAGCGCTTTCCTCTCCTCCTCAGTCAAATCCGCCTCTAGCTCAATATCCAACATGAATGCATCCGCCCTATACTCAACCAGGTTCACCTTATAATCCAGCTTAATACTAAGGTCCCTAACAGACCAGCCGTTCTTCTGGCATGTTCCTATGATCCTTGAGGCGGTGCATAGCCCTAGAGAGGCTGCGAAGATTGCCCCAGGTGGCATGGCGTCCAAGTTCTTCATGTCGCTTGTTTCATGTGAGGTGATTTCTAAACCGTTCCACTCTGCCTTGAACTTGAGGTCTCCTAGCCATGAGATGTTAAATACCATGGTTTCTCATGTTTTTGCCTGAACTTATATTTTCTTTAGTTGGCTCATGAAACCGGTTAGACTAATGCTAAGTCAACCCTTCATCTTCAACGGATTACAGACAGAGCGGAACTGAGGTTTAGGCTATTGAAGAGCCGAGAGTTATTGAAAGACTACGTGATCAACTTACATCCTTGTAATCAGAGTCAACGATATGATAATCGGGATTCAACTTCCCAAACTCCATGAGCCATAGCTGCATGATCAGCTGCATCTGTCTCGTCTCGATTGTAATCTTAGCGTTTCTCTGCTGGACCCTGAGCGCTCGCGCTAGCTATATGCAGAGCCTTTTCTATGTTCTACGATAATTTAGCAGCTTGATGTGCGCATGTGTGCACGACTAGCGGGCCATGTAGTTTATTCGATTGCATACTTTTTGGATAGGCGTTCCGTGGCAGAGTGATTGACGAGCGGACCATAGGCAAGCCCAGAATTACTGACGACGGCGATTGAGCCTGATTCCATCTTTATCCAGGTGTTTCTGAGTGCTATTCGAACAACTCTTCCCTTGACGGCTCCGTACTCCACTGTGTCATTCAGTTGAATCGCCCCCTCTTGTAGAAGGAGGATGCCGGAGATTACGTTGGAGAGAGTATTCTGTAACGCGAGCGAAACGGTGAGAGCCCCGATTCCGGAGATGGTTAGGGACGTGAACTCGGATGAGAGGCCGGCCAGTGAGAGAACTCCGTAGAGAACCACGAGGCCCGCGATGACTCGCATCGCCGCCCCGAAGTCATGAATCACGGTGAGGCTTGTTCCGGCAATCTTTGCTGCCCGCCTGATGAGGTTGCTGATTACCTCTTCAAGTAGGAACGTGCCAACGATGATAACGGCGGCTTCTATCACCAGCTCTAGGGTTGAGACCATACAGGTTGAGTCGGTTTCATCTCTAATATAAGTGAGCGCGCGCGACTTATCCTAACGTGTAGCCTTGAATACTTAAGCACTCACGGGTCTCCCCCGGAGCGGCCTGAAATCATGCTTGTCGAGGAGGGATCAGATGGAGAGTAGAAAGGAACTCGCGAAGTGTCTCAGGCGCCAACTGGTCACCAGGATAGAGGGAGCCGAGGCGAAAGCGCTGCCTCCACCCGTTCTGGAATGGTTCAGGGAGTTAGCGGTGGACTCAAGCGACGACGAGCTGATCACGGCCCACCTCTTCTGCGATGACTGCGGCGAGAAGCTGCTCACGCTCAGGGAGGTGGACTCTATCCTGAAGGAGTTGAGGCCCACCGGTTCAGATCAGTTTCTTGACCTAGTCTACCAACTCGGTCACCACCATCCACTCTCAGCTGAAGAGGCATGTGCAGTAGGTCTTGCTGATGAAATTCTCCACAGGCTTCGCGCGCGCGGTGACCAAAGGACTCAACGTTGAATCTTTATATAAAATAGGCAGTTTTACCACTTTTAGTTAACCCCCTTCATCCCATGACTTTAGTCGCGCGCGCTGGGATTATTCAATTTCTCCATAGGACGCACAAGTGTTGATAACCTACGCATACGCCGCTCAAGGAAACATATATCTAATCGTATATACATATACGTTATACGATAATGTTTATGATAGCTGTTAGAGTCGACGAGGAACTCAAAGAACGCATGAGAAAATACCCCCACGTCAAGTGGTCTGAGATCGTCAGAGAAACAATTGAAAAAAAGGTCAGAGAAGAGGAAATGAAAGAAGCAGCAAAATCAATGGACGAGCTTGCGGAGAAGACCACTGGAACATGGAGCGGCGTAGAGGAGATAAGAAAATGGAGGGACAAACCAGTTGACCCCAACTAGTCTCACCATCGACGCCTCCGTCGCCATCAAATGGTTCAACAAAGAACCATACCGAGAAGAAGCCCTCGAGATAAGGGAGGCCCACATAAATGGCATAACCCTCCTACATGCGCCTATACTATTGATCTACGAAGTATGCAACGCGTTAAAATACAACCCGGACTATAACGAGGAAAACCTAGTCAAAGCCCTCGACTCTCTGCAGAAGATCGGGATAAATTTCAGGAACCCGGATATGGAACAGATGACTGGAACCGCCAAGAACGCTTACCTCTACGGCTTATCCGCATATGACTCATCTTACCTCGCCTGCGCGGAGGCCGCAGGCAACAACCTCATTACAGCCGACGAAAAACTCTATAATAAAACCAAGGAAAACAGAAGAGTAATCCTCCTAGCCGAGTACAAAGAAAACACGTCATGACCCACGTATGTGCGCGAGCAGCCCGAACTGGTAAAAGCTTACGATCGGTTCCCCAGAAAGCCCATGACTTTAGTCATGGAATGAATGGCGTGTGCGCCTCTTTAGGGGTGGGTAGTCGACGTTTATTCGAAGATTGCGGTGATGAATTCTTGGCTTCCGAGGTGCTTCTCATCGTTAGTATATACCTCAGTTACGCCAAGCCGCTCCATTATTGCGATATTGACCGCGTCATTGAAGTCGAGGCGGTGGGTAGCCATGAGGCTTGCTCCCACTATGAGGTCGTTGACGTCGAAGGGTTCGATGCGCAGGGTGGAGTAGGAGAGTATCTTCTCGAGGCCCGGTTTGATGATTCCCTGCCGGCCCATGGCTTCGAAGACCCAGGCGACCTCGCAGAGGACGAGTGTGGAGGTTAAGGCGCGCGCGCAAACAAAGTTATTTTTCGAGTTTTAAGCCAAGTTCATCCGCCCAAGCCTCCACGTTGGCTACGCCAGTGGCGGATTCAAAAGTGCGACCAAAAAACTTGAATCTTTCGCCCAGCAGCGTAGCCGTAATGAGCTTCAGTTTGGGACGCTTTTCTAGCGTGGCTTTTATGTATTTGTCCTCGGCTAGGGGTCTCTGCTTCTCATCCACCTCCATTGTCGAGATGAAGAAGGCAACTTTTCTATCTCCAAAGTCTTGATCAAGGAACTTCAGAGCGTCGCCGTAGATTCGACCAGCCCTCACGCCACCTCCCACAACGATGTTCCGATACACTGAGATGTCGGGTTTATGGTTCTTCGCAAGGTTAACCACATCCACCTCAAGCCCATGCTTCTCCCTTAGTACACTTGCGATTGTGTTTGCTGACTCTCTTGTGACTCCCCCCTTCGTGGCGTATGCGATCAGGGTCTTAGCCATAGCTCTTCACTTAGGCTCAGGATTCATTGTTATTTAGGGGTTTATCAGGAGTTTAGGTAGCTTGCGAGTGGTGAGGATACCTGCACGTGTCCAAAGAAGAAGTGCGAGCGACATGGTCACTGAGGAATGCATAGAGTACCATGGGAAGAAGGGGAAACAACCATTCTGTAGAAGGTAGCGGCCCTAACTCTTTCTCAGTTTGGGTTCTTTGGAACTATAATCCAAGCTACGATGTAAGCCAATACACCGATGCCGTAAAGAAGCGATAAGATCACCCAGAGGACCCGAATGATTGTGGGGTCTAGGTTGAGGTACTCGGCTATTCCGCCGCATACACCAGCGATCCACTTCTTCCTTGATCGGTACAGCTTCTTTGGGTTATCCATGAAATAGACTGTGCAAAGGTGGATCGTATTATAGATACTGGTGTATTGAAACCTTCACAAGAGCATATTAAATTCAGTAATTTAAATATATACATTCAACTCTAGTTATGGAGGAGGAGCATGAGCAAAAATGATCTCCTAGGGCTCCTGTTCAAAGGCATCTACATAGAAAAGTTTGAGGTAGCCGACCGATCACCATGCCTCGCGGAGCCGGAGAGGTTCAAGATCATAGCCAAGACCGACAAGAATCTGGAGAGCATACTACCCATCCTCTTCCTAGCAGCACCCAACGCAAGGTACTCCGAGTCCGCCAAAACCACAAGCTACTCATTTGACAGACACAACGTCGTCGTCGGCTACAACGGAGAAGTCGCGGTGACATTCATCAAAGATAACGACGAGCTGAAGGAGCTAACAAAGAAGATAACAGACCTATTGAACCGCTGCCTAGCCTACAAGGTCACCCACCCAAAGATACCCATCGACCTAGTCGAGGAGAAGAAGAAGCTGAGCCCAATGGTGATCAATGAGAAGCTGCCGCAGACAAACTGTAGGGAGTGTGGCGAGAGCGGCTGCTACACCTTCGCCTCCAAACTGTTCATCGGTGAGAAAAGCGCCGAGAACTGCCCATACGTGGACGCCACGGTTATGAGGAGGCTGCTTCAACCGATAACACTGTGATTGCTTCCTCAACGTTCATTGTTTCACCTGGAGGAGTGCATATCTTGGGGCCTCACGGCCTCACCTTCGCTCTGCCCACCTCTTTATGCGCCAACATCGTCACCTCATCAGATGAGGCTCAGGGTGAGAGTCGTTAGCACATGGCAGCACGTTTTTGTTCATCTTCTTAAATCCTAGGCATCTCAGAAAAGGAGGCAGTTAAGTGAATGTCGAGTGCACGCAACACACGTGAAGTCTGTACATAAGCCTGTTATGCGTGCACACACCCATATGATTGGGTCATCAATGGAGAAATACATGGGAATTTTCGTCAATTATGGTCGAGGGTTAAAGAGACAATACGCCAAGGAGGGCATCATCAGGGTCACTGATCTGAAGCCGAGCGAATCAGGTCGAGTCATAGGCTGGATGGTCGGCTGGCCCGAGAAGGACCCGAAGCTGTTCGGCAGGATAGTAGGGCAGCATGGAAAAAGCGGTCAACTTATGGTTCATTTTAAACACGGACTACCCGGAGAAGCATTAGGGGAAAAGGTACAAATCATAAGGGCGAAGCCGATACCACCCAAGCCCACATCCACGGAGGGTGAGCACGCAGAGTGACTTCGTGGGTGTCTTAATAAACTTCATCATAATCGCCCTAATTGTATTCCTCCCCGCAAAGCAGCTCTCAAAGACGAAGCTAAAGTAAAGAGACACGCGCGCGCTTAGACACAACGGATAAATATACGGATAAAATACGAGTATTATACGAGTTGAGATGGGGGTACGGGAGCTCATAGTCTCGAAGCACGCCGCTGAGAGACTGTGGGGCTTCGACCTACTCACCGACGACCTAGAGAAGGTCATCAGAGAGGGTGAGCGAATACCGGAGGGAAAGCATAAAACCCGGTACAGGCTGAGAACCAAGAAAGGGCTCCTAATAGCCATCTGTAGAGAGTACCCAGAGCAGATACTTGTCATAACGGTCACAAAGAGGAGCTGAAACGAAGATGAAGTGCCACGAGCATGATGCCGAGTACAAAGAGGTGGAGACAACGCTGAGGGCGAAAGGCATCACACTACACGGGGTGAAGGCGCTCAGGTGTCCCGTAGGTGGAGAGGAGGTCTTCACCGCCGAGCAGATGCGTGAGATCGAGAAGAGGTTCTCGGAGGCCACGCCACTTAGACTGAGGAGGAAGATCAGCTCATCTGGGAGAAGAGCCGCCATCATCCTCCCAGAGGACGTTTTACAGACCACTAAGGTGAAGACTGGAGATATGGTCGATATCTACACCGAGGGCAGACGCATCATCATAGAGCCAGTAGAATAGATTAACTGACACACGTGCGCGCGACAGAAAAAAAATAAGTCTCGCGTGTTAAAAAAAGTATGAGGAAATAGGCTTAGCCCGCGGTTGCTGTGACGTTGGTGGTTTCCGAGCCGTTGCCCATCACATGCAGCGTGTAGCTCTTGCCAACCACCGGCTTCACCACGACGCTAGGTGATTTGCCCCATCCGTCGCTGCGGATCTGGAGCACACCCGAGTAGGTTAGGGTCACCGACTCCCCGGGCTTCAGGACAAGCTTCCCATTGGCGCCGCTGTCGTGGAGGTCCTCGCCGAAGAATGGAACCAGTTTGCCGCCGCTGATCCTGAAGGGGATCGCCTCAGGGTGGTCCTTCATCATCACGCCACCCGGCCCCGGCATTCCTCCCTTCCCCATACCCTGCCCCATGCCGCCCCTCCCCTTCGTGCTCTGCTCCTTCACGAACCAGGAGAAGGTTGAGTTGAAGTCTCCCTGCAGATTCAGACTCATCAACGTCGCGTTCGATTTGCCGACGTTCTTGAGGGTGACGGAGAACGTCGTGACGTTTCCCTTCACCGACAGGGTGGGATCCGAGATCGTGACGTTGCTCGAGGCCCTGCTGTACTCCTTGTTGAGATCCCTGTTATCGTTGTCATTCAGATGCCACCTGCTGCCGATCTTCGACTGAGTCTCATCCACGCTGCCCTTGATCACCGCCGTCGCACTCGGGGAGAGGACGAAGTACTTGACCGAGCCGCCAGTCGAGTTCGTTGCGTTGATCTCTAGTAGTGTCGGCCTCAAATCTATGAGGGCGGCCGTCTTAGTGCCATTCAGCCTCGACTTGATGTTGATGAGCAGCTGATCCGACAGAAGTGTAACCGGGTAGACTACGCCGCTGACATTCGCCTCGGCGGAAGAGAGCTTGAACTGGAGCTTATCCACCGTGGAGCCCGTGGGGAGACTCACCGACGCGATCGTCTGAGATACATTAACCAGCGAGAGCAGATTAACCCTGCCGGACTCCTGGGACGCTATCCAGTTAGATGAGCCGCCGCTCGAGACTACGTGGACCTGGATGCTCGAGTAAGTCACATTAAGCATGGTGGTACCCCTGGGGACAGTCGGCGGATCAGTCAACATCACGAGGAAGTTCGTCTGGCCACCCTGCGTGGACTGGCCCACCGGATTCAGCAACGTGTTCGTGTAGAGGGATGTTCCGATTATCGCTAAAGCTACCAAAACCGCAGCTAAACCATATTTTAAAGCTTGACTCTTAGTCGCCATCGTTAATTACCAGCATAATATGCGTGCTCAATACCTATATGATGCTACACATTTTAATAACTCTTCAAGATGCTTGAATCCGCTTTCAAGACTCTTGAAAGGCCACTAAGCATATTCTACCCCGCGCCTTCATGATCCTAGTCTCCACAGTCGCGCGCGCTGGGTTACATCTGCGGAGCTATCGTCGTGAAGTTCACTGGCGAAGAAGATTAACATCCCCCTAATCTGGCTCTGCTCGATTCTACCCGACGTAGATCTCCTCTTCCCAGGCCTTATTGTGCATAGGGGCCCCACCCACAGCATCCTGGTCGCAATAGCATTTTTCGTGCCCATCTACCTATATCTGCGACGGGGCCTCCCGTACTTCGCCTCCGTGGCCTCACATACGTTAATAGGGGACTTCTTAGTACCCCCCCGCAATTATTCTGGCCCATTAGCAGCGGTTGGTTCGGTGCCCCCAGCGGATTACGATAAGCGGATTCAACGGAGACACTGGTTGAGGTCTCGTTATTCGCTTTAGCGATGGCCCTAATAGTTTGGAAATATCATTCAGATAAATCAGGCAAACATGCGTGGCTCTAATGAACGCGTGCGCATCGTCTTCAATATCAATTTAAATTTAGCAGTAAAATATAAAGCAACAGTTGCTGAGTAGACGATGAGAGCATGACCAAGGAACTATCCCCGTATCAGAGAGTCATGCTTGCACTCGAGGGCAAGCAACCCGACAGGGTCCCCGTAGTCCTATACCCGAGATACAACGCGCTCAGGTACGCTCAACACACCTTCGCAGAGGCCCTGGAAGACCCCGAGAAATACGTAGTCGCCCAACTTTCCTCCCAGAGAAGATTCCAATACGACTCGGTCCACGACTACAACATGATGGGGCCCGTCGAGGAGGCGATGGGGAGACCAGCCGGCTTCAAACTCAAATACGTGAGAGACGACGCCCCGATGGTCGAGACAAGCGCCAAGATAAAGACGACCACGGACCTCGAGAAGCTGAACGCGAAGATAGATCCCCACATAGATGGCCTCTGCCCGAAAGTGCTCTGGGTGGTGAAGCAGCTTAAGCTGAGGACGATGGAGAAGGGTGAACCCACCCTGCCCGTCATCACGTGGGGGAGCTGTCCCTCCAGAACCGCGGCGGTCCTAATGGGCTACGACCAGTGGTTCATGCTACTCATAAAAAACCCCGAACTAGCCACGGAGCTCATGGAGCTCTGCATGGGGCCCTGGCTCGACATGGTCGTCGCCGAGGTCGACTCTGGAGCAGACGTCGTGTGGGTGAACGACCCGGTGTCATCCGCCGACTGCATCAGCCGGTCACACTACGAGAAATACGCTCAACCCTACGAGAAGAAGTTCATAGCAGCGATAAGGGAGAGAACCGGCGTCCCAGTCATATTCCACCCCTGCGGTAACTGGCACGACCGCCTGGACCTCGTCGCCCAAAACGGGGCAGACGCCATATTCCCCGGCACAATGGACCTCTCCCTAGTCTACGAGAAGACGATGGGGGTCGCTAACGTCAAAGCGTTGAACGGGGGAGTAGGCTCAGCGAAACCGAACACCAAGGACGTTAAGGGCGCCACATTAGCCGAGGACGCCACGACGCTCCTGAGCGGGAAACCCGACGAAGTGGAGAGAGAGGCAAGGAGAGCCATCAAGGTGGGCACGCAGAGGGGAGCAGGCTTCCTCCTGGGCGGCAACTGCTTCCCACCACAAGATGTTCCACCCATCAACATAGACGCCATGGTCTACTCGGCGAGGAAATACGGGGAGTACCCAATATCCATCTAACCCTGAATGGTGATACGATGTCCAAGGAAGACCAGCTTCAACGAATATCTCAGCAAATCATCACATACGAAACCGAAAAACTAGTCGAGTCGGTCAAGAATGCCCTTGAGCACAACGTTCCAACCTACGAGATAGTTTCAGCGATGTCAAATGGCATGAATGCAGTGGGACAGAAGTTCGACGACAAGGAATACTACCTACCCGACCTACTCATGGCCGGGGAGGCCATGAAGACCGCAATGAACCTACTCGAGCCCTACATCGCCACCGAGGGGGGAACCGCCACCGGGAAGGTTCTGATAGGAACCGTGGAGGGGGACATACACGACATAGGCAAAAACATCGCCGTCATCTTCCTAAAGTCAGCCGGCTTCAAGGTGCACGACTTGGGCGCCGACGTCCCCATAAACAAGTTCATCGAGGAGGCGAAGGCCTTGAATCCCGACATACTCGGAATGTCCGGCCTGCTGTCAACCAGCCTACCCGTCATGGGGGAGGTGATAGAGGCGTTGAAGAGGGAGAGACTCAGGGACAGGATGAAGGTGCTACTCGGCGGATTCCGCCGTCACCGAAGAGTTCGGCAAGAGGGTGGGGGCCGACGCAGTCACCAACGAAGCCATCTCAGGCGTACGAATAATGGAGAAGTGGATGAAGGAGAGAACGTGATGCTCGCGGACTCATTAGAGTCCAAGGATGTCGTGTTTCTTGTAGAGCACTAAGACGCTGAATAGGGCTGCCACACCCATTACTGGTCCACCCGGGTACTCGGGCAGCGCGAAGGTTGGTGCCCTGACGGAGTGGGCCTGCAGGATGATGCGTGGCGAGTCGAAGGTCACCGGGCATAGGCCCTGGTCGCCGGTCGGCTCCATGATCCTGGGCCAGATCCCCATCGTTTAGGCGTCAACCGTTGCTGATATACCAGCTGCTCCACTATAAGTGACCGTGAACTGTATCTTGCCGTCGCGCGCGCGCGAATCGCGACGCCATTGGCATCCCAACCGGAGAAAAAATAGGCTAACGCGACTCAAACCGCGTACCTTCTCCCACATCATTTGCGTACGCGGAAACTTCAGAAGAGGGAATAGTCTAAGCGTGATGAGTACTGATCCTCACGCATCATTTCTTCTCCACTCAATGTATAGAGTACGGATGAGACGGTAAAAGCCCAGTTACGCTTCAAATCAAACACTCTCATGCTTTGAGAGTTAATCTTCAATAATTGTATATAGTTGGTTAATCAACAAAAAAAATGGTCGCGCGTTACGCACGCAATCATCAGTTGCGCGCGCGTGGCCATTGCTGAAGGCACGAAGAGGACGATTGCCCTTGAGGATCTGAGGGGTACACGCTCTCTGACCACGGTTAGGAGAAAGCAACGTGGGAGGCACGGTAAGTGGGCGTTCAACCAGCTCGCGTGCGCGATGTGCCTCGGTTTTTACTCAAAATAGCTTCAAGATAACTCTGATTTAGCTGTAGAATTATGCAGTAACATTGATTGTGAGAACATATTGAAGATTGTACCTAGTAGGGTAGCATCATAGCCTATGCGCGCGCTAACAAAAAAGGGGGAGGCATGAACATAGTCTATACAGGGTATATCACTTCTTGGGTACAGCTCCGAGTTGCTGCATGAAATCCAGGGTATCATATCTCGACCATTCTTCCACGATCTTGCCACCTGCGAAACGGTCGATCGCAATCCCCCAGAACATCACCTTCTTATTGGTAGAGGGGACGCCCATAAATTCACCTTTATGCGTGCCCGTCATCGTATAGCGTACAGTTACCTTCTCTCCCTCGGCGACCATGTCATCTAGGGTCCAATGAATATCGGGAAACGCATCATATAGCGCGCTAAAATATTGTTTATACTCCTTGATGCCATAAATATCCTTTTCAGTGCTACTATGAAAGACGACGTTAGTGGCGAATATCTCGTCTATTTCGGTCATGGTGGCTGCCTTACCCTTGTTCCACTCCTCAAAAGCACGTCTTTCGAGCGCCTTACTTTCTTTTGGTGACATGTTTGATCACCATTAAAAAATAGTGTTTGTTCAAGGTTTAACATTTGCCATCTTATTCGTCTGCTGGACTCGCAAGTCATTACGTAGTAAATCGCTGCAACACACTCACGCTAGCCGCGATGACCGATACTCCAATCGTCTGTGCGTCAATCATACAATCACTGGGGAAAGATCAAGTGTCGCGCGCGCACGCGTGATTTTATGAGAAATTACTTATAGTAAACCTTTGCAAGTAGGTTATGAGTAGGGTTGGTGTAGTCCATGAGGAAGGCTTTGATTGTCTACTTCTCGACGTCGGGCAACACCGAGAAGGTAGCATATGCGATCAGGCAGGGGCTGGAGGAGGGGGGTATGCAGGTAGAGGTGAAGAAGCCACATGAGGCCGGAGACGTTGACTACTTCGACTACGACCTCGTCTGCATCGGCTCCCCATCGGTGGAGTGGCAGCCAGCCAAGTCGATACTCGACTTCCTCGGCAAGAAGATGATGGAGAGCCGCAGGAAAGGCAGGTCCCGTCTATCCGCACCCAGGGTCCCAGGTAAGTATGCGCTCACCTTCATCACCTACAGCGGGCCCCACACGGGGTTGGCGGAGGCTGAGCCGGCTGGTAGGTGTATATCCCAGTTCTTCGAACACATTGGCCTCGAGGTCGTTGAGTGGTATATTCTATGCGAGTTTCACCTGACTCCGGCGATTCTTGAGGTCAACCCGTATCTGGAGGGTGTGAATACTGGGGGTAGGATGGGTGACATCAGGGGTAAGCCCAGCGCGGAGGATTTGGCGAAGATCAGGGAGGACGCCAGGCTTCTAGCAGGTAAGATCTGACTTGCAAGGACCAACCCGTTATCTGATCAATGATTTTTTAATTTTTTAAAATAATTTAATTGATTGAACTACACTGATTACTTAATTAAAAAAATAAATAATTTTTAGCTCATTTTTTTGTCGTTATCGTATACTTAGCTCTAGAGGGTTCTATCGCTTTATCGATTTTCTGAATGAACTGAGTCAATTGCTCCATAGTTGGCTCCATAAACCACTCAAAGACAAAATTGGGTTCGCCAAGTTTGCTTCCGGATTTACTGATGATATTCGCGCGCGCGAGCGAGCGTCGACATACTCAAATCCGCAATGGGAGGTGCAAACAAGACAGCCATCGTGGTGAAGTCGAACCTCAACTTCGGGATAATAAAAGAGTACCTCAACGACCTGACGAACTGCGACTTCCTAGCCGTCGACGAGACGGGGAGATTCTACACAACCCCTAAGGGTATGAAGTTCGTCGAGGACTACCTCAACCTAGTTAAGCCAATAAACGGAAAAAGCACAGACAGCATACACATGGAGAACGGAAACAACACCCAATCGCGGCTAGAGCCCCCAATCGCATAAACGCGCTCAGCCAACAAATGCGCGCCCGCTTTAATAATGAACATTTATAAACCAACAAAGTAGAAGGCTCCAGATGTCCAAACATAAGCCCCACAGATGTGTCAAATGCAACGAACCCCTAGACAACTTCACGGCATACATCCCCGGCAAAGGCGAGGCGTGCGCGTACGCAACATCACCCGCACGTTTCAGGGGACTGCGAGCAGCTTAGTTTCCACGATGCCGAGATCACAGATCACGTGGTCGGTCGTAACGAGGGTTCCCTTGATCCTCTTGGCGGCGGCAATCACGTATGCGTCAGCCAGTGAGATCTTTCCCCTGTGCTGACACTTAACGCCGCCCGCATCGCGTGTTAATCGCTCGTCGGTGGCCACCGGTGTTATTCCGGAGTTCCTTATGGAGGTGTACCTCAGATCCGCGACCTCCCTGCCAAAGACCTCGCAGGTCTTATAGTAGAGCTCCGCGAGGCTCACGTCGCACACGTAGAGATCTGCGTCTGCGTCGTCGATTACTTCTTTGGCTCGCTTATCCTCGGCGAAGTAGAGGAGTATCGGCCCCGTATCTAGGACGACTTTACTCTTCAGAGCCTTCCCTCCGCCTCTCGTCCTCTATTTCCCTAATCATCCTGTACACCGTCTCCTTCGAATCCCTGTCTGAGCCGAATAGATCCTTGAGTGGGAGCACGGGCACTATCATTACGCCTTCGCTGGTCTCGATGAATTCTACTCTGGTCCCCTTTTTTAGTCGATATTTTCTTCGAATCTCGGCCGGGATGGTTACGGTGCCCTTCTCGGTTACGGTATAACTCATCGATTCTTTACCATACTTTATGTAAAAGGTATCCTATTTAATCTTTATTTAATACCCATCGCGTGCGCGCCAGAGGCTTGAATTTATCAAATTTAGTTAATATTTCAAATTATTCAATGTTTATTATTCTCGATTCCCACACAGACTCGGCAATGGAAAATGAGGGACCGTTTGAGTAAGCGAACGTTTCACATAGTTGTAAGACTTGTGATTCTTGGCTTAACAACACAAATTATGTACACCCCAATCATGTATGGTGCCCTCGCAAACCCCGACTCCCCTGTCTCTGGGGCGATAATCGTTGCAACGGGCCAAGCTGGAAGCGGCTTCAACTTCACGATGCCAAACGGAAATTATGTCATAACTCAGGGTCTGACAAAGGGTATCTACAACGTAAGCACGATCGCTGAGGGCTACATCAGCCAGAATGTTGGGGAATCTCTGTAACTGTCGGGGCCGAGACTGGAAACATAAACTTCAACCTTAAACGCTCCGGTGGAATATCTGGCAAAGTCACGGATTCTGCCACAGGATCAGGAATAGCAAACGTAACAGTCACCGCCTTCAGCAAAGGCAGGTATGGTTGGTTCGGTTTAACCGACTCAGGTGGTAACTATAAGATCATCACCAACCTAGAATCTGGTGTATATAACGTCACAGTGTCTCAGCCACAGGATACTTCACGAAGACCATAAGCGGGGTGAGCGTCACAGCCGGCGTTGAGACCACGGGTGTCTAAATCTCCCTTGGCCGCTCCGCAATAATATCGGGCAAGGTAACGACTCCATCTGGCACGCCGATACCAGGCGTGAGCGTCACCGCGATCTCCACGGGTGGGGGCGGCAGCGTGGGTTCCACCAAAACTGGGGTAGATGGTACCTATAGAATTGACAGCGGCCTCGGTTCAGGAACCTATATGGTGACCGCATTCTGGGACGAGCTTCAACCAAGTTCAAAACGTGGCAGTCACAGCGGGTCAGAGATCGCCTAACGTGAATCTCACATTGAATGTGACGGTTCAGCCAACTGGAGCCATCACGGGAATAATCACAGACACAAACAACAAACCCATAGCCGGAGCAACCATCTCAGCCGGTTCGGGCCAAGCAACCTCAGGCTCCAACGGCGTGTATAGATCTCAAGCGGGATCCCAACGGGGAGCTACACAGTTTACGTCTCAGCAAGGGATACCAACCACAGAATAAGACAGGTGTCTCGGTCACCACGGGGAGCACTACCTCAGGTATCAACTTTAAGCTAACAAAGATCCCAGCTACGCAGTCTGGAAGAATATCGGGCACTGTGATGGGTGAAGATAACCCACTGACTAGCAAACAGCCCAGCAGCATCACCTGCATCGCGGGGCAGACCAGCATCAATGTCGGGGATACACTCTCAGTCTCGGGAGGGATCACCCCACAGGTAGCTGGGGCATCCGTGAACATAGAGTACAAAACGGGCTCAACCGACGTCACTAGGACAGCGACGACTGGAAGCGACGGAAAATACAGTGATAGCTATTCCCCGACGGCAGCTGGGTCATGGACGGTACAGGCCTCATGGGCGGGTGACGCTCAGCACGTCGGTGCAAGCAGCGTAGCAGCATCATTCACCGTGAATCAGCCTTTGACCACGGGTGGAGTCAAGATCACGGTCGTTGACAACATGGGTAGGCTGATCGTTGGAGCGAGTGTATCATCAACAAGTACACCGAGCGGACAAGGCTCCTAAGCGGAGTATCAGGGTCAGATGGCACTATAACATTTAACAGAGATGACTCCTGGCTCCTACACATTCGGAGCCACAATCGCCGGCTACGTGACGAACTCTGGAACAATAAGCGTTAGTGCCGGAGCCACAGCAATCGCTATCGATTACTCTTCAGGCCCAGTCCACCGCCACAACCGGTGGAATCAAGGTCACTGGTGCTGATAGCAGCGGTAAACCGATCGTTGGCGCGACTGTGTCGTCGACGAGTACACCAAGCGGGCAAGCCGCTCTAAGAGGGGTCTCCGGGTCAGATGGATCCATCACATTCACAGGCGTCGCAGTGGGCAGCTACACCCTCCAGGCGAGCATGAGTGGATATGTTACCAACTCTGGACGGCCAGCGTCGTAGCGGGCAACGTAGTCACCTTGTCGATAACGCTTCAGACCCAGTCCACTGGAGGCACATCCGGAGGAGTACCCGGTTACACTTATGAGGAGATCACAGTGGGTATCGTCCTCGGAGCTGCAGTGATAATCTGGCTCCGGCGAGTGCGCTGACTTCACCCTCGATGATTTAATACACCTTCATTGTGCAGAACTTCTTAACATCGCTAAGGTAGGAGCACACCAGACCCGTTTCACCATTCAATGATTCAGGCGCGCGCGACGACTACGCACATGATATGAACTGTAGATATAGACCAATTCTCCATTTTACTTAAAACACTGGGTAAATCCATATCACTGATTCATATAATGGGCGCGGGAAAGAGATACCCATCTCACGGCATAGACGCAGAGTCACGCCGCCGCTTTAGAATTCTGCTGCCATTACTTGCCTTCTCAATCATAACGATCGGAGGATACGCAACGTCGGTAAACGTCATAAAACCAACAACCCAGACAAAGAGAGGGTATCTAACCTACATCTACTTCGAGACGATATCCGGCCCAGGCAGCGCTCCCCAAGCACGAACACCGCCCAGACTGCGCCATCTAGCAGCGGCTCCTACCTAATTCCGTGGAACCTCCGTCTATCTCTGGTCACCTCAATTTGCCTCAGGAACATCTATCAGCTCAGGAACCTGGGTTCTAGGCCTCTGGGCGGACGGCAAAACCAGCGGTTCCATGCAGGTTTCGGTCTACGTGACAAATGGGGCCGGAACGGTGCAGAGTACAATTATAAGCGGCGCCTCTACGCCAACAATTGGAACATCCGAGACGCAGGTGACAATGAGTTTCTCCGGCGCCTCCGTTACAATTCCAGCTGGAGGCTACATCAACGTGGTCTTGTTTGCCCCCACGGGCTCCGGGAACTCGCAATCCTACAACATTTACTGGGGGGTGGGGCAGCTGACCAACTTCCAGGTACCAATCACCGTTCTTACTTAGCGCGCGCCAATGATGGATGCTGTGAAGTTATCTATTGGCTCGTTGCATTCACTCGCGTAACTTAAGTGATTTATACTTTCGCCAAAAATACTAATGTAGATTATTAGGCGTTTTCAGAATGTCTAATTCTCCCGGTGAGAAGGCTGAGTGGGGCGGTGACTGCCCCTTATGTGGAGCTAAGAAGTCGATTACCGCTGGGGTCACTACGGAAAATAAATGGAAACTGGTTTTGAAGTGTACCAAATGTAAGTCGATTTTTCCACGCTGGTAGGCAGCGCGCGTGGAAGTGATGAGTAGTGGGGGGTTTCAATCCGGAGAGATTAAGACAGTTCAAGGGCTGACCCTCCAGGAACTCGAGAGTTTACGCAGTGAGGCCAGGGTCACAGAGGAGTGTGCACGACATGAAAGGCAGCTCTGTGAACGGGAGCTCCGATGCAGGACCAGTAACACGCATACGCTCAGTTTCGTCATGTTGGTGAGGAGGTTGGGGTGTCAGTGATGGCGCGATGCTGGAATTTAATGGTGGCCTGACGACCCCAATGACCTTCACTATTTAACCATTTAATAGTTCACACCCAAATTCGAGTAATCCAGACGCATGTCTGCAAAATTCAGGAATTAACAGTCGGCGCTCGTCTACTGATCCCTATGGATGTGCCTCTACGATCCTGCGGAAATTAAGAGCATAACTCGCGCGCAAAGCTCTCGAACTCCCATTCCAATGAGAACGAACGTAGAAGCGGGTTCTCGATATGCGCCCGCGAGAAGGGAGAGGTCTCCTCGAACCCCCGGTAAACTTTCTTCAGCGGCACGTGCTGGACGTCGGATCTGAAGTGCTGTGGGCCGAAGAGCTTGAGCCCGGGAGGTGACTCCCACCTCTCCTCCGCCTCGACGCCGATGACGGAGACCTTCCTCCCCTGCTCCCACTCGGCGGCCCAGAAGTTGGCGAGTCCCCACCCCGTCTCTGTGTCGATGACGTTTACGCCGTCGGGCTCGTCGCGTAAGGCTTCCCGTCCAGCCAGGACAGGTGGTTCTCGTTCTTGAACCAGATGCGCATGTCGTGGTCCGAGTAAGCGCTTGTGCCCCTAATCTTGATCGTCCCAGTCATAAACGAGTACTCCTCGTCGAGCCAGAAGTCGAATACCTCGCCCTCGAACAGCTTGAAGCCTATGGGGCCGAGTGCCTTAAGCGTGGCGTCGACTGGGGGTGTGCCCTTCTTTAGCGCCTCTCTGATGCCTCCGCCGACCCTCATAGCTAACGACTCCGAGCCCGGGAAAGCTGACCGCTTCATATCGCTTCCCTTCACTGCGTGCAGGCCCCTTACAGAGCCGCCCGAGTAGGTGGAGATGCCCTCGACCAGCTCCTCCATCCTCTGGAAGCAGAGCGCCTTCTCAACCACGAGCAGGTCGCCCATTATCGTGGTCCAGACGGCGGGGGTGCACTGAACGTTTCGAGGTTGAGTCCGCTCTGGGATATCTCCGGCGCGGCCCTGTGGCCAACGACGGTAGCGTCGATAAAGGGCTTATCCTTCTTCGCCGTGGCGCAGAGCTGATTAGCGAAGCCGCACGCTACCTCGAACTGTATGTTCGTGTAAGATTCGCGGCCGACGAGCTGCGCGAGCCTCTTCTCGGTGTTGTCCTGGAAGTCGGCGTCCGGGATCTGGGACCACGTGTTCAGCGGGCACCACTCCCGGTCCGCTTGCATTATCTGGTCCCTCAGCCTCGCGTTCGCGTCGACCTTGTAGGGTGATTCCCTCGTGAGCTTGTTCCGGGGGTTTGCCACCCACTTCATCTTCATCGGCGTCTGTACGCCGCCGCCGGTCCCGCAGGCGGAGAACACGACCTCGTCGTCCGGTACCTCATTTCAAATCGATGAACTTGAGCTTGTGTCCCTCATCCAGCACCTTCTGAACCATCACCCTGACCTCCTCGAGGGACGGCGCGACGCCTCCGCCCCCTGTTGAGAGGGCGGTGCAGCCAATCTAGTAGTCTAAAACATCCTCCAGCGTCAAACATCTCATCGGTGTTATCAAGTATCCTCGGCATCAATACTGTATATAAAAATTCTGAGCGATATTATCGACAGCATATTTCAATCTCGTGGATTCTCCTCGATACAACTCATTTTCGTCGAGGCACCATAAATAATGATATAAACCCCTAAACAATCCCTGCATTTAACATGAAGAAGATTGGCATACTGACGATAGGACAGTCCCCCAGACCAGACGTCGTGGGGGAGTTCCTGCGGGTCCTCGGCGGCGACTACAAGATCATTGAGAGGGGTGCCCTCGACGACTTCTCCGTCGAGGATCTGAGGAGCAGGAAGCCGGCGCCCGGGGAGAAAATACTCGTAACAAAACTCAGGGACGGGGAGGAGATCAAGGTAGCGCGTGACCTCGTCATATCCAACTTACAGAAGGGCATCGACGTCCTCGAGGGGAAGAAGGTGGACCTCATCCTCCTCCTCTGCACTGGCAAGTTCCCCGAGTTCAACTCCAAGTGCCTCGTAGTCCAGCCCTCCGACATCGTCAGGGGGACGGTCACGGCGTCGCTCAGATGCGGCAAGTTGACGGTAGTCGTCCCAGCTAAGGAGCAGATACCGAAGGGCAAGTCGGACGCCTTTGGGAAGGATATCGATGTCTACTATGATTCGGCCTCCCCGTACGGGTCGGTGGATGAGCTCAGGGAGATGGTGGCCAGGATCTCGAGGGAAAACATGGATCTGGTGTTCCTCGACTGCATGGGCTTCACGCACGAGATGAAGCAGATAGTGAAGGAGACGACGGGGAAACCCGTCATCCTATCTAACGCGCTGGTTGCACGCGTCCTGCAGGAGATCGCCGAGTAGCTGCTTTTTCGCGCGTGTAAGAACAGTATACACTTTCGCGCGCGCAACTGCATTTTCATAGGTTTTCTGCCATAGTATCGATGGTGCATCGGCTTTCGCGCGCGCCACAGCCTCTTCCTATACCTAGCAATCTGGGGCGTACCCGAGAGGGCTCACCCTCATCTAGAGTTAGAATTGTTAGAAAAGTATATAATGCTGGAGCCAAGTTGGCTATTCATGAGCATCAGCATCAAGGACCTCGATGAGAGCGTCTTCAGGAACCTTAAGGCCGAGGCAGTTAGACGCGGCATGAGGATAGGAGACGCTGCTACCGAGGCCTTCAGGGCCTGGGTTGCATCTCAGAGGCAGGTTAGGGTTAGGGATAGGGACCGTATGTTGGCTGCGGCGCGTGACATGGATGCCCTGAGGGAGGGCGGCGGCGAAGGCTGGTCTGGGGTGGAGGAGGTCCGGAAGTGGCGGGACGAGAGGAAGCGGTGATCGACGCTTCCGTTGCAGTCAAGTGGTTCACCGAGGAGTCGGGGTCTCAGTCTGCTCTCAAGCTGAGGGATGAGCATGTCGATGGCGTGAGGATGCTTACAGCCCCAATCTGCTGTTGTATGAGGTTGCGAACGCTCTCAGGTACAAGCCGGGGTTTAGTGGTGAGAAGGTTGTTAGGGCGATCGCTGATTTGATGGATATCCAGGTCGACTTAATCATACCTAGCAGGGATTTGGTTGAGAGGGCCTCCGAACTCGCGTATACTTATGGTGTCACCGTGTATGATTCCTGTTACCTGGCGTTGTCGGATCTGTTGGGAGTGAGTCTCTATACTTCCGATAAGAGATTCTTCGATAACGCGAAGGCGTCGGGGTGCATGATTTTTATCTAATCACGCGCACGTGTATGAATTTATATTCGCATTTAGGGTATCTAGTCAGAGTTACGACTCCTGATTCAGTCACTAACATAGTGTCCTTCAGCCTTATACCCAGCGAATGATTAGACTTAAGTGAACTCTGTATCAGAGCCACAAGCATATTGGCCTCCAGCTTAGCGTCGATTGTGGGCCCAACAACAAAGCAGAGGTTAGGTTGCTCCTCCACCTCGAGTCCTATGCTGTGGCCTAGGTGACCGATAAGTTGGCAACCATTTTCCTTGGCGACCACGCCGGC
>CAWACK010000026.1:0-136349 GCA_963780545.1 Candidatus Bathyarchaeota archaeon
ACATTTGCGCGCGCTGGATATATAATACATGTAGAGATAGGGGTTCCGCTGGATGATAAAATACTGGAATCAACGGGGGATGATGTAAGGGCAGTTAAGCATCTGATTGAAAAGTGCTTCAAACTCAGAAAGTGCGCTACTATATCCCAACTTTGTAATGTTCATTTTGATCTAGGGTGGGTGTATCGAGACAAAGTTAGACCCTTGGCTTAATTAGCCTGATTTCAAACGCTCATCTTTTACGAATGAAACGATGAGTTTAAACTAAAGCTGAGACTGAATTGAGGATCATCAAAAACTTGACACCCAAACTTCTAATGGAGGAATCTGAGCACAGTAAGGATATTCGGCCTTGGTACGTCAAGAATTACCCTTTCTTCAACGCTAGCGAGTGTAAGAAGCGTGTCAAATTCATTTTGAAGTCTAATGGTCTATTCGAGAGACATAAGAGAGAGCTTGAAAAAGTTGTCATTTATTGGCGCAACATCCTCTCTAATGAGACTCGACTGGACTTCAATAGCAAATACCTTGTTTTTGATTGCACAGCAGAATCGAGCAAAGAGACTTTTGGCATGATTGAAGGAATCAAGAACGCTGAGGGAAGCTGGCTATCCAGTTCGGAGCGGTTCCATGCGCTTAGGTCGGGTAAGTGGTTCTTAGCAGAAATCAGCCTTAATGAGAAGAGTTGGCCCAAATATGATGTTAAGAATGTCGAGGAGACGATCCTACATGAGATGTGTCATTTAGTTTATCCTCGAAGAGGTTTTTATTTCAAAGATGGAAGGTTATATGAAAGCGGATCAGCTATGCGTAGGCTTGTGAATCAGCTACTCAAGAAATACGGAAGCGCTGTGGTGCTGGTTTAACGATTGCGCGCGTAAGGGATAGTAAGCTTTGTTTGTGCTCTCAAGGGTGTCGGCTTGGAGGTTGGGGGTCACTAGTCCTCTCAGTTTTACGGGTCTAAGTCTCAGGTTTCTTCGCTCCCGGTGATGCATGTGTCTAGTGTGTTATAGTCTAACGTTTTTAAACGGAGAAATAGTCATCGTGTACCCAGAACTTGCGAAGTTTTAGTGTTTAAGCAATATACCTCTACGATTTGTTAGAGTCTAACATGGCCTCTCTACGATTGTTAGAGTCTAACATGGCCTCTCTACGAGATGTTAGACTCTACCCGTTTTTATTTCATAATCTGAGCCTTTTTTTGGCTTTCCTTGAGGCATCTACTGTCCCACATTCTTCGCGTCGTCGGATGGGGGCACCTGAGAGGCGAACTTTGCGTGTCCAAGAGGATTTTGGTAGACTCTAACGGTTTGGGAAGCAACACTCTAAGCAGCCAGCCGCCATAAATCAGAGTCCCTCTGTCTGAAGCATCTCGATTTCGCGTGTCTCGCCGGAATGGTTATACTCTACCACTTTTCTCCCTCGGAGAGCCTTGTAGTAGACCAAAGACAGGTCCACCACCCTTATTCTGAAGCCTTTGTTCCTCTTTGCTCTCCTAATCAAGTGAGACTCATAAACTTCCAAGATTAATAATTAATACAATTTAACGCAGAATAGTTCATTAAATTGTTCATTTCACGCAGGTTTCTTAGAAATCTTCATCCCCGTGGGGGGACGTCTAGTTTTCCGCTATTATAAGAGGGATCAGTACCCTCCCACTTCTACCTCCACTTAGAGCCATGGAGGAGGGTCGCCGATCACCCAAACCCCTGAGTATATAAAGTATTCATAAACATATGTTTATGAAAGGTGGCCTTCTCAAAGTGCTTGAGAAACAGGGTTGTTTCGAGGCTTCTTTTAGGTAACTGAGCTTGAATACTGCCCAAAACCGGTGATCACTAAAGAGAGTTTTAGGTCTCGATTCTGATTTAGAACCCAGTAGACGTATCAAAAATGGCCGTTTTAGGGGTTTTAAGTACAATTAGGGTAGTCTATCTCTGTGTGGGTGTTATAGTCTCGCCTCTCATAGTGATCACTCCGATCACCCCTAAAGGATGGCTAAAACAAGGCAAAAAAAGTTATACTCTACCAAAAAAAAGGAAAAAGTGCAGCCATGTGTCAAATTCAAATCCATGTGACTTAATATTTACCGGAATAAAAAGTGTCTAAACTCTAAGCCATAGCGCGCGATTAGACTATCAAATCATATGGTAAATTAATTACCCATTATAGTTAAATGATTTCCCTTCGTTTTCTATGTTGGGAAAGTGAGGGAGGTGAAAAATGGTGTCGATCTTAAAGTTGAGAGCGAAAAGGTTAAGGAAGATTAACGATAAACCCTATCTAAAGTACAAAGGTAAGATGTTCTATTACAGCAACTCTGGAAACATTTGCTCTGAGGCAAGTCCAGAAATTCCGCAGATGAAGCTCTGCTAAAATCTTGCTAACTTGAACATCGTTTATTTTACGTGTACCAGAAAAATAATGCACATGTCATCTTTTTTTGAGGTCTCATTTCCATTGACTTAGTATCGTAGAGGACAAATGTACACTCAATCTATAAATCTGCGCCAGGAAAATGATGGAGACAAGAAGCCCACCTCAGAGCGATGAAAACCACTTTTTATTTTAGCATACTATTTAGGTTCGCAACCATCACCAAACTGTTGAGACCCTTACTCGTGAGCACATACTCCTTAGAAGCGAACTGCCGAATCAAGCCACTATCCTCTAGCTTCTTCAGGTGATAAATCAGGTGCCCCCCTGATAGACCAGTCTTATCGATGAAGTCAGTGAATCGGTTGTCGCCGCGGTAAATGCTTAACATGACTGTAAGCCTTGATCGATGCGAAAGCGGGTTGAGGAACTTCTCATCCACCTCAGCCGGCTCAATCTCGCTGATCAATAACTTGTTCTCGTCGGTTGAAATGTGAGGAGACTCCAGCTCCGAGAGCTGCGACAGCAGAACACGATTAATCTCCAGCCCATTGATCTCGCTGTCGAAACAGCTGACGCATCCAACTCTTCCCTCCCTCTGAAAGGACTCCTTAATCTGCTTCGAAGCCTCAATCGCCCTATTCAGTGCCTCGAACGATTCTGTGAGCTTACCCGATCTTAGGAGGTCGATGTACTCGTGTTGGAGTGACAGCATCTTCTCCTTACACGTCTTCTCGTTACCCGGCTCGTACTCGCATTTCATCGATGTGATGAAGTTGTTGGTGAAGCTCGAGAGGTAGTCTACGGTGGTCCGGTTATAGTTTAGCCTGATCTGCTTATTCAGCTGACCCTCTATGGTCTCCAGTCTCTGCCTCGTCTCGACGCGGAACTTCGAGATCTGGTCCTTAAGCTCCTCGTATTCCTGGTCCAGCTTCAAAACTGCTCCACCACGGTAATTTATTTAACCGTTGTAGTTAAATAATTTTCCGATTATCCGCTAGTCTGATGGAGATGGATATCAACCGAATTAGACTCGTATACTTTTCCCCCACTGGTTCAACGAAGAGGATAGTGGAGGAGATAGCGAAGGGGATTCAGGCACCCGTTGTGCACGTAGATTTGACGCGTCCTGAATCGAAGACAGTTGAGTTTGAAGATTTCGACAATGAACTAGCTGTTATTGGTTCACCGGTTTACGTTGGGCGTCTACCAATAGAGGCCGCAAGTAGGCTACGCAGACTCAAGGCAAACAACACTCCGGCCGTCATATTAGCGGTGTATGGCAACAGGGCATACGATGACGCTCTAATTGAGCTGAGTGACCTCGTCTCCGAAGCCGGGTTCAAACCCATCGCTGGTGGCGCCTTCGTCGCTGAGCACTCCTTCAGCTCGCGTGAGGTACCCATCGCGGAGGGGCGCCCTGATAAGTCGGATCTAAAGGAGGCCCTTGAGTTCGGTGAAAAGATCTATAAGAAATTGTTAGAGGCCAAGAGCCTCGAAGACATCTCACCCGTGACGGTGCCCGGTAATCATCCCTACAGAGAACGGTTCAGGAAGTTATCAGAACCGGTCGCACCTATCACGAAAGAGGAACTGTGTACGAAGTGCGGCAAGTGTGCCCAGGTATGTCCAACCGCCGCCATTACAATCGGACCTACTGTTGAGACGCGGAAGGACGCTTGCATCAGATGTTATGCCTGCATCAAGAACTGCCCCACAAGCGCCAGGGTGATGCAGGACCCGTTTTTCGCAAAAGAGGCGAAGTGGCTGCACGACACCTTCCCCGACAGAAAGGAACCGGAAACATTTCTATGACAAAGTTCATTTTATTCTCCATTTTTTATCTCGGTTATTTGACTAGCAAATCATATGGTAAATTTATTACCCATTATGGTTAAATAATATTTACTCGTCTTTTGTGCTGGGAAAGGAGAAATAGGTGTAAATGGTTAAAGTCCCAGAGGAAGCGAAGGCGGTTTTCAGCAAGCAGAGGATAATACCGATAGCGACGGTATCGAGTGACGGTAAACCTCACGAGGTTTACTTCATGTTTTGGTGGTGGGTCGACGATGAACGTGTAGCTATTGTTGAGAACTTTTTCAATAAGACTCATGACAACCTTACTGCGAAGGGTTGGGCGAGCATCTCAGCTTATGACATGAGTGTCCACAAGGCGTATCAGATCAAGTGCAGAGTCGAGTATCTCACATCCGGTCCCATTATATGATTTGAGGAAGGAGAAGATGGAGGAGATAATGAAGGGCTCGACTCAACAGTTGCCTGCGAGGGCGGTTTGGCTGCTGAAGGCTGAGGAAATATACTGGATAACCCCGAGTCCTGAGGCGGGTAAGAGGATCGCCTAGGGAACCAAGGTTAGAGAACATGGAGATTTCATTATAACTTTTTTGCAGTTGCGCGCGCCTACGAGAAATGAATCTTCTCATCTATGTGAGTCCTAGTCTAAATTGGGACTTCTCCCATTCTCAAGTAGGTCACATTAGTGGTGTTGATTCTCTTATCACCAGCAGTGATCGGAGTGACTACACCTCGGTTGTAGATATCTGTGTGGAGGCGTGATAAGAAGGAACGCCTCTTTCCCGAAGAAGTAGTCGCCAGTTCATAGCAGTAGATGAGGCCCGCGGTTACTGAAGATTAGATTAGTGTAATAAGTGAGGCATACTTCTCGTGATTCATGAGCCACACTGGTAAGTACCTCGGGTTCCTATTCCATCTAGATGAAATGAGATTCAAGGTTTGGCTGTCAAGAAACTCCCTAACATGCCTCAAGGAGATCGGGATCAGAGAAGGACAAACCGTCTTAGACGTTGGCTGTGGTTCAGGAACATACACTTTGCCCTCAGCTACTCTCGTCGGCGTAACAGGAATGGTATACGCCCTTGACATCGATGAGGGTGCATTAGACAAGTTGCGGATAAGAGCCGAAAAAGAGGGCTTGAAAAATATTAGGATTCTGAACTCTTCAGCGAATGATAAGATACAGCTGGGTGATGCATCAGTCGACCATGTTCTGCTGATGGACGTCATTCAGGAAGTATCCAATAAGGGCTCTTTGTTCGAGGAGGTCGGAAGAGTTCTCAAGATAGGGGGAATGACGACTGTGTTTCCGATGCATGTAGACTATGATGAGGTCATCAAACTTGCTGAAGCGAAGAAACTTGCTTTACTGAATCGTAGGTTTGATGATCGTTTACTTGTTTTCGTAAAATAGTCTAAGGAACATCGTCCTGGATGAGGATGGAGTTCTGCTGGATGAGATCCGCTTCTCCAACGATCCCGAGGGCATTGAGGAGTTCGCGGGGAAGTTTACCACATTCCGCGACGAGGTCCGAGCCGTGGTTGAGTCGACTGGAAACCCGTGGATCCCGATCCATGAAAGGCTCGAAGAACGCACGCAGATTCGTCAAATTTAGATTTAGTATAAATTCTACGGTTCCCTGATTTTCATCAGAATGATTCAACCCAGCTCAAACATTAAAGTGCTGCTGGTTGATGACGATCCTAATCAGCTTGAACTCCTCGATATGTCAATTAGGAGCATAGAGGAGTCCTTTCTCATTGAGTCCGTTATCTCCGCTGAGAAGGCTTAGAGCTCTGTGTGAGACTGAGGGTTGAGGAAAACGATACACCCTTCATTCTATTCACGTATCAGGATGATCTAAAGGTGGTTGAGAGCGCATTCTCGGTTGGTGTTGATGCCTTTCTGGGTAACGAGCCAAATTTAGCAATAATACAGTGTGCTTGTTCAGAAAGTTAATAGCCTTGTTTCAGGACGCGTGCGCTCGTAAACAAACGCTAATCGAATATTGACCGCAAACGTATCTACATTTGAAGGCAACAAAAACCATGCGAATCGAACTTGTTGAGTTCTTCGAGCCAACACACTCTATGGGCCAGACGACAAGTCGATACGCGCGCACTAGTCCTCCCAGTTTTCGAGCCAAAGTCTCAGGTTTCTTCGCTCTCGGTGATGCGTGTGTCTATTGTGTTGCAGTCTAACGTTTTAAAACTGAGAAATATTTATCGTGTACCCCAGCACATACGCGCGCGCGGACTCCTAAAATAATGGCTGTAAATATGTTAGGAACTAACCTTCATTGTTTTGAATCATTGGCTCGCGCGCGCGAATAATTATCATCACACATCTCAGCACATGCATAGTTTTAGTGTTTAAGCAATATACCTCTACGATTGTTAGAGTCTAACACAGCCTCTTTACGAGATGTTAGACTCTACCCGTTTTTATTTAATCATCTGAGCCTTTTTTTGGCTTTCATGGAGGCATCTACTATCTCACATTCTACGCATCATCGAATGGGGGCACCTGAGAGGCAAACTTAGGGTGTCCAAGGGTATGTTGGTAGACTCTAACGGTTTGGGGAGCAACACTCTAAGCAGCCAGCCACCTAAAATCAGAGTTCCCCTGTCTGAAGCGTATCGATCCCGCGTATATCGCCTGAATGGTTATACTCTACCACTTTTACCATCCGGAGAACCTTAGAGTAGCCCTGGGATTGGGTTTACGACCCTTACTAGGAGAGTTTCCTCCTCTTTACTCTCTCCGTTATCAGGATGAACTAATCTCATACAAAATATAAATGATGCAATTTGACTCGGGATAGTTCATTAAATTGTTCATTTCATACATATTTCTTGAATAAATTTCTCCTCTATGGGGAGACGTCTTAGTTTCCGCTATTATAAGAGGGATCAGTAGTGTCCCACTTCTACCTCCACTTAGAGCCGTGGAGGAGGGTCGCCGATCACCCAAACCCTCGAGTATATAAAGTGTCTATAAACATACGTTTATGGACAGTGGCCTTCTCAAAGTGTTACAGAAACAGGGTTAATTAGAGGCTCCTTTTGGAGAACAGAGCTTGAATACTGCCCAAAACCGGTGATCACTTATGAGAGTTTTAGGTCTCGATTCTGATTTAGAACACCGTAGACGTATCAAAAATGGCCGTTTTAGGGGTTTTAAGTACACTTAGGGTAGTCTAACTCCGTGTGGGTGTACTAGTCTCGGCTGTTTTAGTGATCGCTCCGATCACCCCTAAAGGATGGAAAAAACGAGGCGCGAAACGTTACACTCTACCAAACAAAGAAAAAGAGCAGCCAGTGTCAAATTCAAAGCCATGCCACTTAAATCGCCAAAATAGAATAATCCAGATCCATGAAATAGGATAAAAAAATCAAAACATGATACCCTGATTAGTTAACTAATTGTACACGTTTAAGCCCTATTGATCTCAAGCGTGGAAATTCATGAATCGATTAACGACTATATACTGCCGACGCGACTCCGACTCAGCCAACGCCGTATACAAGACGGAGGTGGACTAGTCAGTCAGGAGTCGAGCAAGTCCATGGCGTCGATGAGTTTCTTCAGCTGCCTATGCTTCTCATAGTGATCCTCCAAAATTCTTCAGCTTTCAATAGGCGGGTCTCTAGGCTTACAGGATTCTGAACAACCCAATGCCTGTTTCGGATTTTAATCCACCATCAGATGCATTGATACCGTTTGAGAGTCCCCCCCTTAACGAATGTACCTGTCTACTCCTCAACTGAGCCCGCGACTCGCTCCGCCCCATATCTGTTCTTTAGAACTAGAGAAGATGTCGAGGAGATCCTCCAGTTTTTCAACCTCCCAAAATCCCTAACATCCCCGAGACGATTCAACTAGGAACGCCTATCCTCAAGCTCCATCGATCCAGCGTAGACTGCAACTCCGCGAAGAGATCCTGACACCCACCTCAACATATCTGAGACCCCGCTGCCTGGTGGATCAGTCCGATCATACTGATCGCTCACCAAGACTAAGGCAGGTTCCACATGGAGAGGCATCAGAAAGGCTCCGAGGCTGACCCTGACACCTCTTGAGGCAGCCACCAGGCAGACCGCGGGATTTGGCTCCTCCAGAAGTTCACCAAGCAGGGTCGGGTCGATTAATCCCTCCATCCTCCTACGCAGCTCACAGAGAGCACCAAATCCCTCACCCGTCAACGGGGTGTTCCTCCACGCTATATTCATGTAGAACCAGAGGCGATCCCCAGGCTCCAAGTCCCTATACGACTTGTCGCGGCTCCCGAGGAACTCTACCTCCCTGGACCTGATCATCGCCTCCTCCTCACCGGAGCCCGCTACACCCGCGGTCCTGAACCGATCCTCGAAGCTCAGGTAGGTGTCTAGGAGCTCCTTCAGCTCGTTGACCTCCTCGAAGCCCTCGACGCCGGCTATTAGCCTCGCGAGTCTAGATCGTCTCATCTCGAATTGCAGAGTGACGAGCAGCTCGGCTAATATAGAGTCCGCCTTCCTCAGCATCTCCGAGACCTCCTCCATCGTCTGCTCATCCAACGTCACGCTTCCATTGACGTATACTTCTGGGGTCCAGGCGTCGGGAGAGCCTATGCGTAGCCTCGTCAAACCGCGTAGCGTGATCGATGCTTCTTCCCCGTTGGGGGGGCTTCGCTGTTTGAGTCTATAGTTGGTGGGCGGTGGATGCTTCCCGGGCCCGGCGTCGACCCACCTCTCCGCGATGCCCTCGTCGACGAGGATCTCGAGATGCAGTGCTAGGGTCGAGTCTACAACCTGCGTTAATAGCTTGAGGTCCTTGTTTCTCATCCAGGTCTCGGATAGAGCCGCCCTCACCTTTTCATGTGTAGTGATCCAGATCTTCCGGCGCTTGCCTCCGTATCCTTTTCGCCTCATCGATATATCTCGAAGTTACTTTGAGCATAGTGGATTTACCGTTTGCGGTGGCTTTAGGTGATGGTGTTACCGGATGGGCTCCACTAGTTCGAGTTTGGTCTCGCTGGTTGGCCTCAAGGCGTTTGCTGCCCGCTCACTCGGATCCCACCCGATTCTGCGCAGCGTCATCATGTCTGAGAAGGACTATGTTACCCGCGAGGAGTATGCGGCTAAGGTGGAAACTTGGCTCAGCATCTTCGACTTAGAAACCGCGCGCGCATAATCGACCAAAGCACACCGCATTATTAGTATAATGCACGATGCCCGAAACATGTAGACATCAAACAATTAGAGTACACTGATACTCATCCTATTTACACATTAAGCCTCTTCGTGGTTTTATTTTCATCGCCAATGTTTATACAGTTGTTTTTGTGAAGACAATAATCGCAGAACCAATTCGCCTCGGAGGCTATCGATACCTCATGAGCGTTGATGAACTGAGTCAACTCTAGTTTTTTTAGGGTGGTGTGAAGTTCCTTAGCCCCCGTGTACTGGTATTTATATTTTCATATTTTCGTACAGATTTACAACGTGTGTTGTAAACTTGTTGTTGTCGCCATAATTGGTTGGCTGGCTATACGTGACAGATGTAATGAACCCAAATAAACCCATGTAAAAGATTAAACATTCAATAAGACGAACAAAAAAATTCATTGATTGAACTTGTCTCTAGTTATTTAGTATAAGTGGCTGTGACCGTCTTCGGACCGCTCATCAACACAGTAGTCGTGGTTGATTTTCCCGATGCGTCGCCGCTCCATTTGCTGAACTTGTATCCGCTGATTGCGTTGGCTGTCAATGTGACGGTGGTTGTGGTTGAGTCGAACCAGTAGTAGACGGATCCGGCTCCATTGGGTGTCGCGGTGCTTGCTGGCGATACGCTGATGCTGGATGCGCTGAGGCTGGATGGGTTGATGTTCACCGTCAACTTGTAATGGGTCTTCCAATTGAAGGTGATTGTTTCTGGACCGGTCATCGTAACTGTTCCGCTGTTTAGTGGACCTGATGTGTGTAGCCAGTGTAGCCAGTGCAGACGTACTGTGTCCCTGAACTGCCGGAGACTGGGGACTTCACCGAGAACGACGCGGTGTTGCCGCTATCATACCAGCCTGCTCCCTGCGGGGAGTCGTGTGCGGAGCTCAACGTCAGGTAGTACTGGGTCTTGTAGCTCGCAGTCAGCGTCTGCGGAGCTTTCATCGTCACCGAGGAATGTGAATTTGCAGTAGAGCCGTCACTCCACGAAGTGAAGACGTATCTTACACCCGATCCACCCGAGACCGTTGAGTCTACTCCAATCGACTGCGTTGAGCTTCCAGCGTTGATCCATGTGATGTATGGGGAGGCATCGGATGCGTGGCCTCCGTTGCCACCCATGAGATAAACATTTGTTGAATAGGGTGAGGGCACACCGTTGGTTTTTATGGTTAACTGGAACTGATGACCCCAGTACGCGGATTCCACGACTGGCCCATTCATGATAACCGCGTTGGTTGCCGGGTTACTCGTACCCGTGTAGCTTCCGTAGCCCAATCCCATCCAGTAGTACCATAGATATCGTTCGCCTGTGATAGTGGTCGGTGCAGTCGCCGATATAGTCACCTTGGAGCCCGCGTTGAACCAGCCACCTAAGCTGGTAGTACCATAATTGGTGTTCATGGTCAGTAGGAACTGATGATTGTACGTGAAGGCCAGAGTCGCCGCTGAGCTGACGGTGCCAGAAACCGGCTGACTCGTCCACCAACGTTCGGAGCCACCGGAGCCAGTTAATGGGTTCGGTGACGCGCTCCATGTTGCGCCGGAGTCAAACCAGTAACCCGTTGCGGTGCCAGTCAGAGTCACAGTGATCGAGGAGCCGAATCTGTTGGCTGTGAAGGTTGGGGCCTTAGGGGAGCCGCCGCCGCTGACTAAGTAAGAGACCGTCTCGAGGTACTGGTGGTAGTACCCTGGGTTTGCAGTCGTTGCAGCGGAAACCGAAGCGACTGCGGTGTAGGTTCCAGCGTCACCCGACGTCACCATCCACCGCTCAGAACCAGAATTAATCGGGCTGGTGTATGTAACGTCGGAGCCGGCGTCAGCCCACACCTGACTCGAAGTGTCTAAGGCGGGAGTCGCTGATGACCCGACACCGAAGCCGGTGTAGGAAACGATGTTGGTCACCGTAGGCGTGCCGGTCGGGCTGTTTACCACATTGTACTGCAGAGTCACCTGGAACTGGTGATAGTAAGTTGGGTCTAGGGTCCCAGAGGCGGTCACCGATGTGGAGGCGACATATGGGGTTGCGCCGCCTGAGATCATCCACCTCTCACCGCTGACGCCGGCGATGGGGTTGGTGTAGGTGACGCTGCTCCCCGCATCCACCCAGTCAGTTGGGGCGCCGGTCTGCTTCGCGGTGTCCTTAGATGATCCGTCGAAGACCTTGAAGGAGACGGTCGGGTCGGACGGATTGCCCGCCGGGGTGTTCGCCACCGTGTACCCGAAGGTAACCTGGAACTGGTGGTAGTAGGCGAAGACGATCGTGTCAGCGCCAACCGTGCCGCTGGCCGCCTGGTTGAGCTTCCACTGCTCAGTAGTCGACCCAGCGATGGGGTCTGTCACGGCCCAGGAGGCGCCGTTGTCGAACCAGTACCCGGTGGCAGTCTTGGTCAGGGTCTCGCCGACGGGTGAACCGTAGCGGTTAGCCGTGAATGTGGGTGCCGTAGGTGTGCTGGCGTCGTTGACGCTGTAGCTGAGGGTCTCCAGGTTCTGGTGGTAGTAATCTGGGGCAATTGTGGTCGATGAGTCGACTGTTCCCGATGTGCCACTATTAGCGATCCATCGCTCAGTAGTTGGAGAAGAAGGAATCGGACTATTCAACGACCAGCCCGTGCCAGCGTCCAACCACACTTTCTGAGATGAAGTCCCCAAGTTGGTTGGCAAAGCAGAGCCAAACTGTGTACCAGACAAAACGACGTTCAGGGAGGGAGTTGAGTCGTCGGAGGTAGAATAGCTCGCCGTCACCTCATATTGTTGATAGTACTCAAGCGGATTTGTTATAATATTGGAGCTTGAGATCGTCCAAGATGCATCTGAACCAGGATTCAGCGCCCAATGCTCCGGATCTCCCGAAGGAAGGACATGCGGGAGAATGGAAGAGGGAACTGTTGCCTTGGATGAGCTTAAGGCGAGGATCGTCGTCGATGTGGAGGATAGAGAGATGATTGTACTCTGTGGCGAATCTGAAGACCTCGCGGAGCTCGGCATGCCGGCATAGCTAAGAGGAACATTCGGGCCTCCTTCGCCCAGAATTGAATCTGAAACGGACTGAGTGTAGACGTCGTAGTACACGTAGGTTGCTGAGGCGGCGCTTGTTCCCAAATTGAAGCTAACTGGGGAGCCGTCGCTCTGAAGGCACCACTCCTGGCCTCCGGTGGTCGAGGCACTCGATGTGCCGGATATCGTGACAGCCGTGTTGGAGTCAGCTTGAATCTGCAGTGTCCCGCCTGTTTCTTGAGCACTTTGTGGGGATCCTTCAAAGGTGTATGAGACTGTGAAATAGTTTGACGGTGAAATCATATTTGCGACATTTGTATCTGGGTTCAGTGTTATCGAGACAGAAACGGGCGGAGGTACTGCGGTGAAGGTTACATCCGCAGACTTTACTCCACTACCGTCCTCAACGTACACGGTGTGAGGCCCAACGCCGGGTGCCTTTATCTGGGCCTGGAACGGGTTGATGTAGCCTGATGCATTCACAGGATTCGATGAAGTCCCATACACCTCATTTCCATCGACGTAGACTTTCATCTGAGGTGATGAGGGAGTGAAGCCGGAGCCGCTGATGGTGACCCATGCATTCGGTGACCCTGAGGACGGGGTGAGGGTGATGGTGGGAGGTACTGCGGTGAAGGTTACATCCGCAGACTTTACTCCACTACCGTCCTCAACGTACACGGTGTGAGGCCCAACGCCGGGTGCCTTTATCTGGGCCTGGAACGGGTTGATGTAGCCTGATGCATTCACAGGATTCGATGAAGTCCCATACACCTCATTTCCATCGACGTAGACTTTCATCTGAGGTGATGAGGGAGTGAAGCCGGAGCCGCTGATGGTGACCCATGCATTCGGTGACCCTGAGGACGGGGTGAGGGTGATGGTGGGAGGTACTGCGGTGAAGGTTACATCCGCAGACTTTACTCCACTACCGTCCTCAACGTACACGGTGTGAGGCCCAACGCCGGGTGCCTTTATCTGGGCCTGGAACGGGTTGATGTAGCCTGATGCATTCACAGGATTCGATGAAGTCCCATACACCTCATTTCCATCGACGTAGACTTTCATCTGAGGTGATGAGGGAGTGAAGCCGGAGCCGCTGATGGTGACCCATGCATTCGGTGACCCTGAGGACGGGGTGAGGGTGATGGTGGGAGGTACTGCGGTGAAGGTTACATCCGCAGACTTTACTCCACTACCGTCCTCAACGTACACGGTGTGAGGCCCAACGCCGGGTGCCTTTATCTGGGCCTGGAACGGGTTGATGTAGCCTGATGCATTCACAGGATTCGATGAAGTCCCATACACCTCATTTCCATCGACGTAGACTTTCATCTGAGGTGATGAGGGAGTGAAGCCGGAGCCGCTGATGGTGACCCATGCATTCGGTGACCCTGAGGACGGGGTGAGGGTGATGGTGGGAGGTACTGCGGTGAAGGTTACATCCGCAGACTTTACTCCACTACCGTCCTCAACGTACACGGTGTGAGGCCCAACGCCGGGTGCCTTTATCTGGGCCTGGAACGGGTTGATGTAGCCTGATGCATTCACAGGATTCGATGAAGTCCCATACACCTCATTTCCATCGACGTAGACTTTCATCTGAGGTGATGAGGGAGTGAAGCCGGAGCCGCTGATGGTGACCCATGCATTCGGTGACCCTGAGGACGGGGTGAGGGTGATGGTGGGAGGTACTGCGGTGAAGGTTACATCCGCAGACTTTACTCCACTACCGTCCTCAACGTACACGGTGTGAGGCCCAACGCCGGGTGCCTTTATCTGGGCCTGGAACGGGTTGATGTAGCCTGATGCATTCACAGGATTCGATGAAGTCCCATACACCTCATTTCCATCGACGTAGACTTTCATCTGAGGTGATGAGGGAGTGAAGCCGGAGCCGCTGATGGTGACCCATGCATTCGGTGACCCTGAGGACGGGGTGAGGGTGATGGTGGGAGGTACTGCGGTGAAGGTTACATCCGCAGACTTTACTCCACTACCGTCCTCAACGTACACGGTGTGAGGCCCAACGCCGGGTGCCTTTATCTGGGCCTGGAACGGGTTGATGTAGCCTGATGCATTCACAGGATTCGATGAAGTCCCATACACCTCATTTCCATCGACGTAGACTTTCATCTGAGGTGATGAGGGAGTGAAGCCGGAGCCGCTGATGGTGACCCATGCATTCGGTGACCCTGAGGACGGGGTGAGGGTGATGGTGGGAGGTACTGCGGTGAAGGTTACATCCGCAGACTTTACTCCACTACCGTCCTCAACGTACACGGTGTGAGGCCCAACGCCGGGTGCCTTTATCTGGGCCTGGAACGGGTTGATGTAGCCTGATGCATTCACAGGATTCGATGAAGTCCCATACACCTCATTTCCATCGACGTAGACTTTCATCTGAGGTGATGAGGGAGTGAAGCCGGAGCCGCTGATGGTGACCCATGCATTCGGTGACCCTGAGGACGGGGTGAGGGTGATGGTGGGAGGTACTGCGGTGAAGGTTACATCCGCAGACTTTACTCCACTACCGTCCTCAACGTACACGGTGTGAGGCCCAACGCCGGGTGCCTTTATCTGGGCCTGGAACGGGTTGATGTAGCCTGATGCATTCACAGGATTCGATGAAGTCCCATACACCTCATTTCCATCGACGTAGACTTTCATCTGAGGTGATGAGGGAGTGAAGCCGGAGCCGCTGATGGTGACCCATGCATTCGGTGACCCTGAGGACGGGGTGAGGGTGATGGTGGGAGGTACTGCGGTGAAGGTTACATCCGCAGACTTTACTCCACTACCGTCCTCAACGTACACGGTGTGAGGCCCAACGCCGGGTGCCTTTATCTGGGCCTGGAACGGGTTGATGTAGCCTGATGCATTCACAGGATTCGATGAAGTCCCATACACCTCATTTCCATCGACGTAGACTTTCATCTGAGGTGATGAGGGAGTGAAGCCGGAGCCGCTGATGGTGACCCATGCATTCGGTGACCCTGAGGACGGGGTGAGGGTGATGGTGGGAGCGACGACGACAAAAGTCGCAGTCCCAGTATTATCCGCAGAGTCGGTGACGGTTATAGTGTGCGGTCCAACAACCGCGTTCAGGATAGGGCCCCCGAAGGGAACTATGGCACCGGATGAATCCATAGAACCCTCCATTATAAGAGTTCCATCGAAGTAGACGTTCAACAACTTATTTAAGGGATTAAAGCCGGAGCCGCTAACGGTAACCCATGCGGTCGGTGATCCCGAAGACGGGGTGAGTTGTATGGTGGGAGTTGCTGCATGTACCGGTGAGCCTCCATAAAAGACAGCCATAAACAGGATTACCAGAATCGCAGATGAATATAATGCTCCACGCATAAACTCAAACAACTTTTGAGGTTTCATATCATTTTCTCCTTTAAACTTCATTCAACAATACAGATTGTTTTACAACTGTTAACAGTTTAGCACATGAGATATTTAACATAGTCCAGATGTTAGTTTCTGACGATAAGTTAGAATCATAAGTAAGTGTACGCGACGCGCGCACATAAATGACAACATGAGAATCGATTTATTGATTTTCATAGATGGAAAGTCTCTTCCCTCCTTCACACGCGCAACTAAACCGATTCACTTCACCATACCAATCATATTAGGTTCCTGCGCGCTCTCAGCTCTTTATTTTAGCCTAGCTAACTAGAGACTAAATCTTGAAAGTCTCGATTATCTGACTACTTATTTTTTTTATACACTTCCGTGATAATTACTTAAACGGTGATGGCCTTGGATGAGTGGCTGGTCTGGCTTTGTGTAATAATTGGAATAGTACTTGGCATCGTCCTCTCCAATATGGGACATAGAAACCAGCGCGCGCGCTGTGCTGGGTATAATTCTCATTGTTATCTTATTGTCTATCAGAAAACGCTTATCAGCTTAACTTCCTCGATTTTTTATATAATACTTATTTCAGTAATTTAGCGCGTACCACGATAAAATCCTGTACCGACTACACGCACGCACGCGAAGAAGTAGAGAGGCTAGAGACTCAATCAGTGCACGAAATCCGAAGTATAATCTAAGATGTTGGGCTAGTATTCGTTGATTTAGGGGCGAATTTTGCTTCGAGGAAAACGCCAACGACGCTGAATACAGAGACTATCACCGACGCGAGAAAAAGCCCCGTAAACGAGAACACTCCAGGGTTAATCACATGGCTGATTATATTAAGGACAATAACTGATACTATAGTGTAGATAATCGCGCGCGCAGCTACAGATGAGGTGTCACTCAGTTGGACCCAGTCTGTGCTATTGAACTGTAGACCTTCACCATTGATTTTAATCGAGCCTCCCCCGACATCAGATCCGTTATCCCATCTCGCGTGAAGTCTCACAAATTGGTTGCTGCCAACGTCGCCTCTCTGAGCGCTGACGTAAAATTGGTCGATGCCTATGTCTTTTAATGTAATGTGTTGCCACTTAATCACAGGGATATTTGATTTGGTCTTTCATTTGTTCACATCCCCATAAGCAAAGTTGGTCGAGAATCGGCATCAGGGAGTTTCCCTTTTCCGTTAGTGAATACTCCACCTTCGGAGGAACCTGCGCGTAGATCTTTCTTGCGACAAGACCATCCTCTTCAAGTTGGCGTAGCTGCTTCGTAAGCATCCTCTGCGTGATTTTTGGCCTAACCTTGTTAAGCAACTCGCTAAAACGTAGCGTCTCGTCGCTTAGCATATACATGATCAGAGACTTCCACTTGCCTCCGATTACGTCCATCGCTGCGTCGATTCCATAATTATACTTGTATTCGTTAGCCGTGATATCCATGGTATCAATCCTGTTAGTATGTAACATTTTTGTGCGTATTATGTATATATATCCTTAGTTCTTTTCGTATACTAGCGAGTTTACACAGGTAAAACTAAGAATTAGAGGTATGGAGTTTAGATGTCGAAAAAGATTTGGTTTGAGATACATGCTCCCCCAGAAGGTAAATCATTCGAGGAAATGAAACAGATTTGCCAGACTACGGAAGAAGCGGGCTTTGATCTGTTCACCTTAACAGACCATTTGATGAACATGAATGACCCAAACGGGGTGGGAAATCATCCGCTTGAATGCTGGACAACGCTGGCCGCACTCGCCGCTGTGACGAGGAAGATCAAACTCGGTACACTTGTCACATGTTATGCTTATCGTAGACCAACGATTTTGGCTAAAATGGCCACGACAGTGGACATCATATCGGGAGGAAGACTGGTATTTGGAATCGGGGCCGGATGGCACGAGGAAGAGTTTAAAGGTTTTATGGGAGGTTTTCCGCCAAAACAGGAAAGATTGCGAGGATTGCTTGAGACGGTTGAGATCTGTAAATCGATGTTCACATCGGAGCGTACAACCTACCATGGAAGAATGTATACGGTAGATAATGTGCTCAACTCGCCTCAACCGGTTCAGAAACCAATCCCGATACTCATAGGTGGGGCGGGGGAGAAGGTGACCCTCAAAATAGCGGCTAAATATGCTGATGTCAGCCACCTCGTAACTTCGGATCTGAGTGATCTCGATCATAAACTCTCTATCCTTAAGGAACACTGCGAGTCCATAGGGAGAGACTACGACGATATCAGAAAAGGGGCATTCATACGCGTGAACACCTCGGCTCCAGGCAATTCAATAGAAGATGTGGTTGACAAAATCGACGAGTACAAGAAGAGAGGAATTGGTCTAGTTACATTCTTGGTCAATGGACCGAACGTACTTAGCGATGTTCAGATATTAACCAAAGAGGTACTCCCACGGTTTCACTCGTAGTTCTTATGTGGACTATGTTTAAGTCAGGAGTATGTCAACGATGAAGATAATCAACGTAAAAGACGTTTCAGCAAATGAGGTATCGAAGGATCCTTTGTTCCTTGGGGGAAATGTAAACACCCAGTTTATTCAAGAAGAAGAGAGCAAAAACAAGAATACCCAGGTTCTTATGGTTAACTTTGCACCCAGCGCTCGCAACAAGCTTCATACTCATTCGACTGGGCAGATTTTGGTTGTCACCGAAGGCAAAGGGATCGTAGCCACCAAAGATCAGGAGCATAAAGTTGCGCCCGGCATTGTTATCTATATTTCTCCGGGTGAGGAGCACTGGCATGGAGCCTCTAAGGATTCGTCCTTTTCTCATCTATCAATAATCGGTCAGCCTAACGAATTGAAGATCATAGAAAAATAGGGGTATTTACTATGACTGACGGGAAGGTTCACAGTATCCTCGTTGCTTTTTTCTCCCATTCCGGTAATACACGAGTAATTGCAGATCAAATACGGGAAATCGTAGGTGGTGATATCTTTGAAATCGTCGCCGTAAACCCGTATCCACGCAATTACAACAAGTGTGTGAAGCAAGCACGGAAGGAACTCGGAGAACAGCTTAGACCTAAGCTGAAGATAAAAGTCGAGAACATGGATACATACAACTTGGTTTTCGTCGGCTATCCTAACTGGTGGGGCACGATACCCATGCCCGTTGCAACGTTTTTATCGGAGTATGATTTCTCCGGAAAGACCATTGCACCATTTTGTACAAACGAGGGAAGCCGACTGGGAAGAAGTGTAACCGACATCAAGGAACTCTGCCAAAAGTCAACGGTTCCTAACGGCCTAGCAATCCGAGGTAGCAACGTAAGAAAAGCACAGAACGAGGTATCTGAGTGGCTACGTGAACTTGGGATCACGCGTGCGGACACTTCACACATGAAGGACTAGAAGATGCGCCGCGTCAGAGAGCTGGGGTGTCATCTCATTACATCCAGATACTCGATTGAAGACCTGCTGAGAAACTCAATACTTCTCGAAGAATACGGGTAGGTGCACGTCGTTCATGCAATCCAGGAGTGGCTGTAAACAGTGGAATTAGCTGATGAGATTGTTTCTAAGGCTCTTGAGCTAGGCTACTCAAAGTGCGGGATAGTTAAGGTAAATGAGATGAAGGGATACGCGAAAGAGCTTGACAAACGTGTCAAACTTTACCCAGAAGTTGAGCCCATCTACAGACACTTCTACTCGTTCTCTAACCCAAGTGCAGACTACCCGTGGGCTAAGTCAATAATCGTATGTGCGAGGTGGTATGGGCGATACCACCTTCCCGATGGCCTGAAGGGAAAAGTAGCGAAGTACTACCAAGTTGACAGCCGAAGAGACGCTAACTCTCAAGAGTATAAGGATAGCATCGCATTCGAAGCCTACCTCAAAGAGCGAGGGCTGAAAACTGCAACCGATAGAGACTTCGGCATAACCGCACTCCGATGGGCAGCGATGAAGGCTGGCCTAGGAATAGTTAGGAAGAACAACTTCTTCTACACTGAGAAGGGCTCCTGGATTCAACTGGAGGCTTGGCTCGTCAATGAGGAGTTAGAATACATTAGCCGGAACGAGGCTAAGCCTTGCCCGCCCCAATGCAGCCTGTGCATAAAGAATTGCCCAACGGGCTCCCTATCAGCACCCTATACCATGAACCACTTATCATGCGTCTCATGTCTCACAACTTTTCAGGGCTGGGATTGGACTACAGACAAATACCAACCTCAAACGGGTGACTGGATTTTTGGCTGCGAAAACTGTCAGGATGCCTGCCCTTTCAATCATAGGGAGTGGGTTGAGGAGGAAGCGTTTCCCGGTCTCGATGAGATTGGTGAAAAGATTTCCCTCGAGAAACTAGTTGAAATGGACTACGATTTCCTGAGAGATACGATTCAGCCCAAGTTCTGGTATATTCCGAAGGATAAGGTTTGGAAGTGGAAGACAAACGCCTTGAACGCCATATTGAATAATTATCACCCTCGATACTACCAGTATATTGTAAAAGCATGTAATGATCAGGATGAACATGTTCGTAGAATGGCAAAGTGGGTAATTTCTAAACTGAGTAATTCATCTTCGAATTAGGGGCCTAAAATGCTAATCTCAAGATCTTTAGCAAGTAAGGGTTTTGTTGGCGGGATTCATTCAGAGGAAAGACTCAGAAAAGCTTGATTATAGCTCTGAAAGTGGCTTATTATTACTAGTAAGAACAGGTTAGTGCCCCCACACCTGCACTACAACATTGTCCTAGTGAATATGAAATCAACTTTTAATACCGTTCACTACCTCAATGATTGAGACCTGAACCCATTTAGGTATAAGTCCGTCCCGGCCCACCACACAATGCGTACGCGGATGGAAAGCGACTAAAGCTATTTATTTTAGGTGATTCGTGAGGCTAGCGTTGGACTTCGGTTAAAAAACATTGAAATATCCTCTGTAGTAAAAGAATCTTAATTCTATTCATTAACGCATGAGTTAACATTTTTAACTGTGTCTGAGGCTGAGTGTCGAGATGGTAGAAGGGGAAGACTGGGAGCTAGATAGGATTCGAAAGAGGAAACTTGAGGAGATGCTGGAGAGGGCCTCTGGCAGGAAAGGGGAAACCGAGCCCACTTCGAGGTATTTGGGTAAACCGATTGATTTGACCGATGACACCTTTACGAGTTTCGTCAAAGATAATTCTGTAGCGGTCATAGATTTTTGGGCGTCTTGGTGTGGGCCGTGTCGATTAGTCTCTCCTATCATTGATGAGATCGCTGGAGATTATGTGGGTAGGATAAAATTCGGAAAACTTAACGTGGACCAAAATCCCAAGGTCTCTGCTCAGTTTAGCGTGATGAGTATTCCAACTATTTTAGTCTTCAAAAATGGCCATCTCGTTGACCGGATCGTCGGTGCTATGCCTAGGGATAGGTTGGAGCCGAGCATAACGCGTTACTTATAGACGCAAGGCGCATGCGAAACGAACTCTAAGCATAAACCGCGTCTCTACTTAACCCAATCTTAACTTTATGCTGCGGCTCATCAAAAATAGATAAACTTCAAAAAAATGTCCACCGGAGGTTAATCTGAGAGTTAGAACCTCGAGCATTCTAAATATGCTTTTGTAAAAAATTACATCTATTCATCATCTTTACGAATCGCGAAGTAGAAACTATGATAATGGGGTGCGAAAATGGTGGTGAGAAAAATTAAAACCGAAAAGACAACAAATCGGAGACCCACCTCAGTTAGGTAAAAAAAGTTATCACCTAAAAGACTCGCCATTAAACCAAATCCAACCGAAAGTAACCAAGAAGAGATGTAATCAAACGGTATTATATTAGCGACCCAATAGGATTTTTTATACCACCATATATTTTCCTTTTTGAACCTAGAGATAGTGAAATAAGGATTTAAGATGAACCAGAGAAGATCCCATATTTGATCAAATGAGAAATAGAGTGACCAGATCATCAATTCAGTTATTGGCGTCCATTTTAAACCAAAGAAGAATCCGCTGTGGAATATAAGCATCGGCAAAAGGAACATCAGTAGATGATAACCAGTCATGGGTTTTTCTGATAAAAAGAACCCATATAATCTCGCTAGAGTGGTGTTGGTCTTGCGCCAGGTTGGGAGTTTCTCGGCCCAACCGTTTTCTCCTTCAACTTCGATCTCTATCAGGGCAAAGACTAGTGCCAAAAAGAACCAGAAAACGCAATCTAAGACAATGGGTAGGATCGTCATAGTCTTCTCTTCTTATGTATGAGATTAACGGGCTCTGTGGCTTGAACTGAGGTTCTGGATTGTTTGAATCGAAAAGGTTCGGCTGGTTAGAATATGTCTCCTCATAACTTATTCTTCGATAATAATCGCGATTTCCTTATTATACACCTTTTTGTCGTTCTAACCATTTAATACGCCTTAATAGAATGCGTGAACCCCAGTGAGTAATTTTGAAGCAATAATCTTCCCCTTGACGATCGCGTACGCATAAGGCAATAATTTTTAATTTTATGCCAAAGCATTTTATAATGGCGTTTCTATGGAAAATGAAAATTGGTCAGCTTCCAATCTCCCAAGTCAGGAATGTGACGCAATGGTAGTGGGTATGGGTATGGCAGGTTTAGTGGTGGCGAATCGATTGGCTGAATTGGGAGTCGAAGTTTTAATCATGGATAAACAGCCTGATGGCTGGTGGATAGGCGGGGATGCCATCGTAGCGGGCCAAGCTATCCATGTATGTGGTCTAAGCCCAATGGCGCAAGAGGATCAACTCTTAGAAATAATAAATATACATACAGATTGCAAGGCGATCCCCGAGTTAGCTTCTGCTTTGGTTAAAAACTGTCACCGATCCATGAATTGGTTGATCGAGAAAGGTGTTGAATTTGAGGAACCACCAGGACAGGAAAGAATACTCAAGCCAAAAAAGCCATTCACTGGGCCGTGGGCGTTAATCAAGCCTGGCGCAGTCTACGACTCCTCTAAATACGGCGGCTATAAGGCAATGAAGCTTCTGGAGTCGCGAGCTTAAGAAAAGCGGTGTAAAAATTCTATACGAAACTAAGGCTGAAAAACTTTTGATTGGTTCTAAAGGTGAAATTGTAGGAGTTTTAGCAAAAGGCAAGGACGGATTATTCAAGATCAAAGCCAAGGCCACAATCCTATGTACAGGGGGTTTCCAGAGAAACAAGGAGATGCTGGTGAAGTATGTCGGTTCGCATGTGGACCAGGTGCCAGTGTTCAGTGAACCTGGAGCTACGGGGGACGGCATCTTGATGGCTTTGAAGGCTGGAGCCGCTGTTAGATCCATGAATTACATGTCCTTCAACGCTTGGCCAGAAGCAGCTTGCATGAATGAGGATATAATGTATCTAAACATCAATCCCATTGGTGTGGAAGGGATTATTGTAAATAAGAATGGTCAGAGATTCTGTGACGAGTCATTGGGATGTAATATGTATGGGAGCATTATGGCCAAGCTTTCCTTAGAAACTGTTGGATTAATGGTCATTGATGAGGAGATATATAAGCAGAAAGTGAAATTGGTGGTCGACTCCATCTTGGAATTTAAAGGAACAGTATTTTCCGCAAATACGATCGAGGAACTTGCCGAAAAGGCTGGAGTGAGCCCATTTCTAACTACCACTGTTGGCGAGTTCAACGAGGCGGTTGACGAGGGTAAATCGTTAAAATTAAGGATTCCCAAGTCAGCGAACGTAAATAAAATAGCATCGCCCCCCTTCTACGGCATCCCATTTACCTTGGGTCAGGTATCCACTCATGGTGGACTTCTCGTAAGCACGAAAGGCGAGGTCCTAGACAGAGACTTGAAAACGATTCCTGGGTTATACGCTGCTGGCGCAGTTATGCAGGGAAGTCTCAGCGGTGGGAGTGAGAATAAATATGCTTCCTACGTTGGTCATCTTGCAACTTGTTTAGTCTTTGGTATCTTAAGCGCCGAAAACGTGTTTGAAAGGGTTAAAACGCTAGAATAAAAATGAATGGGCTAGCTAACAAGTTGTGCACGTGCATTCGAAGAAACACGAAGACTAGCGTGCACTCTCTATTTTTTAACTCGCCATATAAGTTGATATCTGAAAAAAGATGACCGAAGCAAGGGCCCTCCTCACGAAAAGTGAAGCCGAAAAACGGTTTCTCCAAGTGGCCGATGTGAAGTACAACCTCGATTTTAACCTCGGCGAAAACGATGGCGAATTCACTGGAAATACTCGCATAGACTTTCTTCTCAGAGAAGCGGGAGATGAGTCAATCTTCTTGGACTTTTTAGGTGGAAAGATAAAACTCATCAAAATCAATGGTCAAGAAGGAGCCAACCAATATGATGGAAAAAGGGTCACGATCAAAAACGTGGGCTTAAGGATCGGTGAATACAACCGGATTGAGATTAACTTCAGCCACCCTTACAGTAACACCGGGGACGGATTACATCACTTCCACGATCCATACGATCACAAAGTCTACGTCTATACCAACCTGGAACCATACAACGCCAACCAGGTCTTTCCATGCTTCGATCAACCCGACATCAAGGCAACCTACACGGTTACAGTCAAGGCTCCGAAGGACTGGAAGGTTATATCAAACGAAAAAGAGGCAGAGGTAAAGCCTGGAGATACGTCAGATACCTGGGTCTTCCCGGAGTCCCAGCGCTTCAGCACCTACCTATTCGCACTAATAGGCGGACCATATACGGTTTGGAGTTCAGCTTGGAGGGATATCGAGTTACGATTATTCGCCCGCGAATCATTGGCAAAGTACGTTCGCAGCGAAGAATGGTTGGAGACAACCAAGCTGGGACTCGGATTCTACGAGGAGAAATTCGGTCACCCCTACCCATTCGGGAGACCCGGCAATCGCAAATATGACCAGATACTCGTCCCAGACTTCAACGCCGGAGCAATGGAGAATGTGGCCGCCGTAACCTTCAGCGAGAGCAATCTGAGCCGAGCATCAATGATCACTCCTCTGATGAGACTTGGCACCGCCGAGACGCTCCTGCACGAGCTTTCGCACATGTGGTTCGGTGACCTAGTCACAATGAAGTGGTGGGATGACCTGTGGCTTAATGAAAGCTTCGCCACATACATGGCGTATTGGGCCATAGACGAAAACAGAGAGTCCCTGGATCTCCCTAACCCCTGGCACGAGTTCTACCGAGGAATGAAGAACTGGGCCTACTCGGAGGACGAGATAAAATCAACCACACACCCGATCATCACTCAAGCTGATAACACGGATACCGCGGAGGCCAACTTCGACGGAATAACGTACGGTAAAGGCGCATCGGTGCTAAAACAGCTCGTCTACTTCATATCCGAGACGAACTTCAGAAAGGGCTTAAGCGAATACTTCAAGAAGTACGAATTCAGCAACGCAACGAGATCAGACTTCCTAAGAGAACTCGGCGAAGCCGCCGGAATGGACCTCACTAAATGGGAGTCGGAGTGGCTCGGCTCAAGCGGCACCAACACATTAGAGGCGAACTACGCCTGCGTAGGCGAAGAAATCGCTAAGCTACAACTGATCCAGACCCCAGACGAATCCAGCCACATTTTGAGGACGCACAGAACACAAATCGCCCTATACTATAAGGAGAAGAACGAATTAATCGCTAAAGAAGTCCTCCCCACCGCCTACTCGGACGAGACGACGGAGGTGAGCGACGCACGAGGCCTACCTTGCCCAACCCTGGTGTTCCCGAATAACCTCGACTACGACTATGTCCGAGTTAAACTCGACAAGGGTAGCCTCGACGCCGCTAAAAAATGGACCTCCACGATCAAGGATCCTATGCCTCGAGAGATGCTGTGGGATACGCTATGGTGGATGGTGAGGGAAGCTAAGCTTTCAGCGCAAAGATTCGCGGATATAGTGATGTCCCAAGCATCTGCGGAGAAAGATGAGCTCGTACTCAGGACGCTGCTGGGCTACCTGGTGGGTTCCCTAGGCTATATGGCCGACAAAGTAAGGGAACAATTCTGGTCAGAGATTGAGAGGTTCCTGAACGCGGGCTTCATGAAATCTGAGGGCGGCAGCGTCACTCAGCTGATTTACTTCCAAATGCTCGCCGGGGTACTGAGAAACGGAGAGAGTCTAGACGAGTTCAGGGAGGTTCTCGCTGACAGCAAATCAGACTACTGGGGACTCAAGGTCGACCAAGTACGCAGATGGGACATGGTATCGGCTTTAGCCAGGAACACCTCAGACATCGACTCCGCCAGATCGATCATCTCGAGAGAATTGGGGAGAGACAACACAGACTCCGGCCAGAAAAACGCCATCGGAGCCGAGGTATCCATACCAAACCTTGAGATCAAGAAGAATATGGTTGGATAAAATAACCTCAGAAAGCGACGACTCGGGTAAAATCCCCGTAGCTAAGTTGCGAATCGCCATGGCCAGCTTTCATCAACTCGGACAGGAGGAGCTGACGCGTTTCGCAATCAACCCCTACTTCGATTACATCCCAAAATTTGTGGATATCAAGTCCATTGAGTATCAGCTAAATTTCGCAAGACAAATGTACCCCAATCCACGCTGAGGAAGAGATAGTAGCTAAAACTGACGAGTTGCTGAGATCAACTAATTTGCCAGATCAAGTCAGTAAACCCATCAAGGCTCACAAGACAATCCTAGAGAAGAGAATAGTGGCGATTAGGCTCTCGCAAAAAGAACAATAAAGAAACTAAACCATCCAACGATAATGCGCTAGACATTGGTAGCGATTTTGAAATTAAATAAAACCCGATTTTGGGATTGACATAACATGGCTCACCAAAATTCCATAAAAAACATTCATAATCTATGATTCGATGATTACGTCTAGATTCTTAAACAAGTAAATGTGATCAAAGGGGTGGATGTCGAAGTGAATCTAGGTTGAACCCAGTCGGCTCACCATCTAGTCTCTTGACGATGCTTACCTTTTTTCACCTCGAATAATTTAATCGTCTCCTCAGGGCCAACCTCCAAGCAAATATTAAGGAAAACGATCGAGTAGAATCATCTGGGACAACGTCAACAAGCTTCTTCAACCAGTTAAGGATCCTAATCGGCCTCCTTCTATTAGATTCTCCAATAGCAGTCAAAACTCGCATATTTCTACCGGGCTCCAAACCAAAGATTCTGTCCGAATCACATCCAAATTTGTGTAGAGTTGTTCAGACTCCTTTCTACTACGTGCCTCTTCGGCAGGTTCAGCCTCTGGTCTAAACTTGAAGCTGATTACATCCCACACGTTTTTCCTCATCCTCCTCTCAAAGGAGCCCTTGGTCCTATTCAGTGTCTCCTCTAGGTAATGCCGACGGAAATTTACCTCGAATAACAGCCAATTGGGCTTTGGCAATGGGTGCTCTTCCTTAGTATCCGCAGTCAATGTGAAGCACTCCGGAGGTTGAAGCTAAACTTGGAGGCTTTTGAACTCAGGTCCGCCATGCCATTAGCCTTGAGGTACTCGCTGAACGCATCTACCGCCATCTCCATGGTAACCAGGGCCTCGACCCTGTCAACAGGCTGGTCCCGATTATATTCGCCAAGCGCTCGAGGTGAATCGATATGCCAACGACTTTACCGGATCCCCATGCTTCCTTCCTCAGGTAATCTATATCCTCTATGGATGATTTAATGAAGTTACGCAGTTTCTCTAATGCATTGGCAAACTCTTGTCTTTGATAAATCAGTTCCTTGCTCATCTCATTCCCCGCCTTGGAACCTGAGCTTTTTATTGTGGCATCGAAGCCCGTTTCGGGGTCGGTGAAGTCCGTCTTCAGCGTCTCCGCCACGCCCTTGATCGTCTTTGAGGCTTCCTCGATTTCCCTCACAGCGCCCGACGTGAGGGTCGTTATGTTGGCCTCCAGCTCAGTCTTCCTTTTCTCCAGTTGACCAACATTAGCTTCGAGGGCTGTGACCTTTCTCTCAAGCTCGGCTAGGCTCCTCCTCTTCTCCTTCTCAGTCGCGTCCACGGCGGCGGTTACGCTCCCCAGCCTCTCTACTTCTCTGCGGAATGTGGAGACTTTGATGCCGCTGTCCACAATCAGGAGCTTGAGCTCGATGATCTCTTCCTTGCTTACTAACTTCTCGAGCTCCTCGAGGCCCTTCAGGGATTCCTCCTCGGATTTAACCTTCAGGTTGATGGACTTCTCCTCTTCCTCCAGGAAGCCAATCTTGTCAGCCAGCTGCTCAATCTGTTTGCTCAACTTGGTCTTCTCGTTCTCGAAGACCAGTTTGGGCTCCCAGTTTTCATGCAGGTCCGCCACAATTTGGCGACTGCCTCAGGCTGGCAAGCCCGTGCGGGCCGCAATATCGTGGGCGGCCTCCACCACCGCCTCGAGCTGAGCCGCGTTTGGCCCGGTGTTCGCTTCTGGAGTGCTCGGCCAACGGGCGTTGACCGGGAGCCTAGTCCGCTCGCCAATGCTTCTTTGCCTTCTCGTTGGCCTTCGGGTGCTCCACGGCCTCCGACTCCTCTTCCTCGATCCGATTCTTCAACTCAGGGCCGTGTGAGAACGTGGAGATCACCGCAGCCGAATCGTAGCCCGTTCGGCGACATTCACTATGCAGCTCTCCACCTTACTCAAGTCATCCATCTTAAACCATGGTGTGCGAGTCTTTCCCTTAGGGCGGTGAAATTCTAAGTCCCTCGTGGTGACCTTGTTAGCTTCCAACGTTTTATTCATGGAAGTCTTGGCTTCATCTTCCATCTCCTCGTATTCCGAAGCCTGCTTCTTGATCGTCTCGAAAAGGTTCTTCTGTGACGCCACTTTCTCGAACAGGGTATCGTAGTCCCTCTGGCCCTCGACACCCTCATCATACATGCCCTTGGCTAACTTCACGAATTTCTCAGGCGAGAGGTGTTGTATTTCCGCCTCCCTGATCACCGACTTGATGAAGTCGGGGGCGCCCTCGGGCTCAACCCCCAGCTCGTGCAGGGTATGTACCATCTCGAGACCAACCTTCGCCTTCGACGCGTCGACCTTCGTCTCCTCGATCAAGCCGCCAATCTCGATTAGTTGATGAACCTGCTCCTCTATTCCATACTTAACAGCTGCCACATGATGTCCCCCGCCCTCTCAGCTTCACTTGTAAAAGTTTTAAGCCACTAAACTGTTGATGTTGCTGAACTCCCCCTAAATCATCCGCCACCTTCCTCGCCGAGTATCCCCTGAAGAGGAGGCTCAGCGCCTTCCCCCTATCGTTAGGCAGCGGAGACATAAAGCTCACATTAGGAAAATGTCCACCCCAACTTAAAGCACATCATCATTTGCAAAAAAGTGTTAGGCTGCTTCATGGAAACGTCAAGTTAAATTCATCCGCTCTAACGGAGTTAGAGTCGGCGGGGTGCACTGCACCTGCACCTTACTGCGCCCTATCCGAGGTGCGCAACGCCTTCACCATGGTGCAACTGCTCTCTATAGTTGGTGGCGTGGGGCGTGATGGTTGACGGAGGTCGCACCGCACCCGCACTCCGCACAGGTTAACACACTTAACACGCTTAACAACGGGGTTGACAGAGTTAACACCAAACCTAACAAAAAGGTTGACAAATTGACACCCGACCTAACAACGGGGTTGACGGAGTTTACACCCAACTTGACAGATTAGCTTAACAGCTTTACAGACGTGCGTTTTAAGTATCCTTGCATTGAGACCATTTTATTAACATCGCCGACCATTCTCGTATTGACTGGCTTGACCATAATAGACGACCTACTGAGATTGATTCCGGGATCCTTCAGCGGCCTACCTTCACTTTTGGTGTTAGCGATCCCCTTCGTAATCGGCTTAATAATAGGATACTTGATCAAGAAGGTAATCAAGATCGGAATCATACTAGCGGTCCTCGCCCTCGTGGCTGCGTACTTCGGCTTCATCAACTTAGAAGCCTCGGTGCAGGAGGCGAAGAATCTAACTGCGACTTATGGACCAGTTGCTATGTCTTACCTCGCACTCTTCTTCGGAATTGTGCCACTAAGCATCGGCCTCATATTAGGAGTAATCCTCGGATTCATAATCGGATAAACCAATTTTTTTAACGACCACACATCCATGAACCTAAACAAGGGATACCCGCAATTCGTTTAAACGCTAGCGTGACGCTTCAAAATCAATGGTTTCTCCCACCGGGCGCTACGAGCAGATAGCTGCGATCCTCCTCAAATACGGATTCGAGGACGCTGCCGCCAAACTTTTACCGAGCACGATTCAGTGGCGGATACATAAACAGAAGCCAGAGACCACCAACCTCGACGTCAGCAGGCGGATTCGACTAGCCCTCCAGGAACTCGGACCCGCTTACATAAAGTTTGGCCAGTTCATGAGTATGCGGCGGGAGCTTCTGTCCCCGGACCTAATCGAGGAACTGAAGCTGCTAATAGACCAAATGGAACCCGTGCCCTTCGAGCAACTCAAGCCAGTCATCGAGGAGTACTGCAATCCCATCGATGAGAGATTCGTCTACCTCAACAAGCGCCCCTTCGCCTCATCGAGCCTAGGCCAGACGCACCTCGGGAAGCTGAAGGATGGAACAGTAGTCGCTCTCATGGTCCAGCGCCCCAAGATAAGGGAAGCCGTCGAGATGGATCTCCACATCCTGATGTCGATCGCGGAAAGGGCGGAGAAGACGCCGACGGACCTACAGATATTCAACTTCCCCGGCGTGATAACAGAATTCGCCCGCCAGATAATGGCCGAACTAGACTTCGTGAGAGACGGAAAGAACGCTGACCTCCTCACCAAACACATGAAGGACTTCGACGGCGTCAGGATCCCGAAGATCATCTGGGAGTACTCGGGGACCCGCCTCCTAGTCATGGAGTATATCAAGGGCGTCAACATCGATAAAGTGGAGCAGATAAGGAAGATGGGGGTCGACCCGAAGGCCATCGCCCTCCTAGGTCTCCGCGCCTACATGAAGCAGATCTTCGATGACGGCTTCTTTCACAGCGATCCAAGCCCAGTGAACCTGCTGGTGACTCCGAAGGGTGAGCTGGTATTCCTCGACTTCGGACTGATGGGGATACTGCGACCCGAGAAGAGGGACCTACTCCTCAAGTTGCTTCTAAGCATAGTGGACAAGGATGTCGATGAACTCATCGACGTCTTCTCGGCCCTTGAGATCAAAGTCAGGGAACAGTGGGTTGATTCCTTCAAGGATGATCTATACCTTGCGCTAATCGAGGGAGATGAATTCAACTCAGCCCAGCCAGATGGAGGTGCGATGAAGGGAGTCGTCGGCGCTTTGAAGAAGTACGGGCTTAAGGTTCCCATGGCGACTATGCTGATGTTCAATGTCATCATTATGGTCCAAGACGATTGTAAGAGGCTCTACCCTGGGTTCGATTTCACCACAGAAGCTAAAACTACACTCACAGACATCACGAGGAGGAACCTGCTCAGCCAAGCGAACCTACGGAAGACTGGGTTCAGCATAATTGAGGCGTTCCAGAACGCTAAGGATCTCCCCGAGAGTGTAAACGGAGCCTTAAAGAGACTTTCAGACGGGTCGTTTACCTTTAAGATCGCCCGCGACGACCTCGAAGGACTTGGAAACAGCATCGACAGGGTTTCCTATAAGATATTGTTGGGGCTCATCGTGGCCTCAATCGTCATCGGTATGAGCCTTTTTGTTATTGCTACCCAAAGCATGCTGACGCCCCCACTGTTCCAGATTACTATCCTCGTATACGTGCTCGCTATCTTCCTGGGCATCTTCTCCGTCGCGCAGCTTATTCGCGAGAGGGACAAGCGTTAATTTATGCCTCAGCTTTTCTCCTAGAGGTATCCCATGTCGGAAAAGATCATTGGAATACTCGGTGGAATGGGACCCGAAGCTACCGCCGATCTCTACCTCAGGATCATTAAGGCGACCCCCGCCAAAAGAGACCAAGACCACCCTAGAGTCATAATATACAGCAACTCAAAGGTCCCAGACAGGACACCTGCGATACTTGGAACGGGACCGAGCCCTCTGCCGGAACTTATCCGCGCAGGCAAGAGGCTTGAAGAGGCTGGTGCCGACTTCGTAATCATCCCCTGCAACACGGCTCACTTCTTCATCAACCAACTTCAGGAGGAACTTCGCATCCCCATACTCGACATGATCAAACTCTCCGCTGAAGAGGCGAAGAAGAATTACACGAATCTGAAGAGGGCGGGTCTCCTGGCGACAGATGGCACTTTAAAAAGTGAACTCTACAGGACTGCCTACGATAAGGCCGGGATCGAGATAATCGAGCCGACCCCTGAAAAGCAAGCAGAGGTGATGAAGGCAATTTACCAGTACATCAAGGCGGGTAACCTCATAGATGGCGGCTTGATGCTACGCGATGTGGCGAATGAGCTCGTTTCACTGGGTGCGGAACTAATCATCTGCGGCTGCACTGAGGTAAGCCTCGTCCTAAAGGATGGGAAACTACCGGTGCCCATCCTTGATCCTCTTCAGATCCTTGCGGATGCTGCCGTTGCTGAGGCACTGCCAAAGGAGCATGTTTGAAAGATGGTTGGTGATATGGATCTAGAAGAGGAGGACGAGGGGGTAGTCATCCATTATGCGAGGGGAAGGTTCACAAAAAACGCCATAGAGTACGTATTTTATTATCCAAAAGGGATAAGGTGGGGCTGCAAGAAATGTGGCGCATGTTGCAGGGATGCTTCACATAGGCCAAGGAGGATCCTACTACTCCCAGCCGACGTCGATAGACTAGAGAATGCGGGGGAGAAGGATTTCAGCATCGATGTAATGCGGTGAGGATCCTTTCGTCGCTGAGATGAAGAAGAACAGAGGCGCCTGCGTCTATCTCACCCCTGAAGGTTGTAAGGTCTACCCAAATCGTGCTCTCCTCTGTAGGACCTACCCATTCTGGATCGAGCGCGATGGAAACATCTTCGAGATTATGGTTGACACCCGATGCCGGGGGATAGGACACGGCGGCGAACTCGACGAGAGCTTCTACAGGGACCTACTCATGCAGGCATTAGAGCAACGGGGCCTTTGAGCCGACCTCTTTTATAGCACTCAAGTTAATTTTCAAAGCCATGAGCCAACCAGATATCAGAGTAATGACTCACGGTGACATCGACTTCGCCTTAAGGCTCCAAGAGATGGTGGGCTGGGGTAACACCCGCGCCGACGCCGAGAGAAGCCTCTACTACGAGCCCCACGGATGCTTCGTGGCCAGTGTCGAAGGCGTCGACGTCGGCATAGTGAACAGCTTCCTATATGGGGAGGTTGGTTTCATCGGAAACCTAATCGTTCTCCCGGAAACACGTGGGAAAGGGGTTGGTGCGGCCCTCATGAGGATGGCCATAGATAGACTCACCTCCGAGGGGGCGAAGACTATCCGTCTAGACGCTGTTCAGAAGGCGATTCCCCTATACAGGCGGCTTGGCTTCAGTGAAGAGTACTGGTCACTGAGATACAGCGGCGTTGCTACAAAGTACCCCCACAGGGGTGTAGAGCCCATGGTTAGGGAGGACCTCGGGCAGGTAGTGAGGCTCGACCGCCGTTTCTTTGGTCTCGACAGAGAGCAGAAGCTTAGGAGGGTCCAGCATGACTTCTCAGACCTCTGCTTCAAAGCTTCGAAGGGGGGTGAGGTAAGAGGCTATATTATGGCTAAGCCCGGTGTTTCGAATGTTAGGGTTGGTCCATGGATTTGTGATCCCAAGTACGGTGAATTGGCTGAACCACTCCTAAACGCGCTCACGTCAAAGGTGGAGGGAAGGAAGATCTGGGTTGGGTTACCTGAGTTGAACAAAGCATCCGTTAAGATCATCGAGGGGAAGAGTTTCACACAGATGCCATCAAGTCTGAGGATGTGCTTTGGCTCCTGCAAGAAGGTTGAAGACGTGACGGGTATCTTCGGGGTCGGAGCCCCTGACAAGGGTTAAGTTGAATGTCTGAAGACTATCCGCTCTCCCACAGAGAGAGGCGGCTCCTCGAGCTTCGAGGACTTTAGGAGGATACCCATGTGGTTGGGCATATGGTTTATGTCATAGCCTACGAGGTTTCCAATCCTCCTCCCATCTACAGTGACCTCATCCCCCGTGACTATCAGGCCACCCTTCTCTATCTCGAAGAAGGCAACCGCCGAGACCCTGTCGACGCTTCCCCCGGGGGCTGCCTCCTTCTCATCGGTAATCATCAATTCGTGCACCTCGTACTTTAAGACCGCCCGGCTCTTGGTGTCGAGTAATTTGAGACCGCGGTCCTTGAAGCTGACATGGAGGATGGCGACGATCTCTCCCTCGACTGGTCGGCGATCTCCGTAGAGATCTGGTGTGATCTTCTTTGGATCGTAAGGTGGTTTGCTCATCGCAGCCTACTCCGGGACATAGATTCCCTTCCGTTCCTCGGGGCCCTTCGAGTCAACATCCATGTAGTAGTGGATGCTTTCCCGACTCGTGGAGGCACTCATTGTGTCCCCCCTATTATTCATTGCGAGGCAGTTCATCCCACCCTTCTCTTGTAGTTCGTTGATGTCCTTCATCCCTCGGAAGCATGCCTCTCGGATACTCAATCCGTTCTCCATGTAGGAGACGATGGTTCTGGCTAGGACTAGCCTGATGCTCAGCTCACCACGCCCCGTGCACGCGCAGGCGCCAAATCGGTTGTCGCAGTAGTTACCAGCGCCGATTATGGGGCTATCACCAAGGCGGCCTGGGAACTTTAGGGCGGTTCCGCTGGTGGAAACACCGCTACAGATGTTTCCATTCTGATCCATCGCCATGATGTTGACGGTGCCGTGGCGTTTATCGCTCAACTTATCGTACCATTCGCGGAGCTTGAAATCCTTGATGTAATCGACGTACCAAGGTTTGTTCGCATCGTTCTCCGGCCACTTCCCGTATACGTCTTCGAGGAAGTTCCTGTAGACCTGCCTACTTTCCTCGGTGCTTAGATCTTGCTTCTTGAAACCCATCCATTCGGCGAAGATCCCCGCCCCATCACCGACAAGCATAACGTGAGGGGCCTCTTCCATCACCTTCCTGGCAATGCTGATGACGTGGAGGTAGCCCTTCACTGCGCCGACGGCTCCTGTGCGGAGCGTCTTGCCATCCATTATCGAGGCGTCGAGTTCTACATCTCCGAATAGGTTCGGTATGCCACCGAGGCCGACACTCGTATCCAACGGATTAGCCTCAACTAGCTTAATCGACGCCTCTACGGCGTCGATAGCTGAGCCTCCATTCTTGAGTATATCGGCGCCCGCGTAGAGCATATCCTTAGAATTGTGGGTGCCGATGATGAAAGGCTTGACCTTGACCATGGGTTAGAGAATGGATTCAGGACGTATAAAAAACAGATAGAGACCATTTTTCGAGAGTTTTTTCGTATTTTTTACAGTATTGAACTATTGCTGTGATAAACATCAGCGTTTTTGTGGATCCTTGAGGTGATCTTAACTTGACGTAAGGAATGTACCCAAAATGTCTATTGATTGGACTATCACTCACCCGACTACCACTTCAACATCCTAGAAGCCTTAAAAAACGTGCCCAGATGATTACAGGTGATTCGTCATGAGCGGAGGCATGTGGGCGGAGAAATACAGACCAAAGACCCTGGAGGAGATGGTCGATCAGACGGAGATCGTCGCTAGGATGAAAAACTTTGTCAAAGATAGAAACCTCCCCCACCTCCTCCTTGTGGGTCCTGCTGGCGTCGGTAAAACGACGAGCATCCTCTGCCTCTCCCGAGACCTCTACGGCCTCGGCTACCATAACTACATCCTGGAACTGAACGCAAGCGACGAGCGTGGCATTGATGTCATTAGGGAGAAGGTGAAGAACTTCGCGCGCACAGCTGCTATTGCAAGCGAGGTCCCATTTAAGATACTGATCCTCGACGAAGCGGATAGCCTGACTTCAGCCGCCCAACATGCGCTCCGCCGCACAATGGAGATCTACACTCGAACCTGCCGCTTTTGCCTCATCGGCAACTACTCGGAGAACATCATAGACCCCATACAGAGTAGGTGCAGTGTCTTCAGGTACAGTCCCCTCCCCGAAGAAGGGGTGAAGAAGTACATCGCCTCAATAGCTGAGAAGGAGAAGGTCAACCTCTTGCCAGAGGGACTTGACGCCGTCTATGATGCAAGTACAGGTGACCTGCGTAAAGCTATTAACCTCCTACAGGCTGCCGCGGCGACTCAGGGAGGTGAGGTCGACGATATCGCCATCTATAGTGTCCTAGGGAAGGTGAGTCCACAGCGAATACGAGACATGATCAACCTCGGGATAAAAGGCGAGTTTTTAGAGGCGCGGGAGATCCTGCGTAGTCTACTCATCGACGAGGGACTCGCCGCGGAGGATATCATAAGGATGGTCTACTCCGAGCTGATGCGAATGCAGATGCCGGAGAAGTGGAAGGTTAGGATCAGCGATGCCGTGGGGGAGGTCGACTTCCGTCTCACACAAGGTGCCCGCGCAGAGATCCAGCTCAGCACCATCTTAGCGAAACTCGCACTGGCCAGTGAAGAAGTGAATGAGCGCTGATAGGTTGCCTTGGGCGGTCAGGTTCAGACCACGCATCGTAGCGGACATAGCGGATAACAGGGATGCGATCAACGAGCTCAGGCTATGGCTCCGCACATGGGAGAAGGGGATACCCGAAAAGAGGGCTGTTTTCCTCCATGGCCCACCTGGTACGGGGAAGACGAGTAGCGTTCATGTACTCGCGGAGGAACTCGGCTTCGATCTACTCGAGATTAATGCCAGCGACTACCGAACAAGGACTCGAATGGAGGAACTCATCGGGAGAGCAACCACCCAGAACGTCACAATCTTCGGAAAGCGGCGACTCATCCTATTCGATGAGATGGAGGGAGTTAGCGGACACGAAGACATGGGTGGCATCGCTGCGATCTCAGATATAATCAAGACGACACGCGTTCCTATAGTTCTCATCGCAACCGCTATCGCCGAGGATAACGAAGAGAAGTTCCGTCCACTCAGAGATAAGGCACAACCAATCGAATACAAGCCCATTCCTACCCTGGACATATACTCTAAGCTCGAGAGGATAGTGAGGGAACTCAACCTCCAAGCAACGCCAGAGGCCATAGAGGCTTTAGCCATCCATAGCGGCGGGGACCTCAGATCAGCGATCAACGACATGGAGGTCACAGCCCGCGGAAAGGGTGCAGTCACTGTTGAAGGCGTCGAAGATCTGGGAAATAGGGATAAACAGGAGTACACACCCATCATCGTCCACAACATCTTCGCAGCTAAGACACTACAGGAAGCCCGCCGCACCATAAATCAAGCCTACGTTGACCACGAAGAAATCTTCGATTGGATATACGAGAACCTACCGCTAATCCTCGACGACAAGCGCGATCTCGTGGAGGGACTTGAAGCTCTAGCGAGGGCAGACATCTACGCAAAAAGGGCTAGAAGCAGCAGCTACAGGCTCCAGAAATATATGTTCAACGCGATGACTGGGGGCGTAGCCCTCAGCAGGACCAGATCCGAGGGCTTCGGCCTCCGTAGACAGGTGATAACCGCTGCGGCGAAACTCGGCTACACGCAGAACACATTCATCTTCCAAGAGACAGCAAACGGATTGATTGTTAAACCGGTGAAGTACCTGGGAGATAATTGGAGGCAAGTCAACGAGGCGTTCCGAGGCCTGGGCGCCATGTGGATACGTGGAGGGAACGGATGGGCGATCCCGTACCTTAGACCGCCGCAGCTTAAGTGGAGATATATACGCACATACCAAAGCAGACGGAAGCTCCAGAGTGTCGCAGTAAAAGTCGCCCTCAAGTGCCACGTCTCCAGCAATGAAGCTGTCTCCGAGGTCATACCTCTCCTTCGCCTAATCTATAAGGACAAGGCTATGGCCGAGGCCACCACCGCTTGGCTAGAACTCGAGGAAGACGAGGTCGATTGGTTGAGCTAGAATACATCAGATGATGCTATGTGCCAGTCTTCGACTCTTGTGAGTTCCACGCTTCCCCAATAGAGCTTATTTTCCCGCTCCTTCAAGTTGGATATGTTTCTCATTATTAGAGCGTAGACGTGATCTGGTTGAAATCCTAGGAGTCGAGCCGCCTCATTTATTGAGGAACCCTTTGTGGCGGTCATATAGACCTCGTTCAGCCTCTCATCGATTTCGAGGATACGCTTGATTGCGGCTGAAGCGACCCTTGGTCTATGGAATAGTGGCGTGTAGTCCTCCAAGAAGATGTTATAGGTATCGGCGTCTTCGTGTTCGAGGCTAGTCGCCACGAACCCGACCTCCCCACAGTCGCGGATGCGGTAGAAACTGCTTCTTCGAATCGGGTGACTGTACCTCCATTGAAAGTACTTTTCAGGCTTGTCGTAATGAAGCAAACTCGTGGAGGAGGCCCAGTCCTCGTATAATTTATGGGCTTCCACTAGGCTGCAGGGCACTACCTCCACATCTTCTTCGCCTTCAACTTTGATCCTCCTGAGGTTTGATGCCGTAGCTGCTAGGGCATACACATCCCCAGTTATCATTGAGCCCATCTTCTGGGCTGCACCGGTGGAGCCGGCGAAGTTGAAGCCCATTAGCATCTCAGGTCCCCTGCCAGCTAGTTCGCGGACCATGAACTTCAGCGTCTGCTGGAAGAGACCCATTCTTCTATGCTCCGACTCGACGAAGCCGTCGCACCCCTGCACTATTGGGAAAACATCGACGCCGGCTCTGACCTTTAGTGGAAGGAAACTATTGAATGCGACGGGCTTCCCCTTGAACTCAGCGACGGCGATGGAGACGAAGCCGAGGCTGAAGGGGGTATCAACCATCTTCCATTTGAAGCGCACCTCGTCATACCGCTCATAAAGCGTCTCGTTTAGCCCTCGAATATATGCTTCGAGGTCACTTTCCTGGAACCATCTGACTTTGTATTCCCCGGACAAAGTATCAAAGAACGTTCCCTGTAGAGGGTGATAAAACCTCTCTTTGGAAGTCAAAGGTGTTATAGAGCATTAGACAAGAATCTAATTGATTGACATGAAACTCGAATCTCTGCCCCGTGTGAGACTAGCTAACCTCCCGACTCCTATTCAAGAACTCCCCAACCTAACAAAAAAACTGGGGGGTCCTAGAATCTGGGTGAAGAGGGACGACCTGACGGGCCTTGCCTTCGGCGGGAACAAGGCGAGGAAACTCGAGTACCTGATGGGAGACGTGTTAGCGAAGGGCTGCGACTATGTGGTGACCAACGCGGGGTTCCACAGCAACTGGTGCACCCAAACTGCATCCGCCTGTAAAAAACTCGGAATAGGAATAATTCTCGTCAAGAATGGCCCCACGGATAAGTGGGAGCCAGCTGACTGGGACAGCAATCACCTCCTTCACAAACTTATGGGTGCCGAGGTCTACGTTGCCCGCCCTGAGAACGTGAAGGCTGTAATCGATAAGCAAATGGAGCGTCTAATGAGAGAGGGACATAAACCCTATTATATGCCTGTAGGGGGCTCGGTGATCCTCGGGGCCGCAGGTTACATAAACGCTATGCTTGAGATCATGAACCAGTCCCAGCAGTTGGGAGTCCACTTTGACTATATAGTCCACTGTACAGGCTCAGGCGGCACTCAAGCAGGCCTAGTCATAGGTGCGAAGGCACTGAATAGTGGATGTAAGATAATCAGCGTCGCTGACGATTCGAGCCCTATAGAGGAACATATAGCAAAGGCTAAGCCGATCATCGAGGAGGCCCGGAGTACTTTAGACCTCGAAATTAATATTACCAATGAGGACATGACAGTCTATAACGACTTCGGGGGAGGCGGCTATGGATTCATCTCGAAAGAGAAGATCGACGCCGTCAAAACCTTCGCCGAGACAGAGGGCATCTTTATTGACCCAGTATACACAGCCCCCGCAGCGGCAGCTATGATCGACATGGCAAAGAGAAAGAAGTTCAAGAAGAGCGATAACGTCCTCTTCCTTCACACTGGAGGCTCGGTCGCCCTCTTCGCATATAAATCCCCAATCAAAGCTTACCTGCAAGGTAAGAAGCTCCCCTGGACAGTTCCTGACTGGAGCCCCCAAGCCACCTAAACTCTTTTTCCCTAGTCTCTTCTCTATCTACCGAAAATGGTCAATTCACCTCAATTAGACCTAACCTTACCCTACGTTACCCCCGATCTCCGTGGAATAGGGGGAGTCATAAGGGCGCAAACTGAGCTTTTCAAGGTAGTCGAGGTCCCTGCCTATGAACCGCTCGGCTATGGCGACCACATATATGTCAACATCACAAAGCAGGAGAGGACAACACGGGAGACCCAGATCGAGTTGTCGAAGCTCTTTGGCCTTCGCCGCGAGGACGTGGGTCACGCAGGACTTAAGGACAAGTACGCGGTCTCCACTCAGACTTTCAGCCTATTGATGCCTGGGGATGAAACTAAGGAGGAGGTTGCCCTTATCGAGTCAAGTCTCGGTCTCACAGTCAATTGGGCAAAGAGGCATCCTAAGAAGCTCAGGTCAGGCCACCTAAAGGGGAACACCTTTACCATCACAATTACGGACCTCGACACCCCAATCGCTGAGGCGCTTACTATGGCGGAGAGGATAAACGAGGTCGTCGCCAGAGTAGGCATACCTAACTACTTCGGTTCACAGAGGACGGGCAGGGATGGGGAAAACGTTATAGATGGACTCAATCTGATCACCGGCAAGTATCGTGAACACAACAGATGGCTCCGCCGTTTCCTAGTCTCAAGTTACCTCAGCTATCTCTGTAACCGCTACCTCTCTGAGAGGGTCCGTAGGAGCCTCTTCACAACACTTCTACGCGGAGACCTCGCCAAGAAGCACGATACGGGCGGCGTCTTCACAGTCGAAGACGTGACCACCGAGCAGCAGCGTTTTGACGCCGGGGAGATTAGTTTCACAGCGCCTATTTTCGGCTACAAGATGCGAGAGTCAAAGTATGAGGCGAGAGAGTTCGAAGACGAGATATTCTCGGGTGGTATGGTGACCCTCGACCAGCTCCGTAGGCTTGGAGCCGACGGGACGAGGAGGCTCGGCAGAATTCTACCAAGTATTATTATAAAGCCTCATCTCAAGGGGATCACTCTATCTTTTACTCTCCCTGCCGGTGGATACGCGACTGTTGTGCTGAGGGAGTTCATGAAGAAAGAAGCCAGGGATAAACCCGTTGAAGCTGAGATGGAGGAGATCGAAGACTTCGCCGATGAGGATTAACTCTACCTGGACCTCACTTCGACGATCTTTAGGAGCTCCTCTATTATCTCCTCGTCGGTCTCCTTCCCCATCCTTCGCTTATACTCACGTAGCTTCCCGAGGGTCTCCTCGGAAATAACACCCCTGTTTCTCGCCGCTCTGTTCAGCCACTCCCTGTACCTCCTCTGCTCCAAGTCAACCTCTTCAAAGGAGAGGTCAATGAGGTGGAGGTAGGCTTCGAGGTCCCTGACGCTCCTCGGGTCCTTCATGGGAAGGTTTGCTATGCTGTTCTTGAGAGTGGCTAATACCTTCCGGAACTTCTCGTGCCTCTTCTCCATCATCTCATCTAGTTCTCTGAGCTCAGCCGCTAACGAATCATCTAGAGGCATATTGGCACGCCTAAGACGCCACCCTACGCCAGTTAATAAAGGGTTAATGGAGCAGTAAAACTTCTTAAAAGTCCTGAAAACTTGTGCTTAGACTACCACAGCTGTGCATCAAGTCATAGAAATCTCTCATCTCGTAAATTCCAATATGCTTGGGTAGTATTATCAATATGAACGATCTTGTTCTTTATGGAGAACGAGATGGAGACATTAAGGGAACATCTGGTAAATTCATTGAAGGGTGGACAGGCCTTCGTGCCCTACAAGACGGCTCTTGAGGGCATCAATCCGGAGGTCAGAAGCGTCAAACCGAACAAGGAACTACATTCTATTTATGAAGAGCTGGAGCATATTCGACGAGCTCAGAAAGACCTCCTCGACTTCGCACTTGACCCAGACTGGAAACCTCCGAATTGGCCTGAGGACTTCTGGCCCAAAACAGGCCATATTGCTTCCGATGCGGAGTGGAAGAAGACCGTTGACGGGTTCTTTAAAGATCTGAATAGAGCAGTCAAGCTTGTAAAGGACGAAAATATAGATCTTTTATCATACGTCCCTGAGACGGAGAACACTTACCTTCGGGAAATTATGCTTATCATTGAACATAATGCTTACCACCTTGGAAAGATCATGGATATTAGAAAAGCATTAGGCAACTGGAAATAATAATTTAGAAACAAGAATGGGCGGTATAATTGTCCACTCTGCTTACGCCTTCCACCACTTGAACTCAAGATACTCCACGCTCTCCTTCGAAGGTAGAGCTGCGATGAAGGTCTTTCTAACGGTGGATGCGAGGCGACCAACCTTCACTATCTCCGCCGCCGACATCTGATCTCCACGAGACATTACCTGAACAATATATGGGGCGTGGTCGATCCCTGGTCCGTGCTCGTATACTGCGAAGTCGCAGCCATACTTAATGCCGGGCGTAACGACGAATCCGCGCTCCCTCAGGTCCTTATACACTCTATATTTGTCGTTGAAACCTGTTAGCTGCACCTTAGCGATCTTTCTTAGCTGCCTTATCGACATCTTCTTTCCGCTGGATCTGACGATGATTAAACCCTTCTCAAGCAGGTATAAACCCTCCACAAGGTCGAGGATGAGTGGCTCATCAAAACTTTCCTTCGGTTTGGGGTTGCCTAGAGGTTTTCCGTAGAAGTCTGTGTTGAAAAGCTTTCTGCTGTCATTGACTGACCAGACCACGAGCCTGCCATCGGCGAGGGCTTCGACCTCCACCGGCTGGTCAGGCAAATTGTCTCACCTTAGAGGGCTAGTATACGGACTAGATCTGCGGCGTCGTGGACCTTATCCCCGAGGCGCTCAAGTTCTCTAGCGACGTCGCGGAGGATTAGTATCGAGGGTAAATCTGAACCGCTGGATACTATGTCTAGGTCAAGCTTAATGTAGAGAACATCAAGTTTCTTCTCGATCTCATCGATATCCTTAGCGAGACTCGTAGCCTTTTCGCCGTTGAACCCTAAGCTCATTATGCTATCTCTTAGTTTTACGAGGGCATCAAACCCAAGATCCGCCATTACTCCCATATCTTCCGCTTGGCTCTTACTCAGTTTCCAGTTACGGACTTTTACCTCGATGAGTCTCATCTCGATGGCTTCGATGGAATCCATCATTCCCGAAAAGCTGCTGGAGAGCCGGAGGAAGTCGTCTCGGCTGACTAGGATGCCTCCTATTTCGCTAAGCTCCTTGACAGTTGAGGTTTTGACTTTGTTTGACTCGTCCACGATCTTGTGTATCTCGGCTAGATGATCTACGTTTCCAAGAGGCTTTCCCTTAGTCATGTGATCGAAGATTGCAAGAGTTTTCCTGTAGGCTTCGACGACGAGGCGGGCATTGTCCTGACAGAGCATGAGAAGGTTACGTAGGGTTCTGTCTTCGCTTTCGATAGGGAACACCATGGAAAGGCACCGGGAGTTATCCAAAATGTAATGTAATCCGGTGTTTAAAATGATGACGTATTGAATTTTAGATAAACACTTATAATATTTACCCAAATGAAAGATTTTTAGTGTTTTTATTGGAAAAAAAGGAGTTTAACAGCTTGGAAATGCTAGGCACTACTTTTTTTTCTTATCCTTGTCGCTGAGCCACCATTCGAGGTAGTCGTCATGGCGTTTACGGGTCTTCTCCTCATCCGTTAGTTCATGTTCATACTTTTTATCCATTGCATCGCTGAGCTGTGCCTCATTGAGGGTGACTCCGCAACTCTGACAACTGTAGTGCTTAAGTTTCCGGTCCCAGTTTAGCTTTCCCCCACAGTCCGGGCAATATGGCGACATCTCTGGTCCCTCTCATTCTTAACGCTCTTAACTAGCTAATTCGGCTCTGTATTTAGTGGACTACGTCTTAAACCCTTCTCACGTTATCAGTAGAGGTTTTATAGGGGTCGGTAGGGTGAGACTCCCCAATGCAAGTCAGGGTCAGGTTCTTAGGATCCATGAGGGCGGTCGCCGGAGTAAAGGAGCTTGAAGTTAAGCTCCCCGAAGGCTCTGACGTCTCAGACCTAATACATCTACTCTCAAAGGATCGCCCAGAACTTGGGACAGTTCTCTCGGATCCTGTATCGGGGAACCTCATTTTCGTTGGAGGTGTTGAGGTTTGCAACATCAAGGGGATCAAGACTCAGCTTGTTGACGAATCTGAGGTGGTCGTAGTCCCCGTGACGCATGGAGGCTAAAACGGTTGATGGTTCCGACGTGTACAAAGTGCCACTCAAAACCATCCATATATCACCGTACCTATAGCGGAGAGAGGCTCTGCCCAACATGTTTCCAAGCTAGTCTCAAGGAGCGGGTGCAAACCACCATCAATAGATTCGAGATGCTTGACCACTGGAGTAGAATCGGGGTAGCTGTAAGTGGCGGAAAGGACAGCCTTACTCTTTTAAATATTTTAAAGGAGATTGAGGGGAAGACCCATGGCTCTGAACTCATCGCCATCACCGTCGACGAGGGAATTAGTGGTTACCGCGACGAAGCCCTCGGGATAGTAGAGCGTGCCTGTAGGATCTTGGGTGTCGAATGGTGCCTCGTAAGCTTCCACGACCTCTTCGGGTACGCCATGGACGATATCGCATCATGGGATCGCTCTTTAGGCGCATGCAGCTTCTGCGGAGTCCTCAGAAGGCGTGCACTCAACGAGGCCGCTAAGCAATTAGGAGTAGATAGGCTCGCCACCGGCCACACTCTCGACGACATGGCTCAATCCGCCCTTCTCAACCTCCTTCGCGGGGACACAGGAAAGATGAGCTCCATCAGTCCCGGAGGGTTCACAAGCCCGGGTTTCGTTCGACGAATCAAACCACTCTGTGAGGTCCCCGAAAGGGAGACTACCCTCTATGCCTACTTCCAAGGATTCGAGCTTCAAAGCACAGTATGCCCTTACGCCGGAGAGGCGATGAGGGGAGATGTCCGAATTTTCCTCAATCAAATGGAGGCAAAGCGCCCTGGTACACTCTTCACCATCTTCAATACGGCCCTCAAACTCATCCCCTACTCCGTCTCTGCTGAATCCATGAAGGTATGTCGGTTATGCGGCGAGCCTTCTACAGATGATACTTGCCGCGTTTGTCAACTTCTTTCAGAGAAATAGTAATAGAAGCAGAGAGTTCTAAAACAATATTGTACATGATGTTATATTTACTGCCAATAACTATTAATTCTATATTAAAAAATAAGTATATCCTGAGCCACAGCTTCTAAAAACACAAGACTACTTACTTACACAAAACAGGTGAAACCCTTGACAAGCATTCTAATCAAGAACGGCTTCGTCGCAACGATGGATAATAAAAGAAAGGTATACCACCGTGGAGAAGTCCTAATCGAGGACGATGAAATCTCAGATGTTGGTATGAAGGTTAAGGCACCGAGGAGCCCAGAGTACACAATCGACGCAAGCAACAAGGTTGTCATGCCAGGATTCGTCAACGCCCACACACACCTACAGCAGTACTTCCGAGGTGTCTATGAGCTCATGGGAGACTTCTTCGAAACCAACCTTCCCCTCGAGGGCTACCGCAGAGAGGAGCAGATGAAGACCCTCGGCGCGGCAAGCTGCGCCGAGCTAATATACAGCGGCTGCACTACAAGTATGCTCATCTACACATACCCCGATGGCTGGGCACGTGCTGTTTCTGAAGCAGGCAATCGCTGCATAATTGGGGGGGACATCGAACATGTCGACCTCGAGAAGCTTCGAAGCGGAGTCTTCGAGTATCTATCGGACAAGCGGGATAAGGCTATAAAGCGGGCAACCGACTTATACACGAACTGGCACGGCAAGGCGGAGGGAAGAATAACCACTATTATGTGCCCTAAGGCCCCAGATATGGTTGAGCCAGAGGTTTATCACAAGTGCAAAGACTTCGCCGAAAAACACGGCCTAAGAATGACCACCCACCTCAGCCAGAGTATGCGCGAGTACAGGCAGGTTATGAAACTATACGGAAAGACGCCTCCGCAGCACCTCTACGACCTCGGAGTCATGGATGAAAAACTCAGCGGAGCCCATCTAACTTACGCGACAGAGCGGGACCTCCAGCTCGTCCAGAAGACGGGTATGGCGATCCTCCACTGTCACGCGGTGGAGAACCCTCTTAACATCTGGATTGATAGGGGTATTCCCGTTGGCTTCGGAACCGACGATTACTTCCATAACATGAACGACCTCCTGCGCGAGATACGCGGTGGACAGATGACACGAGCAAGACTCGTCGGTGGTGCAGATGGTATGAATAATGACAACCGTAGAACCGCGAGGCCAACCTTCTATGAGCTCCTCGAACGAGCAACACGGGGAGGCGCCGAGGCCCTAGGAATAGATAGTCAGGTTGGTTGCATCAAGCCCGGAAAGAAGGCCGACGTTATAACATTCAACATGCTCAACCCCTACCTAACGCCGACACAGGAACCCCTCACAAGCGTCTTCCTCTACGCTAACCCCGGGGATATCGATAACGTCATCTGCGATGGAAAGTGGCTAAAGAAGGATGGCGAGATGCAGACAATCGACATGAAGGGTGCCCTCATCTCCGCCCAGAAAACATGTACAACCATCATCGACAAGTTCTTCGAGGAACACCCAGATCAGAAGAAGATTTGGCAGGAAAAGATCTCTTATTAAGGAACCTATTTAGAGGCAATTACCTAAACCCAAAAAATTTATGGAGTAAAAATTAATCTCAGCGACTATAGACGATTTTCCCATCCACGATCGTTGTTAGGACTAGGATGTCCTTGATCTCCTCGCTTGGGATTGTTAAAATATCCTTGTCCAGCACAATCATGTCGGCGAGCTTCCCTGGCTCGATACTCCCCTTTAGATGCTCCTCCTTCCCAAGATAAGCTCCGTTCCAGGTGTAGACCCTGATCGTATCCATGATGCTTATCGCCTCCTCGGGTCCAACGACCTGTCCACTACTAGTCTTCCTAGTCACTGCAGAGTACATCTGGACGAAGGGGCTGTAAAAGGTAACGGGGCAGTCACTGTTTCCACCGGCGATGATCCCCATCTCCTTCATCGTCTTGTGCGGGTGGAGCCAGCGGACCCTTTCGGGGCCGAAATTCTCCGCGTACTGATCTCCTAGACCGTACATGTAACCGATGCTGCTTGAGGGGACTACGCCAAGTTTCTTGATCCTCTTAAGCTGCTTCGGCGTACAGCAGCTGTTATGCTCGATGCGGTGACGCATATCCTTTACAGGCTTCGCCCTCTGAGCTTTCTCGATGCAGTCGAGGGCAACGTCTATTCCCTTATCACCGATGCTGTGGATGCTCAACCGCACACCGGCTTTATGGGCTTTCATGACTATCTTCTCCATCTCCTCGGGACTCGTCGTCATTAGGCCAAGACCCTTTGGTCCCCGATGCTGTGGAGTGTATACACCTGATGTACCACCGGCGCCTGAGCCGTCACCCATGATCTTGAGCGACATCACCCGTAGCCATTCGTCACCGAAGCCACTCTCAATCCCCAGAGATGTTAGGGAGTAGAGCATATCCTCTGTTCCGGCTCGCCAAGGGCGAATACTAACCATGAGACTCACCCTCACCTTCTTAACACCCTCCGCGAGCAATTCCTGATACGCGCGTATACCAAGCATCTGGCCACTAGCATCGTGTGTTGAGGTTATTCCCCACTCCGAGAACTGTTTCCACAGCTGCCTGAGACCTTCCTTTACTTCATCAACCGTATATTCTGGAATATGATCAGAAACCAGCTTGGTCGCAGATTCGTAGAGAAGCCCTGTTGCATCTCCCTTCGAGTTCCTATCGATTTGACCACCAGCTGGGTCGTGCGTGGTATCAATTATTTCTGCGACTTCCAGAGCCTTGGTGTTGACAACAGCCTGATGTCCTGTATCGGAGACGATATAGACAGGGTTTTCTGGCGCAGCTTCATCCAATTCCCAGCGGGTAATCTGCCTCTTTTCAGCTAGTTTCGAGTCGTTATACCCACTCCCGCGCACCCACAAGCCTGGTTCTAGTGACTTGGCCTTCTTCGCTATAGCAGCCTGTATGTCCTTGATTCCCTTTATGCCCCGCCCACGGCAGTCAATCTCTAAAAAGTTCATCGCCGCATTGTGTGGGTGTGTATGGGAATCTATAATCCCGGGCAGCACCGTCTTCCCCTTCAAATCAAAGATTTTTGTACTCTTCGTCGCGAGCTTTTTCACCTCCGCACTCGAGCCAATTGCGAGGATCTTACCACTTTGGACAGCAACGGCCTCAACCACAGAATCATCCGCGTTAACCGTCACGATCTTCCCGTTAAGAAGAACCAGATCGGCCCCGAAAACACCCAAACCTAAATCACAGCAGAAAATGCGACACACAGAATAAAAGACCATCCGCCCGTGAGCAGAGGAAAGATTCTATAAAGCACGGTTTCATAACACAATTAGATAACTATGGAAAAGGACCCGATCTGCGGCATGATGGTCGATGAGAAGATGGCAAAATGGACCAGCGAATACAAAGGAAAGAAATATTACTTCTGCAACGAAAAATGCAAATTGACCTTCGAAAAGGACCCCAAGCGTTTCGCGAAGTAAGATACCTTTTCGCTACTTAGCCACCCTCTCTAGGAACATCTTTCTGAAGCCCTCCTCGTCCATATTCACACATAGGAGAGTGTTAGGCTTCTTCGGCGGAATAGGAGTCTGCGGAGAGAGACCATAACCTACGGTCTGTCCTAAGGTAAGCTCCCCCTTCGTCTCCACGTCTACGAAGCACCGCTTTTTCTCAAACATACTCGGCTTCACTAGGGCACCTATTGTCAACGCGTCCCCGATCTCCAAGTTCCCCTCCTGAGTGGGGTCCTTAGCATCTAAATAGTCTATCCAAGGGGCAAAGTTGTCGAAGAAGTACTTGTTAGCTATATTCGACCCTCTTACAGTATTCCACTCGGATCGATTGAAACGCGCTTTGTAGTACACTTCGAGGCCCACCAGAGTGATCTCCACTCCGGAGTTGAAATAGATCCTCGCAGCCTCAGGATCACCCCAGATGTTGAACTCAGCAACGGGAGTCATGTTGCCTTGAACCAATACAGCACCACCCATCGTGTAGCACTCCTTCAAATTCTCAGCGAACTTGGGTTCCCTTAGAATAGCTGATGCGACGTTGGTTAGGGCACCGAGCGTCACCAACGTGATCTCACCCGGGGACTCTAAGACCTTCGAAACGAGCATCTCAACAGCATCGACGGATACAGGTTTGGTTCTTGGCTTCCTAATCGGTGCGGTCGACTGCCTCCCAGCGCTTAGCCAGATTCTATTTATCCTATCCCAAGTTGACGTCATGTCTCTACTCATATGTTGCCTGAAGCCCATCGCCACGGGTACATCATCACGTCCCATAAACTCCAAGGTGTTCAATACGTCACTGGTAACGTATTCGAGCGGTCTCACGCCGCTTACAGTCGTCACAGCCTCGAGGTCCACCTCACTCGATCTGAGGGCCAAGGCGAGGGCAAGAACGTCATCGAATTCACCATCCGTGTCGATTATGATACGACTCTTAGAAACCATAGAGGGAAAGGAGCCAGAAAAGAGAAAAGACTATTCCCTGGCTATCTCTTCAATCGCCGCAAGGAATAGCTCTACTTCTGATTTCGTGTTGTATAAATATGTTGAAGCCCTGACGGTTCCTTCATTCAATTTGAAGACCTCTTTCATCAGCGGGAGGGCACAGTGGTGTCCTGAACGAACTGCTATGGTGTAGACCTGATCCAGCGTCAATGCAACATCTACTGGATTGAGATCCCTGATGTTGAAGGTGACTAACCCTATCCTCTTCTTAGGGTCTTTCGGTCCGTAGATGGTAACCCCATCGATCTCGCTTAGGCCCTCCACTAGTTTCCCAGCTAAGACTTGATCCCAACTCGTTACGTTATCCATTCCAACTCTGTTAAGGTATTTGCACGCCTCCCCAAGCCCTATGACCTGGGCTATCGCGGGTGTTCCCGCCTCAAAACGCATAGGCGGCGCAGTAAGCTCGTAACTATCAATGTTCACATCTGCGATTGTACCGCCGCCTATACAGAGTGGTTCAGTGTCGTATAACTCCTCTTCAGCTAGGTAAAGTCCACCAGAGCCAGTTGGACCTAACATTTTGTGACCGGAGAACGCGAGAAAGTCAACATTAGTATCCTTAACATCGGTCTTTATGTGGGGTACACCCTGCGCGCCATCGACTAGCATCCTCGCACCGTGCTCGTGAGCAATCTCAGCAATCTCCTTCACGGGAGTGATGACTCCGAGGACATTACTGACGCTAGTCAAGGCGACGAGTCTCGTCTTGTCGTCGATAATCTTATCGAAGTCGCTTAAATCTAATGTTCCCTCCTGCGTTGAGGGGACAACGTTGACCTTGCATCCGTATCTGTTTCCAACCCTAAGCCAGGTTATGAAATTGGAGTGATGTTCGATGACCGTAGTGACTATATTATCACTCTTATTCCAGTCTATGCTGTTAGCAACTAAGTTGATACCCTCTGTAGTGTTTCGAAGCATTGCTACGTTCTCTGGCCCTGGTGCGTTGATGAACCGAGCTACCTCTTCATGAGCGCCCTCGTATTCTACACTCGCTCGCTGGCTCCAACGATGTACGCCTCGCTCGACGTTGGCCCTATAATTCCGGTAAAACTCCATCTCTTTCAGCACCACCTGTTCGGGGGTTAGGCTACTGGCGGCGCTGTCGAGGTAAATGACACCCTGTTCTAATATAGGGAAATCCTTGCGAATTGCATCAACATTAAGCAAGGTTGATCTGGGCTATAGGGATAAAAAGCGCTTTAAAGAGTTTCAGCGCTCAAGGAACCGTTACACTCTTTGCGAGGTTCCTCGGTTGATCTGGGTCGAGACCCTTCAGTACTGCTAACTCGTACGCTAGGAGCTGCATTGGAACGATGTAAGGTATCGGCGTGAGAAGCTCCGGTATGCCTTTTGGCATCTCTATGAAGCTGTCGGATAATCTCTTAATCGCTTCGTCGCCCTCCTCGCAGATGGAGATTATACTGGCGCCTCTTGCCTTCATCTCCATAATGCTACCTATTATCTCTGCATGGGTCTCCCCCTTGGGACACACGAAGACACAGGCGGTATCCTTCTGAACGATGCTAATGGGCCCATGTTTACTCTCGCCAGCTGGGTAGGCGAGGGATGGAACATAAGTGATTTCCAATAATTTGAGTCGACCTTCCATGGCTGTGGCGGAACTGATCCCTCTTCCAAGGAAGAGGAACAGTCTATCGTCCTTGTACTTTAAGGCCAGATTCTTGACATTATCATATGTATTTTCTAGTACAGCTTCCACCCAATCAGGGATCTTTTGCAGACTCTCTTTGTATTCATCGAGTTCGTCTTGTGATAGCTTACCTCTTAGTTTGGCCAGTTTTAACGCGAGTTGAGCTAATACGAGTACCTGACCAGTAAAGGTCTTTGTGGCCGCTACACCTATCTCGGGCCCGGCCTGTTGTATTACATAGGCTCTTGATACCCTGGTGAGCGTGGAGCCGACGGTGTTCGTGAGTCCTAAGACTGTGGCTGCTCGCATCCTGGCGTGGTCAACGGCTTTGAGAGTGTCGTAGGTTTCACCAGACTGGCTGACAGCAAGAACAATGGAGTCTATGCCAACAGTAGAACCATATTGCTCGATGAACTCCGAGGATATTACCGGATATGTGGTAAGCCGCGCAATCTTCGAGAATATATAGGAGCCAACAATGCAAGAGTGCTGCGAAGTCCCAGCACTTACTAGGAAGACCTCCTTACCCCTGTCGAGAAACATGGTGAGGAGATCAACGTACTTTTCCTGCAGTCTCAGCCCGTTCCTAAGGCTTGATGGCTGCTCAAATATCTCCTTCAGCATATAGTGGGGGAAATCCTGCTTCTCAGCCATCTCGAGGGACCATGTGATCTGTTCGGGTACCCGCTCGATGGGGGAACCATCGGATACTTTTTCGATCTTGTACCCATCGACGTTCAACGTCGCGAGTTCCCCATTTCTTAGATAGACAACCTTGTTTGTGTAGGGGCGGATGGCTGGGGCGTCGGAGGCACAGTATGTGCCTTCATCGGAAACCCCGAGAACGAGGGGGCTCTCCAGCCTTGCACATACTATCTTGTCGGGCTCTAGGCTCGAAAGGACCACTACCGCATATGAGCCCTTCAATCGTCTGAGTGCGCGAAGTGTAGCCTCGGTGAGGCCTATGTCGCTTTTCATCTCCTCTTCGATTAGGTTAGGAATGACCTCCGTGTCGGTTTTAGAGATGAAGTTATGTCCCTTGTCTAGTAGTTCCTGCTTGAGCTCCATGAAGTTCTCAATAACACCGTTATGGATGACAGCTATCCGTCCGCTGGAGTCGGTGTGGGGATGGGCGTTGATCATGTTCGGTGCACCGTGGGTAGCCCAACGGGTATGACCCATTCCTATGCTGCCTTTCATCTCATCTATTTTGAGGCGACTGACGACGTCCTTGATTTTCCCAGCATCCTTTCTTATTTGGAGCACTCCATTGTCAATGACTGCGACACCGGTAGAATCATATCCTCGATACTCAAGTCTACCTAAGCCATCGAGTATCTGTGAAACCACCGGGCCATCCCGTAAGACACAGCCAAAAATTCCGCACATTAAGTGATCTACTAGTAAACATGCTTTTATGTAATATGGATATTTTTCGAATGAAAAAGTATTTTTCAGATGAATAATAAAGGGTAGAATATCGTTTCACCATCGAAGCACATTTCTCTCTAAAATTTCTCATTAATTGAGACAGATTTCATTATTAGAAATAATTCGCGTGCTCGATATAGTTACCGAGTCTTCTGACTTTATGCTCAAGCATAATGTTGGTCGGCTACCTTTATATTAGGATGAGGACTAGTTCAGTGAAAGCGCTTTCAAAATAATTTGCGACAGGTTCTCCCGGCCGTTTTTGAATTGGGGAGGCTTCTCAAAAGAACTTTGATGGATTAGATCCATTATCTTGTTTGAGTCTGGCTGATCTAGGAACGGAGCGTTTACTTTCCTCGCAAGTAACTTCATGTCCTCAGTGTTGGCGGTCCGAGTGAGTTCTGAATTGAAGACAATTATAAGTGGCTTCTCATATAATATGGCCTCGAAAATTGTCCCTCCTCCTTGGTGAGTAATTACTAAAGAGGCTTCGGCGATAAGCTTCTCAAACTCCGTGGAATATGAGATGAATTCCCATTCTGGTTTCAATCGCCGGTAGGTTTCTGGGCACACCTTCCCGGTTTGCATTACCACCCTTTTTAGATCCAGTTTCATCACAGCATCGAAAAGGGGCTTGTGCCCCTCTGTACCCCCTGTTACTAGTATGTACCCAGCGTCTTTGATCTCGAATCTCTTCTGAGGAAAAATCGGACCAACCACAGTTCCTCTAAGGTGCTTCAACTGCTCCTCCCACTGCAGTATCGTCCACTCAGAGAAAGGTCGCAACAACCAGGCAGTTTTAGATGGCTTTGTTATTGCCACTCGGCTCTCGATATTTACTACGGGAATAAACTTCATGAAGGCAATGAGAGCGGGGGGAATACAGAAGTTACTGCCAGTCGAAACTACAATATCACGATCTCTACGAACCCTTGAAAAGGATTGATAGATTGAGATAAGGAACCTCATTGGAAATAAATAGTTCGATGTATCGGGATATCTTCCCTTGGTAAGCTCATCGACTTCTCCATATGGAGAAAGTAGCCTCCTGCTCAATTGATCGTTTTCTGGGATAAGGAAGGATAAACGAATCTTACCTTGGAGTGATTGAGCTAAAGCGAGGGCTATACTCGTATGCCCGCCACCCCCTGCAAGGATTAAGACCTTCTTCTCCAAAAAGTCATCACCTACACTAACCTAATTACAGCAAACGCAACGATGCAGATGACCACCTCAAGCCCGATTAGTATCGAACTTACCTGTTTCTCAGTGAAGTTACCAGATCTCATCACGATGTGGGTAAGCGAACGTATCTTATCTTCACGGGGTTTTACAGTACCGTCCTTCTGGAGAATACCGTAGTTCTCCGCCTTGAAGCCGGATAAAGCCTTGAGCAGAGCCTCGATTATCCAAGGCATGAAGCAGAGTATAGAGAATTTCTCCATGTTACCCAATACTGTAACACATGCGCATACGGCTCCTATCGTATAGGTTAGGTCTCCTGGAAAGACCTTTGCTGGGTACCAGTTATACCTGAGGAATGAGATTAAGGCCACTGCAAACACTAGGGCTATTGCTGCGGCTGAAAGTTTGTTACTGATTAAAGCGAATATCCCTAGAGAAGCGAGGAGGACGCTACCCATGCCGGCTTCTAGTCCGTTGAAGCCTGCCAGAAAGTTCGTGGCATTAGCACAGCAGAGTACCGCCAGTGGAATTAGGACTAATGGATATATTATACCCATATGTACTCTGCCGACAAATGGTAGAACCATATCAGTAACACCTGCGTTGACTGCCATGAGAGGCACAGCAGCGGGCAGCGGGATCAAGAAGTAGAACCATGCGGGTATCCCCTGTCTTTTAAGCCGTTCAAAAATGCCCTGCCCCTCCCTCTGCTTCATTAATGCCGTGAGGACGTCGAAAACGCCGATTAGTGTGATTATCAAGATGGTGTTTAGACTAGCCAGAATGTAGCTGAGTTCTACACCTTGTAGTCCCTTGAGGGCGAATACTTCGAGGCCGATATAAACGAATATACCTAAAAGAAAACCAACTATTACGCCGGGTCCACCCATGTCTGCAACCGGAGGCTTATCTCGCTTCATTATGTCGCGACCCACGATGCCGGTGGCGTACATGAACTTGTTGAATATAGGTACGGATAGGTAGGAGGCAGCAAAGGAGAGAAACACGGCTGCAATAAGAGGGAGGGGGACCGTTACCATTACTATGGCTATCCATCAGCGTCGATTTATCACTATCCCGGTTTTTTGGGAACGTTTATCATGGTTAGACGAGAAGGCTGAATTGTGAAGGCCCTAATAATCGATGCTTTGGCCTCCGGGAAAGGAGAGAGGAAAGCAACAAAGGATGTGATTGGCGCAGGACCTAGGGTAGTCGCGGGTGTGCTCGAATCCCGAAACGTCAAAGTAAGGATTGTCGAGGCCGAGACGGTTCTCAAAGACGGGTTTCCAGCAGGTTTTGACATTCTATTTGTTAGTGGGATGACAAACGATATTCCAGCGATAAGAAAGTTGGTCTCAAGATGGGGGGACGCTCCATCTTTAGTCGGTGGTCCAATCACTTCAGATCCAGAGCAGGCGCTACGCAGAACAGGATGCAACATCGCGATAGTTGGTGAGGGAGAGGAGACCCTATCCGAGATGCTTGACGCTGGTCTTCGGAGAGGGGAGCTGCCCATAGTAGCGGATTTGAAGCGGATCCCCGGAACCGCCTTTGAAGCAAGTGGGGATATCAACGTTAATCGGCTTAGAAAGGCTATGCCTCGAATCCTCTTCGATGAGTTCAAAGCTTCAACTAATGCTATTCAAGGCTATGAACTCTACCACTCGGCTCGAGTCTATGTTGAGGTGGTGCGTGGTTGCAGCAATTACAATCGAGCGAGTTTGGGTGTAAATTGTGAGTCCTGCGGAATTTGTAAGAAGGGTCGACTTGAGGAGAGGTACGATTGCCCTCAAGGCATCCCACCCGGCTGCGGGTACTGCTCTGTGCCGAGTTTGTTTGGTCCGCCGAAGAGCCACTCGACCAAACATGTAAGTGATGAAGTAAAGGCTCTGCTGAATGAGGGTGTAACACGTGTTGTGTTGAGCGCCCCCTGCTTCCTCGACTATGGAAGGGATCTGCTCGTTGAGCCGGCGCCACTTACAGACCCCAGAAGCCCCGAGCCGAATTATTCGGAGATTGAGAAACTGCTAGCATCCCTCGCAGAGCTGCCACGAATGGAGGAGGAAACAGCTTCCTTCATGATCGAGAACCTGAAGGCGTCTCTCGTTACGGAGAAAGCTGCAAAGCTCCTGGGGCGTTATCTGTCAGGGACGCCCGTAAGCATAGGATTCGAGACGGGCTCCAAGACGCATAGTGATGCACTTGGTCGACCATCTACCCCTGAGGAGACAATTACAGCAGTAAGGAGGTTAAACAAGCGGGGCTAAAACCATACGTCTACTTCATACACGGTCTTCCGGGGCAAAATAGGGAGACTGTGAACGAGACTGTTAAGGCAATAGAAGGGAGTATGGAGGCTGGCGCTGAGAGAGTGATCCTTTATAGGTTCCAGTCGCTCCCAATGTCAGCCTTCAGCGCTTACCCATCTGCACCTCCAAATATCAGGGATGCCGGTGAGCAGGAGAATCCATGAGGCTGCAGCCAAAGCGAATATGGTTGTTAAGGAGAACATGAGGGGTAGGATACTTCGGGTAGTCGTTGCGGAGAGATATGACCGTAATAAGCGCCTATTCGTCGCCTACCCGCTGAAGCATGGTCCAGTGGTGCTAATTGACTCCGACAGAGCAGCTTAAGGGTAGGGTGCTGGATGTTGAAGTCGTGGATGTGGCCTCAGAGAGGGTGGTCGTTGGCCGACCCGTCGCTATGTTTTAATGGTAGCTATTGAAGTGCTTAATGCTGGTTGAACCTCTTGTCTGTCGACGAGCCTAAGAAGGAGCAGCAGGCGCCTGCCGAGGGACCCATCTACGAGTGCGTCCAGTGTGGTAGACGAGTGAGTTTCGAAGACCTCGAGAAGTATATTAGCTTCCGATGCCCCTACTGCGGCTACAGGATCTTTAGAAAGGTCCGTGCCCCGATAGTGAAGAGGGTCAAAGCGAGGTGAGCGCCACGAGCAAGAACCTATCTCTAGAAGAGAAGCGCGCCCAGCTCATAATCAAGTATAGGAACCTGACGACAGAGACGGAGAAGCCTGTCGGGGAAGAGGATAGACTTGTTTATAGGCTACACGATAAAAATGGGCAACTTATCATAATGCATGCCGTGATCGGTCAAAAGACCATAGGCATCAGCTATGTTCGTGAGTTGAAGGAGATGGTTGAGAAAGAGGGTGCAGCTAGAGGCATCCTCGTCGGGGACGGTAAGTACACTTACTCGGCCCGTAGCAGCGCGGAGGAACTCGGCATAGAACTCATTCCCCCAACGCTTCCGACCTTTGACATCTTCGAGCACGCTCTTGTACCTAAACATGAAATCGTTTCTGAGGAGGAGCTTGTAGAGGTGACAAAAAAGTACCACGCAGAGCCATTCCAGTTCCCCTGGATAAAGATGAATGACCCGATAGCTATTATCCTGGGCGCCAAGAGGGGTGATGTAGTCAAGATAACCCAGAAGAGTGAGACAGCGGGAACTGCGTTCTCTTACCGTTATGTCGTCTAATCCTTCTTCTGTTCCGAGTTTTCACTTTTCAATTCTTCGAGTATAACAAATGCTTCTCCAAGTGACATATCTAGACTCTCTGAAAGCTCCTCGGGTGTAATTTCAGGTTTCTCTGGTAAAATTTTTTCTTTTATATAAGTCTTATGACTACGATAGAGAGGCAGACTGTGAACTGTCTCTACTAGCACAGCCCAAAGTGGACTTTTCTCCAGATAATCGTTCACGTTCCCTTATCCTCGCCGCATCTTATCGTACATCTTGTCTAAGCTCCAGCGCAGACTACTCTGAATCTCTCTTAGACGACGTTCACCGCCATAGTGTCGAACAAGGAGTGACTTTATAACCTCCCCATCGACATCGACTTGGTAGCTTAAGACTTGATCGGGGGTTATATCTCCCGTAGCGGCTCTGGATTCGTCATTTGTTTTCATATTTGCAAGGACGCGATCAATTAGGAAAGATTGGAAGGGAGGTGTAGATGTCATAAAGTTGAGTCCCTCCCTCGGTTCAAATATCAATGTTATCATCAGTCACCTGTACCTTGCCTAGAATCGTGCCATCTTTAGCCTGAATTGATGAGCCATCTGCTGAAGCTTCGAGAACCTCAACTTCATTCCCGGTTGTAATAGTGATTTTGGGCTCCGTTATTGTGAGAGTTTGGAAAGCGGGCTCCGATTGCCTGAATCCCTGTTTGACTATCAATTTGTCGAGTTCGATCATAGCTAACTTGAGGTCGTCTATTTCTGTCTGCAGCTGCTCGGCGCGCTCCTCGAGGTCAGCGCGCATCTTCAGTAGCTTTCGTATATCTGATTCGCTGCTCATTCTAGTGCCCAACTTGGAAGATGTTCTGAATCTAGTGAGACCATCGTTATTAAAAGACATACGCCTTTCGATACCTTCTTTTTTTATGTTGGTGACTCGCCTTTTCCTCTAGTGGTTGGATGCTCGGGAGAAAGTTCGTAGAGAAGTACTACGAGTTGAGCAGGGAGAAGGATAGTATTTTGTGCATCGGTCTCGACCCCGCAACACGCGCCTTCAGGGATAAATATGTCGTCCCCCAACCTCTGATTGATAGATATGGGGTCGCGTGCGGATTGGAACGATTCTGCCTCGATTTCATTAAGGCAGTTGCGCCTTACACGCCGATAATCAAACCTAATGCACAATTCTTGGTCTATCCTTTGGGCTTCGATGGGATGAAGTCGATTGCAGATGCGATACATGCTGGGGGGTGCCTAGCCCTCCTCGACTGCAAGCTCTCAGATATTGGCTCGACTATGGATGCTGCCCTTCACTGGATAGGTGAACTTGGATACGATGCGATAACCTTCAGTCCATTTCCTGGATACGAGAATGGCGTGGACTCAGTATACAACTGGTCGGAGAAGAGACAGAAGGGGATATTTGCTTTATGCAGGATGTCTAACCCCGGTACTCATGACTACCAGTCTAGGATTATGGAGGGTATGCCTTTCTACCAGAGGTTGGTCAGGGACGCCGTCAAGCATGGATCCAACGGCTTCGTAGTCGGTTGCACAGCAACCGAGGAGCTCGGTATCGTCAGAGGTTTGATCGGTGAAGAGAGGCTGATACTGGCACCTGGACTTGGCCCCCAAGGAGGAGATCCAATGATGGCCGTGAAACTGGGCTCGAACAATATGGGTGAGGGACTCCTAGTGTCCTCGAGTCGTTCGGTAAACTACGCATATGAGGTCATGGGATGGGACTGGGAAAGATTCGCAGAAGCCTCCGCAGTCCAAGCCAAAAGGAGTAAAGATGAACTCAATAATGTGAGGCGAAAGACTAAAACTTGATAGCATTATGTCAACAACACAATCACGCTGTAAACATATCCTCCCATGCTCATGATCCTGATAAGCACTGATTGGCCGGTCTTATAATCGAGGTGGCTACTCAACCATATATTTGCATGCGAGACGTTCGTTCCATCAATATAGGTTCCTTGATAAGCTAAGTCTGTGGACACAGCGTTGTAAATTACGCTGCTAGAACCGTAATTAGGGTAGAATATCTCGAGACCATCAACCGTGACTTTATTGAGGCAGTCACCGAGCTCCTCCGTTCTATTAAAGGTTAATGTGATCTGCCATCCTCCCTGCACCCTCGTACAGGTTGTATTTACCAAATCTAGTCTCCCATAGTCAGACTGAAGGAGAATATTTTGACCCGGAGGCGTCCATGAATAGTATTGATTATTGTCGTCACTCGTGTAAAGTATTGTTTCACCTAGTGTTGTTACCTTGAAAACAGTTCCTTTCTTGTAGGCGTAAGAACGGAACTCTTCGTAGCTAGATAACTGCAGAGGCGGCGTCTCACTACTCGCTTTCGTGACCACTGATTCAACTATGTTACATCCTATCGATCTGAGGTCCGTTAAGGCATCGTCGAGGTTTTTAATCTCAATCGTTAAGGGCGGTGGATCACCTTTCTTAGTCGTCTTCAACGTGTCTAAGGCGCCACTTGATACAATTAGCACAGACATTAAAACAGCCATCGAGCCGAGAAATAACAGAATGTAAGGCTTGGATAGCCTAGTTGGGTTTATACTAAGAATAGGCATTCTCTAAATGTTTAGAGACCGTGTTTTTAATCGCTTGTGGATAAGTAATATGGAGCAGTATTATCTGCAAATGAGTTTCTATAAGGACTCTTTTTAGGGGTTTAACAGGCTAACATATACGTTTAAACCGGGGAAGGCTAAGTCAAGTGGAGAGTAGTCGACTTGGATAAGCTCTACGAGATCAGGTTCCATGGCCGCGGAGGCCAGGGAGCCTGGACAGCGTCTCTCCTTCTAGCCCAAGCAGGGCTTCTGGAAGGAAAACAGATCCAGAGCTTCCCAGCCTTCGGTCCAGAGAGGGCGGGAGCGCCTATGACAGCCTACACTCGCATCAGCGAGAAACCCATCCAGATCCACTCGAGTGTATACGAACCCGATATGGTTGTTGTGCTGGATCCTACACTTCTTGGCCCAGCTGTAGCTGAAGGTTTAACGAAGTCTAGTAAAATTGTAGTGAATACAACGGAAACTCCGACCGACGTAAAGAAAAAACTGGGAGTTAATAACGAAACGTGGGTTGTGGACGCGACGGGTATGGCAATGAAGATAATGGGTGTGAATATCACCAACACAGCTGTCCTAGGGGCTGTAGTAAAGGCGTCCGAGGCGGTGAAGCTCGAATCGGTCCTCGCGGTTGTCAAGGAGCGTTTCCAAGGCAAAGTCAGAGATCAGAACCTTGAGGTGGTTGAGACCGCATACAAGGAGGCAATTAAGGGTTGAGTGAAAAAAAGAGGGGCTGGAAGACCCTGCCTAAGGGTGCGGTTCCCTACAAGTCTAGCAGAGATTACCAGACAGGTGACTGGGGAGTCGCGAAGCCTGTTATCGACCACACGAAATGCACGAAGTGCACTCTCTGCCACTTCTTCTGCCCTGAAGGGGCGATAACGGTGAGAGACGATGGCTACACGGAGGTCAACTACGACTACTGCAAGGGCTGCGGCGTCTGCGCCAATGAGTGCCCCGTGAAGTGTATAAAGATGGAGATGAAGAAATAATGGTCGCAAACCAGAGAATGACTGGCCTCAACGGAGACGAGGCATCAGCTTACGCTACGAAGCAGGTTGATCCCGATGTCGTCGCTGCCTACCCTATAACTCCCCAGACGATTATAGTGGAGAAGTATAGCGAGTACGTCGCCGATGGCCTCGTTGGAACGGAGTTTGTCGCAGTTGAGTCAGAGCATAGTGCCATGAGCGCCTGTGTTGGCGCATCTGCGGCTGGTGCTCGCGCTTTTACAGCGACGGCAGCTAACGGCCTCGCGTTGATGTGGGAGGTACTTTACATTGCGGCAGGCCTCAGACAACCTATTGTGATGGCAGTCGCAAACCGATGCCTTGGTGGACCAATCAACATTCATAATGACCACAGCGATGCGATGGGCGCCAGGGACGCGGGCTGGGTACAGATATTCTGTGAGAACAACCAAGAGGTCTACGATACAAGTATCGAGGCATGGAGGATCGCGGAGCACCCCGAAATCCAGCTCCCGGTCATGGTCAACTTCGACGGTTTCACGATAAGCCACACTATGGAGAACGTTTACATTCTTGAGGACGCAGACGTGAAGAAATTCGTCGGGGAAGCGCGTTTATATGAAGACAGAAGGCCCGAGGGGTGAGGTGGAGTTCAAGCTTGACCCCGATTATCCGATAACTATCGGTCCACTCGATCTGCAAGACTTCTACTTCGAGCACAAAGTACAGCAGATGGAGGCCATGAAAGGTACTCTCGTAGCGATCAAAACTGTAGACAAGGAGTTTGAAAAGGTAACAGGCAGGAAGCTCGATTACGTGTACCCGTACAAGATGGATGATGCGGAGGTCGCAGTCATTGGACTGGGTTCTGCGATGGGTACTGTTCGCGAGGTAGTGGACGAGCTTCGCACTGAGGGTGTCAAAGCGGGGATGATCAAGATGCGGCTTTTTAGACCGTTCCCCGTCGAAGATCTGAGGAAAGCCGTGGGTAGAGTGCCAGTGATAGGCGTCATGGAGAAAGCTTACAGTATCGGTGGACCTGGTGCACCACTCTACGAGGAGGTAAAGACAACGCTCTACGATTCGCCAAAGAGGCCACTCATCGCTGACTACATCAATGGCCTCGGCGGCAAGGATACGAGCCCAGAAATGATAAGGGGAGTCTTCAAGAGCCTACAAAAAATCAAGGAGAATGGCGCGGTGGGTGAGTCGGTGAACTATGTAGGTGTGAGGGAATAGGCAATGAGCGAAATAACTCTCAAGGACATGGCTAGGAAGCCAGATGCGTTAGTCTGTGGCGCCCGCCTCTGTGCAGGTTGCGATGAGACTATCGTCGTCAGGCAAGTGATGAAGGCAACGAGAGGCCCAACGATCGTGACAAATGCGACTGGATGCCTCGAGGTCTCCACAAGTATCTTCCCCTACACCTCTTGGGATGTGCCATGGATGCACAGCGCCTTTGAGAACGTCGCCGCAACAGCAAGCGGAATAGAGGCAACCATAAAGGCGATGCATAAGAAAAAGGAAGGACCATTAGCTAAATATCCGAGGGTCGACGTAATCGCCTTTGCTGGTGATGGCGGAACTTACGACATAGGATTCCAAGCCCTTTCAGGAGCCATCGAACGCGGCCACGACTTCACTTACGTTCTGTTGGACAATGAGGCCTACATGAACACAGGTATACAGAGGAGTGGCGGCACACCCTTCGGTGCCTCTACAACGACGACGCCGGCAGGCAAAGTCATCCATGGTAAGACTGAGACGAAGAAGCCAATAGATGAAATAATCATCGCTCACAACACGCCCTATGTGGCGACGATCAACGCGGCTTGGCCTCTAGACCTAATAAAGAAGACGAGGAAAGCAATTGAAGTTGATGGGCCAACGTTTCTCCACAGCTTAGCGCCGTGCAGCAGAGGTTGGAGGTTCCCACCGGAAAAGACTGTGGAGATATCTAGGCTTGCTACGCAAACATGCGTCTTCCCGCTTTTTGAGTGCACCCAGGAGAAGGGAAGGCCGGTGTACCAGCTCTCGGCACCTAGCCTCGCTATCGCAAAAAGGCCTGAAACGAAAAAATCAATAGAAGTCTACTTAGAGCAGCAGGGCCGATTTAGGCACTTGTTACGACCAAGCAGGGATGAGGAGCTCCTGAAAGTGCTTCAGGAGTCGATTGACCTGAGGTGGCAGATTCTCTGCGAGAAGGCGGGCGTTTAGCCGCCTCACCCTTTTTTACTTACTGTAGCTAGATTGTTTCTGATGTCTGCTTTCAGCCCCGTTAGGGACACATTGGCTAAGCGTATTGCTGGTGAGATCGTTCTCAGCAGCAATCCGGGTCAAACGATGAGAAAGTGGAGGGGGTTGCTGAACGTGAACCAGATGGAATTAGCCGATGAACTCGATCTTTCACCGTCGGTGATCAGCGACTATGAGACGGGGAGAAGGCAGTCACCGGGTAGTGGCTTCATTAAGCGGTATGTTGAGGCTCTGCTGGATCTGGATCAGAGAAGGGGTGGTGACTACATCAGGCAGATGGCGAGGATTACTCTAGACCCTAGCGACGTCTTCACCGACATACGTGAATTCACACAGCCGGTGACGGTTGAGCAGCTGTGCAGAGTTGTGGACGCGGAGATTCTGACTGGAAAGAATAAGCTAGACGCTCAGGTCCTTGGGTACACAATCATCGATAGCGTGAAGGCAATTTTGACGCTATCTGGCCTAGACTTTTACAGGATATTTGGGGCTACAAGCGAGCGTGCGCTAGTTTTCACCGAGGTGACTCAGGGAAGGAGTCCAATGATCGCTGTGAAAATAAGCCCATTCAAGCCAAGGGTTGTGATTCTGCATGGAAAGATAAAGAAGATCGATCCTCTTGCGGTGAGTTTGGCGGAACACGAAGGGATACCATTAGGGTATTCTCGTCTGCTGTCGGAGGAAGAACTCGTGGACGCGCTAGTGGATCTTTACAAGCAGAAGAGCTAACGGCGAATGTAAGAGAGGAGCAAGATTACTGATAATATGTGTAGGAACGGTTAGGCAGCAAAGGTAGAACTGTCGATTTTATAACCAGAGCATTATCTAGGATACAAAGTATACGTGAAATTATGATGGATAAATGGCACAGTGACTAGGAGACCTCAAATGGATCAGAAGTACGCTGAAGAAGAGTATAGTGTCCAAGCCACATACGCGCCATAAACGTTATAATCGCTTAGGCAGGTATCTGGCGTGCTCTAGGAGGCTGCTCTGTGAGGGTCGTGCTTCTGGGTCCCCCAGGATCGGGTAAGGGGACATGTGCTAAGATCATAGGCGAACTCTATAATGTACCCGTGATCACAACAGGCGAAATGCTGCGGGCAGCTGTGGCAGAGTCTACGCCACTTGGAGTAACGGCGAAGAACTATATGGATCGTGGGGAGCTAGTGCCAGATGATCTTGTTAACGCCCTCGTGGAGGAGAGGCTTAGGGAACCAGACGCAAGAAATGGTTTCATTCTCGACGGTTACCCTAGGAGTCCAAGGCAAGCAGAAGCCCTTGAGAATGTATTGAAAAAGTCGGGTAAAAAACTTGACCACGTACTCCACGTCGCTTTGGAGGACGAAATTATCATTGAAAGGCTGAGCAGGAGGAGAAGTTGCCCTAAATGTGGTGCCATTTACCACCTCCACCATAAGCCACCCAGGGTAGACGAAAAGTGCGATATATGCGCATCGAAGTTGATTCAGCGAAATGACGATAAAGAGGAAGTGATTAGAAGGAGGTTAGAGGTTTACAGAGAGAAGACTCAGCCGCTACTTGACTTCTACCAGAGAAGAGGGATAATCAAAGTGATCAGAGGAGATATCGACCTAAAAAAACTTGCAGCCAACCTAAAGATGACACTCGAAAGTTGAAGTAAAGTTATGTAAAGAAAAATAAAGGAATAAATTTCTCAGCTATGTCTTATAGCCAATTTTTCTGAGGAATTCTTTGCGCCACATGATGCCGTTCTCATCCTCAACACCCCTAGGTTTAGCACCGTCGATGACGCCCATTATGCCACGCCCTTGCTCAGTCTCCGCGATGATTACCTGTACTGGATTTGCTGAGGCTGCGTAGATGCTGCAGACTTCGGGGACGACCTTGAGCTGCGTTAGGACGTTGATCGGGTAGGCACCCTTTAGGAAGATGATGAAGCTGTGGCCGCAGCCGATGTTTTGTGCTGCCTCTACAGCCTTCTCACGCAGCTCGGTGTCGTTTCCATCGTGGCGTATGAGACACTCGCCACTGGACTCACAGAAGGCGAGACCAAACTTGATCCCCGCTGCTGAGGAGGCTAGCGCCTCGTAGATATCCTCAACAGTTTTAATGAAGTGGCTTTGCCCGAGGATGAGGTTACAGTCCCTTGGAGCCTCCAAATTTACTATCTTGAACTCCATGGTTGATCCTCCGTTTTTTTGGGATTTAAAACCTAAACCCTTGCGCAGGGTATATGAACGGGTTGATGAGGTCTTCAAACATGGTGGATGAGCGCCACACCGATGAGTCTGACAGAAAGGTGCCGGAGAGGGTAAGAACGACATTCTGGGGGGACCACCCCGATAGTCTAGCTCCCTATGTACCTAGCCCCCTCAACATTGTGAGGGAGATGCTCACACTGGCAGGTGCAGGGCCGGGTGATGTGGTTTACGATCTCGGTTGCGGGGATGGGCGTATTCTATTCACAGCGGTGGAGGAATTTAGGGTAGGAACAGCGGTGGGTTACGACCTTGACCCTGAAATGGTTGAGATTCTAGAAAGGAAGATTAAGGAAAAGGGAATGATAGGCCGCATCAAAGCCATTCACGCTAACTTCATGGAAGTCGATTTAAGCCCTGCCACTATCGTGACGCTCTACCTCACAACTAGCGGAAATGCGAAGCTCAAGCCTAAGCTTGAAGCTGAGCTTAAGCCGAAGACCAGGGTTGTTAGCCACGATTTCCCCATCCACGGCTGGGTAACGGAACAACCAGATGGTTCCCCACACACGATGGGAAGTCATAAGTTGTTTCTATATCGGATCCCCGAGGCTTATACTAAGGAAACCATAGTTTCTCGAACTGACATTGAGGAAGACAGGTGGAGGCGGGTACGCGATATGTTCACTAGAATAGACAAAGATGACAAATAAGTAGCCTCTTTGTTTCCTAGCGAAACTGTGCTACTGATAGAAATCTACTGAATTAAAAAAATCAAACAGTTTTTTGGTTTATACTCAACCACGAATACAATATAATCTATATAACTCCCAACCAACTATGATGATGTGAATAAAGGAGAATTTAAGAGCGAATTCTTTTTTTTCTCGTTAAATAACACTGTGAATTTAAGGAAACTGCCTTGTTTACGGTGATAAATCATCTTCCTCATCATCCTGATAGATGGGTGACTTGCCATTTTAGACATATGCGGCTTTATTGTGAATAAGATGCCATGTTTGCATAAATCAAGATGCAATAAACACTTGCCGCGGACTGAAGCCCATTTTTTCAAAGACATATCGATGAATTCGATTTTTTCAGGCTCAACTTTTACGAGTTCTACGGTTTCGGGGAATGTTTTAATGCCTAGTTCATTTGCAGTTTTTTCCCATTAGTATGCCGCTAAGCCTTCTTTAAATTCGGCATCATTTATTTTCGAAATTATCTTCGCCTTTCCAGTGATTTGTGCACCTTTTACACTGTCCCAATTTGTGTATTGTTGAAAAATGCCTATGCTCACATTTGGATTATTCGCTATGTTTCTCAGCTTGGTGCCTGGTTCACCAATGAAATATATCGTCGTTCCCTTTGAATGGTACTCAATCGGAGTTGCTCGAGGAACATCGTTACTGCATGTTGCGAGAACACACATATTTTGCTCCTTTAAAAAATGAATAATTCGATTTTCCAGATCATTCGACGGCATATGTTTGGGAAATCTCTAATCTCCTGATTCAGAACTCATAAGAACAACTCTCTCAATTTGTGTTTATACTGTCTCGTTAATAAATCAGGTTAAATGCTTACACTTATGCTGGAGAATTTCATCAACAATTCTGATACTGGAGAAACCTCTTCACCTCATTTAATAAACCAGCAGGGGCGTGACTATGCGCCAAAAACAATATTAAGTAATCATTAGTGAGGCAATGAAACTTCCGAATTTTTATAACGATGTCCAAAACCACTTATGCACTACGTTTTCTAGCGAGTTCCAGATTGAGGAAGAACACTAAATGATGGTGAAAAAGGATGTTACTTGACAGCGCCGAGGGCGAGGGCTATGAGTGCCATCCTAACGTAGACGCCATGTTTAACCTGCTTGAAGTACCAGGCGTTCGGCATTGAGTCCACGTCGGTTGTAATCTCGTTCACCCTCGGGAGGGGATGCATTAGGACTAGGTCCTTTTTCCCCTTTCTCACCATTGCCGGATCAATGATGTATGCGTTTTTCAGTTCATCATACTTCGCCGGGTCGGTGAATCTTTCCTTCTGGATTCGGGTATCATAGAGGACGTCGAGTTTTGAGATCACCTTCGTAAGGTCGGTGGTCTCACTGACCTTCATCTTCAAGTCTTTCCTTATGTCTTCCTTCATCGCTAACTCCTTAGGGCTGATGAGGTAGAGCTCTACATCGAAATAGTTAAGGGCTAATGCTAGGCTGTGTGTCGTGCGCCCATAGAGCAGGTCTCCGCAAAGGCCGATCTTGAGGCCGTCGATCTGCCCTTTAGCGTACTTCATAGTGTGGAGGTCTAGAAGGGCTTGCGTTGGGTGTTCTCCAGAGCCTGCGCCACCGTTGAGGATGGGAATAGAGGCAGCTGCCGCAGCCCTGACAGCCGAGTCGTTCTCAGGGTGGCGTATCGCAATTATATCTGCGTAGCATTCCACCGTTTTGATAGTGTCCTCTAGCGTCTCACCCTTCTTCACCGAACTTGCACTCGGGTCACTGAATCCTATTACGCCTCCACCTAGGCGAAGCATCGCGGTCTCGAAGCTTAGCCGCGTACGTGTGCTCGGCTCAAAGAAAAGAGTGGCGAGGATCTTCCCTGCGCAGAGGGTGCTCGGCTTCTCAGCCACCTTCATCATCTTAGTGGCCTCGTCAAGGACGAAGTCTATCTCCTTGCGACCGTAATCACGCATCGATAGGACGTCCTTCCCCTTGAAGTCAGATGTCTTCACCAAATCGATCACTACGCCTTGGGAGTTTGCTTTCTCACCTTAAAAGTGTGAGGGGTTAGAAATCGGGATAGAGATTGATCTGCCTCAGAAGATCCACTAGGGTGGGAGACATCTGGTATTTTGGGAAAATCCCGCGGATAAACCCACCTAGCATCTAAGGCATCATCATGATGTTGCATCTCCCCAGCTACCGGCTCGGCGAGATAGTCGATGATGACGAAGTGATACTTCACCTTCCCGTTTCCATCCTTAACTATCTTGTCAACTACGCCGAGGTTCTCCAGAATATCTACTTGAGCCCGGTCTCCTCCTCCGCCTCCCTGATCGCAGCCTCCTTCGTCGTCTCCCCGATCTCCACAATCCCTCCCGGCACCGACCAGAGACCCTTGTCGGGTTCAGCAGCTCTCTTGATCATTAGGTATTCTTCGCCCTTCCGGATCAATACGCCAACACCCACCATCGGATGACTTAGGGTAGAGACGATCGGAACTCAAAGAGAACACCAAGTTAGCTTCATCTATGGAGAGGTTTAAGGCTTCAGAACTATGCGGTTATCTCCCTCATCGCCATCTCCATGTTAACGAAACGACTCATTGGGGTGCTCAAACTCGAAGCTGGATAGACCTCTGGGAGTACCTTGACCCAAAGGGGAAACTTGCATTTGAGGGTTGTTCCCTTGACTATCGCTTCCCCAGGCGGAAGGTCACCTATGAGTTGTGTGAACTCATCCCCCATGATCTCAGCGAGGCGCTGCTTATCGAGATCCTCGAGGCCGTGACAGATGATGTTGTTTGCACACTGGGTCACAACTGTCTTCTCGACCGTGGCTAGACGCTGGGTGACAGCCCAGAGACCGACGCCGTTACGGCCTCCATTGGTGGCGATCTCTTTGATGACTCCCAGCAGCTTCCCCCGACTCTCCTTCTCACCGATCTCGAATACGCCGTGCTGCGGCGCGTAATACATCGCCTCCTCCAACACGACTATGCATCCAAACTTGCGGTTCTCCAGCGCTTCGGCGAAAACGCGTCTAAGGACCTGAGCGACGACGAGATGCTTCTGCTCCCAAGTATCCTTACCGTCGCTTAGGTCCATTATGACTATCTTTCTCTCCTTTAGTAGCTGGACGGGGTCGAGGACGGTGGCTTCGCCTTCTGGGATGAGGCGACTCGCATTGATAGCGTTCTCAACCTGGGCACGATAGAGCTCCCACTCCTCTATCTTTTTGTTGAATCCGAGATTCTCAGCGCTCACCATCGCAACGGCGTGGTGGAGGTTCACCTTCGTCACCACGGCAGCCTGTGCGTAGAGCATCTTCAGCGCCTGTACCATGATCTTGGCGTTCCACCAAGTCTTCTGCCATCCAAACTCGGCGACGTAGTCATCCCATGATATATCGCCAGGTTGGAAAAAGCTGCTCCACGGTACCTTGATAACGTTCCCCAACCCGAGGCGCTCGATGAGACTACTATACTCCCCGTCCTTATCGACTATGAAGAAACGAACCGGCGGATTGGCGCAGGCGGCACGTGCCACCATGCTTATGGCTGTTGTAGTCTTCCCGGTGCCCACAGCTCCGCAAATTAGGCAACTCTGCCGAATCAGCGGATAAAGGCCCAATTCGACATCCAAGTCCGTCGTTGGATCGGTTCCGAGGAGGAACTTCCAATCTCCATTGGGCTTTGTAAACTTCGAGACGAGGTCACGCTCCGCAGCATAGACTGGTGTGTTTGGAGAAAGTGGGTATCGTAAGGGTCTTAGGCTACCTTCACCGTCCATCCAACCCCATTGGTAGGCCTCCGCATGGAGGCTCGAGTCCTCGGCATCTTCTATGATGCGCCCCTCGGTAAGGAGCGACTCCTCATACTCTCGGACCCGCTTATGGGGGTAGACCTTCACTATCTGGTAGACGACAGGTACATTATTCTTCGGATGCTTAACATATACGAGATCACCCTTCGCAAGCTCCCGTCCACGCATGAGAAGCACTGTAATCTGGTCGAGACCATACTCGCCAGTCATACTATAAGTATGACCTACTTTCAGGCTCCCATCCATCGCCCCTCACCCCAATATGGTGCAAGCCCTCGGATCTCCCCATTTCGCCTACTTACTCTGTTCAATATCTCGGCGTATACCTCAGCCATGAATCGATGTGTAATTTTGACCTCCTCATCCGCTTTCACTATTGGGAGAGGTATCCCATTATTAAGTGCCATCCCGTAGCAGTAGTCAGCGATGTCATCGAGGCTCCCGAGACAGTATGCTGGTATATCGACCCTAATAGGTGGGAAACTCCACTCCCTCGTCATCCTTCCATAGAAGCTGTAGACTGGAACGTCTATGGAACCCATAAAACAAGCAGCTCGGCTCACCTGCATCATCGAGGTCTTTGGGGAAAAGATGTCCGTCCTCTCCCCCGGTTTTAACGCGTGGAGCAGCAGAAAGCTATCGGGTAACTGAGTCTCTCCTTGAAGACCGAGGTGGTAGACGAGGTACCGTGCGCTTGGCCTCTTCACAACACCAGCGAGTTTGATTCCTGATTCCCTGCAGAGGTGGAGAAGCTCATTAACAGCATCAAGTAACCTCTTCTGGTCTTTGTGGCACCCAGCCATCTTCCACCAATCGCTGAAGGCGAGAGGACCGTCGACAAGGAGAAGTTCAGTCTTCGGATTAGCCTCCAGGTAGATTGCAGCAGTCTCGTATAGCTTAGCTTCTCGTCGCACGTTCACTATTCCTTCAAATCTGTTACCTGCGATACCGTACGGAAGAGACATCGACTCCGGAGGCATCCAAAATTTTGTGCTTCTAGGCAGCCCGTAGACAAGGGCGCTTATGACTCCATACCGCTTCGACGCGAGTGGCAGAATCTGACTCCCGGCATCCACACCTGCGACCCGACTAAACGCCTCATTCTTCGTCATCGGGAATAGGCACATCTCCTCCCTAATCCGGGCTGCGAGGGCAGCAACGGCTGGCTGCTCCGAGGCGACGTCCATCGAAATCTCATTCAATAGGAGATCCCGTATGGATAAGCTGAGGCTCGCCCCAGACTTCCCAGACTCGACAATACTATCTCGCTCTTCAAAACTAAGCACTCGTTGTTAACCCCCGGAATAATCCTCATACAACACATTTTTTCTTAGATATATAAACTGATCGAGTCTATGGAGCGTAATTTGGTTAAAATGCCATTTTATATATAAATATAGAAATGATAACGCTCATGTTTCTCAATTATCGAGCGATTACATATCCAAGAGTCAAAAATAAAGTTAAAAAGAGGTTCACCCCAATGTAATTTAAATGTCCGAGGAATTGAGTCTTAAGGACAAAGTTTTCCACAGCTTTCTTGAGGACCCAACCGTCGGCCCAGAGCAGATGGCAACCAAACTTGATGCAAAATATAACTCCGTAAAGGACGCCTTCGCTAAACTAGCCAAGGATGGTCTCCTCCAGAGAAGCGGGCGTGGCAACTACGAACCCAATTATGCGGGTATTGTCATTCATCTTCTCAATAGGATCGAATCGTTAGAGAAGAAGGCGAAGTAAAATGTCGGAGCTTATTGAAAGAGCAACGCAAGAGCTGAAGCCGGACACGGCCCAGTTTAAGGTCCTCACTTATCTAGCCTTTCGTGGACCAAGTTTGCCAAGTGCCATAAGTGACGAGACAGCGATCGCTCCCGGCACAGTCCGCCCAGTCCTTCGCAGCCTCCTTGACAAAGGTTATGTAAAACAGCAGGAGGACGGCACTTACAGATCCTCCATTCCCTTCACCGACTTCGTTTCCTACGTCTTCAACAAGTCGTGATTTGGATGGTAGGTGTCGACGAACTTGAAGGATTGAGGCGGGCAGAGAGCCAGCAGCAGATCCTTCTCTGCCTCGTTGAGAGCGGTGAGGCGATGAGTAGCCAGGAGATCGCTGGGAAGTTAGGGCTCACCGTTAACGCTGTCAACATCGCTCTCTTCAATTTGAAGAACAAGGGACTCGTCGATCCCGTCAGCCGGGGTGTCTACCGATACAAACTCGGTCCAATCTTAGTCACCCTACTACAGGAGTACTTCAAGCAATGAGTGCCGAAAAGCTCGACCAGCTGGAGCCAAAAACAAGCGCTTACAAGATCCTCTGCCACCTCGCCTTCAGAGGGACTATTCTCAAGCCACAGGAGATTGCGGAGGCGCTCGGGGAAAATGGTTCCACCGTCAGGGCCCGCCTTGCAGAGCTTAAGAAGCAGGGCCTTGTCAACGCAAAGCCTGAAGGCTATATGGCTGTCGTGACGCCTTACGATCTTATTATGAAACTCTACCGCGACTTTGGAAAATAGTCACTTTCGCTTACCTCCCCATCCCCGAGGAATAAGTATCCTTTAAAAGGACATGAGAGAAAGTGGCTCGGGGAATATATGTCAGAGAAACAGCTAGCTGAGCTAAAGGATATGACAGACACATTATTAAAGCTCCGAAAGGCTCCTAGCCAGTTTCAGATTCTCTTTCACCTACTTGGCACAGCTCGCACAATGACGGTCAAGGAGTTATCCGTGGAACTCGGCCTAACCCCTAAGGCCACGGAGCGCGCCGTAGCCAAGCTAATCGAGAAGAACCTCATTCAGAGAAGCCCCTTCAAAGATGGTGGATACTCCTGTGATGCCAAGCAAATACTATTGAGCCTTATCGTCACCGTCTCCGATTTGTATGAGGACTATGAGAAAGCGCACCCTAGGCCAGCGCAGTTTGCTTCTCCCGGATCGGTGGGAGTACCTCCTTCTCCACCCAGTTGACGCCTTTTGAAGTCAATTTATAGATGCTTCCTCTACCTTCGGGGCGGAAGAGATGACCCTTCTTCACCATCTCGTGAAGGCGGGCGGGGACTACGACTTTTCGACCACTCTCGTTTAGGCTCGCCTTCAGCTCCTTGCCTGTAGCCTGATAACCTTTCATAGCGTAGAGAAGTAGCCCTATTGCCTCATAGTGGCTTATCTCCTCTCTACAGACAAGGACTGGCCCGTCGCGACGCATCTCGACGATGTCCTTAAGGTGATCGAGAGCCTGCTTTGAGACTATGATGGAGACCTTCTCATTCAACTGAGCTAAGTAGTCCTGAGTTAGCCACTCCAGAGCCTGGAGAAGCTCTTCGGGGTTTTCCCCAGAGACTTGGATGTCCCCAAACTGGGTCTTCACAGTCAAAATTATCGTAGGCACGTTACTCTATCACCGTCGCGTTCATAGTGTATAGGTACCCCCTCTTCTTGTCCTTCCATCGGCGGACTGTCCCCTTCTTCACAAGCCATACTAAAACACCGGATAGGGTAGTCTTAGGGAAGAAGACGGCGTTAGCCTCCATAGCTTCCCTGAGCTCCGCGATGGTCCGTGGTTTTTTCCCCCAAGGATCGGCGAGGAGCGAGGTCACTGCTTCGCTGCACTGGGTAGTGCGCGGGATCTGTGGGAGAGCCTCTGGCTCACCATTCTCCGACTGCTTTTTAGGACGAGGTCTATGCCCAGTAGACTCGCCCTGGAAAGAAACCGAGACCTTCTCGACGATGTTCGGGAGTTCATCGAGGGTAGAGAGGACTTCTGCCTTGTCGCCCCCTAACTCGACTTCCATCTCGCCTATCCTGACCTTAAGGTGGAAAGGTGGGCGACTCATGAAGTCACAACTCGTATTACTCTCATATTATAGAGCTTATAACCCTTATCGACATCTGTTAAAAGGGCTTTATTATCGTAAACGAGCTTTTGAAAATTTAAAAAGTGGCGATTCTCCAAAGTTCTCAACGATATTTTGTTCATTTATAATACAGATTGTCTCAAGAATATCCGATATTGTATATCGGATTATCATAATATGATCTATAATTTGGAAATATTATAAAATTAAGGCGAGGCTCATTTGGCGAGGGTCTCTCTCAGTTTCCTTTCTATCATCGCCTGGACATTAACCGGCTTTGCCCTTCCACGGACCTCACTCATCACCATCCCCATAATGGGACCGGATGCCTTTTCACCCATCTTCGCGACGAGTTCGGCGTTAACTTTGATCTTCGCGTCCACGACGGCGGCAAGCTGTGCCTCAGAGATAATGCCAATACCAAGGGCCTCTATTGCATCCTTTGCATTCCTTCCGGCGTTCTGAGCCAACCATTTGAGAACTGGGGGGACTGACTCTTTCACAATCTCCCCTGAGTCGACGAGCTCGAATGTGGCAGTGATGACATCATCACTAAGCGCCTCGACAGGGACGCCGTCCCTCTGAAGCTTTTTTAAGTCCTCGGTTAGTGTAACTGCAATTAGAGTGGTCAATATTTTATAGTCCCGGGTCAATTTCTCGAATAGGCTAATATAATCTGAGTCGACTATCTGTTTTGCAAGTTTTTCATTGAGGCCGTAGTCGATCTGGAAGCGCTTTAATTTGGACTCCGGCATCTCCGGGAGGTTCCTCCTAAGGCTAGTTATATATTCAGGTGTAATTGTTATCGCTTTGACATCGGTTTCCGGGTACATACGAGCGGCGCCTGGGCGCGGGCGTGTGAACCTCGTTGTCCCATCAGGGTTCGCGGCCCGTGTTTCGAGGGGTATCCCGTTGAAGACGTCTTTGGCTCGCTCTACGACAGCCGTCAATGCACGTTGACTCTTTTCAGCATTGTCCGCTACGATGACAACGGCGTCGCCTTCGGCTGCGCCTACAAATTTCCTTAGTGCGTCGACCTCAGCCTTAGTGATGCTGTATCCAGGGAGTTCGTCTGTGTGGAAGATTCCCTTCACGCCACCTTTGAATTTGGCGTGGTCGCTAAGCTCTGTGCCGAACCGTCTGTTGGGACAAAGCTCCCTGCCTGTAAGCCCTGAGAAGCCATGGAGTTTCACAGCTTTGACGATGCCCCCCGCCTTGAGGGCATTCTTCAGTATCTTCGACTCAGTCGCTTTGAAGATTTCAGAGGAGTCTAGCTGAACATCGATGATCTGATCTGGTTTAATGCCACGTCTCAGGAGCTCGCTTCTGATCTCGAGGAGACTCAGCTGGCGAAGGGCCTCGTACTCGACGATGGTGGGCATCATTGGGAGGTCTTGCACGCCTTTTATCTCGACAACTTTACCTCCCATGATGGAGATGTTTATGTCCTGACGTATTGTACCAATGCCGCGCCGGACCTTCCCTGTTGCACGCAGAATACTGCCGATCCTGAGAGCAACAGCTTGGACCTCTGCTGGGTTGTGCATATCGGGTGCGGTAGTGATCTCCATGAGTGGTATGCCGAGGCGATCGAGGCGGTATTTCACGATGTTTCCATCCTCGCCCACATTGCGGGCTGCATCCTCTTCGAGGCTAATCTGCTGAATGCCATACTTCTTCCCATCAATCTCGACGGCACCGTTAAGGCTCACAACACACGTACGCTGGAAACCACCTGTGTTGCTGCCATCGACGACGGTCTTACGCATCACATGGACCTCATCTAGTGGGCGGCCTCCAACCATCAATGCGAAGGTCAGAGTCAGTTCGAGTGTTTCTGGGTCAAGTGGTCCAGGTGGCTCCTCATCCATCTCGACGAGGCAGTTTGTGGTGTGATCGCCCTCATATTCGATCGTCTTCCCTTTCAGGAATTCGAAGAGGGCAGCGAGGTCGACCTCACCGAGCTCGCTCTGGCTCGGGCGGAGACGACGAAGGAATTTGAACTCGGGTTCAACCTCGCTGAGGACCGGGGGGCATCGACAAAAAAGCTTATGCTGAGTGGCGAGCTCCTGATGGACCTCGATCCCAACCATTAGATTGATCTTTGTATAGTCCATCAGACATCTCACCTAAAGTAAAGCGTCCTTGAATTATACTCTCCCGCGACATTAGTTTTCAACAGCTTTCTCGCTTCCTCGGGGCTATCAGAGTTGCCAAGACTCCACATCATCTTTACGTATGCCGTCTCAGAAAGCATATCTTCGAGAGGTTCGACACCGCGGCGGGTCAGCTCCCGACCCATACTATAGACGTTCATGTTGACGCGCCCCCATACGCATTGGCTAGTCATTCCCATGAGGACACCAGCCTTCCCGGCGTGATCTATGGCGTCGTAACAACGCTCTGAGATATGACCGAGGCCGGTTCCCTCGAAAACTATTCCCTTGAAGCCCGCATCAACTAAGGTGTCAACTATCAGCGGATCGAAACCGGGGTGAAACTTGAGTAGAGCGACTTTCTTCTCGAATTGGTTTCTGATGATAGGATCTGAGTCCTGTCTCTTCCGGTAACTTTCCGCTATGATCTCGATCTTTTCGTTTTTATAACGTGCAATTGGGCTCGCGTTAATGGTCTGGAAAGCATATCGAGCACTTGAGTGACACTTCCGTACCTTTGCGCCCGGGTGGAATATTATCGAGTCGTCACCAGTTCCCTCATGCATCCCCAGTACGACTTCTGCGAAGGGAGCGTAGGCGGCTGCTTTCACCACTGCGACGAGATTCGTCGCAGAGTCGCTGCTGGGACGGTCACTGCTACGTTGGCTCCCGACGAAGATGACTGGAACAGGGAGGTTCTGGATCGCGAAGCTAAGCGCTGCGGTGCTGTATCCCATCGTGTCGGTGCCATGGGTGACGATGATTCCTGATGCACCCTGTTTAATCTTCTCTACGACCCTTTTCGCCATCCCCTGCCAGTGGTCACTGTTGATGTTCTCGCTGAAGACACTGTAGAGGATATCTGCTTCGATTTGGGCAATATCTGCGAGTTCTGGGACGATGCTTACGAGGTCCCTACTACTCATAGCTGCGTAGACGCCTCCAGTTACGTAGTCGACGCGGCTCGCTATGGTTCCACCTGTGCTTATAATACTGACTTTGGGTAGCCCATCCCTCGTGGGGGGGATCGGTGGGGGTCGGAACTCGGGTTTGATCGCCTCACCAATTTTTACAACTTTTAGGTCTCCGGTATAAGCGATGCCTATGTTGTAGCCGGTTTTCTGCTTAATGACAACGTGCCATTCGTCGGCATTCTCGACGCGTGGGAGGAGCGTGCCCTCGTAGGTCTCACTCTCTGTCTGGACCCTGACGACGTCGCCTACACCGACCTTGGCGTGGCAGAGAAGCTCCCTGAGCTTCCCTCTGTAGCCAGGGAGAGTTTCGGCAGCCATATAGAATCAGGGATTTCTTCCGCTAACCCGAGTATTAAGAGATATGGGTCAGATGAATTTGGAGACGTAGACTCCGTCTTCTTTATAGCCGAAGCGGCTGTAGTAAAGCTTCGTTCCGAGGGCACTCATGATGACCATTTTATGCATATCGTAATACTCTTGTGCAGTTTTCTCCGCTTCCGCTATAAGCGCCTCACCCCAGCCGCGGTGCTGCCAGGCATCGCCACGTCTCTCCCCAACAGGGACCATACGCCCATAAACATGAAGCTCTCGAACTATACCTGTGCGAGTGTCGATCTCGGGTCTGAATGGTTTGTGTGGGATTCTGAGACGGATGAAGCCAATTAGAGTATCTGCCTCCCTATCTTCGGCTTGGATGAAATCCTCAATGCCCTCGGATGCCTCGTAGACGGTGTGAGTTAGCTCGATCCTTTCAGGGACAACTTTATCCAAGGAGTGGCCAGCTTCTCTGCACCTAATACACCTGCAACGCCCCCCTCGAGCCTCAAGCCTCTCTTCTGCGAGCTGACGAAGGTTGCTCTTGTCGACACCAGCGTTTATCTTGGGGAGAGGTATATCCCGCTGGACCCGCATAATACGAATCCAAGGCGGCGTGATCTCCATTACCTTAGAGACAAGCTCAGTCGCGTCCTCGGTCGTCAGGGGGACATACTCGCCCTTACGCCACCAATCGTATAGACGAGTCCCCTTCACCACAAGCGTAGGGTAGATCTTCAGCATATCCGGTTTGAAGCGGGGGTCATTAAAGATGACCTTGAAGCCCTCAAGATCCATCTCGAGGCTAGAGCCGGGAAGGCCCGGCATCATGTGATAACAGATCTTTAATGCCGAATCCTTGAGGCGGGAAGTAGCATCAACTACATCCTGCACTATATGACCTCGATCCACTTTTCTGTAGATGTCGTCATAGATGTTCTGGACACCGAGCTCGACACGGGTCACACCAAGATCGAGCATCCCATCAACGTCTAATTCCTTAACGCAGTCTGGGCGAGTCTCAACTGTGATGCCGACGTTCCTTATACCCGTGATCTCGGCGTTGTGCTTCGCCTCAACTAAATCTTTTGAGGGTATGTCGGTCAGGGCGTCGAGGCAGCCCTCAACGAAGCTTTCCTGGTAGGTTCGAGGCGACGCTGGAAAAGTTCCCCCCATAATGATGAGGTCAACCTTGTCAACAACGTGTCCGATGGTCTCGAGCTGCTTAATCCGGGCCTTCACTTGCCGATAAGGATCGTACTCGTTCTGAGCGCCCCTCATTGCCGCGGGCTCGAAGCCAGTATAGCTCTGAGGGCTCTCCTCGTCAGGGCCTCCTGGACAATAAGCGCACCTCCCGTGAGGGCATGGGTAGGGTTTCGTCATCACTGCGACGACGCTGACGCCACTGAGGGCGCGCGACTCCTTTCTCCTAAGCACGGGGAGAAGGAGTTCCGCTTTCTCCTCGGGGAGAATAGCTAGGATCTCTGAGTTGCGAGGTATAGAGGGTAGCCCATGTTTACGGGCAACCTCTATCTTCACCCTGTCAAGGTCGGCTTTAGTCGGCCTATCCATTAAAAGCAGTCTCTCAGCGATCTCCTTTAAGGCGCTATCCAAAATCGAGTCCACTTTAAAGTGGGGGAGATGCTCTAAAATCGTTCCCTACGGCCGCCACGTTCGTCGCGAGGAGCGTGGACGACTCTCTTAACAAAGTTGCTCCTTGTCCTCCTCTTCGGAGCCAGATGAGTGTGTGGCTGAGCCTCAATCTTTGGCGTCTGGGCCCTAACCTTACCTGCCTTTGTTAATGAACCGTGCGTCGGCATGTGATTACCGTCGTGTTCTGCGCAGCTTTGTATCTATAAACTTTTCTAAGGGTGAGATCAGTGGTCTACGCGAATAATTCGACCAGAGGCGTCCATACGTCTCTTACCGAAGTCAGCTGCGACTTCCCTTAGAACCTCCGAGCCGAAAACGGGCCCATCCCTGCATACTCTGTATGGGCCTATTGCGCAGCTCCCGCAGAGCCCGATGGCACACTTGCATAGCCTCTCTAAGCTGACCTCTACGGGGAGCCCGACCTTCTCTGCGTCTGCCCAAACTTTAGCGGCCATTAGTTCAGGACCGCATATATAGACTTGGTCGAATTCACTCTCGGCCATGAGGTCCCCCGCAAAGTCGGAGGCGAAGCCTTCATAACCCTCGGAGCCGTCGTCGGTGGAGATGATTGGACCTGTTTTTAGCAAGTTAGTGAGCTTCTCCTTAAAGAGGAGCTGATGACTGCTCCGGGCACCGATGAGGAAAGTGGGTTTTACACCCCGTATCACAAATTCTTCTGCGAGAGGGGTAAGGGATGCTATACCAGTACCGCCACCGACGAGGAAGGGGCGCTTTCCCTTAATAGAATAACCATTGCCGAAGGGTCCCCGAAGTCCCATCTTGTCACCCTTCTTTAGGCTCGATATAGCATGTGTCGCTTCCCCAACGTCTCTGACAGTGATGCCTGAGGGATCGCCAATGGTTGAGAGGCTCATCGGAACCTCGTCGACGCCTGGGATCCACACCATATGGTATTGCCCTGGACGCGCCTCAGCTACTGACGGGAAGTAGATGGTTGTTATGTCTGGAGTTTCCTTGACGATGCGCTCGACCCTCACGACCTTTAAGGTTTCACTTCCTGTGTGCAAGACCTACAACCTCATTCACCGAGCTGAACAGATTATCTTTGAGATACTTAGCGACGCCCTCATTGACCTTCCCGTAGACCTCTAAGCCTTGGTTCATAACAGCAGTTCCTATCTCGACCGCAGAAGCACCAGCAAGCATGTACTCGATAGCATCACGCCAATTTGAGACTCCGCCGCAGCCAATTATCGGGACCTTAATGACCTCAGCTATTTCCCAGACGCAGCGGAGAGCCACCGGTTTGAGGGCAGGTCCCGAGAGACCTCCTGTTACATTGGTGAGAATAGGGCACATGAAATCGACGTCGATGGCCATCGCCTTAAGCGTGTTCCCAGCGGTTATTGCATCCGCACCACCACTCTCCGCAGCCATCGCTACATCCGCGATATCCGAGACACCGGGAGATAGCTTGACTAAGACAGGCAACTTTGTGACATCCTTAATCGCTGTTGTGACCCTCTTGACGCTTAAAGGGTCGGCTGCGCACATCCCCGGCTCCCCGCTCACGTTGGGGCAGCTCAGGTTGAGTTCGAGGGCGTCTGCACCAGCCCCACATAGTACCTCAGCGCTTGACTGGAACTCCTCAATCGTCGACGCGAAGAAGCTGGCAACCACCGGTACTCCCTCTTGCTTAAGCTCCCGTATCTCACCCAGGTAGCCATTGACACTTGGGTTAGGGAGCCCCATGGCATTGAGGAAGCCACAATCGACCTCGACGACCGTCGGATTGACGTAACCCGGCTTCGCTTGTGGACCGAGACTCTTCGTCACCACAGCTCCCGCCCCAGAGTCGTAGACGCGCTTAAGAAGGGGCGCCGACATACCGAGAACGCCCGAGGCGTTTAGGGTGGGAGAACGAAGCTTCAGCCCGGCTATGTCCACGGCTAAGCTTATACTAGACAAACCGCCCACAGATACTCAATCTCCCCTTACATAAATCTATGGAGGCAAGATAATGACTAGCACAGCTCATCTTGAAGAGACCCTGATAGGCGTCTTCGCCCTGACACCCGAGGGGAGAATCATCGAGAAGGCCTTCTACCCGAAGGAGCCAGAGAAGATAGCTCGCGCTATCACACGGCAGAGGAACGGAGAGGTGACTAAAGAGGTAATAAAAGTCGTCGAGGGGCTCGCCAAGAGGGGTTTTGACGTCGTCACAACAACTAACGCCGAGCTCGCCGAGACACTCAAAGTCGAGAACGCTCTGGAGGTAGAGCTTGTCGATTCCGAGCTTGGCGATAAGCTTAGGGAGAACCTCCCCACCCTAGCGGTTCAAGGGGGGCTCGTGAAGACTGAGGAGGAGTTCTACGAGCTTACAAGGAGTGTCTCTACTATCCTCACACGCAGCGCAGTAAAGGACGCTCTCGGCGGTAGGGAGGCACTTATCACCCAGACAGTTCAGCTCCTAGGCGAACTCGACACCTCACTTAATGGTCTGAGTAGCCGAGTTAGGGAATGGTATGGCTTACACTACCCCGAGTTAAGCAGAATTGTCAGAGATCACAAATCCTATTTAGCGTTCATCACAGAGATCGGAGACCGCTCCGCTGTTACAAAGGAAAAATTAGAGGCACTAGGGCTTCAAAGGCGCGAGGTCACCGGGATTCTCAAAGGATCGGAGGTCTCAATGGGGGCGACCCTAGGCGAGGAGGACCTCGCTGAGGTCAAGCGCTTAGCTCAGCAAGCCCTCGCCTTATACGATTATCGTGTTAAGCTTACTGAATATATCTCAAGTCTCGCCGAGGAGATTGCGCCCAATGTCTCGATCATCGCAGGTCCGACCCTCGCCGCGAAATTGATAGAGAGGGCAGGGGGACTCCGCAAGCTGGCGATGATGCCCTCCAGTACACTGCAGATAATCGGTGCCGAAAAGGCGTTATACAGGTCTATTAAAACGAAGTCGCGTCCACCCAAACATGGACTGATCTTCCAGCACCCCTATGTCAACGGCGCACCCAGAGGATTGAGGGGAATAAGGGCCCGCCATCTAGCCGCAAAGCTCTCGATAGCTGCGAGGGCGGACGCCTTCTCGGGAAATCTGATAGCGGATCAGCTGAAGAAAGATCTGGAAGAGGCTGCGAAGCCTAACCTCTCTTCACTGTAATTGAGATCGTGGAGACATTCCGTTCACCGTTTTCACCTTGGAGCTTCTCAGTACCGATCTCTATGCCTTCGATATGGAGGTCTGTGAAGAACCTCCTCCTGCTCACCTCGACGACATCAACGGCGCTGGTTATCGCCCTACCTCGTGCAACAACATTAACTGTCCCAGACCTCTGGAGAGCGGATGCGATAGCTGTCACATAGTTCAGTATCGGCTTCGAGCCGACGTAAATGTTCTCTGACATGTTCACCAGATGCGAGACGCTGTGTAGCCTCTTAAACTATACTACCCAATGTAGATTAATAGTTGGGGACACCCTGAAAGATTTAAACATCGGCAACCATGGATAATTCCCGAGGCGATTAGGGTGTCGACTTTCTCCGAGGCATTCCAGGAGAAATTTGGGCGGAAAGATTGTCCATTCATCTTCGACTGCAACTTCGAGATCACAAAGGATTTTTTCACACGTGTCTGTAAGACCTCTGCTTACCCTAATTGTCACAACTTCGCTAAACGCGTCGGCGAGCTACAAGTCCCGATGACTTGGTTGCAGAAGCTGGCTGTGGATCAGGCAAGGGTGATCGAAGCCGCAGGCCCCGACGTGGAGGCGGCTGATCAGACGCAGAGGTAAAGCCCTATTGGGTTTAACCGTGGTTGAGCATACACCTGGCGTCTATTTCATAGAGAAGGATGACCAAAGGCTCCTCGCTACAAGGAATTTGGTTCCTGGGCGTAAGGTATATGGCGAGGAGCTTGTAACTGTGGGCGGAATCGAGTATCGCCTCTGGAACCCCTCGAGGAGTAAGCTTGGCGCAGCTATAATTAAAGGTCTAAAGAGAAATCCCATCAAGCTTAGTTCGAAGGTTCTCTATCTCGGCGTTGCCTCAGGGACAACCTGCAGCCACGTCTCCGACATTATCGGGGACTCTGGTCACGTCTGGGGGGTCGACTTCGCCCCACGCCCGATAAGGGACCTAATTGATCACGTAGCTAGGTATAGGATGAACATTTCACCAATCCTCGGTGACGCTCGCCAACCTCAGGGATATGCCCAGTTGGTATCTAAAGTCGAGGTTATCTTCGCTGATGTCGCTCAGCCTGACCAGGCGGAGATTGTAATTAAAAACGCTAAGTTGTTTCTTAGGAGAGGAGGATATGCTATGCTGTCAATAAAGTCGAGGAGCATCAACGTTTCGAGAAATCCAAGGGAGATCTACGCGGAGCAGGTCGCCGTTCTGGAGAGAGCGGGCTTCAGGATTGAGGAACTCGTTGAGCTGGACCCATTAGAAGTGGATCACGCGCTCACACTCGCTAGTCTCGTCTGAGCAGCGTCGCGCTTTATCTTGATGACAGGCTTCCACGAGCAACGCACAAAAGGCGGCCAATCCCCGTGCTCCTTATGCCAGGACTCGAGCCACTTTATGGTTTTGTCGTCACTGGGATAGCCAGAATTGAAGTCACCGAATTCCTCCCTTAGACCAGCGACTATCGTATCCCTCCTAACTTTGGCGAGGATCGAAGCCGCAGAGACGACTGGATATGTATCATCAGCTTTATGCTCGCAAACCAATCTTGGCTGGGCAGGAAGGAGTTTAAGGATGGTCGCTGCGAATCTCGCCTCGTCCACATCCGAAGCGTCGACGTACGCCTCCTCGGGACCGAGATCCCTAATGACGCTGGCCATAGCTACGGCTTCCAGATAGTTTAGCCTCCTCAGCTTGATGCCGCGAGAGACCACAGCGTCTATGGCGCTGGGAGAAATCTCAAAAAATTTCACTCCGGAGGCGAGTGATTGGATCCCGTCCACGAGTCTCTCACGCTTCCTTGCAGTCAGCTTTTTCGAGTCCTTGACCCCGAGCTCGATGAGCATGGGGATCTTGTCGTCGGGGAAGGAGACCCCAGCGACGACAAGCGGACCAATAGCACAGCCTCTTCCCGCTTCGTCGACCCCGACGACCCGCATGGCTCTATCTTATCTTTGTCTTAATTAAAAGGCTAACCTGCGAGTTCACTGTAAATCACAGGGTGGTGTTAGCTTCAACCTTTAGCTGCTTCGCTTCCCGTTTCGGATCGTTTTAAAGGGGAGTGTTGAGGGGGAATATGCATCTCAATGGTCCAAAAAGCCCATTGGATGATTGACCTTCATCTAAAGATCTAAATTATTTAACTATTCCTCGTCTACTCTTTTTAGCTCTGTAATACCGAGCATACTTAGATCGAGGGGAAAAATAGGACGTCGAATCTTCCTGAAATTGAAGCTGGCGAGACGAGGACTAGTTAGACCAGGCGTGTCGAGTTCGATGACCTCCTTCGCTATTGGTTCATGACTTGCACGGAAGTGAACGGATGATTTGACTACGATGAATTTTGCGTCGGTTGGTTCGATACCCTGACTCCTGTAGAGTTCGAGGTCGAGGGGCTGGAGCCGTTTCGATGTTATGATGATGTCATTACCCGCGACTTGGAGAACTGCCGTAAGCCCCATGTCTGTTTCTGAGCCTGTGCCCATAGGTCCTTTCACTATCCATCGACCATCACTGACGCTTCTAACACGGGCTTTGATTTTCAGAGGCTTCCCATGGAATTTATCTGTGTGGCCGCCGAGACTAACATCTATCTCTTTCCCCGGACCGGCTTTTTGGGCCTTCACCGCTACGACAGGATCCCATACGACGCCAAAAATGCCACCGGTAAGCCCCTCATCTAGCACAGCCTTGAGTACAACCGTGCCATCGCAGGGAGCCCCCCCGCCTGGGTTGTCGCCTATATCTGCGAGGACGATAGGTCCTTCCTTAGCATCTTTTACCTTTCTCAAAGCCTCCCTGACCTGCGTAGGCCTAACTAGGAAATCTCGGCGTAGGTTCCATGCGATGTCGCTGAGCTCCTGTGCAAGATTATCGGCGAGTTTTTGATCGTTGTTAGTTATGACTATAAAGCTCATACCAGCTTCCTTGATGTCGCTCCAAGGGAAGCCAGCGGCAACTGTTATTGACTCAACGCCAGGGATCTGCTCCATCCTATGTGCCTCCTCTAAAAGGCGAGTCATGGGGTAGCGTCCAGTAAACTGGGCTTGAAGTGCAGGTAGCATCGGGGGTTGCCTTAGTGCCCTAGTAGGTTTGAGTTTGCCATCGAGTATCTTAGCAAGGAGGTCGATCGACTCGACGGCACGCTCATACTCGTCTATATGCGGGTAAGTGTCGTAACCTACGAGGATATCAGCCTCCCTTATCATCTTCTCGGTGTAGTTAGCGTGGAGGTCGAAGCTAGCCACCAGAGGTTTTTTACCTATTAGTCTTCTGATCTCCCCGAGAACATCTCCCTCGACATCATCATGCTTCTCAGCGACCGCTGCACCATGCAGGTGGACAGCAACCCCGTCAAAGGGTTTTGACACCCTGATGCCATCGAGAATGTTCCCGAGGATCGTTTCGTACGCCTCCTCGGTGATTATGCCACTAGGAGTCGCAGAGGCGTGGACAGTCTGAATGAGCTCGAAGTCGTGTTTTTCGCAGCCGTCGATTATTCCGCCAGCTGCTGTCTTCGTCCCCCTGAACTTTTGGGTTATTTCGTCGCCGTGAAAGAGGTGATGGTTTCTAAACTGGGAAAGATCGGTCTTGATGCTGGAGAGGATATTAGTCTCGTGAGAGAAGAGACCGGTTACTATCTTCTTTGAGACCATGCTTGAAGATCATAGTCAAGTGGGAAAACGTTAGCGGTCACGTAAAGAACTGGCGGAGGTCGATGTCCTTCTCCGGGGTGCCCTTCGAGGTTTCAAATATCCCCTCATATATTAGGAGCCTTCTCTTCAATTCGAGGCCAGAGCTGAAACCACCTAAACCACCATTCGAAGCAACGACTCTGTGACAGGGAACTATGAGGCTTATTGGGTTGTCTCCCACTGCGTTTCCCACAGCACGAACGGCCTTTGGGCGCCCGACCTGTTTCGCGATCCTACCGTAGCTGGAAAGTTTCCCATTGGGAATAGAATAGATAGCTTTCCAGACGTCGACTTGGAACTGTGTACCCCGCATGTCGAAGGGGACCTTAAAGATCAGTTTTTCGCCCTGAAAGTATCGGTCGAGCTGCTTCTTCAGCTCCTTGAACCTACTAGAGTCCTCGACGTACTCGGCCTTTATATGCTCCCTTAGTTCCTTCCTGAAGCCCTCCTTGCTGCCTGAAATGTTAAATTGGACGAGCCCTTTCTCCGATGCTGCGGCCCACATAATACCCATCGGCGTCTCTAACCCAGAATAGTAGATCTTCTCCATTTTCTCACCATCCTTATACCTGTGAGTTACCCTGTCCTGTTGGATCCCTGAACTAATAATAAAACACTGAGGTGAAATAGTTTGAATAGTCGTAAGCTGGTTCTAGCATCAACGTCGCCAAGGAGAAGTAGTCTTCTGATGCAGCTCGGCGTCGAATTCGATGTTGTCGATCCAGGTAATGCAGAAAACAGCATTGAACTTGATCCAGAAAATCACGTGATGGAGCACGCATTGTGCAAAGCAAAGGCTGTTGCAGAGAATTACCCAGATAGATTAGTCATAGCGGCTGACACGATTGTGGTTTTCATGGGAAGAATCCTGGAGAAGCCTCGGAACCGGGAGGAGGCAAAAGAGATGCTACGAGCCTTGGGAAATAAAACCCACATGGTCATCTCAGCTGTTGCTATCGTCGAGAAGGGCAAGGGAATTACTGACGTTAGGACGGAGAAGACTAAAGTCACCATGATGGGACTCAACGAAGATGAGATCGAGACCTATGTCGCGACGGGAGAGCCGATGGATAAAGCTGGCGCATATGCGGCTCAGGGTGTCGGTGCTGTCATAATCGAAAGGGTTGATGGATGTTTCTACAATGTTGTGGGCCTACCTCTCAATCTGCTTCACCGAATGCTTAAGGAAGTAGGATACAACACACTACTGGTTTAGTGCACACCTTTAATAGGCTCTAAAAAATCCAGGAATCAAAAATAGGCTGTTCTTAAGCTGTCTTATGGCTCGACAGTGATAGCCTGTGTTGGACAGCTGTTTACGCACGCCATGCAAGCAATGCAGTCCGTGGCCCGTGTAGGTTGGGATTTTCCTCCGACTAGGTCGTAGACGTTCATTGGACAGACATCCACACAGGTGCCCTCTCCATCACATTTATTCTGGTCTACTGTGACTGTAGGCATATATTCACACCTCTCCTTACCACGGAGGCGAGGCTTTAAAACCGTTTCTCAGGTTTGTGTTTTTTTTGTGGGTGGCGCGAGGGGTTTAGTAGTTATCCGATATGTTGTACCGCACACTTCTGGACATTATTAAAAAAAGTTTTTTAAACCACACTGTTGAATGATTTTCTCCCCTCTAGGACGTCTAGGACACCTTGAGCGACCTGGGTAGCCATTCTACGCATCGCCTCAAGACTGCTAGCGCTGAGGTGCGGCGCGAGTATTACATTATCCATACCTATGAGAGGGTTTTCCGGGGTAACGGGCTCCTGCTCGAAGACATCGAGGGCTACCGCGGCTATTCTGCCGCTCCGAAGTGCATCAACAAGAGCTGCCTCGTCTATGAGTTTTCCGCGTGCGGTGTTTACTATCATTGCTCCTTTTTTCATTGATGCTAATTCCTTCATACCGATTATATGGTAAGTCTGGGTTGTCACGGGGATGTGCAGTGTGATAATGTCGCTGCGGGTGAAGAGGTCGGGAAATTCAACCCACTCGAGCCCCAGCTCCCGTTCAAGATCGGGGCGCCGGGTCCTTGCCCAGTAAATGAGCTCCACATCAAAAGCTTTTAACCGCTTTGCCGTCTCGATGCCTATCCTGCCCATCCCGATGAGGCCGATAGTCTTCCCCATCAGCTCGACACCGATTAGGTCACTATACTTCCTTCCCCATTGCCCGGCTCGTACTGCCCTGTCGGATGCAACGATTCGCCGAGTCATTGATAACATCAGCGCTACCGTCATCTCGGCGACTGTAACGGAGAGCGCATCGGGTGTGTTGATAACAACCTTACCGAGCTCCCTCGCTGCTGTGAGATCGACGTGATCACAACCAATTCCATGTACTCCAATGACTTTAAGGCGGGGACTCGCCAACATAATCTCTCGTGTAACTCTGACTCCACCACGTGTAATGAATCCGTCAGCCCGAGGAGCGATATTAAGAAGTTCGTCTTCCCCTGATCCGGACGGAAGGTAAAGAACCTTAACATTATTACTCTCGAGGAGAGTTACTCCCGCCTCGTTGATGGGCTCTGTAATAACGACTGTCCATTGTGGCATATAGTGTCAAAGTATGAGTGGGTAGATTCTGGTTAAGAAAGTTAGGAGCGTCCTCTACCACGGCGCGGGGTTTTGTTGGGCAAATGCTTCGCTTTGACGAGCTCCTTCTCAAGAGCCTCAAGAAGGGCCTCAAAGGTCCCCAATAGGTCCCAGCCCTCCGCTTCGGTGTTGAACTGCTCAGTCGGCGCTATCACCCTTACCGTCATCTGGTACCTTGTTCTCTCTCCGCCCTCATTGGTCTTCTTGATCTTCACATTGACCTCGTTGATGTCAGGGTGCATCCTGATCCCCTTCTTCACCACTTTGCGTATCTTCTCTTCGGCGACGCTTCTCTCGAAGAAGTCTTCCTTCGAGAGACCGACTATAGTGATTGGTAGCTCCTCCTCCTTGACAGGTTCAGCTATGAGAACTAAGAGTTCTCTAGGGGTTATGATTCCTTGTACCATATCCTTCTCGTCGACCACTAGACAAGCGCCCTTCTTGTGGCGCCTCATCCCCCTTGCGACGTCGAGGGTTGATGCATCGGGACCCACTGTCAATGGATTCTTATCCATGATCCCGCTGACGATACCAGGGTATTTTGTAATTTTTTCCCCTGCCCTCTCACCCACCCTGCTCCTACCGATGTTAACGTAGAAAATTTGGACGATATCCTGGGCTGTAACCATCCCTACGAGTTTCCCATCCTTTGTGATAGGGAGGTGGCTGAAACCCTTGTCAAGCATTAACTTCCTCGCCTCCGCAACTTTCTCACCCACTTCAAGGGTTACCACAGGCATCTTGGCAAGGTCCTTGACGGAAACGTTTTTGAGCGTATGGCAGTCTGCGAGAGCCTCCACGATGTCGACCTGGGAGATGATTCCCACAGGTTTCATGTTCTCAACTACAGGCAGGGCTCTCATGTTGATCCTAACGAGCTCAGCTGCTATTCCTTGGACCCAGCTATCGGATGTGACTGGCGTCATTGACTTCCAGAGTCTCTCCACCTTAGTTTGCTCCTGCTGCTCCACGTTGAGGAGGTCACGAATAGTTACGAGCCCCACCTTGCCGCCACCTGAGACAATTGCTTCGTAGCGCCCAGTCTTTAGGAGTTCACCCCTAACTTGACTTACTGTGTCTTCGGGAGTGAAGATGCTTACCCGCCTGCTAAGCAGTTCAGATATCTCTGTTTTTCCAAGTTCCTCGATTGTTGTTGACAAGCCCAGAACCTCAAAAAGTATCTCTCTCTGGCGGGTTAAATAGTTGCATCTATTGGAAATATTATACCCGAGTTGAGTCGCGCGCGCAACAAGAAGTCGACTAGAAGCAAGGCTCCTAAACCTCGTCTGTGCAAGTATGGAGAATATTCAAAAATTTTAAAAAAATGGATTTAGGCAGGAAGCTCTTTGCCTATCTTCTTCTTGACGGCAAGCTCATAGACCTTGGCTGCTGTACCAACATCCTCGATTGCGAGTCCCGTTGCCTTAAAGAGAGTGATCTCCTCGGGGCTCGTTCGCCCTTTCTTTGCTCCACAGACTATCTCGCCCATCTCGGAGTAAATGTCCTTCTCTGAAATGGCTCCTTCCTCCTTCGGCTTAGCAAAGTCACCCACAACAAAGGCCTGTGGGATAAAATCGACGACTAGCTTGTTCGCTTTCTTGACGACGCTTGTCTCGAGCTCCCTCTTAGCCGCAACATCTGCACCTATTGCAGAGACGTGGGCACCATTCTTAAGCCACTCACCTTTAATGAATGGGGTTGTGCTCGGGGTACAAGTGATGATGATGTCACTACCCTTCGTTGCCTCTTCTGCCGACTTGACTTGGACGAAGTCGACGCCAGGGTAAGTCTTTTTCATTTCGTCGATGAATGGGCCCACGGCTGCTGAGATGATATCGTATACCTTAACCTTCTTTATCTTTGGGCGAACCAGCATCAAGCCCCAGATCTGGCTCCTGCCCTGGACGCCAAGGCCGCATATACCTACCTCTTTAGAGTCCTCGCGGCTAAGGTACTTTATTCCAACAGCACCCGCCGCGCCGGTGCGTACAGCGGTGATGTAGGTGCCATCCATGATTGCGAGGGGAGAGCCGTTCTCAATGCTGTTAATTACTATCTTCGCCTGAACAGCGGGAAGGTTGAAGTCCTTCTTGTTATCTGGGTGAACTGTGACGAGCTTGGTGCCCGCGGCATTGAGCTTGGGCATGTAGGCTGGCATCGCTATTAGGACACCCTTCGGGAAGTGAAGATAGACCCTCGGCGGCATCTCGATCGCTTTGTTGCCCATCTCCCTGAAGCCGCCCTCAACGGCTTCAAATGCACTCTTCATGTCAAGAACCTGCTTGACCTCGTCCTGTGTGAGGTAAAGCGTCATAACTATCTCCAAGGGTGTAAGGCACCTGTCGGGGTATTAACGATTTTCGAGTTAGGGGGTGAATTTCTCCCCACCAGTGAAGACGCGTTGGAGCTCCGAGTAGAGAACATGGAACCCATCCTGAGTCTTCGCAGAGACGGCGATGGGATTGAATTCGACACCCATCCGCTCGATGACCTCGAGCATGTCTTGGCTGATCTCTTTGTTCATTCCGCTGAGGCGGGCGTCAACTGCCTCCCTAAGGACATCAGGGTCCTCGGACCAGCTCATTATATCCTCGAGCTCCTTGGGCTTTAGGAGGTCAACCTTGCTAACGACCTGGAATTGGGGGAACTGGAACCGGGTGTTAACAGCCGAGGCGAGGAACATGTTCATGACGTAGTTGAGTGGGTCCCTACAGAATCCTGCATCGAATAAGTAGACGAGGCCCTTATCGGCATCTGTCAGCTTATCGGCTACCTGGGCACCGATGTCGCGGAAGGCGAAAAGCTCCATCTGTCCCGGCGTGTCGACTATACAGAGGTCCGGTGTGAAATCCTCGATGTCCTGGCTGAGTTCCTCAACGACATCCTTGATCATGTCTGTGGCAGCGACAAGGCCTCCGTTGGGACCGAGTCCGTACTCCTCCATCACATCCTCGACCTTTATGTAGTCACGGACGTCAACATTAGCGGAGTAGGAGAGACTCGGAGCGCCGGGGTCGAGGTTCACCGCCATAACGTCCTCACGCTGCATTTCAAGCCATCTGGTGAATGTCGCCGTGAGACTGGACTTGCCACTTCCCGCGGTCCCTACCATAAAGATCATGTGCATAGTTGCTACCCTGTTAGGTCCCTGAAGGCACGATAGACTTCGGCGAGACTTCTACGCTCCGCCCTCTTGAAGGCGTATCCGCAGATGGGGGCGACGACTCCACTTATCCCCTTATCCTTCGCGATCTTCATTGCACGTATCGCATCGATAAGGACCGAGCCACCATTTGGGGCGTCCTCACTGCTCAATTTAATGTCAATAGTGAAAGGTACACCACTGAAGTATCGCCCTTTGACCCAGAAGAAGCTATCGCGACCATTACCGAGAAAGTCAACGAAATCTGTAGAACCAGAGACGAGGGGAAACTTATATGGAACGTGTCCGGTAACTGCGGCGGTCTTTATACTTCTCTTAGTGTCCTTCGTCTTCTCCAGCGTGTTTATTGACTCAGTACCGCCACCAACGTCGAGCTGGTAGCTCTCGTCGATGTGCACGCCACGAGTGTGGAGGAACTCAAGGATTCCTATGTGTAGAGCGGTTGCGCCGATCTGGTCAAGAAGATCATCTCCGGCTAGTGGTAACTTCGCCACAGAAAACTTCTTTACGAGGAAATTGTCACCAACGATGCTCGAAGGTGTCGCGTTGAGAAAAGCACAGCCAGAATCTATCGCCGCCTTCGCGTAGAGAATGGAGGCCTTATCGCTTCCACCAGAAACTAGGTTGACCAGGATGTCAGCCTTCACATTCTTCAACTCAGCGGCTATATCAACCGGTTCTGCATCGGCTCGTTGAATAGAGCTGAGGGCTCCCTCCTCTAAGTAGTCGGGGGCTGGACCCATATTAACTGCAACCTGGAGCTTCGGAACTTCAGTGATCTTTGGTGCCTGATTAGGCTTCGCGAATATAGCTTCGGATAGATCCTTCCCTACCTTCGCTTTAGAAATATCGAAAGCGGCGACGAATCTGATGTCTGATGACTTGTATCCACCGAGTTCAGGGTGCAGGAGCCCGAGGGGCTCATTCATCTTGGAGTAGAATTGTATTCCCTGTACTAGACTTGAGCAAAGGTTTCCTGTACCTGCAACGGCGATTCTTATCTCACCCAAAAGTCCCACCTGCTTTCTGATTTATGAGTCTACAGGTATAGAAGGGTAACGTTTCACGTAAAGGACTTCTCCATGGCTAAACCGTCTTCGTTGCGGTAGTAGCGAGAGAGAATCCCAACTTTTCTGTAACCGCGTTTTGTGTAGAGTCTTTGGGCAGATGTGTTTGAGGCACGGACCTCGAGGTAAGAAATCTTCGCTCCTCGCTCTCGGAATCGACCTTCCACCTCATTAAGAAGTTTTTCCGCAAGACCCCTTCGCCTCCACCCCATGGCGACAGCTATGTTCATCACATGACCGATCTTAATGCCTCGCTTCCACTCCATCTCTCCTATCGCATAGCCAACAATGGAACCCTCGACCTCTGTCACAAAAAAGAGATCAGGCGCCCTTCCTCGCATCAGAAGGAAGATTGAACGGGGCCAAGGGTCTGGATAGCTTTCCATCTCTATTTTGTGTACGGCAGCGATGTCAGCCTCTGTTGCGGACCTGATAATTGCACTCAAGGGAGACAAACATCTCTGCTGTCTGCAAGATATTTATGGGTTAGCGGCAATGATTTGGGGAAGCGATTTGGCGAGAAGTAGAAGGGCGCTGATTCTGCTTGTAGTTGGTGTCGCTATATTCGTGGCTTACCTCGCCCTATTCAACCCCTTCGCTGCCTTCGCTAAAACCCACTTCGATGCCCCCACGTACCTACTTGCTATTGCAATCGACTATGTGGGTCTTCTCGCATTCACAACATCATGGTATACGATTGTAGCTCTCCTCGACATCGGTATCGGCCCCATAGAGGCGATCAAAGTGATGTTCACCAGTATGTTCGTCGGGTGGCTCGCCCCCATCCCATTGAATACCGAGATCGTCAGAGCCTACCTCATTCGGGGAAAGAGAAATTCGAACATGGCGAAGGCGGTGGCCAGCGTTATTGTTCACAGGGCCTTCTATAATCTCGCCTTCGGAGCCATCATAGGCTTCACAACCTTCTTTGTTGATATTTCTCAACCATGGTGCTATCCCCATCCAGTGGCAGGTCGTCGCCTTCCTGCTTATGTTTGCTCTTGTCAGCGCAGCAGTCTTCAGTCTAGTCCTCAACCCGAAGATCCTGAAAGCGATTTATAATCGGAGTCCGGGATGGGTGAGAAGAAATATCATAGACAGACTCATAGGAGGAGGGGCATCAAATGAGGGATTTGATGGTTTTGTCACCGACCTCGAGTCGGTCCACAGTTCGATGAGGGCGAGGTGGGGAATGTGCATCATCTCTTTTGGCTTAGTCGCTCTCCATTGGGCGCTGGGGGCAGTGACGACCTACATAGTCGCCCTATCTATGGGCGTTCACCTCGAACTTTGGGTGGCTGTATTCATATACGCTATCATCGAATTCATTCAGCAGCTTAACTGGTTCATCCCGAGCGGCCTAGGTATTGTGGATGTGGGGTTAACTGGGGCCTTCGTCATCACAGGCGTCCCCCTCAGCCTTGCTGCTGCCCTCTCCCTCCTGACGAGGTTCGCCACCAATTGGGTTGAGATCATCCTATACGCCCCAGTTACCATTAGGTACGGATATACGAAGCTGCTCAAGGACTACCCCAACTCTGGGTAACAATTATTTAACGGGGCTGTCGCCATATTTTCGATTAATGCTCCGTCTTGGTATCATTGGCTGCGGGAGGGTCACGACTATGTTCCATCTCAAGGCCATCGAGGCCTCTGGAGTAGTCGAACTCGTCAGCATCTCAGACAAGAGTGGTGAACAACTTGCTAAGGTCAAGGAGCGCTACAGGTGTGGAACATGCTTGCGACGATTACCACGACCTTCTCGGAAGGAGCGACGTGGAGGCGGTTGCTGTAAATACACCTCCGAGATTCCACGAGACTATGACCATGGAGGCACTCAACGCGGGAAAGCATGTCCTCTGTGAGAAGCCACTCGCTCAGACCGTCGAGGGCTGCATCAGGATCAAGGATGCAAAAAAAAGTCTTGTGGTCCTTCCTGCCCACAACTACGTCTACACACCCGCACTCTACAGGATGGAGGAGAAGATCAAACAGGGAGCAATTGGCACCGTGAAGTGCGTGAAGCTTAACTTCGAAAATAACCTCGAAATGTATGGCTCCAAGACGGACTTCCGCACAAATAATCCGAGGGGTATCATAGAAGATGTGATGCCCCACATTCTCAGCGTTGCTGGTATTGTCGCCGGGAGGCCTAATAGTGTCATCGAAGTATCCGGTGTCTGCAAGAAATACAGAGTCTGCGATAATCTCCACGCAATCGTCGAGACGGAGCATGGTGTGTCGCTCGATTGCACGGCGAGTTGGACCCGAACCGTACCCACTTTCGCAATAGTAGTCGAGGGTGAGAAGGGTACCCTCCGCAGCGACTTCGCAATTAACCCATACAGCTACACCTTAGAAGTGAAAGGAAGAAGGATAAAGAGAAAAGAGAGGGGCCTCGACTGGTACGTTGACCTCCTACGATTCAGGCATCCGAGCTTCCCTGAGCAATACAGGCACTTCGAGCAGCTCATACATAAGGGCGGGGAGCCGAGGATCACTGTAGACGATGAGATTGCAATGCTGAAGATAATGCGGGAGATGGGTGATAAACTCGTCAGCGAGAAGTAGGTAAATGAGATGGGGAAGGTAGCAGTGGTCAGGGCCGAAGAGAACATCGAGACAGCCGTTAGGAGGAGCATTGAGCTCGCTGGGAGTCTCCAGATCAAGCCAGATATGAGAGTCGTTGTAAAGCCAAACATCTGCAATGCTAAGAATCCCTATGGAATGGTAATAACAGACTTCGCCATAATTGAGGCGACCGTAAAGATGGTCCGCGAGAAGGGCTGCGAGCCGTTGATCGTCGAGTCGGACAACATTGCTGGACACAGCGGAAAAGCGTATCAGAGATTCAGGGCTGATGGCGAAGCTGGAGGAGTGGAAGGTACCCTTTCTCAACCTAAGCAGAGACGAGGGAGTCGCCCAAGAGGTTGCAGACACAGAGATCATGATCCCTAAGACAATTCTGGAGGCCGATTACGTCTTCAACCTCGCCAAGATCAAAACCTGCGCCCATACCACAGTCACCCTCGGAATCAAGAACCTATATGGCTGTATTGAGGAGGCGAAAAAGAGTAGACTCCACAAAAAGCTCGACGAGATACTTCCATTTCTAGCGAAGAACATCAGGACGAATATGACAATCATCGATGGACTAACCTGTATGGAGGGAAACGGACCAGTTGTTGGAAACCCTAGGAAAATGGGTGTGATCGTGGCAGGATCCGATGTCGTGTCGGTGGACAGCTTCTGTGTAAAACTAATGGGTTTCAAGCCCGAGGAGATCAAACATATCTCCAATACAGCATTCCTCGGTGTCGGTCAGATTAGCGACTACGAGGTCGTAGGAGACGATTGGGAGGGCTTAGTCTGCCATTTCGAGCGACCCTACTCCCTGAAGGCGTCGGTAAAGTCCCTTGGAGCCTTGAGAGAGGTCTACTTGAAGAGGTAGCCCCCATCGTCTTCCGTCGATGTCTTTATCGATTCTTGTCGATTTGCTTATATAGAGTCACCTCAACGTATCTCCAAGTTTCCATAAGAGAAGAAGCATCATGAAGACACTCATAAGAGTCGGCATTGTAGGCTACGGCGCCTATGTGCCGATGTACAGGCTCAAGGCCGCCGAGGTTAATAGGATGTGGAGTGCCTCGGGGGAACCCGTCGAGGAGAAGGCCGTTGTGGCCCTCGACGAGGACACGATCACTATAGCCGTCGAATGCGCGAGATTAGCAGTTAAGCGCTCGGGCGTGGACCCAACCAAGATCGGTGCAGTATACGTTGGCACAGAGTCGAAGCCCTATGCCGTCAAGCCATCAGGTACTATTGTCGCAGAGGTCATTGGTGCGACACCTAGCGTCTCCACCGCGGACTATGAGTTCGCCTGCAAGGCGGGGACTGAAGCTATGCAGACCTGCATTGGTCTCGTAGGCAGCGGTATGCAGAAGTACGCCATGGGGATAGGCGCGGATACTGCTCAGGGGAAGCCCGCCGATGCATTGGAGTACACAGCCGCATGCGGAGGCGCAGCTTATATCTTCGGCCCGGCTGAAGAAAGCGTCGCTGAGCTAGAAGCATCATACAGCTTTGTAACCGACACACCCGACTTCTGGCGCAGGCCGAAGGAGATGTATCCACGCCACGGCAATAGGTTCACAGGGGAGCCCGCCTACTTCAAGCACATCATCGGGGCGGGGAATGCTCTTCTCGCAGAGACGGGGTACAAGCCCACAGATTTCAAGTGGGCTGTCTTTCACCAGCCCAACGCCAAGTTTCCAATCAACGTCGCCAAGATGCTCGGCTTCGACATGGACCAGATCAACCCAGGCCTCGTCTCGCCTGTTGTTGGCAATACCTATGCGGGTTCGAGCCCGTTGGGTCTCGCCGCAACTTTGGATGTTGCTGAGCCAGGCGACAAGATATTCATGGTAAGTTACGGCTCTGGTTCCGGCAGTGACGCTTTTGTTTGGAAGGTTCGTGAACCTATAAGGCAACGACGAGGAGGACCCAAAGTCAAGAGCTTCATAGATAGAAAGAGGTACGTCGATTACGCGACCTACCTCCGTCACAGGGGGCAGATTATAGCATGAGGAAGGTAGCAGTAGCGGGGATAGGGTTTACCAAGGTCGGCGAGCCTTGGGATAGGAACTTCAAGGAACTCTTCGCCGAGGCGACCCTCGCCGCGTTGAAGGACGCTAACCACATGGAGATTGACCAACTCTACGTAGCCAACATGATGGGAGCACATCTACAGGGTCAGCTTAGCATGGGCGCAATAATAGCCGAGGCAGTAGGCAAGCCAGGCCTTCCCGCAGTAAGAATCGAGGCGGGTCAGGCAAGTGGGGGTGTCGCATTCCATGAGGCAGTCAAGGCAGTAGCCTCGGGGATTAACGACTGGGTTCTAGTCGGTGGAGTGGAGAAGATGAGTGACCTCCTCCCCGAGGCCGTCACTTCAGCCCTAGCGGGGGCTGAGGAGCAGGATTACACAGCCTTTACAGGCGTCACTAAGACAGGCCTCTCAGCGATCCTTCACAGACTCTACAGCCATGAGTTTGGTGCCACACCTGAGGAGATCGGTTGGTTCGCAGCTCGGAGCCATGATAATGCCGTTGGCGTCGCTCATGCTCAGTACCCCTTTAAGCTCAGCATTGAGCGTGTCATGACAAGCCCGATGGAGGCAGACCCAATAAGGATGATGGAGTGTGCCGCTGTTGCCGACGGAGCAGCGGCGGTTTTACTCGGACCTGCCGACAAGATCGAGGCGGGTATTGAAGTAACCGCCTCATCGGTGGCCACAGACCACCTCTCGATAGCTGCTCGAAAGCACCCTCTCACATTGGAGGCTGTAAAGAAAGCCGCGGCCAAAGCTTACGAGATCGCAGAAATCAAGCCGAAGGACATAGATGTACTTGAGGTAACTGACGACACTACTATAGATGGCGTCCTAAGTCTAGAGGACCTCGGCTTCATTGAGAAGGGGAAAGGTGCTAAGTTCGTCGCCTTAGGTGCTACGACCCGCAACGGTGAGATACCCACAAATAATTTCGGAGGCCTCAAAGCCCGCGGTAACCCTGTTGGAGCTACGGGACTCTACCAGATTGCGGAAATTGTTCTCCAACTCCGCGGCAAAGCTGGGGCAAATCAGATCCCCGAAGCGAAGATAGGAATGGCACAGAGTATGGCGGGCGTTGGCTCGACATGCTCCGTAGCTATTCTAAGGAGGGTCTAATATGAGTGTACCAAGATACTGGCGTGAGGAGAAGCCCCGTTATAGGCTTGTCGGTGAAGAGTGTGTCAATTGTGGCGCAAAGTGTTATCCTAAGACACCCATCTGCTGCTGTGGTGGTACCGATTTCAAGCCCTACAAGCTGGCGGAAAAGGGAAAGGTTCTCAGCTGGACCGTTATCAGAAACGCCCCCTTAGGTTATGAGAGGTTTGCTCCTTACATCGTCGCCCTCATAGAGCTCGACGATGGAGTTCGTCTTCTCAGTCAAGTTGTAGACGTCGAACCCGAGGTTGTCAAGGTTGGGATGAAGGTTGAGTTCGTCCTTCGAAAGGTTACTGAAGATGGACAGGCTGGTCTAATCCAGTATGGGTACAAGTTTCGCCCCGTCGTCGACTAGGATCCTTTTTCTTTCGATTATCCCCACAGATAAGATGTTTAAACTTGACTCTCTCAAATTTAACCATGTCAGGCAGGCGAAAGGAGAGAGACCTCCTGGGAGAGGTAGACATTCCAGCTGCAGCATACTATGGCTCTTTTACCGCTAGGGCTCTTTACAACTTCCGCATATCTGATCGCGTTATAGGTGTAGGCTTCATTAGGGCGCTCGCTGAGGTGAAGAGGGCTGCGACTGAGGTGAATGCCCATCTCGGTTTGCTCGATCACAGTCTTGCAGAGGCGATCATGAAGGCAGCGGATGAGGTTATAAATGGGAAGTTTGAATTGGAGTTCCCACTCGATGTCTTCCAAGCCGGAGCTGGAACACCTTGGAACATGAACATGAACGAAGTCCTCGCTAACAGGGCTAACGAACTCCTCGACCACCCATTAGGTTCCTACACCCCCATCCATCCCAACGACCACGTCAACATGTCCCAATCTTCCAATGATGTAATTCCGACCGCCGTCAGAATAGCCACCCTAAGACTCAATTGTGAGCTCGTTGTTAGCCTTAAGCACCTCGAATCCACGTTAGAGAAAAAGGCGATTGAATTCGCAGAGGTCATGAAGAGTGGAAGGACCCACTTCCGAGATGCTGTCCCAGTTACTTTGGGACAAGAGTTCCACACTTATGCTTTAGCTGTTCGAGACGCCCATAGAGGTTTGGGAGAAGCAGAAACGAAGCTTCGACGACTACCTATTGGCGGAACCGCCGTGGGAACAGGCGTTGATACACATCCCCAATACAGGAAACTCGTTGTCGATGAGCTGAGGAAGGTCACCGCTCTCGACCTAACTGGGCTGGATGACCCAGCACAGGGACTCCAATTCGCCTCCGACTTCCTCGACTACATAAACGCCATCGACCTCCTTGCAGTCACGCTACTAAAGATCGGGAACGACCTCATGCTCCTGAGTTCCGGCCCAATGACAGGTCTCGGTGAAATTATGTTGCCACCTGTCGAACCTGGGTCGAGCATAATGCCGGGTAAGGTCAACCCGAGCATTATAGAGTGTGTCAACATGGTCTGCCTTCAGGCTATCGGGAGCAGGAATATCATAGAGAAAGCCGCTATGCTGGGGAGCCTTGACCTGAACGTATACACGCCTCTCATCGCCTTTAACCTCTTCAATACTCAAGAGTGGATGACCAACGCCGTGGTGACTCTTACAGATAGATGTGTAGTCGGGATCAAGGCTAATCGTAGAGCGACGGACTACTATTTCAGGTACTCGAATGCCTTCGCGACCCTCTTAAGCCCAGCTATAGGTTACGAGAAAGCGGCACAGCTGGCTATGGAGGCCGCCGACAAGGGTATGTCAGTGGGGAAACTGGCACTTGAGAAGGGACTCCTCTCAGAGAAGGAGTTAGAGAAGCTGTACCGAGGCTCCACATCACCTAATATCGAATCCAAGTAGAGAGTGAAGAAGATTTGAGATGAACTAGCGCCATGAAAGCTCATTATCAGTGGCGGCATAGCAGTCTACTGTGCTAAATGCCTCCTTTAATCAACGTTAAAGCAGTCAAAGTTCACGCGAATGATAACCATCCTATTCCACCCATGGGAATCAACGCCGAACACTGCTTAAACCTGATCAAGTACTAATTAACTCCCACACACTTTGGTAGATTTATATTCTCCTCACCTATTCACGATAGAGGCTGATGAGGATATGTCCACCGGCAACATATACGAGATGCTCACCGAGATCGCCAAGCGCCGCGGTTTCTTCTGGCCAAGCTTCGAGATATACGGTAACATAGCCGGCTTCACAACATATGGTGACGTTGGCGTCAAGCTCAAACGAAATATAGAGGCCCTTTGGAGGGAAAGCTTCGTCAGACGTCAGGGATTCTTCGAGATAGACGATCCTATAGTCAACAGCAGCAAGATCTTCGAGGCATCCGGACACCTCGCCAACTTCAAGGAGTACGCTGCGACGTGCAGCCAATGCGGACGCAGCTTCCGTGCTGACCACCTGATCGAGGAGAGGACAGGCATGGAGCACGTTGAGGCTCTCGGTGGTGAAACCATCAAGAAGCTTCTCGTTGATAATAACATAAGGTGCCCCATATGTGGAGGTGTACTCAAGGAGCCGACGCTTGTACTCACGATGTTCCAGACACAGATCGGCGCAACAAGTGCTGAAGTCGGATACATGCGTCCCGAGGCCGCTCAGGGTATGTTCACCAACTTCAAGCGCTGCTACCAAGCCAATAGGGAGAGGATCCCATTCGCAATTAGTCAGCAAGGGAAGGTTATGAGGAACGAGGTCAGCCCACGCCGAGGCATGCACAGGCTCCGTGAGTTCACCATCATGGAGCTGGAGCTCTTCTTCGACCCCTTGAACCCCAAATGCCCGTGGATCAAGGACTTCGAGGATGAGAGGGTGCATCTTATCACAGAGGATATGGAGGAGAAGAGTGTCAAGGAGTCCATAGAGGTCACTATAAAGGAAGCCGTTGACAAGAAGCTCGTCAACAGCGAGTGGCAAGGCTACTTCATGGGAATCGGAAAGCGGTTCATAGAGTCTCTCGGCGTCCCACCTGAGAAGCAGCAGTTCCGCGCACACCTTCCTCAAGAGAGAAGTCACTATAGCAGCCAGACCTTCGATCATGAGGTCCTAACGAAGAGTTGGGGTTGGATCGAGATCGCAGGCCACGCTAACAGGACAGACTACGATCTCAAAGCCCATCAGAAGGGAAGCGGGGCAGATATGAGCGTCTTACGCAAGGACGGGACCAGGTTCGTCCCACACGTCATCGAACCATCTTACGGCCTCGACAGGCTCACGTTCGTCGCTATGGAGACGGCTTACGAACAGAGGGAGATGACTAAAGAGAAGAGAACTATTTTCCACTTTCCCAGGAACCTCGCTCCCTATCAGGTCTCGGTGCAGCCACTCGTCACAAAGGATGGGTTACCTGAAAAGGCATTGGAGATCTACTATACAGTACTCGCCGAGGGCTACAGGGCGATATTCGACGATAGTGGCAGCATAGGTCGTCGATACGCCCGCCAAGACGAGATCGGGACGCCCCTGGCAGTTACTATAGATTACACGACGATGGAGAAGGGGATTCTCACCTTACGTGATAGGGATAGCTGGGAACAGGTCAACGTCAACGTAGTCGAACTCGCAGGGAAGCTATACGCCTATTTCCACGGAGCAGGGTTCAGGAACCTCGGCCCTCCAGTTATACGTAGCGGAGAGTGACGTAACCGGCAACACCCTCGACCTCAGCGATATAAACACCATCGAGGACTTTTGAAACACCTTTGTCATCCTTAAGCGCAACCCCTTGAAGAGTCCCTTTGACTAACCTTACATCCTCCATGAAGAGGTCATTCTCGACGTAGACGCGAAATAGCATGCTGGTTCAACTGTTAAGTATAGACTTTGGGGTTAAAAGTTTAGGCGCTAGAGGCGGCGGATGGTTCCTCCTCCGTTAGCGTCGATACGGCGCTGGTACTCGTCCATGAAGGACTTCATCTTATCCTCCGCTTCTTCTAGAGTCGCACCCTGTACGACGATGTCGACCTTGATCTCCTTGACCTTGCTTCGCTCCTCCTCCGCTTCTGGGGGTGTAGCGGCGTTTTTGATGTATATCTCGGGGTAGTCGTTTTGAAGCTGATTGTAAACGGGAAAGAAGTCCTTCCAAACCATAGATACGCCGTAGGTATAGCCAAGAAGTTTGTGCTTCGCCTCTTGTTCAACTATGGGGGCGATGTGTACGTCGAACATCCCCATCATTTCCTGTGGGACACCGGGAAGTGTGAATATGAGCTTACCATTGTGGAGTAGTTTCATCCCGACACTCATACCGACGGGATTCTGGATAGCCTCGGAGCCTTCTAGTATCCTCGCCATACGTGCGCCTCTATTTAGGTCGCTACCACGACGTTCGTATATCTCCTTAATCTTCTGGAAACTAACAGGGTCGTGGGAAATCTCCATTCCAAGGGCGCGGCCGATGGCGTCGACAGTGAAGTCGTCCTCCGAGGGACCAAGGCCACCTGTGAAGATGATGATTTCGGCGTCTCTATCTAGCGCCCCTTGAAGGGTTTCTCTCAGATCATCATAGTCATCGCCTATCATCGTGACTCTACGGAGCTGCGCTCCGATCTCGGCAAGTCGCTTAGCCAGCCAGTTACTATTAGTGTCTAGAATGCGACCGTAAATCAGCTCGTCACCCGTCGCGATGATCTCTACACGTGGGCTACCCTTGTGCTTCACGGCTACTTCCAGACGCCTCGGTGGCTTATATTGTGTATGGAGAAGAAAAAGAAGGGAAAACCATGATCGCCCTCCGTCTTAATGACTAAAACCGCGCGGGTACTTTGTAAAAGATAGGTAACTCCTGAATTGATTTCACCGATCTCGAGTCTTATAAATCAAAGTATTCTAGATAGAGTTTCACTCGAATGAGGTCGATGAGTTGTAGAAACGAGTGCAGAGCAAAAGTCGATCTATTTCTGGAGAGGGAAAAACTAAATTCCTCGACCGGTTGAGTTCGATATGTGGTTCTCAGGATCGAGCGCTTTATACCCCTACCCCAACACGCACAAGGTGGTTTCGATCATGGCGATGTCTACGAGGCGAATGGCTACGTCTATATCGCCCATACGGCAGCGGGGACTGTTGAGGTCCTCGACGGCGTCAGGGGGACACTCGTAAAGACTATCCCAGGATGCCCGGAAGCAAGCGGCGTCGTCTGCGCTCAAGCTGACGGACTGACCTTCGCAGCTAGCCGAGGTTCAGGGAAGATACTCGTCATACATGCATCGAAGGGGACGGTCAATAGGATGATCCAGTCAGGTTCGAAGCCAAATGGCGTCGCTTGGGACGATAACCATGGTGTTTTACTAGTAGCTGACGTGGCTGATCTTCACGTAAGGCTAATCGACCCGGTTCGTGGCGAGGTGCTAAAAGCGATGAAGCTACCTGGAAGGCCACGGTGGTGCAGATATTCACCATTTCTCAACCGATTCGTCATCAACCTAAGAGAACCTACCGGATACATCACCCTATCTCCCCGGAACGGGGAGCTGGGACCCGTCGTCCCTGTGCCAGTGGCTGGCCCACATGGCATCGATCTTAACGCCGATGGGAGGGAGGCTTACATAGCTTGCGACGGTGGCGCTGTTGTTGCCATGGACCTCGAGAAGGGAGTGGAGATATGTAGGGCGAGGATCCCTGGGGAGCCAGACGTCGCTTGGTTTAACGGTCGGAAGAAACTCCTCTACTGTGCAATCGCCAAGCCGGGCCTTCTGCTCGCAATCGACCTCGTCGAGATGAAGATTGTTCAGGAGATAAAGACGGAGGAGGGTGCAGGGACTTTCGCTTTTGATCAGTCACGGCAGAGACTCTACTCGTTCCAGCCCAAAAGTTGCCGCGCCGCAGTCTATATAGAATCCTGATGTCGACTCGCCAGTGGATTAGGCGCATAATTCTACTGGAGGTTGAACATACAGTGAAGCTTCGTGCAACAGTTGTGTTTGAGGTCACCGCGACATCACTGAGTTGTATATTGAAACCCCAACTCTTCAACGAGGAAGAGTTCCCCCGCTTGCTTTAACATTAATGATTCAATCCCTAATCGTAACTTCGGTGACCCGCGCCTCAATGTTAAATTTGATAGATTATTTTTATATGATGCCGTCCGAGAGTTACCCAGATCAATATGAGCATAGACGGATGGACAGTCGAGAAGGCCCTAAGGGTCGGGGTCACTATGGAGACTGGCGCTTTTAACCTCTATACCGGAATGTCGTTGAAGGTGAAGGATCCTGGCTCCAAGCAACTCCTTAAGGAGCTGGCGGGCGATGAGGCGAAGCACAAGGCATATTTCGAGAACGCCCTGAAGGACCCAACGAAGGTGATGAGCGAAGCAAAGATCGGTGATCTGAAGGAGGTGATGGACCTCCATATCTCAGACCCACTCAAGTCAGCACCCCTTGGGCAGGACGCGAGCTACCAGGATACGCTCATCTTCGCTGCGAAGAGCGAACAGATTGCATACGACTTTTACACAGCTCTCGCGGGGGCTTACGCGGCGCATCCGCTTGGAAAGGTGTGGTCCGAATTCGCCAGGATGGAGCAAGGTCACAAGCTAAAGATAGAGAAGGAGTATGATGAGGTCGTCCTAAGGGATAATTGAACTCTTTAATAAGGGGTTTAGCAGTGGCCAAGCAAATGTTCGGCTGCACGGCTCCTGCAGAATACGATGTAGTCCTTGTAACCTAGGGCTTCGGCTTTAGTCTTTTTCCCATTACATGTGTCGAGTATCGTGTCATATATTCGCTTGCCAACACTATTGAGGCTCTCTGAGCCGTCGAGGATTGTGCTGGCGTTGATGTCCATGTTATCTTCCATCTGATTGTAGGTAATTGGGTTACCAGTGATTTTGATGACTGGGGCGATGGCATGACCGGTTGTGCTGCCCTGGCCACTTGTAAAGCAAACGACCTGCGCCCCCGCAGCGACCATGTGAGTAACAGATGGGACATCCCATCCTGTGCCGTCCTGTAGCCAGAGGCCGGTGTGAGTCGGGTGGTCAAACCGCTCCCAGTTATTCTGTAGGACACCCTGTATAGGGCGTGTCCCCCCTTTTCTAATCGCGCCGAGGCTCTTCTCCTCGATTGTAGTCAACCCGCCGTCGATGTTTCCAGCACTCATCCATCTGCTGTCAACTCCTATCGCTTTGAGTCGTTCCTCGTCCTGATCTATCATCTTGTAAATATCATCTGCAACCTTTTTACTCACAGCTCTTCGGGCGAGGATGTGCTGAGTGCCTATCATCTCTTGAGGTTCACTGAAGATAACGGTGCCCCCCTCGTCGATGAGTTTATCGCAGGCAACTCCTACAGCTGGGTTGGCAGCGAGGCCGCTGGTGGCGTCTGAGCCACCGCACTCGACTGCTAGGGTGAGCTTACTGACAGGGAAGAGCTCTGGCTTTTGTTCTGCGATATCTTGCGCCCACCGCTGAAGTATGCGGAGTGCTTTCTCCTGAGTCTTCAATGTTCCCCCCTCCTGCTGGATTACTAGAGTCTCAACGGGCTTCCCACTAGGTCTGACACTATCCGCTATGGTGTCGACGGTAAGTGTCTCACACCCGAGACCGAGGATCAGGACAGCAGCGACGTTGGGGTTGAGGGCAGTGCCGACGAGGTTGTGAACCACGACAGAATCGCTTCCGCACCCGTGGTACTGTGTGATGGCAACTGCACCCTCGACTTGTGCTGCGATCTTCTTCGCAGGTTCGAAGCTGCAGTCTATCGGGGCGAGGACCAGTAGGTGATTGCGAATACCAATGCTCTTATCGGTGCGGGTGTAGCCCATGAACTGTGTCATAGTATCCCTTCCTCCTTCCCGCTTATTGGCATACGTGTGCTACCAACGTTGTGGGTATTCACCCATGCACCAGACTCGATGGGCCGGGTGGCGACACCTATTATCTCGCCGTACTTGATTATGTTCCCGTCCTTTGGTATTGGCCTTATTGCGAGTTTGTGGCCGAATGGGATAAACTCAGAGATCTTCGGCTTCAGGATAACTTTACCATTAGGGTTTATTACTTCAAGCTCCTCTCCAGCATCGACTTCGCTGGTTGTAGTGGCGACGTTATCTTTCTCGTCGATCTGTATCGCCTTCTTGACCATATCGAGTATTGGATGCGTCGCCGCGTGTAAGCTTAACGCCGGCCAGGTTAAGAGGGGTGTTTTCTCTAGAGACATTAATAACTCCCATGGAGGAGTGTTAACAGCCCTTTCCCAGAAGTATGTTCGCGCACGCTATAGATCTCGAGGCGGGCGGTGGGTATCTCTTCGTAAAGGCATCTTGTAACATCTTTTTCACAACCTTCGTCGACTTGACATGAGAGGACTCTGATATTGAGAACAATCAGACACTAACCTGTCCTACACCAAATAGAAGAAATGTCTGGCATCTTTAGGTCTATACGGTTCTTATCGTATGCTTGGTCCAGAGGAATATGTCTGAAGTCAGTCATCATCTATAGGCGTTGTCTCACGCAGCATCTTCTCCCCCTTCTCAGTCAGAAAGAGAACCTTACCACTCCTATAGGTTCTCTTCGAGCTGATGATTCCATGAAGTCGCATCTGCCTAAGAACACCTGGGGGGATGGACTCTGTTAGTCTACGAGCTCCTATGCTTCTGAGGTCGTCTGAGTAGAATGCGACTAGGTTCCGCATACTTAGTTCCTTGATCTCCTCCTCAAGCTCAGGTGTTAGCTCCAACGTCGTTGATTGATTTGTCTGCATCTAGTTCACCGATTAGGTTAGGTTGAGGGAGCACGTGCATCCCCTTATATCATTAAGACCCGGCATCGCCTCCCTGTGCAACTCGCATATCAACCCTTCCGATCGGGCCGCAGCACATGCCTTACAGAGCTTTAGGAGAAGCACATCGATGGCACTCTCACTTCCTGCTATATCTGCGGATATCTCGTCGATGAGCTCCATAACCTTCCCAGATCCCTCAATTAAGGTAGCCGCAGAGCCTCCCCGCGCCCTACTGAGGTACTGAGTTATGGCGGCGGGTGTAACCCCCATCTTATTCGCGGCGTCTGATCGTTTCATACCGTACTTCTCGACGAGCTCCCTCGCTATCTCAAGGCGGAGGGTGGGTAATATGTGCTGGACCACTATCGTGCAGGGGGGTTTCATGGCTCCCACTAATTTCTTTAACGCCGTTAATATATTTAACGGCGTTACATTAAGTAATCTAATCTAAATTTAAGGTGATGGCGACTTTTTTTTGCTGATTTTTCGCGCCGGCCACCATCTCTAGCTAGATAGAAACTTAAGAGCGTTTTCTTCCACGATCGACATTAGAGCTTTCCTTTAAGAGACTATAATTTGGCCATCCTCACCGCCACATCCGAAATTATTTAAATTCGGTTGGAGGTTCATTTCTTTCGACATCCTATGAAGGATATAGGCGGAGTCATCCCTCTCGTACCTACACCTCTGAATAAGAAGGGTGGTGTGGATGTTGAGGGACTGAAGAAGGTTATCGATTACGAATTCGATAACGAGTGTGATGGGGTAGGTGTACTCGCTGGTATCGGCGAAGGTTACCTGATGGGCAACTCGGAGTGGACGAAGATAGTGACGGCAGCCGTTGACCATGTCAACAGCAGGGGCCCATTGGTCGTTGGATGCGCCGCTATGGGAACAGCCATAGCCGTTGAGATGGTAAAGCAGTGCTCAAACCTCGGCGCCGACGCCATTCTCTCATTTAACCCATTGGCGTTCAGGCGGTACACAGTCGAGGAGACATATATGCATTTTAAGGCCCAGGCCGAGGCAATGGATTTGACGCTTATCCCTTACGCTCGAGAGGACGACCCTATTGCCAATGAAGTCATAACTCGCCTCGTCGATGAGAGGCTGATAAAGCACATGAAGTACGCCTACAGGAATTGTGGTATACTTAAGCAACTGACAACTATGACGGGTGATAAGTTATTCCGGTTCTGCGGTGCGGACCCATGGACTCTGAGGTTCCTGCTGCTGGGTTGCCGAGGTATAATGACGGCGACTGCGGCAATTTTCCCTAAGGAGAACATTAAGTTGTTGAAACTTGTACAGGAGGGGAAGATCAAGGAGGCGAGGGAGTACTGGTATGAGAAATTCCTTCCCTGGAATGACGCAGGCTTTTACGAGAACTGGCAGTGGGCCCACAAGTACGCGATGATGCGGATGGGTGTCATGAAAACGGATGAGATGGCAGCACCCCAGGCGAAGGGAGCTGACTATCAAAAGGCTGAGATAGATTCGTTACTCAAACACCTCGGTAAGATCTAATCATCTATAGAGTTTGTGAAGAGTTTACTGGCTCAATGGTAATCTTTTAGGTTGGATATGTACGTGAACATAGTCACTGCTGAGCCAATAATTTTAGATGAAATTATTGCCGCAGGGGTTGATATGAATTCGACGAATTATCGAAAAATGCCTTGTTGTAAAGTGTGTATTGCTCATGCACTAAGACTCTAGTTAAGGTTTGACTCTATCCAAATAGGAGGTTGGAATGCCACTTGTTCCGTCGGGTAGAACGGCAACTTTGGGACTTCCTGCATGGTGTTGCTTCAGCTCCTCGATGACTTCGTCCCACTTCTTGTACCACATGACAATACCGGGGGCGCCGAGACGCTCCTCTAGGCTCTTAAAGTTGTAGGGACCATAGACTATGAGACGAGCGCCTCTGGTGAGGTTACGAGCCTTACCGCTCCAGAGGCTGGAGCCAATGTACTTGCCATGGTTGTTGAATATCCAGTGGTTAATGTCACCTTCAGGGTCGTTGGCTATTAGAACGATGGAGCCATCCTGTTTGATAGATTCCTGGGCTGGCCAGAGGCCAAGATAGGGTTCGTTTGCGCGCATGTAGCTGTTCACAACGACGATGTCCATTTCCGTCGGGGAATCGGTCTTGTGCCACCTTAGGACGCCTTGGGACGCCTTTCGCTGAGTCTCGACGAAGTCACCAGCGTAGGTCTCGATAGGGTCGCGATGTAGGTTGAGAACTGAATCGATCTTGAAGTCGAGGCCGGCCATTCGTGCGGTTTCCTCGGCGTCAAGACGTAGGACGTTGCCATCGTTGACCATATAGCCGGTGCTGGGGTGGGGATTGAGGCCTGGGCCGAAGCCGCCGAGGTGGCCATGGTTTTGGCGGATAGTCTCTATGCCTGCGACTCCTGGGCTGATTATTTTACCCCCGCCACTGAAGCCGCTCATCCTATGGTAAAGGACGCTGCCGATGCCTATCTTTAGGTCGCAAGCCATGACCTCGGAGTTTATCCAGACGGGGGTATCATAGCTAGTGGTGCCAATTTTCTCGGTCATTTCGTAGGGGTTGTGGTTGTAGACGGGGTATCGATCGAGTATATCCTCACCGAGTTTCTTGGCGAAGAGTTGGCGGCCGAAAGTGCCGTGACTTCCTGGGGCGACGATGAAGCGGATGCAGTCGTCCTTTATGCCTGCTTTCTTTATCTCCTCGAGGACGATGGGGGCGTATTGGCTTGTTTTGGTGGGTCGCGTCGAGTCGTCGAAGATAATGACCGCCTCCTTTCGGTCTTTTGCCAGCTTCGCCAATGGTTTCGTGCCCAGCGGGTTCCTGATCGCTTTTCTTATCTCGGTCTTCGTAAGTCCCCTCTGGTCTTCGCCTGCCATCTTGCAGCGTTGGACCTTCCATCTGGATGGAAATGCGAGTTGGATGGGGCTATCCTTGAACCATGGTTGCCCGGGCACCTCAACTAGAATATCTGACAAGCCAATACCTCTCAGAATCTTGAGGTGAAGAAGCACATAGGAGAGATATAATACCCTCTCTCGCGAGTGCAGGTAATTAAATGGGTTCTATTCAGGGGTTTTATTATTCTCCTAGTAAATCTTTGACTCGTTTGATTGCGAGTGCTGCGCCTAAGGAGGGTTCGTTCATGTATGCTGTAACTAACTCAATGGTGCAATATCCCTCGTAATTGGCCTCTTCAATCTCGCGAAAAAGCTGACGAAGCGGAATACTTCCGTCCCCAGGCATCATATGGGTATCTGAATGACCATCGCTGTCAATGATATGCATATGGCGTAAGCGGTCGCCAAGTTTTTCAAAATATGTCATAATAGGTTCATGGTTACAGAAGGGTGGACAGATATCACACATCCCAACCAGACGTTCAGAACCAACTTCATTGAGAGCCGTGATCAGGTCGTTACAGGTGACCACAACGTTGCTTTCATATTGAGTGAGGGGTTCCAAAACCAGATCTAAGCAAATGCTTTCGGCATGGCTTGCAAGCTCTTTGAGATTCTTGATCAAGCGAGGCCAATATTCATTTCTTGTAGTTTCGTAGCCAGCATGACCTGCAGAGATCAACGTGAAGCCAGCGTCCATTTCTTTAGCCATATCCATAGAAAGTTTGATGTAGTCCAAGCTTTCGCGGCGCATTGATTCAGAACCGATCATCATATTATAGGGATACATGTTCATTTCCGGGGTGTACCCAATAACTGACAAATTATATTTTCGGGATAGTTCCTTAATCTCTCGAATTCCCCCTGCTTTGAGATCGAAAGGATAAGCGTGCGGGCGACCTCCCCAGATCTCGATTCCATCATAGCCAAACCGCGCTGCATCCTTGAAAGCTCTCTCAAGGGGTAGGCGCATGTAACCCATTGTGAACATGCCAATTTTCATTTTCATTTCACCTTCATATTTTGTAGGTGACTCGGTATACTGATATTGGAGAGTAATATTATCAAGATAAGTCCTTCAATTAAAACTTCATTTCTACTTTTGAAGCGTGCGTGAACTAAAGTGGTGCCCACAGAATCAGTATATTATTAACAATTCCTGCCTCGATCTGTGGCGATTTAACTATTGAGACCCAAAATATTAATCGGATTTTTATAGAATGGTATAACGGGCTCGCAAAATGAGCCATTAGTAATGCATTGATTGTTCTTTAACGAAATCTGCTGTAGGGCCGATAGTTTTCCTCATAAGGACCTCAGAGTACCCCGACACGATGAGATCCTTTAAATCACCCACAACTTCGTATCCACTCCTCTCGAACTCGCATGTAAGCTAGACTAATGAACACGTTTGGCGCCACTCTTTGAAGCATAATGACCGACCACTAGCACTCGCAACCGACTGAATTACCATAGAGCGCCATTCATTATCTTCAACGAAGCTCGATCTCTCTTGAGTGTCATCCACGGCTCTGAGCCCGACATCATACTCGCGCAGAGCTCTGCTTCTCCAGAGTTCTGAAGTTTACTGATTTTAGTTTCTCTTTTCTTATCCATTGAATTTTCGCCTCGACCAAAAAATATATGGATTCCTAACTAGCTACGCACATACAAAATTAAACTTGTACTCTTCGAAATTCTGGTTATCTGAGACTCAATAAAAGTTCAGAATTATAAATAACTCCAAATAATTCACCTTAATATGCTCAAAGAGTTAATCATTGTATCTTTTTCTTAAAGCAGGTGCCGTTCGAAGGATTATCAAGGCCCGCTCGAAGGCGTCTACCCACTCAGCAAGTTCCATCTGCCTCGCAGTTGGGCTAAGGACGCCATGGTCTTCGCCCCTCCCGATCTCCCTAGAAATCCGACTTCTGTAGACGCTGAGGCTCCGATCCCCAATCCTGTCGATCTCGAACCAGTCCTCGCTGAGGAGTACAACCCTGGGAACCCGTGGTGCACCCATAATTCTGAGCTCATCACGGAGTTTAGGCGAGGTTTCACGGTCGATGATTCGAAGCTCCGCCTTGTTACCAACTGCTTCAATGATCTTCACAATGTATGGAGCAACTCTAGCACAGTCCAAACACCACGTCGCACCAACCATAAGCGCCCGTATCGACCTATTGTAGCCCGTGAGCCGTTGCTTCTGATCTTCAGTGAGTCGCGGGGCACGCTCCGATGCGTCTATCCAGCGCTGCGCTTGTTCTAAGGGGGATCCCTTCAGAAATTCCTCCAAATGCTTCGCTGATCCCCAACTCGTCTCCCAAAGTCCTGATCTGACATCGTAGTAAATAGGAGACTCATCTTGACCACTCATAAACTGAGAAATCCGAACCGCCGAATTAATAGGATTCTCCTAAACTTTTGAGGGAATGATACGACTATAGCTTCTTCTAAGCCAACCTTCATAGAGGTCGTTTAATGGGCTTGGTATTAACGGATCGTACTTCGCGTATACTTCGAAGACTGCACGTTTCCTAAAGTATGTTACATCTGGCAGGTTTGGGGGCTTAAGGTCACAGTTGTAGCCCCTGAAGAGCATGAGAGGGGATCCTGTTCGCTTCGCTGCTTCGATGGCAAATCGTCCCGCATAAATGTGGTCGAGATGGTCGCAGCCGGTGACCCAACCTTCCGGGTCAAGTGTTGAGACTAGTTTGGCATTAGCCAGTCGATTGATTTCTGTGAGAGTCCTCATAAGTTCCTCTTTGGTGTATTTGTAGGTGCCGTCGACCGTCTCCACTTCTTCCCCCTCCCATATTCGCTCCAGCGATCTGCTCTGAGGCTGCTCGTTGCTGAAACTTCCGCCATCGGGTAGGCGAAGGAACACCAGCCTCGTTTTTCCATCCTCGGAAACGGAAGATGCGATCTCTCTTTCGACGACTTTCAGGACTTCGCCTCTCCAGCCTAGTGCACCCATGACTGAATAGGCAGCGCGTTCTCCATCTTCCCGCCCACGCCAGTAGCTATTATCAGCAATACCGGCGTCTCCCGCTGTCAAGTAAATCGTCCATACTCCCTCATCGGAGGTAACATCCTCGGAGAGGCAAGGGCTCATGAAGATGAGGTCGTCGTCCTGGTGTGCTGAAATGTAGAGGCGAGCCATGGTTAAACAAGGGCACATCGTACTCTAAAAATTAGTGCCAAAAAGCACAGTTTAGAATACTTAGTTTGGCGAATAGTGGAGTCTAACGCGTTTCCTGAGGGTTTTGAATGGGGCGGCGTCTCCACTCGGGATGCTGAGTTATGATCTCCCCACCCTTCATCACCCAGCCCACATTCTTCAGTATGGTAATGTCTTTAAGGGGATCTCCATCGACCATTACCACGTCAGCAAGTTTCCCAACCTCGACGGTACCCAACATCTTCTCGACGCCAATCGCCTCAGCGCCGATGCGAGTAGCTGACTCGATGGCCTCCATATTGCTCATGCCGTACTTTGTCATCCACTCTATCTCCTCTGGCAGCATAGCGAACATCTGATCCCCGAAAACATTGTCGGTGCCGGCACCGATCCTGACCTTCTTCGACCGCATCAGTTTCATTGTCTTCGGAAGTTGTTCGACGCAGCCATTGAACCAGGCCTCAGTCTGCTCTAGGTCGCGGCCATATAGGTTCCAGATCCCAGTCTTCCCCTGTTCCTCCCGCGCCTTTTTCGTGCGCTCGGGGATGTGGTTCTTAACCCATAGCGTCGGCACAAGTACTATCCTCTTATAGGCCATTTTCTCAGCAGTTTCCTTATCTATGAAGCTCCCGTGCTCGATCGTGTCGACGCCTGCTTCAGTGGCAATCTTTGTACCTATGAAGTTGGCAACGTGGATAGCGCATTTTCGGCCATGAGCGTGAGCTTCATCAACCCCTGCCTCTATTTCCTCGGCTGTGAACTCGCGGTTGTCGGTCCTATGGCTACTGAGGAGCTTGATGAAGTCGACACCTGCCTTCACCTCCTCACGAACCGCCTTTCTAACCGCCCATGGGCCATCAACCTCGTGCATTGTGCCTGGGAGGCTTGAGCCGTGTCCGCCTGTCATACATATCCCTACCCCTGCCACGAAGAGACGAGGACCGATGAGCTGTCGCCGCTCAATGGCGTCACGCATAGCGATATCTAGGTGATCTTTATCTGCGACAGCCCGAAGTGTCGTTATCCCTGCCTGTAGCGCTTGCCGTAGGTTGTTTGACGCGATGAGTCCAGCATAAGCCATCTCCGACCCTCTAGTTGGCACAGGCACGAAACCTGGGTGGTGGAGGTGGACGTGGAGATCGATCAACCCGGGAATCAGCCACTTCCCGTTCGCGTCGAAGAACTCGGCTCCTTCAGGGATCTTGACTTCACCCTGCTTTCCTATGGCTTCGATTCTCTCGCCATTAATCAGTACAATCGAATCTGGGAGCGGTTTCCTCCCCGACCCGTCGATCAGAGTAGCGCCCACCAAAGCCTTCACAGACATTAGAATCAGGAAGTAATCGGATCACGAGAGATGAAAGAGCTTTCTCTTGTTCAAGATCTTGGAGATATCAGAGTAGAATTTTAAGACAATAAAGTCAGTTAAGATGATCAATATTGAGAAGGGAGAAGCGCGCAACTAGAATTGCTCTAACACGCGTGCTATCTCATTGTGATCAAGCGTGTCGCTGACCGGCTAGTCCGATAGTATTAAGGAAGATCCCCGATATAACCAGGACCCCGCCAATGATCAACGGAACTGTAACCTCCTCACTCATAACCGCCACACCAATGACAGAGGTGAGTATTGGTACCACAAGCTGTACAACACCTCCCTGGTAGACTCTGATCCTCTTCATGATCCTCTGCCACAGAACGTAGCCCAGCGCGGTGCTGACTATTCCCATGAACAGTGCAATCGATAATCCGACAATGGAAGTTGGAATTATGCTCTCACCTGCCATTGGGTAGGCGACCAGGAATAGAACGGTCGAGGCTACAGTGAATATCAGGAAGCTGTTGTATGTGTAGCTGAAGGGGTGCTCGAATCTTTTGCCGTAGGCGGAGTATATCCCCCAGGATACCCCGGCTGAGGACATCAACAGGACCCCGATCGGGGTGACGGAACTTACGCGACCGAGGGTGATCAGCGAGACGCCCGCTAACCCTATTAGCTGCCCCATGACCATGCTTGTTGTTGCCTTCTCACCGTCGCAGATGACAGAGTAGATGGTCATCGACGCGACTACGAAGGCGAAGAAGATCAGCGTCCCAGCAGCGACTGGGACAAATACGTAGCCGTATGAAATTGAGAAGGCGTATAATGCGAGTAACACTGCTGCGAAGACGTTTGAAATCTCCAATTTGTCTCTTCGGAACGTTTTGGGCATCAGTAAGGTCAACATAAGGAGCGTGGCAAAACCACTTACGAACCTGATGATGGTCAGGGTAAAAGGGGATATGGAGCCACTTTGAACCAGGTATCTTGTGAAGATGCTGTTGGCAGCGAAACAGGCCATGACTACTGCCACTTCGGTCGATGCGATGAACTTCGGTATCTTAATCACGAAGCACACGCTCCGCGTACGCAATGAGAAACCGAACGCCTACACGCTTATCAGAGCTTCTTCTGATGAATTTATTTCCCTAAATACGCTTGCCCCATAGTCTTTCACAATAAATCTTCCATCCAAGTGAATGCGCACACACTAAACATTCGAATGAATGTTAATGCGCACGCCTATTGAACAGTGATAGAGACGGCTAACTGATGATTTCTCTATTTCTTCCAGTTTCCTTCCTTCACCTTTTAGTAGAATCCAGCGGTCAATCCACCATCGACGAAGAGGATATGACCATTGACATATCTCGAGTCGTTGGATGCAAGGAAGAGTGCCCCCAATGCAATGTCTTCTGGTTTAGCAAACCGTCCCATCGGTATCTTCTTGAGAAGGAAGTTCTTCGATTCTTCTGGGTTTGGAGTGCTCTCGATTGATGCCGTCCACTGAGGTGTTATCGTCTCCCCTGGGACTAGTCCGTTGACCCTGATGTTGTATTTGGCATATTCTAGGCACATCGACCTCGTCAATTCCCGTACGGCCCCTTTAGATGCACCGTACGCTTGACTCCCTACATAGTTCATGTAGGCGTTCGTTGTTATGGTGTTTATTATCGATCCACCACCCTTTTCAATCATAATTGGGACCACCTCTTTCGATACGAGAAACACTCCGCGCAGGTTCAGGTTAATGAGCCTGTCCCACTCCTCCTCGGAATCGTTAACGACAGTATCGTTGTTTTCTCTCTGCCAGCCTCCCACGTTGTTGTGCAGTACATCTATTCCATTGTAGTGATGAAGTACTTGACTAACCATAGCTTTCACCTCCGACCACTTTGTCACATTCGCCTTGTAGAATGTGGCTTCTCCCTTGGCTTCTTGAATCAGCCGTACAGTTTCGTGACCCCCCTCATCGCTAATGTCGTTTACTGCGACTTGGGCACCCTCAGCTGCGAATAGGATGGCCGTGGCTCTCCCAATACCCGAACCCGCTCCTGTGATTAATGCGGTCTTCCCGCGTAGTCTGTTCATACCACTTCCTTCTTTTGCAGTAACGGTTAAGATCTGTGGTGAATAATGCTGTTTGTGCACGCGAGGACGTGGCTAAGGAATTAGTCAAAAAAATAATTTTAATTTTAGTAATTGCTTTTTTAGATCCGCTAACATCCCTGAATGCCTTTGAAGCGTCGATGCAAATCCTCTTAACCAACCCGTCCCCTTTTCCTGAGATACATTTGATAGAGATCCGCTTCCACGGCAGAGGAGGTCAGGGTGCAGTCACCGCATCCAGGGTCCTCGCTATAGCCGCATTCCTCGAGGGCCACCATAGCCAATCGATCCCCATGTATGGAACAGAGAGGAGGGGTGCCCCTGTCACAGCTTTCGTCCGCATCGGGGAGAAGAGTAGAATGATCAGGAGCCTTGTACATGAGCCCGACTACGTTGTAATTCTTGATCCACTCCTCAGAAACACTGTTAATGTCACTGAGGGATTGAAACCTGGAGGCACAATTATTATCAATAGTACATCTAAACCGGAGGAGATTGAATTCACCTCGGAGTATAAAGTGGCTACTGTCGATGCCACTAAGGTGGCGCTTGAAACCATCGGTCGCCCAATTACAAACACAGCCATCCTTGGCGCTTTTGCCAAAGCCACTGGCGAGGTCAAACTCGAATCACTCATCAAAGCGGTGAAGACTGAAATGTCAGGCCGCATGTCCGACACCAACGTAAAGGCAGTAGAGCAGGCCTACAATAGCACCCTAGTTGGCAAGAACAAGGTCGTTAAAGAACTTAAGAAGGTCGCTCAGACACCAGCGAACAGCAGGGCCGACTGGCGTACCTTCCGCCCAGTTATAGACACAGATAAGTGTACTGGTTGCCAGATCTGCTGGACCTTCTGCCCTGAGCACAGCATCGATATGGTGGAGAGAAAGAGCACAATCAACTACACCTACTGCAAGGGCTGTGGCATCTGCGCCGAGGAATGCCCTGTAAAGGCCATCACAATGGTAATGGAGAGCGAGAAGAAGGAGGACTAGACTATGCCTCACACTGAGTTAATGGTTGGAAACAAGGCAGTCGCTTATGGCGCCAAGCTAGCCAGAGTCCAGGTGATATCCGCTTATCCAATTACACCCCAAACCACGATTGTGCAGTATATAGCCGAATTCATAGCTAACGGAGAGATGAAGGCGCGCTTCATCGAGGTCGAGTCAGAGTTGAGTGCCATGGTCGCAGTGCAGGGTGCGAGCTTTGCTGGCGCTAGGACCTTCACAGCTACATCTGGTCCTGGTCTCTTCTTCATGCATCACCCGATGATGGAGGGCTCTGACTTACCTGTCGTCATGGGTGTTGTTCACCGTAGTAACAAGAGTATGCAGCCAGATCATACAGATCTTATGGCTCAACGTGACAATGGCTGGATTCAGCTCTACTGTGAGAACAACCAAGAGGCTCTCGACACAGCCATCATGTGCTACAAAATAGCTGAGGATCCTCGCCTCTCGACGCCGACGACCTTCGGTATTGATGGTTATATCCTTAGTTACACCGCTGAGCCAGTAGAGATCCCTGACCAGGAAGTTGTAGATGATTGGCTGCCGCCATTCAAGCCAAAGTGGGTCCCTGACGTCAATGTCCCATTATCGGAGTGGAAAAAATATCAGGGCCGAATGTATGGGAGCCAGAAGGCGTGGATCGACCACGACACCAAGTTCAGGAGTAGTCTCAGCGTCATTAAGGAGGTTCACCGAGACTTCGAGAAGGTCTTTGGACGTGGTTACGGTAATGGCTTAATTGAAGAACACAATTGCGACGACGCTGAAGCAGTAATTGTAGCCATGGGCACGATCGCCTCGACTGCGAGGGTCGTTGTCGACGACATGCGCGCTGAGGGAAATAAAATAGGGCTCGTTAAGCTAAAGTGCTATCGTCCCTTCCCAGCGGACGAGTTCAGGAGCCTCGCCGAAAAGTATCAAGCAATTGGCGTAATCGACAGAAATGTCAGCCTCGGTGGAGGTGGAAATGTATTCAACGAGATCCAGGAGCGCAATCTATGATATGGAGAAGAGACCTAAGATCCTTGGCTTCCACACCGGTATGGCCGGTGAGGAGGTCACACCCCAAATGATCAGAAGGATCGCGGAGAAGACTCTTAAAGCGGTCAAAGGACCAGTAAGTCCCGCTGTCGAGTGGGTCGGAGGCGCATAGATATGAGTAAACCAACACCATTCCAGCGTATCGAGGGCGAGGAGATCATGGCCCTCGGAAACAGTAGTTGCCAAGGTTGCGGCCACGCTATACTCGCCAGAATTGCGTTCAAAGTCCTTGGCAAAAACACGGTTTACACTTCGGTCCCCGGCTGCATTTGGATTGCACTCCACGACAGTCTTCCACTATACTGGAAAGGCACTGTCTTCGAAGGTGGGGGTGCCCTTATTTCCGGCATAGTCAATGGCCTTGAGATCAATGGAAAGGAGATGAATGTCGTCGGATTTTACGGCGACGGCGGCACAGCAGACATTGGCCTACAGGCAATGAGCGCTGCCGCTGAGCGAAACGAGAACGTACTCTGGATATGCGCCGACAATGAGGCTTACATGAACACGGGTGGCCAACGCAGTGGACTCACACCCATCTATGCATCAACCACAACGACGCCTGTCGCAAAGGAGAGCAGGGGCAAAAAGTCAAACAAGAAGAATATACCCTTCATCATGGCGGCTCACAACATCCCATACGTAGCCACGGCCAGCATCGCCTATCCCAACGACTTGATTGGCAAACTCGAGTACGCAAAGAAGCTACGCGGCTTCAAATATATCCACGTCCAGAGCCCTTGCCCCACTGGCTGGGGTTTCGAACCTGCGAGAACCATCAAAGTCGCCCGTCTTATGGTAGAGTCGGGCATGTGGCCCTTATACGAGGTAACCGAGGACGCCAATTTCAGACTCACCTATAAGCCGAGGGAGTTGAAGCCTGTCAGAGAAGCTCTGAGCCTTCAGGGAAGGTTCAGGCATCTCGACGATTCTGAGTACGAATACATTCAGGGGCGGGCCGTCGATAAGTGGAGACAGCTACTCGACGTCGACGGAAAGAAGCTACCAATCTAAAATTAATAAATAGGTTTCTTTTCAGCTATGTTAGGCAAGTTTCTATTTAACTAAGTACTGCTCTAGGACTTCTTCCCTAGGCTCAAGCCCAAGTCCTGGAAGCTCGGTGAGGGTCACCCAGCCATTCTCAGGGTTCGGGGGGTTTCGGTAGATGGTTTCACCAACCTTCCACATTAGATAGTGGAACTCGACTCGCCACCCGTTAGATGCTGCGGCTTGAAGATGCATATTATGGTGCGGCCACCCGCCGCCGTTTGCTATGAGGAGATTGAATGCTTGCGCCATTCCAGCCACTTTGATCGCCTCCGTATAGCCACCAACGTAGCAAACATTCGGCTGGAGGATGTCCACAGACCCGTTCAGCAGCAACTCGAGGTGGCGGAAGCTGGAGCCCTCGTTCTGTCCCGCCGAGATTGGAATAGTGGTCTTCCTGCGGAGATCCGCAAGGAGACGGGCGTCGTTTCCATAGACTGGCTCTTCGAACCAACTTATTCCATATGGCTCTACGCGCTTGGCCAATTCAAGCGCCCGATTGAAAGAGAATAGATAATTGGCGTCGATCATAAGCTGGACATCATCACCGATAGCTTCGCGGACAGCCTTGACACGGGCGGCGTCCTCCGCCGGGTCCTCCGCATCGTTGATAGCAACAACCATCTTCAGCTTGTCTTGTCCCTCCTTAACGAAGCGACTCGCCAACTCGACAAGCTGATCCTTGTCGAACTCGAGGAGCCCGAATGTAATGTAAGCGGGGACCTTCCTCTTCGCTCCGCCGAGGAGCCGCCAAACTGGTTCACCATAATGCTTGCCTTTGATGTCCCACAGGGCGATGTCGACTGCGCTCACTGCGGTGCTCCAGACTCCTGTCTGGCTTCGAGGATTGTGAGTTATATACATCTGATGCCAGAGAGCCTCAGTTTCCAATGGGTTCCTTCCCTTCAGAAGGGGCGCCAACTCTCGGTTGATGAACTCCTTCACGCCGAAGCGCTGTATTCCACCCGTGAGACCAAAACCAGTCACACCTTCGTCTGTCTCCACCCTGACGAATAACTATAGGGCGATCGAAATCCCTCTCAAGTAAGGGGACATGAATGGGCACATTGTGCACAGTTGCCTGGATCGAAGTGATCTTCATCGCCTAAACACTCCTACATCTAATTTCATCTTCCATGGTTTATGATCTTGTCCTAGTGGGATTCCCTTTTTTAGCCCCATTACGACTATCAGATGCATGGTCGCCAGGAGAGTCATACTCGTGGTCCGCGACGGGTGGGGATACAGTGAGGAGACGTTCGGAAACGCAGTTAGGCAAGCGAGGGTTCCAAACGATACACTCTACATGAAGGAGTACCCATGGACTCTGCTGAAGTGTACGGGGAATGCCGTTGGGCTCCCCGAAGGAACACAGGGTGGATCCGAGCCCGGTCACCTCACAATGGGTGCCGGCCGCATCGTATGGCAACCTTTCGAGGAGATCAATCAGGCTATCTATGACGGATCATTCTATGAAAACTCCGCTCTCCTAAGCGCGACAGATAACAGCAAGCAGAAGGGCTCCGACCTCCACTTAATGGGCCTCCTAAGCGACCAAGGCATCCACGGTTCCACCGCACACCTATTTGCACTACTGGAGTTGACGAGGCGTCAAGGCCTTAAACAAGTATACATCCACTGCTTCCTCGACGGCCGTGACGTCCCAGAGCATTCAGCGAAAGGTTTCATCGAGGAGACACTAAAACAAATCAAAGAGAAGGGTGTTGGCAGGATAGCAAGCATCGTAGGTCGCTACTACGCGATGGATAGGGATACCAACTGGGACAGAACCCTGAAGGCCTACGACCTCCTTACCCTCGGCGATGGCTGGAAGGAAACGAACCCACTTGAGGCCATCGACCATGCATATCAACGCGGGGACCCAACCGACTACTATATCCAGCCCATCGTAATGGTGGAGAACGAAAAACCCATCGCCACTATCGATGCTGAGGACTCAGTCATCTTTTGGAACTTTCGGAGCGATCGCGCACGTCAATTAACCTACGCGTTGACCCAGAATGGATTCGACCACTTCCCCCGGAAAAAGTTCCCAAGGGTGCGCTTCGTCTGTATGAGTGGCTATGATAAGCACCTCAACCTTCCAGTTGCTTTCCCCCAAAACACGGTGGAGAACAATTTAGCTCAGGTACTTGCCAAGAATGGGCTCAAGCAGTTGAGGATCGCGGAGACGGAGAAGTACGCCCACGTAACCTTCTTTTTCAACAGCCAGATAGAGGATCCAGTTCCTGGTGAGGATCGTATTCTCGTTCCAAGCCCTAAGGTTCCAAGCTACGAGGAGAAGCCAGAGATGAGCGCCCCCGAGATAACGGAGAAGCTCCTCCCAGAGATTAGGAAGGACATTTACGACTTCATACTAGTCAACTATGCCAACGGGGACCTCGTCGGCCACTCCGCTAACATGCAGGCAGGGATTAAGGCATGCGAGGTTGTCGACACATGCCTCGGAGAGGTCGTTAACGCAGGGCTAAGCAAGGGCTACACGGTTTTGATAACGGGTGACCATGGCAACATTGAGACGATGCTCTACCCAAATGGGGAACCAAACCCAAGCCACGGCTTCAACCCTGTACCGTTCATAATCGTAAGCGACGACCCAGACCTACACCAAATCAAGCTAAGGGAAGACCAAGGTCTAAGTTGCGTATCACCCACTATCCTTAAGCTGATGAATATACCAAAACCCCCCGAGATGACAGCCGAAAGTCTCCTATGAAAACCTTAGATCTAAACGTTAAACAACACATGACGTTTCATCCTAGACATGTAGACCGTGAACTCATGGATCACGGGGCCTTCAAACGAAATCTCTCTAACTTGAAATACTTTCGTTCTCAGCCTCATCAACGAAGACGCGCATAATGGAAATGCGTTCGAAAAGGTTTTTTTCGGAGAGATTGAACTTGGGGGGGAGCTAAAAGGTAAGCGCTCTACTTAGATGGCTGTTGAAATTTTCTCTGTATAACTGAGAAATAGCTTAGAACGGAAGATCGGGATATTTTAATCCATTATGTTGCTTCACTACGAAGGGTTTATAATTACGCCCCCTCAACGTTTGGTTCATTATGGGCAGGTCTCCCCCTTGACGAAGTACGTTTTTATTACGGGCGGGGTGCTTAGCGGCATAGGTAAGGGTTTAGTCACATGCAGCGTCGGAAAGATGCTTCAGGTGCGCGGATTCAAGGTTTCAGCGATTAAATGCGACCCCTACCTGAACGTCGACGCAGGCACAATGAACCCCTACATCCACGGCGAGGTATTCGTTCTCGACGACGGATATGAGGCGGATATGGACCTCGGCGCCTACGAGAGATTCCTAGGAGTCGAGCTGAGTGGGCTCAATAACGTCACCAGTGGACAGCTCTACCAGCAGGTCATCCGCCGGGAACGCGAGGGCGGGTACTTGGGACGTTGCGTCCAGATAATTCCCCATATCACAGACGAGGTGAAGCGCCGCATCCGGCTCGTAGCGGAGAAGAGTCGCGCTGACGTCATCCTAGTAGAGTGCGGAGGTACCGTCGGCGACATCGAAAGTCTCCCCTTCCTTGAGGCGTTCCGCCAGATGAGACAGGAGGAAAAGCGTGGCGACACGCTACTAATCCACGTAACCTTGGTTCCAGTACTCGAGGCAGTTGGGGAGCCAAAGACTAAGCCTACGCAGCATAGCGTCAAGGAACTACGCGCTATTGGGCTCCAGCCCGACATAATCGCGGCTCGCTGCGAAGAAGGTGAACTCCCAAGCAACGCAAAGCAAAAGATCGCACTCTATTGCAGCGTAGAGGAACGCGCCGTCTTCACCAGCGTCAATGTCGAATCCCTCTACGAGTTACCACTCGTACTAGAAGGACAGGGCATGGGCGACGTCGTCTCCGAGTATCTCGGCCTCGACAAACCGAAGGCCGAATGGGACGACTGGAAGACGATGGTCGTCAAATACAAGGATCCTGAAGATTCGGTTCACATCGCCATGTGTGGCAAATACGCCGAACTCCGAGACTGTTACGTCAGCGTTAACGAGGCCCTCCGACACGCTGCAGCCGCCTCGGGATGCAGGATCAACATCGACTGGATCGAGACGGAGGAGTTCGAGAAGCACCCCGAGAAGGTAAAAGTCCTCGAGGGCTTCGACGGCGTCATCGTCCCAGGAGGATTCGGGAAACGTGGCGCTCTCGGCAAGGTCCGCACAATCGAATACTGCAGAACCCACAACAAACCCTTTTTGGGTATATGCTATGGCCTCCAGCTTAGTATTGTTGAGATGAGTCGCGACATCATCGGTTTAAAGGACGCCGACAGCACAGAGTGCGAACCACACACCTTGAACCCAGTGATCGATCTCCTCCCAGAGCAGAGGGGAGTCAACGAGATGGGTGGTACCATGCGTCTCGGCTCACATCCTGTTCACATCAAGGCCGGTACCCTCGCCCACAAGCTATACGGATCCGAGTTGATACACGAGCGCCACCGACACAGGTGGGAGGTCAACCCAGATTACTGGGAGCATCTCGAAAAGGCTGGTGTGGTTTTCAGCGCCTGGAGCACAGATGGACGTCGCAAAGAGATCATAGAGCTGCCAAGCAACTACTTCTTCTTAGGAACTCAGTTCCACCCAGAGTTCAAGAGCCGACCATGGGCACCAAGCCCACCATATTATGGCCTAGTAAAGGCGAGCTACGATAAGAAAAGTGGTAAGCCGAAACCTGAGTTCTAAAAGGGAAAATTTTCTTCATATTAAACCAATTTACCTTTTTTCACCGAAATAAACCAAAAAAGTGGCAAACAAAAGGATCGTATCTTTTTTTAATAACCTAGTCGACGAAGTACTTGTAGGTACCATCCCTGAGCTTCTTATAGACGACGTCGAGGACATCAGGTGGAGCAACTCTCAAGGCCTCCTGTCCCACAGGCTGAGATGTTGCTTTAAGAGTACCTTTCATCCATTGGTCGACGGCGTAAACCATCAGTTCCCCTGCAACTTCGATCGTCTCCCAGCATAGTTTCTCATATGTGTCCCCTCTGTGGACGGGTATCAGCTGCCTCTTGATAATGGGTCCAGTATCTATGCTTGGTTCGATGAAGTGAACTGTGCATCCTATAGGTATGTCGAAGTAGATGCTCCAAGCAACGCTGGCTGACCCCCTGCACTCCGGCAACAGACCTGGATGGCAGTTGATCATCCCATCCCGAGGAATGGTTATAAGGGTGGGTTTGATGATCCGCGTTCCTCCGAGGACGACTAGTTTAGGGTTAAGACGTTCTAGGAGCTCTCTGCTCTCTCTTTTATTATGATGGAGAACCGAATAACGTTCTATGCCCTTGCCTTCCAGCTGCTCGGAGAATGTGGGAGCGACTGGGAACCCTTTGATCCTAGTGAGGAACTTCTCTCTCTCCTCGTCGGCGACGGGGGAATCCTCCTCAATGATCGCCAAGGGCTCGAATCCCGCTGCTATAAGTTGGTGTAGCATCTCACGACCGTATGGATGCTCCTTGAGAACCATGAACGTATAGTTGAGTTTGGTCACGAATGAAAAGGAGGCAGAATAGAATAAGAATATTCGTGGCTAGAAAAGTGCGTACTTCAGCGCGTCGCAGCAGCCACAGCTTCGCTCCCGGGGCATTTCCGGGAGGGCACCCATCACTAGCTTTTTGAAGTTCACAGCGTTTTTCTGCATAGTCTCCAAAACCTCCATAGTACTAACTGGTTTCTCAGCCCAGACATCGTAGTCAGTCACCATCGCAACTGTTACATAGCAGATCTCTGCTTCCCTTGCAAGAACTATTTCTGGGTACAATGTCATCCCGATGATGTCGCATCCCCATTGCCTGAACAGCTTGGACTCCGCACGTGTGCTGAAGCGAGGACCATTGATGCATACGTATGTTCCGTTCTCGTGGATAGGAAGTTTGAGTTTTTTCGCATATTTGGCGAAGTAGTCGTGAAGCGTAGGGCAAACAGGGTCGGCACTACTTATGTGGCAGAGCTGGCCACCTTCATAGAATGTATCGGGGCGGCTTTTCGTTCGATCTATGAACTGGTCAGTGAGGACGAAGTCCCCGGGCTTGTAGTCTTCCCTTAGGCTACCCACTGCGCTTGAAGCCACTATCTGCTTTACACCTAGTTCCTTGAGGGCCCAGATGTTCGCTCTGGCGTTGATCATGTGGGGAGGTATTATGTGCCCCCTGCCATGTCTCGGGAGGAAAGCGACGCTTCTCCCTTTGAACGTCCCGAGCGTGATGAGATCGGAGGGTGACCCGTAAGGCGTATAGACTTTCACATCCCTACGATTTTCGAGCATATCAGGGTCGTAGACGCCTGTCCCGCCGATGACGCCGATCTCAGCTCGCTTCTCATTAGACATGCATTGATAGATGTCGGTATTTATGATAAGTTTTTCACCACGCACATAGGTGGATACCCTTAAAAAAGGGCACCACGTACACTGCGCCCGAGTTGAGAAGATTGGAGAGGAAAACCTGGTTCCCGCTCTTACTCCTGACTTCGATATGTATCTTCTATTTTACCGAGAATTTTCTAAAGTCGTCTGTATCCGCCCTGAGCCCTGTGCTAATAACGGAACTCGGAATCAACAAGGGCTCGATGGGTCTTCTCATCACAGCTTTCTTTCTCATCTATGGACTCATGCAGATTCCCGCAGGAATATTCGTGGATCGGTTGGGTCCCCGGAGGACAATCCTCACCTTCGCCATGCTTACAATCGTAGGCGTAGTCCTCTTCTGGCTCAGTTATAGCTTCGAGCTACTGATCGTAGCCCAGGTTATAATAGGCGTTGGATGCAGCGTCTTCTATATCAACGCTGTCACATTGATTACGCACTGGTTCCCAATAGATAGGAGAGCGACGGCGATAGGTGTCCTGAGTGCAGCTAGTGGAATAGGCAACTTCGTCAGCTATATGGGATTCCCACTCGCCAACGCTATGTTCGGAGGATGGAGAAATCTATACCTCATCATGATAATCATCATCGTCTTCAACTTCGGAATGAACTTCTTTATACTCAAAGATGCCCCAAAAAGCAACGTCATAACTCATAAACAGAGTAAAAACCCTCTAAAATCTTTTGGAGAGGTTCTAAAGGATCGGCGAATCTACCCATTCCTCATTGCTTATATTCTCCTAAGCTTTGGCTGGGTTCTCAATGCTTGGATGCCCCAGTTCCTAATAGATACAAAAGGGCTTGACTACACGCAAGCAGGTCTTGTAGCGAGTCTTGGTTCAATTGCAGGCATACCGGGTTGTATAATAATGGGTATAGTCTCGGATAGACTTAAAAAAAGGAGACTTCCCCTATTAATTTTCTCGGCTTTATACCTAGTAGTACTAGTCTCTTTCATTTTCGCCCCCAGGGGGGTTCCTATGCCATTGTTTGCGGTTCTATCGTTTAGTATGAACTTCTGTTCATCGATATGGATCCTCTTCTTCAGTATGGTTCCAGAAGTGCTACCATTAGAGAAGGCAGGGATCGGCCTCGGTTTGGTAAATGGTCTGGGAACTATTGGTTATTCTATAATCGCACCAATTTATGGGAGTCTTATCGACACAACGGGTAGCTATTATCTCTCTAACATGTTTCTCGTTATCAATGGTATTGTAATGACCGCATTGATCTTCATTACTATGAAGGAGACATATGGTGGGATACAGAAAAAGGATTAAACATTCGCCAAACTTAGAAGTCGATGGATACAGAGGAACTCATCAGATTCCTCCCCAAGTTGGAACTACATGTCCACATAGTAGGCTCAACTAGACCCAAGACACTAAGTATAGTCGAGGAGAATGGAGCTGATGTGTATTTCAAGACTATCGGAGTGTCCGTCGATTTTTCCAATATAGTGACTCTTCTCACTTCATCTCAGTCTACAACAAAGTCAACAACTGTTTCACCCATGCCAAGTTCTACGAGAGGATTACATATGAACTCCTCGAGACCAACGCCGACTCCATCAAGACCAGCTTCCTACAGAGAGGAGAAAGAAGAAACTCAAAACCTATTTCCTCAAAGAATACAATGAATTGATTTCAGAGAAATCTTAAAAGTTGAAGTGTATAGACGAAGTGTCAAAGTTGAAGTCGGGGAGGCTTTCCAAATTCTCGTGAAGTGCCTTTACCTGCTCTCCCATAACCTTGAAGATGCCACCAACAAACACCGCCACCCTACAGAGCCTTAAACTGCTCAAACCACTTATCATACTCCCTCATCATATCCCTAGACACACTCGGCTTCCTATTCGAAATAGACCGCTCAAAATCAACCATCGACAAAGCCCTCGGCTTAGACGACGCATCATCAGCCGCACCAGACTCGAAAAGTTCCCTGATGACCTCCTGACGAACCACCTGACAAATATCCTTAATATCACTCCCAGTATACCCATCCGTCAACTGCGTCAACGCGTGAAAATCCACGTCCGAAGCCAACTCCAACAACGCGGTATTCAACTCAAACATCTGAAGACGCGTCGCATAATCCGGAAGAGGAACCATCACCCTCTTCTGAAACCTGCGGATAAACGCCCAATCCAGATCCCACGGCTTATTCGTCGCCGCCACCACGTAGAGGTGATAATTCTTCCCCTTATCCTGAAGACCATCCATCTCCTTCAGAAACTGGTTCCGCATACGAACCTCACCACCCACCTCATTCGTGTGAACCCCCAGGATGCTATCCACCTCATCCATGAAGATGATCACCGGCCGACCGCCGACCGCGGTGCGGCGAGCCGCCCCAAACACCTTAGCGACGTTCTGCTCCGCCGCCCCCAGCCACTTCGACATTATGTTGGCTGGGTCAATCTGTATGAACTGGGCCTCAATCTCGTTGGCGACCGCCGCCGCCAGCAGCGTCTTCCCGCAGCCCGGGGGCCCGAAGAGGAGGAGTCCCCTGGACCAGCCGAGTGGGAAGAGGTCGGGCCGCTTCACGGGGTAGACGATGACCTCCTTGATCGCCCTCTTGGCCTCCTCGAGGCCCGCGACCTCTCCCCAGGTGACGTTTGGCTTCTCGGCGGGCTCCGAGTCCTCGGATTCGAGTTGCTCGCTTGATCCGGTCTGCTTGGTCTCGTAGCTGGTGAACTTCTCGATTCCGGTCTCCTCGCCGTCCTCGGATTTGAGTAGCCTGATGCGCTCCTGGTATGTTGTGACTTTCTCTACGTAGAACTTGTTGAATGTGTAGTCTGGGTAGAGTTTTATGAGGCGGGTGAGTTGTTCGACTGCTCTTTTGTAGCTCTCGGCTGCCTTGTCTTTGTCCCCCAGTTTATCGTATTTGACGGCGTCTGCGGCGTACTTCATGGCTTCGGACTCGAGCATGGTGGCGACGCTCATGCGGCCACCTCCTCCAACTTGACGCGGCCCTTAGCATTGAAGGAGTCAAGCATCTTTACGACATCCTCGGACAACATACCCCAGTCTTTTGTCCCGTCTACGATAACGGACTTCCTTGGTGTGAAGGTGGGCTCGTAGTTACACGCTACTGTCTCGACCTGTCTTTCTGCTATACTGGGAGCGATAGCGATCGGTGGCTCGGGGAAGCTTTCATGGAGGCTGTTCTCGACCATACTGGAGACCTCCTTGAGGATATCGGCGCTCTCTTGGCTCTTCACACTGAACATCTCATCCAGAGCTGGCTGCCGGAAGTCGATACTCGTCTTCATTAAGGTCTCGCTTGCGACCTGGTTGAGCTGCTCTAGTCCTGAAGCAAACTGGGGCATCGCTGCTTGTACGTCGGCTGAGACCTCCCTGACGACCTCGGAGATCGGTTTCATCTCCTGGACGACCTGGTAGAGGTCTAGGAAGTTTTCCAGTCTTATCGTGATGCAGTCTATTGCGAGCTGGCTCTGGGAGATGACCTGTTTGATGTGGCGGACCCTGCAAAGTTCGTTTGCGTAGATCTGTGCACGTGCAGCGTCCTTTTTCTGAACCGCTTTGCTGATCATGTCGAAGAGGACCCTGTCTCTCTCCCTGAGTTTGGAGTTGACTTGTTCGAGCTTCATGCTCTGGCGCTTCAGCTCATTTATTGACTCGGGGGTGGGAAGGATACTCTGCTGGCGGTTCAGGATGCCCAACAACACACGCTCCTTTTAATAACTAAAGGTATTACCCGAAATTTTCGGCTTAATCGGTCTCCGAATGTATAGACCGCATGACCCAGACTTACTGGGGTTGATCAAAAAAGAGGGGGAGGGATGGGTTTCCATTTCTGGTTTGCTCCCTCTTACACTCTGTCGCCTAGACCTGCACCGACTTTGCTCTGGCCGCCTGGCAGCTCTGGGAAGGTGTCCTTCATCCTCGACTCGGCGATCGTCTGGGCCTCATCCAGTATCTTGGCTGAGTCCTCATTTACCGACTCGAAGTTGATGGTCATCCCGGTCACTGCGCCTGCGTCGACGACGATGCCGCTGAGTAGGTTACCGATCTCGCCTAGCTCCTTCTCAGCCTGCGGGCTGATCGCTGCCATGCCTGATTTGATGTCGCTGATGACACCAACGACCGGCAGAAGAGTGACTGCGACGTCACCTAGCTCCGTGACGGTCTTGAGGCGCAGCGTTATCTGCTCGAGGGCGAGCTTGGCGTGGAAGATCATTTTCTCCATCTTACGGATCTCGGCTAGCTCGTTGGCGAAGACGTTGGCGCGTGCTGTGTCGTGTTTAGCGTAGGCGTCGACGATCCTGTTGAAGATCGTCTTGTCACGTTCTTGGAAGCGGTTGCTGGCCTGGTCGAGGCGCTGGATCTGCATCTCGATCCTCTTGGTGGCTCCATCAAGCCTGGGCTTGAGGGGGCCCGGCGGCCTGACCGCGTCCTGCACTTTTTTCGAGAGGGACGGGTCTTCGTTTCTTTCCCATCGGTTAGCGAAGCTCATTTCAGATTACGCTCGAAGATACAAGCGTCCGGGAAATGGCATCAAATTGTTGCATTTTCAATGTAACTATTTGCGTAGTTTATTGGATGATTTTAACGTCGTATTTATCATGATAATGTAACAACTTTTTTGGACAATGAGAGTGACTATTTCATGAATAACGCAAATGGTTGTAGAGAGAAACAAGATTTTTAATAGATTGGACATTTATGCACTTCAGCACCCTTAATATATAAAATAGGACCATCCTTCAGCAAGGTTGAATAAGTATGGCAGGTAGATTGACCGTTTTTGCGGTTTTAGCGGTACTCGGTTTCGTCGGGGGAATTCTGGCGAACTACGTTTACAGTGAAATACTCGTGTTCTTTCCAAATTGGATGAAATTATTAACAACTCAGTATTTCCTCTCTGGGCTGGTCGGCATGGTGCTGACTCTACTCATTGTGGTCGTCTGGGCCTCACTCTCCCCCGAGAAGTAGAGACGCTAACAGGTCCACTTTTTTCCTCTCTTAATTCTGCAAACCTTTATCGGAGAATCCCCTCCAATTCATCTTCACGGGGGAAACAAGGGGAGATCGATTGAAAAGTTGAAGATCAAGCTCGATCTCCACGTCCACTCCCGATACAGCGGGGATTCGGTGAACAGCTTTGAGGACCTAAACCGTCGATGTCGAGAGCAAGGTTTAGATGGATACGCCGTTTGCGATCACGACAGCATAGATGGGCTAAGTGAGGCTGTGGAGAAGTCTGGCAATCTGGTTGTGGTGCCGGGCATTGAAGTAACTTCGAGAGGTGCTCATATTCTCTGCTTGGATCCCTCCGAGGTCGTCCCTTCTAGGCTTTCAATAATCGAGACTGTCGAGAGGATCCATGCACAGGGCGCTACAGCTGTCCTCGCTCATCCTTATAGTATTCCGAGGAGCTTCGTAAATTTCAGAGAAATCAAGTTGGCAAGTTTCGACGCGATCGAGGTCGCCAACTCCGCTCAGATCCCGTTTGGACTTGTTAGGGGATGGAACCGCCATCTATCAGAGAGGCTTTCTCTTCCTCAGACGGGTGGTAGCGACTCCCACTTCCCATCCACTGTGGGGCGATCTTATACAATAATTGACTCCGAATCAAGGGATCCGGTGGATGTGACAAAGGCGATCCGCGCGGGTCGGACCGAGGTTGTGGGTGACGGGACGAGGCTCAGTGAGCGACTCAGGCAGTTTTTAGGGTATAAGTCAGATTAGTAGGAGTTTTATTTGAGGCGCTTCCTCGTCTGTCATGAACAGCTTGGTTAGAGTATTCGTAGAGGTCTTTGGCTGCAGCGCTAACCAGGCGGATGCCGAGATAGCGTCGGGTCTGCTTTTGGAGGCGGGGCACATCCTCGTTGAACGTGAGGAGGACGCTGACGTCTCGGTTCTTTTGACTTGTATCGTTAAGACACCGACTGAGCAGAAGATGGTCAAGAGACTGATTGGCCTCGAGGGTAGAAAGGTCGTTGTAGCAGGTTGCATGCCTAAGGCACTCAGGGGCGTCGTGGAGGATGTAGCCCCCAACTCGAGCTTAGTCGGACCAGATGACATCGCGATGATCCCGGAGGCAGTGGAGAATGCGGTATCTGGAGTAAAGGTTGTTTTCCTGAGTGGATCTTCACCCAATAGAACGTGTCTTCCTAGGCAACGAAAGAGTGACCTCATACACATCGCTCCAATATCAGCCGGTTGCTTCGGGAACTGCGCTTATTGCATAGTGAGGTTGGCTCGTGGTAGGCTCTTCTCCTTCCCGCCAGAGGGTATTGTGGAGGATGCCGAGAAGGCAATCAAATCCGGCTGCAGGGAAATATGGGTAACAGCGGAGGATTCTGCGGCTTACGAATCAGGGGGTGTGAAGCTCCCTGAGCTGCTAAGGATGCTTGAGGGCATAGAGGGGAGATTCATGATACGTGTAGGAATGATGACTCCAAATTCCGCTTTGCCAATCATTGATGATCTCGTCGAGGCCTTCAGGGGTGAAAAAGTGTTCAGGTTCCTTCACGTCCCCGTACAAAGTGGATCTGACGAGGTTCTTTCCAGAATGAGGAGGAAGTATATGGTAGCTGAGTTCAAGGAGTTGGTCGCACGTTTCAGGACGACGATTCCTGATTTAAGCATCGCCACCGATGTTATCTGCGGCTTCCCTGGTGAGACTGAGGATCAGTTCAAAGAGTCTCTTAATCTAATAGAGTGGCTACGGCCTGATATGGTAAACATTAACAGGTTCTGGACGAGGCCGGGAACCGAAGCAGCTGGCCTAGATGGTCAGCACTATGGTTGGGTGATCAAGAACAGGTCAAGGAGACTCGATGAGGTCTGGTGGAAGCTCGTAGCAGATGTGAATAGCAGGTGGGTTGGATGGGAGGGTGAGGTTCTCCTTGATGAGCATGGTCACAGTGGATTAAAGGTGGCTAGAAATCTGTCATATAAGGCGATAACGGTCAAGACCGATGTGGAGCTAGGTGAATTCATCAAGGTCAGGGTCACGGGAGTTGGTAGGGGTTACTTGCATGGGGATGAGATCTCGGCTTAGTTGCCAAGTTCCTTATAGGTATCGATGGCGCCGGGATGTTCTGGGTCATCGATAAAATAGCTCCATTGGCTGGCCTTACTCGTGCGCTATAAGGTAGACGATGATCGACAAGAACCCTAAATCTACGGTGAAGTTAGCCCAGTTTAATTTGATGAACTGTGTGGGAATCACATGCTAGGACCAAGATAGGGCTGATCCCTGTTCTACGATATCTATCTGGATTGGGGAAAATGGAGCCCGGAAGAGCCCTGAGATGCTGGTGATCATCAACCCGGCGATTATGCATGTTAAGGTGACTACTCGGCTTGCCATTCTCGATCAATTTGACTTAATTTTCAAGATGAATGAACCTTGAATCGTCCATCGCGTTGCTTTATTAGTTGGTAAGCGTTTTTAGGTGGTCGTTTAGTGATGGGAAACCGGCCTGTACTGGGGTGAGAATCGTCAATGAGTGGAAAGGGTAGGCGTCAGCTTCGAGGGTCGGATAGGGTTTCTCCGTTAAGCGGCTATGGCAAGAAGTGCAAGGATTGCCGCAAGTATTCTAGGAACACATTCTATTGTGCTAAGAACGGGAAGGTCCTTGCTCAGGATCTGGACGCCTGTGAATCCTTCGCACCGAGACACTTGAATAGGGAGCATAGGACTAGGAAGTTATTTAAAAGGTAACATTTGGAGCTGGGTTTATTATTCTTGGAAAAACTCTGTTTCTAACATTGCGCATAGCGTGTGGTAGATGGGTAAGTGTAGCTCTTGAATGAGGGGGGTACGGTTCTCGGGGGCGAGGATCGTGGAGTCGCATATGGTTTTGAGTTTGCCACCGGTGGCTCCAGTCAGGGCTATTGTGTGTAGACCGAGCGCCTTCGCGACCTTCGCAGCATTCACAACATTGGCGGAGTCTCCAGATGTGCTAATGCAGAGAAGGGTATCGTCGCTCCTCCCATAGCTATAGACTTGTTGGGCGAAGACCATATCGGCAGCAACGTCGTTTGCGTACGCCGTAGTAGAAGGCCGCGTGCCCTGTGAGGGAAATGGCGGGTAAAGCTCCCTGAAGGTGGCTTGAAAGGTACGGCTCGTTCTCAGCGTCAACCTCTTTAATCGCTTTAGAGATCGATTCGGGCACTCTTCGCTTCTTTAGGTAGCCCTTCATGAGTTCCCCAACTATGTGCTCAGCGTCGGCGGCGCTTCCCCCGTTGCCACATATGAGAAGCTTATGATCGGCTAGATAGCTGCCTCTAATGAGTTGGAAAGCGTCCAAGATGCTTTCCCGGCAGAGCTTCAGCTCTGGGTGTCGTCGCATCAGTTCTTCGAGTTGTGTCATGACATCTGGGCGAATGACTGTGGTTGAGATTCTTCGTTGCTGCAGCCCAGTCATGGCCACTTCGAGGCTGGCGTAGAACCCCTGATCGTCGCCTAGTTGAGCGGGGACGATTCGACATGCCTCGCGGGAGAACCCAAGAGTCTCTTTGCGTATGGTCGCCTCCATACTCTCTCGGAGGAGACCTTCAGCCCTGACGAAGATACTTCCAATAACGATTGCCTCCGGGTTTAGGGTGTCTATGAGGAGAGAGAGACCCTTTCCAAGCATACGGCCTATCTCCCGGTATATTTCGGTGGCGTAGAGGTCACCCTCGTTTGCTGCTTCTGCGACGCTCTTTGCTGTCAGTGAATCTAGTCTTTCCAGGGAGGGGCAGAATGAGACTTTTTTTCCCTCTTCGAGCCACTTCTTCACACGCATCTTGGCGAGGTTGGCGATGCCACTTCCGCCGCAGAACCCTTCGAAGGAGCCCGCCTTGTTAAAGCCGATGGGGCCATCGTCGGCGAGGCGTAGGTGGCCGATCTCCCCCGCCATTCCGTTTGCGCCCTCATAGAGCCGCCCTTCTAGGATGAGTCCGGCGCCGAATCCTGTGCCCATCGTGCAGAAGATCATGTTTCTTGTCCCCTTACCGGCTCCCAGTTTCCATTCCGCTAACGCGCAGGCCTTGGCGTCGTTCTGCAGGAAGCTAGGTACACCAAACTCGGACTCCAAGAGTTCGGTGATGTGGATATTGTCCCAGCTCGGGAGGTTTGGGGGAGAATAAACTATCCCTTTTTTTGCGTCCAGTGGGCCTCCGCATGAAACTCCTATGGCTGAGATTTCGCCGGGGTTTAGTTTGTTTGATGTGAGGATTTTGTGGATGTTCTCTTTGAATCGTTTGAAGGTTTGGTCGAATCCGAGTTCAGCTTCTGTTGGGAATCTGAGGGACGATAATATGTTCCCCTCCCCGTCCCCTAGACACACGCCGCATTTCGTGCCGCCGACATCCAGCCCCATAAAGTATTTTTCTCTCACGGTTGCCAACCTTCGAGTTCGTATTAGGATCTTGAGTGGTTGGATAGAATAAATACAATTCCAGCCTATGTAACTTGAGTATAGTATCTGTGTGTCTCTTACGGGTAGCCATTTATCTTCCCGTTTCGGATAATGGTTCTAGTTGTATGGATTGTGACTTGCGATGAACGTCGATATGCACGCCCACATTTTCACGAGGGAGGCCCTAAGCAAGATCGAGAAAAAGTACAAGGCGTATGCCCCGCGTATCTTACTCGACGCAAAGGGTAGGTACATCACCATAATTAACGGCAGGTCAAGCGGGCCCGTGGAGCCAATGGAACAGTACTACGATGTCAAAAAAAGGATCAAGATGATGGATGATGAGAAGGTTGATGTTCAAGTACTCTCGGTGACACCTGGAAACTTCTGCTATGATGTTCCCCCGGAGGCTGGTTTAGCTATATCCGTGGCCCAAAATGATGCAATAGCTGATATTGTGGCTACGTACCCGGAGAGGTTCATAGGATCGGCGACGGTCCCGCTTCAAGACGCGGATATGGCTGTTGAGGAACTAGAACGGGCGGTTAGGGATTTAGGTTTCACGAGTGTCGAGATCGGCTCCAACGTCGCTGGCAGGAATCTCGACTCCATTGAGTCTCTGGCCATTCTATGAGAAGGTGCAGGAGCTGGAGATCCCTATAATCGTTCACCCGACCAGCGTCGCGGGCTCGGATAGGATGCAGAGGTACTATCTCTCCAACATCATCGGTAACCCGCTTGATACAACAATCGCCATAGGCAGCGTCATCTTCGGAGGTGTTTTGGAGAAATATAAGAGGCTCAAATTCTGCTGGGCTCACGGCGGCGGCTTCTTCCCCTATCAGATAGGGCGATTCGATCACGGCTACATCGTGCGGGCGGAGCCCAAGGTAAACATCTCGAGGCTTCCGAGCGAGTATGTGAAGACGATGTGCTTCGACACAATAACGCATAGTGTGCCTGCGTTGAGCTTCTTGATCGACTCTATGGGTAGCGACAGGGTGCTCCTTGGCACGGATTTCCCATGGGACATGGGAGAATACGATACGGTCTCAACGATAATGGAGATGAATTCTCTGGCTACTAAGGATAAGGAGAAGGTGCTGGGAGACAA
>CAWACK010000027.1:0-12624 GCA_963780545.1 Candidatus Bathyarchaeota archaeon
AAATCTAAATGAGTTCAGCTGAGGTCTCTCGCGGAGGAGGTCGCGCGCGCCAAAGTAGAGAGACTTTCAAAGAGAAACGTATACGTAATAGTAATAGTCGCATTCATAGCCATCGCTGGGTTGTTTCTGTATTCAAGCCAACAAACTATTTACAAGCTCTACGTTGACGATGCCACCGTAACGGTTGACGGACACCTCCTAAGTAGCGTAGGTCTCAGGTCAAACTCAACTCTGGAAGCAAACGCAACACTAAGTAGCTATGCAGAGTATACCACTGATCAGTACCACACGCCTCCATACAGCGTCGGCCTCGACGACAATGGCCCAGACGACGCAGGTCACCTATACCTTCACACCATTGGAATGGAGGATTACCACGTGTACAACGCCACATGGTACATGAAAGAGAGTCAGAGAGGTTTTTACTACGTCAGCGCGTTGGCAGGCGAGGGCAACGTCAGTTACCATCTAGAGCTTGATCTGAACACTGGTAATACTTTAACGGGGACGCTATTTCTTATAGTCTATTACTCCAATTCTTCGTCCACTGTCAGTTACTCCCAAAAGAACTACATCACTGGATATGAGATGCCACAGTCTAGGTGGGTTAGGTTCTCAATGGTGCGCGCGCGACTTTTCATCCAAGACCGTTAACGGTGTGACTTATCGGTATGTTTGGGAGGTTTCGGTGGATCGTCCAATTGGTGGAACAATCCCACCCCCGGGATATTATTGGGTTGATGCAGTAACGGGTGAAATAATTCACTTACTCCCGATGTGATCGTCAAGAACAGCCATGAATGATATAATTAAAGACAACTACCAATGAGTGAGCTTGCGAATGTTTCCATCAATATTGTATACATAATAACTGATCTGTACACGATAGATATAATCTGTATACATAGAGTTAAATGACATCAAAATGAAGCTAGATATTGATGGAAAAACATTGAAGCAACTAACCATCACAGCCACCATCCTTCTCCTCATCACAATATCCACTTGGACTGTGCTTCTTGCCCCGGCTCTGGCTCAGGTCGCTCCGACTAATTCAACAGCCATTTATCATTTTACTCTCACTCCCCAGCAATCGTTTCCACATTCATCCGCTGATAATTCATCAAATGCTACTTCAACCGGAGGCGGTCCCGCGACGAAAGGAGGTTTCCAGATAACTGATGTAGAGGTTACCCCCAATGCTTACGCGTATTATCCGAATGAGTATGCGACCGTGAAGATAGGGGTCACTGTGAAGACCTTCGGACCAGTCTTCAATACTAGTCTTCCCATCTGAATCAATTATAATCCGACGAACCTTTCAGTGAACATCTCGGCACCCTTTTCACTCTCGCAGGAGGAGGTGAAGACGTTCAACTCGACGGTTGAGCTGTGGGGTGGTCAGCCAACCTTCTCGTCGAGCTACATAATCTACAAGATAAGCGTCGGCGGGATCGAGAAAACAGTGACAGTCCACTACGACTTTACCTCCCTCCTCATCTTCGGCATCGTCGTGTTGACTGTAATCGTTGTCGTCTACTTCACATGGAAGCGTACGCGCATGTAATCAGGTGAAAAACGGTGGTAAAGATAAATACAATCGCCATTATAGCCATAACGGCGCTACTCGTCATCACAGCATCAGCTACCTACTTCGCCACAATGCAGAATCAAGTACCCATCTATGGTCCTGTACGATTCTTTGAACAAGAATATACAAGTACGTCATCTGGAGGAGCGGCGATGGCTGTTCCATTTGACAACCTATCTTCATATTTGGAACCTTTATCAGCTAGTTTCGAGATAAGTCGAAGGTGGGGTGGAGTAGACAGATGGGCAGATCAGGGAGTGAGTCTATGGACAATCCTGAAGAGTGGAGGAGTCATCCAATATGGATTCAACTCCTCTGAACCTGTTGTCATGTCCTTGATAACCGGTGAGAATGATACCCAAATCTTTCACACTAATTCGAGACCTCAACTCATCCCAGTTTTCAGGGTCAAGTGTCTCTTCATGAACCATAGAATCAACTCAGTAAATACAGCATTTACTGAATCGTTCCTTAGGAGACCCGAATCATTTATCATAGATGTGTACATTTGTAGTAGAATGTATTCGCTTAGACTACAAGTGTAAACATCCATCATTTATAGATAATTAACTCTACTTCGGTAGGGAGTGGGAAATCCTTGGATGAAGTATTCAAATTAACTCAGGAGGTGAAGGAACTCGCTAACGCATACAGTTCCTGGAGAGCCAATGCAGACCTCGTGGGAATGATCCCCTGCGGAGAAGCTGGACGAGATACCGAGCTACAGGCAAGAATGGATGGATACATCCACCATGAAAACGACGGAGCAGATGGAGGACGCCAAATCGATCATAGTCCTCGGATACCACGCTTCGGATGACGTCTACGAGACCATCATTAGGAAAGGGAATAGAATAGACCTCCCTGCATACCCCCCTTATATCCTTGATCTAAGATTACTCCAGCACCTTCGAGCAAAGGGATTCAAGGCGGAGGTGGCTGACGAAAGGCTGCCGAAGAAGCAGATGGCTAGGCTGGCGGGATTCGGTAACTATGGCAAAAACGCCCTAATTATCACCTCAAAATATGGTCCATGGATAAGGCTGGGTGCGATAGTCACCAACGCTGAGTTCGTTTACGATGAGGCCTTCGGTAAGGACCTCTGCGGGGACTGCGATAAATGCATCAAAGCCTGTCCAATGGGGGCGCTGACCCCTTATAGGGTTGACCCTACGAGGTGTCTCGCTAACCCATATGGTGCCGATGATTGGGTTGGTCTGATCTCTGGTGAGCTGAAATACAGTGAAAGGTTCGGCAAAGTGCCGGATGTTGACGCAATTTTTAGCAAGCACAGCCCGAGACTCACCGACAATTCGATCCTAATGTGTACGACCTGTCAGAGGGCCTGTCCATACGGGAGAAAAGAGCGAGGGTTAGAGAAGTAGCGTTGGGTTTGGGGCCATAATCTTATCATCAGTTCGGGCTGATTCTTCTCTAGTGATTCTATGGTCGATGCGCAGACGATCGGAGTATTGGTGACGGCGACAAGCGTGACGATAGCGGCGATCTATTATATCTTCACGCTGAGGATAAACAGGAATACACAGGAACTAGCCCTAAAGGCGCAGCAGCAGAACCTCGAGACAAGACAAGCCCAGCTTTTCATGCCGATATATTCCACATTCTACAGCGACGACTTCCTCAGAGCCTACTGGGGAATAACGTCTTGGAGTTACAACGACTACGACGACTACATATCAAAATATGGCCCAAAGCCAATATAGACGCGGTGATTCAGCAGTCGAAGGTGAACATGTACCTTGAGGGAATAGGGGTGCTGGTGAAGCGTGGGCTCATCGAGGCCTCCTTTGTGGATGACTTGATGTCAAGCGTCGTGATCGGGTACTGGGAGAAGTATAGGCAGTATGTCTATGATTATAGGGTGAGGAGGAATGTGCCTCAGATGGGTGAGTATATTGAGTATCTATACAATCAGGTTAAGCCCATCTTTGATGAACAACACCCTAAGCCCAAATAGCCTTATCCAAACTTCCACCAGAATCTAACCAGTGAAATGTTTTGGTGGGACTAGCGGATATTCAGACGACGTATTACCTGGTAGCAGCCACAGGGGTATTGGTTGCAGCCATCTACTACATCTACAACATGAGGGCTACGAGGAGGACACAGAACCTAGCCCTGAAGGCACAGGAACTAATGCTAAAGTCGCAGGAGCAGACCCTCGAGACGAGGAAGCTCCAATTCCTCACAAGCACCGTGCAGAACCTGATGAACGAGGAGAGCTTCAGAACATTAGGAGAACTCTTGAACATGGAGTGGACCGACTACGACGACTTCGAGAGGAAGTACGGGTCGGACCATGGCCTCGACAACTACGCAAAAAGATACTATATTATCACTTACTACAACATGCTGGGGGCGTTTCTGCGTGAGGGGCTGATCGACGCAGAGTCTCTCTACACCACTGGACCAGCCATCCAATTCATTTTCTTCTGGCATAAGTTCAAGGGCATAATAGAGAGGCAGAGGGAGCTGTACGTGGGTGCTGACTACGGGAGGGACCTTGAGTTTCTCTCCGACGAGATGATGAGGATAAAGCTCAGTAAAGATCCCTCCTACAAGGTTCCCGAGGCCTTTATGAGGTATGTGCCTAGTAAATGATTCAAAGCTCGTTAATCTTATCCTCACTTCCAGCTGATTCTAACCAGTGATTCTATGGTCGATGCGCAGACAATTGGAGTGTTGGTACGGGAGCGCGCGCGCTCAACTTATATGTAAGGAATCCTTACCATAAACAGGTGTCTGGTTTGGTCGAAGGGGAGATAGTCAAAGTAACCACGAAGGGGCAGATCACCCTCCCCGCCCGCATCCGACGCAGCCTCAACATAAGCGACGACAGCCACCTCTACGTGGCTCAGGCAGGCAACCTCGTGGTCATGAAGAGAGTCGACGAACTCACCCTCAGCGACATAACAGGCATCCTCGAGAGGCTCGCTGAGGAGAAGGGGGTCACGGGTGAGATCCTCGGCGCTGAGGCTGAGGAGCAGCGTAGGCGAACCGCGGCGGAGAAGGGCCTTGAAGCCTAGCGTCCTCATGGACACAAACACACTCGTGTCTGGTCTAGTATTTGGAAGAGGAAACGAGCACAAGCTGCTGCAGCTCGTGGAGAACGGGGAGATTACCCTCATTCTCCCAGACTACGTCGTCGTCGAGGCCAAACGTGTATTGGCCGCGAAGTTCCCTGGCTATGAGGGGCTACTGGACGTTTTTCTGGCAAACGTGGGTCATCGCACTGTTACCTGGGAGGAAACGGGGCCTCAACTGCCCGCGGCCAGGCTTAAGGTTAGGGATGTGAAGGACGCTGTGGTTCTAGCCTCAGTCCTCGCCGTTGATCCGGATTACTTCGTTACTGGTGACAGGGAGCTTAGGGAGGATGCTGCGGCGTGTCTTGGGGCAGATCGGAGCTTGACGAGCAGCCAGCTTCTTGAGCGGCTTGAACGGCTGACGAATTAGGTCAACCACCCCCATAAGGGATAGGTTTGTAATGCGCGCCGGTTCGTCCCTAAAATAGGCCCACATCCAGTTATCCCCCAATAAAAACAGCAAAACCACAATGCGCGCGCGATGGAAACAACGTTTGGACGTCGATGTACAATAGAGTAGTCTCGGGCACGTCCCTGACTTTTGACTTCATCGGAGCCCAGGCGGGTCGGTGGCGAGTCACTGCTCTGGATAGCTCCGGGCGCCTCTGGAACTCCGACCCAAGCGCCTGGCAGACCCTCGTTTATACTGTCTGATTGTGCGAGTGTTGGCTACTTCTAAACCGAGTTTCAAAGTCGGTCGCGTGCACCCCCGGTGGAGAAACCATAAACACCTCAAACAACTCCACCAACAACAACTTTCCCTACCCAGAAGACGCACCATTATTTAAAAAACTTCCACTTCACTCTAAAATTATGAGAATCAGAGAAGCAAAACCGGGAGACGAATCAAAACTCAGCTCCTTCCTCAAAGATGCTTGGAGGGAGGCTGGACCCGGTGCACCTGGCTTCACGGGGGCCACGCAGGAGACTATTGAAGAACTCGCATCTCTAGACTTTCTGAAAAGACTACTCGCTAACCCGAGGAACAAAATATTTGTCGCAGAGGATGAAAACAAGTTTATCGGGTTCGTATCAAGCAGAGAAAGTGGCGACGAATTCATCGAGTTATCTGGGATTATAGTACTAAATAGTAGGGTGGGTGAAGGCGTCGGAACACAGTTACTAAGGATGGTCAAGTCTTCCATCCCTCTCGGATATCATAAAAAAATTGTGAAGACGGAGGTTTCCAATGATAGGGCGATAAAATTCTATGAGAAGATGGGTTTCTCAGAGGCTGGACGGGCAACCGAGAAAATTGATAGTACCCCGGTGGACCTCGTCATCTTAAGTATAATCATCTAAGTGCACGCGCAGTTAATCCCTAATGCTTCCTCACCGTTATCGCTGTGCTCAAGATCGTCGAGACAACTACATAACATGAGGCGACGAAGGTTGACCACGTCGCCAGAAACGGAGCTGGGTACACTAAGATCATCCCTAGGGATATGAAGAGAACAGTACCAATATGCTTCCCCAAGGGATCACACCCCAGCCCTGGTTTAACTAAAATGAACCGCATAAAAGCAAGAACAATCAGCCCCAGGAACAGTGGCGACGTAAGGTTTCGCCAGATAAGGAAAGCAGACGTAGATGATACCAGTACGAAGTCAGCTGAAGCGTCGAATAGTGAGCCGAGTCCAGTTTCCGAGCGGAAGCGTCGAGCCGCCCAACCGTCGAGGACATCCGTCAGGCAGGCGAGGGAAAACGGGGGGAAGCCCCACCTGCCGGCGATGAGCTGGATGCAGAGGATGTAGGTGATGAATAGGCGAGTTAATGTGAGAAACGATGGGAGTAGAAGTAGTAAACCCTCCCTAGTATAGGTGACGGAAAATGGTCGAGTATCTTCGCCAGTTTTGGTTCCGGACATTCCTCTACCTAACTCTTCTATGTATCCATCTTATTACGGTAGGGCCATAGACACCAGATCAGCGCGGTTCGCGTCAGCAGCCTTGTCGGTCGAGATCAGCTTCAGGGATACTTTACCGTGGAACGAGCCGCCGCTCGTCAGCGACGTCACCTGGTCCGTAAGCGACTTGAAGTCGCGCTCGCCTGATCAACCCCCGAGAAACCAAGCGATGCACGCACCCTTTAATAATGAACATTTATATCTCAACAACAAGCAGGACCCCAAGATGGCCAGAAATAAGCCCCGCAGATGCGTCAAATGCAACGAGCCTCTCAACAACTTCGCAGCATACATCCCCGACGAGGAGAAGCATGCCTCAAATGCTACACGGAATACGCAAAGCGCAAAGAGGTTCTAACATTGACACTTCCAGAAGAAGATAAGGAATAATCCTAACGCGCCTTAATAGGATCGATTTACTTTTTGCTTCAGGAGCCATAAAACATCAAAACACACGCGCACGCACGTAGTTTTATAGTAGATGTATGGATGGCTTTGAGTTGAATGCAGCTACTAGGGCACCTGGGATTAGGTTACCTATGCGGAGCCATCGTCGCGAGATTCACCGGGGAGAAGATTAACATCCCTCTAATCTGGCTCTGCTCAGTACTACCCGACGTAGACCTCCTCTTCCCGGGCCTGATTACGCATAGGGGCCCCACACACAGCATCCTCGTCGCCGTAGCTATCTTCGTGCCCATCTACCTATACCTTCGACGCGGTCTGCCGTACTTCGCCGCCGTAGCCTCGCACAGCTTAATCGGGGACTTTCTAGTGCCCCCTCTTCAATTACTATGGCCCCTCAGCAGCGCTTGGTTCGGCGCCCCCAGTGGCTTAGCGTTAACTGGTTCGACGGAGACCCTAGTTGAGGTCTCGTTATTCGCTTTAGCGGCGGCTTTGATTATTTGGAGATATCATTCAGATAAAACAGGCAAACAGATACGGCCCTAACGAACGCGAGTGTATCGTCTTCAATATCCATTTTAACCTAGCAGTAAAATATAAAGCAACAGCTGTTGATTAGACGATGAGAGCATGACCAAGGAACTATCCCCATATCAGAGAGTCATGCTTGCACGCGCTGCCTTGTCCCGTTATTGGTGTAAAATGGTTTTAAATCCACATTCCCGTTTACAGCCAATAATAGAGCTTATTGACGAGAAGGATCATGAACCCGCTGATGTGACCCAATAAGACTCAACTGCAGGAAAGGCGCCTGAATGTGAATGGTAAGCAGTCGGCGAAGGGCCTGGAAGGCCATGATTCAGGTACTCGATGACTTTCGGCTCCGTGATTGGCCTCCTGAGAAGCGTCTAAAATCGTTGACGGGTGTAGTTTCTTCTGTTTTTCGATGGATCGCTTGTTCTGTGGAGTTGAGGAGGGTGGGTTCTGGGAGAAGGTTAGGGGTTTGTGATATGCCCGGAATTGCCTCTAAATCCGTTGAGGGGAATTAAGACCATTTATAACCAATATTGGGGTAATTTCGGGACAGGGCAACGCGCGCGCAGGAACTCCGATCAGCGGCGCATCCGTGCAGTACTACAGCGGAAGCTGGAAAACATTCGGAGTAATCGACTCCAACGGACTCGCCTCATTATCGATCCCCGCCGGAACCTACTCTTTCAGGGTTACCTACGGCGGCGCAAGCCTTGACAAGTCACAGAACATAGGAACCAACCCGCTCGTGGTCTACCAGACGATCCAAGTCTCGTTGACCCTTCAGAGCTCCACTGGGGCAACACTCAGCGGAGGAGCCCAGTACTACGCGACTAGCTGGAACACCTTCGGCTCAGGAACCACACCGGCGACGATGGAGTTGCTATCAGGCACCTACACGTTCAGGGCAAGCTACGGAGGCGCCACTCAGGATCAGTCGCAGAACGTCGCCACCAACCCCGTGGTGACCTTCCACACGGTGCTTGTGACTATGAAGCTGTTGAGCTCAACCGGCGCTGTACTCAGCGGCGGTGCTCAGTACTACGCGACGAGCTGGGGTACCTTTGGAACGGGGGTCACTTCCTGCACTATGGAGCTGTTACCGAAATCCTATACGTTCCGCTTCAGCTACGGAGGAGCGACAAAGGACGTTGTGCAGGATGTTTCCGTGAACACATTGGTGACGCAGAGCACTGTGGTTGTGCACTCGGATTCGGGTAAGGCCGTAAAGTACTACGCTAGCTCCTGGCAGAACTTCGTTAATGATATGCAGATGCTGCCGGCGACCTACACTTTCCGATTCAGCGACGGCACCAGCGACACGCAGATCACCGTCACGCAGACCAAGCCCTTCCACATCCACTAAAACAACCCCTATTTTTTATGAGAAGGTTATAGGATCATTCCAAAACCTTCTCACACACCTTACACCAGTCCATATTTTATAATTAATTATTTGTAATAATGTAAATTTGGATTATGAGCGACATAGTAAATTTATAATTTGCATGTAGACAAAATTATCTCTGATAACTGTTAAATGATCTTCAATTTGAGTTAAAGCTATGAATGATTTTATCATATATTTTCAATCTACAATCAATAAATAAGATTCTACAGTTAGCTAAAGGTTGGGCTTATCCTTGGCAAATCCGCGCTCCATCACGGTTCTCCACATAGATGACGACGCCACGATACTTGAGTTCGTAGAGGAGTTCGTCAAACAAGCAGAACCCGACATGGTATTCACCAGCGTCGAAACCCCCAACGCTGCACTTGAACTCTTACAAGACACAAAATTCGACTGCATCATCTCAGATTACAAGATGCCCGAGCTTAACGGAATCCAACTCGCTCAACAGATTAGACGGCTGACCGATTCGCCGATAATCCTATACACAGGGCAGGGCAGCGAGGAGGTTGCCGAGCAGGCTTACTCCGTAGGTATAAACGATTACATAAGGAAAGAGAATCACCCGGCCCACTATCAGGTCCTGGCAAAGCGGATAAGGCACGTAGTCGAGATGAAGCGGGCTGAGAAGGCGCTGAGGGAGTCAGAGGAACGTTACCGAGCCCTCATTGATAATTCTCCGAACGCGATCTCGGTTACCGTTGGGGATAAGATCGTCTACGCAAACCGTCGCAGAGCCGAACTCACTGGCGTGAATGACCCATCAAAGCTAATTGGCGTATCTAACATTCTTCAAGTCGCTGAAGCTGATAGGCGATTAATGATAGAGAGGCAGAGAATAAGGGAGAGAGGCGTAAAGCCTTCCTCACCATTTACATTCCAATTCGCAAGTAATGATGGTAGCTTAGGGATATTATGGACTACAGCTCGGAGATAATGTATGGGGGTGAGAAGGCCGTCCAGCACACACTCATAGATGTCACGGAGCATAGAAAATACGAGGAGCGGCTGGAGGCTCTCCACAGGAACGCGTTGGAGCTAATTGAAGCCGAGACACTTGATAACGTCGCGGAGCTGACACTCAACGCAATTGAGAGGACGCTCGGATTCAATCGATGCGGTTTCGGCTTAGTTGAGGATAAGATGCTACAGTTCAGCCACGTCAGGGGGGTTGAGGGAGTCATCAATCTACCCCTGAGTGGTAAAGGCATCACCGTTAGGGCCGTGAATACCGGGGAGACGCAGTTTGTGCCTGACATTCGACTGGATGATGACTACGTCTTGGGGTCCGTAAATTGGGACTATGAGGCCTTATCGGAGATAGCCGTCCCGGTGAAGGTCGGAGGTGAGATAGTTGCTGTACTTAATGTCGAGAGCGCGAAGCTTGACGCATATACTACTGAGGATGAGAAACTCATCAAGATACTCGCCGAGCACGTGGCCTCGGCAATCTCTAGGATCGAGCAACTCAAGGTCATTAGGGCCTCTGGGGAAACGTATCGGAGGCTGCTCGACTCATCATTTGATGGCATGATTTTACTCTCGGGGACGAAGATAATATACGCAAACAGCAGCGAAGCCAAGTTACTCGGGTATGATAGCGCATCGGAGCTCATCGGTCTTGACATCACGATCCCTCTACCTGAAGACGAGAAAGAGCTAGTAAGGCAGAGAACTCTGCGAAGGCAGAGAGGAGATTCCCAGCCCGACAGATATGAGCTAAGGCTGTTGAGGAAAGATGGAGGGATAGTTGAGACGGAGACGGCCACCACGATGATCGAATACGAAGGTAAACCCGCCGTCTTATCCGTAACCAGGGACATCTCCGACAGGAAACGTTACCAGACGAGGCTAGTTCAGCTCCACGGGAGCGGCAAGAGGTTCGCTGGTGCCTCAACGAGAGACGAGATATGGGACGCCGCCATCGAGACGGTGAGCCATATCCTAGGATTTGACTTCGTTGGTATAGGTGTAATTGAGGCGAACACCGTTAAGTTCGTCAGAAGCGTTGGAGCTGAGCTCCCGAAGGACTGGAGCTTAGGTCTCTCCAAGCCCGGTATCATCTCCAGGGCTATTGAGTTGGGTGTACCGCAGCTTGTTAGGGATACGAGTCTCGACCCCGATTACTTTTGCGGACCAGGGTTTGAGAGGCGCTCCTCGGAGCTGGCGATCCCAATAATAGTAGATGGGCACCCAGTCGCTGTCCTTAACATCGAGGGCGACAGACCATCCATGTTCACGGAAGCAGATGTGAACCTCATACAGATTCTCGTAGGTCAAGTCTCCTCAGCCCTAGATCGCCTGACTCACTTCGAGGAGGAGATCAGAAGGAGGGAAACCAGTCAGAGGGAGCGCCTTGAGGGGATTGAGAGGATGAGTGGCATGGTTCGCCACGACCTCCGGGGGCCTCTTCAGACGATCCAGTCAGCTAGCTACATGTTACGCCGTAGACCTGAACGAGTCGAGGAGCTTACTCGGAGGATAGATGAGGGTGTGGACTACGCGGTGAGGATCCTGGAGGATCTGAGGGTTATGACTAAGCCCGGGGCTCTTAACAGGGTCTCGACTGACCTCGGAGAGCTGATTGAGAAGTCCATAGATGGTGCAGTTATCCCGGCTACGGTGAGTGTCGTGAGGGACTTGGCCTCCATCGGTTTGGAGGTTGATCAATATCGGATTCGTCGAGTCGTTGATAACCTGATTAGGAACGCGGTTGAGGCGATGCCTGATGGGGGCACCCTGACGCTGAGGGTTGAGGCCGCTGATGGATCGGCGCTGTTGACTGTGAGGGACACCGGTCGCGGTATATCGGATGAGGTTGCTCGCAACCTGTTCACTCCTTTCTACACGACGAAGCCCACTGGGACGGGTCTTGGTCTTGCGATTTGTAGGCAGGTGGTTGAGGCTCATGGCGGGAGGATCACTTTTGAGTCAAAGGTGAGGGAGGGTACGATGTTTACGGTGGCTCTGCCACTGTCTGCGTGTGCCCTACATGGTAGTGAGGATGCGGGGGGTTTCCTTGAAGAGCCTACACGGCTCGAAAAGGTCAGGCACACGGCGCGCGCTGACTTGTCCCTAAATGATTTTCCACAACCATAGAGATACCCAACGAACAGAAACAACACCCCATACGAAAACAGGAAACACCAAGAGAGCCCAACCAAACCCCCGGCCAGCCCAACAAACCCCACAAACAGAAAACACCACATGGACAAGCCGAGTACCCACTAACCACGCCCACACACCGACCGTAGACTCGTCGTCAGACATTGAAGAACGTCGGCGAGATGGCCTTCTCCGGCCTACCCATGTTCTCAGCAGCCTCCCTGTTCAACACGCGCGCGCATGTAGGCGTAGATGTGGGTGTAGGGGGTGACGTCGGTGTTGGGGTGGGTGTAGGTGTGGGTGAAATAGGTGAGGCTGATCTGCTACTCATATAGTAGTATCCACCAGCGCGCGCGCCACCTCAGCTTCTATATTGGTGGCTGATGAAAGCACTCATATTCTCAATGGCTTTATCCTCGCGCGCTGCCCTGTCCCTAAATAGAATCCACCCACAGATTCTCATCCAATAAGACCCAACCAAAGACCCCAACAAACAGAAGCCGACCACCCAACACGAAACACACGAGGAGACAAACCACAAATCTACACCCAGAAAGAACCCTAAACCTAG
>CAWACK010000028.1:0-14959 GCA_963780545.1 Candidatus Bathyarchaeota archaeon
TTCACTTAGATTACAATTGTAGTGCCTTGTATTACATTAGATTATATAATTGTTTACGTTAAATGAATATGATGCTTCTTGGTCAACAAACGCCAATCGGTCGTTAAGACTATTAGGCTAACCAATGAACTCAACGAATACCTAAGCAGAGAAGCGAAAAACACCAACCAAACCGTATCCTCACTCACCACAGAGATCCTCACATCCTACAGGGAAAGGTACAGCTACGTCGACAAACTCAACCCCGTCGCATTACTCCCCACAACACTATCTCTAATCCTAGAAACAATCGAGGACAGCGAACTAATCAGGCTGGGGCCAATCATCGCACACGAGCTGTGCATGTACATTGAACACGTTCTGGGAGAGGGTGGAGGCTCTGAGAGGTATGATTGGTGTGTAAGCTGGCTGCTGCCATCCTCTCACTGGTTCAGCTGCTTCCGCTCGGATGGCGGCTACATGATCACGCATCAGATGGGTAGGAAGTGGGGCATATTCCTAACTAGCTTCCGCTCCTCCCTCGTTGAGATGCAGACGGGGGTGAGGGCTGACCTCGTCGTGGATGGTGGCGTAATCGTCCTGCCCTCAGATGTGAAAGGGCTGGTGGGTAATGTGTTGAGGGGAAGGAGTGAGGGTGGCCGATACTAGTTCCCTAAGGTTTGATGAAGACTTCGTTGAGTGAATAGACCTGAAGACAAGCATGTGGCTATTGAGAAGTCTAGATCGACGAGGAGGGCACCGAGGATATAATGAAGCGAGAGACCACAGCTTTCTGGGACTAGGCTTACTTTTTCCTTAAATCAGAGATTGTCTTTTGGAATCCTTTGTTTGGAGTCTCTGTTCATGAAGGTGTAGACCGGACCCGAGTTCGCGAAACCCTCGCGCTTAACCGCCTTGAACCCGTGACGCAGATACAAGGACACGTTCCTCTCATTCGAACTCTCCAGGTAAACGCGGTCGCCCTCCGAATCGATCAGCGCCAGCTTCGACCCGAGTAGGAGCGTGCCGAGGCCTCTCCCCTGATATTTTGGCGCTACCCCCAAGTACTCCAGATAATAGTGAGGCCAACTTGGCCTATTCTCCGTTAGTAACTTCATCGCCTCGAAAGCTCTATCGACCCTATCCTTCTTAGCCCACTTGAGAATCTCTGGCTGAAGATTCTCTACCGCCTCCGGTGAAGCATCCATGAACCCCTTTCCAGGTGGGAACCAGACGGCACAACCCTCAAAGTTCTTGGTTGCTATCACCTCACCTACTTTGAAGGCTTCCCCCAGCACATAGGTTGTGAAGAAGTCTTTGAGCGCCCATCTTCTCCGATAGTCCTGTCTGAATATCCAGGAAAATACTGGGTCAGCAATGAAGGCATGAGCGAGAGTATCCGCAAGCTTAGAAGTATCGTCAGGAGTCGGATGAATTAGCTCAGTCATGTAAGTGCCTTCCCAACTCTATGAACTTCATCAATGAAACCTTCCAAATCACTCCGCATGGTCCTATGATTTGTGATGCAGACCCGTATTGAGACCTTCTCGCCAACCTTCGATGGAAAAATGAAGTAATTACCACCCCAGATGATGGTATCTGCGATTCGACTATTCAAATCATTAAGCTGCCTCTCATCCAACCCACCTTTAACATACCTGAAATTCACCACATTCAGCGGAACAGGAGCCAGCAACTCAAGGTTCGGCGAAGACCTAATCAATTCAGCCAGATACTTAGTCTGCTCAATATTCTGCTCAATTATCCGCCCATACTTATCGAAGCCATTCTCCTTGAGGCTCATCCAGGCCTTCAAGGCCCTGAAGGGGCGAGACAGCTCCACACTGTAGTCAGACAGCCACCTGTCCTCATGAGGAATATAATCACCATGTGTAGCATAGGTAAAGTAGTGGGCATCCCTGTCCCTGACTAGAGTACAGCCTATCCCGTACGGCAGGAACATCCACTTATGCAGATCAAAGGCTAGGGAATCTGCCCTCTCCATGCCGTCGGTTAGGTGCTTATACTTCGGCGATAGCGCAGCCCAGGCGCCGAAGGCCCCGTCCACGTGGAACCACAGATCCTCTTTGGCGCAGTAGTCAGCTAACGCATTCAAGTCATCAAAGGAACCAGTGTTCGTTGAACCGGCGTTGCCAATAACACATAACGGTTTATACCCTTTGGACCTATCCTCGGCTACTCTAGATTTCAGCAGGGAAACGTCTATCCTGTATTCATCATCGACGGGTATCCTCACCAAGTACTTGCCCCCTACACCCATCTGCTCCAGCGCCCTCTGTATGGAGCTGTGCATCTCGGTTGACCCGTAGAACGTGAACTTCTCCCTGACTCCCTCCTCCTTCACACTGTAGCCCGCCTTGGCGTTGCGCCCTACGGTGAGTCCAATCAGGTTAGCCATCGAGCCTCCGCTGCCAATTACTCCCGATGAGTCTTTTGGGTATCCGAAGACCTCCTTAAACCATGATATTACCTGCAACTCCACGTTTGACGCCATAAGCAGTGGAGAGGTAGCAAACCCGCTTAGTCCCGACATCCACATATCAGATAGGGCTGCGAATGGGGTGCTTGACGCTAGGACGGTGCCGAATGTTCTTGGGCTTTGGGTGAAGGTACCGCCGTGTTTGAATATTTTTTCGAGGAACTCTTGGTAGGTTTTTTCTGCTCCTAACGGTTCTCTGGGGGCTGGCTGTTTTAGATATTCTTGGACTTCGGATGGTAGGGGTTTCAGTACTGGATGATCTCTAACATTTTTTTGATATGTGATCATGTCTTCAACCATTCGTCTTCCTAGGTCCCTCATCTCATCCCAGTTCTCTGGGTCAAGCGTCTCCTCTCTGGCCATAAGAATCAACTGGTAAATACAGTACTTACCGAATCGTTCATTGGAACGCTGGAGCATTTATCGTGGATGTGTACATTTGTAGTCGAATGTATTCGCTTAGATTACAAATGTAATCATCTAAGATTAATAGATAATTAACTCTACTCCAGTAGGGAGTGGGAAATCCTTGGATGAAGTATTCAAGTTAACCCAAGAGGTGAAGGAATACGCGAAGTCATATAGCCCCTGGGACGATGTTGGCGCCGACCTCGTGGGAATTATCCCCGCGGAGAGAGTGGACGAGATACCCAGCTACCGGCAAGATTGGATGAAGACATCCACCATGAAAGCGACTGAGCAGATGAAGGACGCAAAATCGATCATAGTCCTCGGGTACCACGCTTCGGATGACATATACGAGGCTATCCTTCGGAAAGGGAATAGAATTGAAATGTACTACGGGTATACCAACTATAAAAATGAAAGAAGATTAATCCATTATCTTCAGGCGAAGGGATTAGATGCGAGGGTAGCCGACGACAGGCTGCCGAAGAAGCAGATGGCTAGGCTGGCGGGATTCGGCAACTATGGCAAAAACGCATTATTAATCACCCCACAGTATGGTCCCTGGATAAGGTTGGGCGCGATAGTAACTAACGCAGAATTCATATATGATGAGCCGTTCGATAGAGATCTCTGTGGGGGTTACGATAAATGTATCAAAGCTTGCCCAACGGGTGCGCTTACCCCTTATAAGGTTGATTACTCGATGTGTCTCGTTAATCCCTCCTCTGATGACTGGGCTAGACTGATCTCTGGTGAGCTGAAATACAGTGAAAAACTCGGCAAAACTCCGGAGATCGATTCAATATTTGATCTTCACAGCCCCCGATTCACGGAGAATTCGAGGTTAATGTGCACGACCTGTCAGAGAGCTTGTCCGTATGGGAAGAAAGAGAGAGGGTTAGAGAAGTAGCGCTGGGTTTAGCGCGCGCAACATGAGGGAGACGACGAGGAACCGCCGCCTCACCATGACGAACAACATGATGCAGTTCCAAACATCCGTAGAATACCAGAGAAACGGCACCGACATGATGAGCATGGAGTGGAAGGACTGGGGCGACTTCTACAAGAAATACGACTCAACGGTGAACCCGGACAACTACGCGAAGAGGATTTCGATCTGGGACAGGTACGAGAACCTCGGCCTTCAGTGCAAGATGGGCCTCCTCGACATGGAGATAATCTACGTTGTGAGCGCGGTGAGTATAATCAACACGTGGATTAAGTTCAGGCCCATAATCGAGGAGTACAGGAAGCTCGACTACGGTAGGGACATGTTCGTGAACTGGGAGTACCTAGTCACTGAGTTGGCTAAGATGAAGGCGGAGAGGGACCCCTCGTGGAAGGGGTCGAAGTCCTACATCAAGTTAGGGGAGTATGATAAGACGTTCAACAAGTGACCTCTATCTCAATAGCCTTATCCTCACTTCCACCCGAATCTAACTTGTGATTAAATGTCAGAGGTTCAGACCATTGGAGTAGTTGTCACTGCAGCTAGCGTGACGGTAGCAGCCATATACTATGTAATGAACATCAGGATAAGTCAGAGGAATCAAGAACTGATGCTCAAGTCCCAAGAGACAAGCGTAAAGACGCAGGAACTCGCCCTCAAGTCGCAGGAGCAGACCCTCGAGACGAGGCAGGCACAGACTCTTCATGAGCATCTACCAGAGATTCATAGAACCAGACTTCCAGGGCGCATACTGGGAAATAATGTCAAGACAGTGGAGTGACTTTAACGACGCCCGAGCCAAATATGGTCAGAAGGCGAACCCTGAGTCCTATAGGAAGAACGCAATGGTGAGCACCTTCTTCGAGGGTTTGGGGGTCCTTGTGAAGAGAGGCTTTATAGACGCTTCGCTTGTGGACGACATGATGTCGTTTTTCATAATTGGATATTGGCAGAAGTTTGAACCCATATTTATTGAGGAACGGAAATTGTGGAACTCCCCAGACGTTGCCGAGTACATTGAGTATCTCTACGGTGCGGTTTATGAGATTTGGAGGCAACAGCACCCGGGGTACGAGACTGTGACCTTATCTCAATAGCCTTATCCCCCAAACCCAAATTTAATCCAAAATATTAACTATACAATAATTATAATTATTGTATTTACTGAGTTGATTTTATGGTTCATGAAGAGACACTTGACCCTGAGAACTGGGATGAGTTCACCAAACTCGCACACGTTATGCTGGATGACATGATCACGTACCTGAAGACCCTGGGTGATAAAACCCGCACACTACCTTCAGAGGAGCAGAGGGCCCCAATATACAAGCCACTAAGCAGAAGCGGTGTAGGAGAAGAGACCGCATACAACGAGTTCAAGGAGAACATTCTACCACTCAGCATGGTCAATACGTCGCCCAGATACTGGGGATACGTCATGGGGGGCGGCACCCCATACGGAATGCTCACGAGTATGCTTTCCAGCGCATTGAATCTGGTTGACACGCATCCATTCTTCATCTCCTTCGACGTGAATAAGCAGGCGCTGAGTTGGCTGAAGGAGATGCTCAACTACCCACAGGACTCGAGCGGGGTATTTGTCACAGGCGGCTCAGAGGCCAACTTCACCGGCCTAGCGGTGGCTAGAAACGCAATGGCCGAGGTCGATATGAAGGAGAGGGGCATGCAGGGCGTCCCCCGGAAGATGACCCTCTACGTCTCCGAGGAGGGTCACCACTGCCTTGAGAGGAGCGTTGAGCTTCTGGGGCTCGGTAAGGACGCTCTCCGCTTGGTTCCCACCGATGATCAATACAAGATTAGGCTCGATGTTCTTCAGAGGCGGGTTAACGAGGATAGAGAGAAGGGCTTCTACCCATTCTGCGTGATTGGGAACGCTGGGACGGTGAACACTGGGGCGTTCGACGACTTCAATTCGCTTGCTGACTTGGCTGCAAAGGAGAAGATGTGGCTCCACGTTGATGGGGCCTTCGGAGCGTGGGTGAAGCTTAGTGATACCCATAGGCATCTGGCGGATGGATTGGAGAGGGCCGACAGCCTGGCGGTCGACCTGCACAAGTGGATGAGTATGCCCTATGGCATCGGCTTCACGTTGACTAGGAATCCACGTAAACACTTGGAGACGTTCGTGTATGGGCATGAGGCGGCGTACGTCAGGTCTGCTGTGCTGGATAGGCCGCTCGATGAGATGCTGGGCACGAGTCAGAATATGTCGCTGAGGCTGTCAAATGAGTTTCTCGCGTTGAAGGCCTACATGCTCCTCAGGGCGTATGGCATCGATAGATTCGCCCACGTGATTCAGGGGAACATCAACCAGATCAACCACCTCGCTGAGAGGATTAGGGGTGACCCTGACTTGGAGCTGGCGGCGCCTGTGGAGAGTAACATCGTTTGCTTCAGGTTTAGGTCGGCTGGTCTGGGTGTTGATCAGGTGGATGATCTTAACCGTAGAATTTATCGGGCTCAGTATGTCGATATGAGGGATAATTATCTCGGAGTATCGGATACAACCATCAAGGGCAGGTATGCTTTGCGTGCCTGTAACGTGAATCATCGTACAAGCATGGGGGATTTTGACTTGTTAGTCGCCAGGGTGAAGAAGCTGGGGGAGCAGCTGCTTCCCGAGTTTTTAGCGAAGAAGTAGCGATGTTGCTTTGAATCTATTTCAGGTGAGTATTGATTATGGTTGATTTAGGTGAGATTCAAGAGGTCTACTATATGGTGGCAGCCACAGGAGTACTAGTAGCAGCAGCCTACTATGTGTTGAACATGCGTGATCAGAGGAGGAACATGAGGCAAACCCTCGAAACCAGGCAAGCCCAAATATTTCTGAACATCAACGACAAGTTACAGTCAAAGGAGCGGCACTCAGCATACAGCAAGGTGATAAGTTCCAGATGGACGAATTGGGAGGAGTACAGTAAACTATACCAAGAGGACAAAGAGTTCAGAGACGCAGAGAACCTTGTTCAGGGTATATACGAGGAGGAGGGTGTACTGGTCAGGGAAAAGCTTCTCCCCATAAGGATGGTGGCTCTTCTACAATGTGGTACGACTCGTCTCTACTGGGAGAAACATATACCCATAATGGATGAGGGGAGGAGGGTTACTGGGAGTAGGCGTCTGTATAGTGAGAACGAGTACCTCTACGATGAACTCATCAAGTATTTGGAGGAACATCCGGAGTTGGATAATCGAATTGAAGCTATGCCTTGATTGGCGTTTTTCACATTCTCAATAACCTTATCCTTCCATTTTCGCTGACTCTAATCAGTGAACTTGTGATGGTAGACATAGTTGTACTTCAATCGGCATCGTATGTGGTAGCAGCGATAGGAGTCTGCGTAGCGGCCTTCTACTACGCGTTGAACCTGAGGGAGGCGACGAGGAACAGGCGAGCCACCCTCTCGATGAACATACTGCAGCAATTCATGTCAGAGGAAGGCGCACTTCGATTTATGGAACTCGGTAGCATGCATTGGAGCGACTTCGAGGACTTCAAGAAGAAATACGACTCAAGCGTAAACCCTGAGAACTACGCGAAGAGGTTGGCAGTCTGGCAGACATGTGACCTGATAGGGTACATGTACAGGACCGGCATCCTTGACATCCAAACCATCTACAACGTGAGTGGGCAATGGATATGTCTTCTTTGGAGGGCGTTCCAACCCGTCATCGAGGAGTACAGGAAGTGGGAGTGGCATAATGACAGGTATGGTAACTTCGAGTATATTGCAAACATCTTAGATAAAGATGCAGGAGAAGAGTGACGCCGAATACATTAGGAAAATGGAGGTATCGATGAATATTAAGAACCGCCCTAGATTTGGGTGAGATTCAGGCAGCCTACTATATGGTGGCAGTCACAGGAGTGCTATGTTAAAACCTAGTGAATTTGGGAAACATATTATAGGAAAAAAGGTGCACTCAATAGCCTTATCCTCACTTCAACCTGACTCTAACCAGTGATGATTAATGGTTGATGAACACACGCTAGAAAATCAAGAAAATAGTAAACGTCTCATCCGTGTACTCATCGAGCAATTCAGCTTAGTATTCGACATGTATGAGGATGCAATAGAAAAAATACCAGAAAATCAATGGAAGAGCGGTGAAATAGACTACCTCATACCGGCTAGGTTGATCCTGCACGCCACCTATGCAGCCGATTACTACACCACAGATTCCTCCGAAGGATACCTATGGAAGAAGATATTCGAGAAGGACCCCAAGAAGGTCGGTGACATAAAGCCGGGGGACCTCCCCACCCAAAATGTGATGTTGGAGTATCATCGTGAGGTTCGTGGGAAGGTTGAGGGCTGGTTGAGAGAGATGAGCGATGGTGATTTTCTTAGGGCTGAGGAGAAGTTCCCGTGGACTGGTTCAACTGTACTTAGTCGAGTGTTGTACACCTTGGCGCATCACAGGCAGCACTTCGGGGAGGTTAACGCTGAGTTGCGTAGACGAGATCTGCCGAGGATTAGATGGCGTACGTTTCGATGAAAAAGGGGTTCTGGTCTCAACCTGATTTAAATTATCTTATCCCAAAGTAACATCGGCGTAAGCCTCATCTAACATACAAGTATTATACATCGAATGTCTTATCTTCACTTCCACCTGAGACTCGTACAAAATTGTAAATATCCATAGAGTCGAGATTCATTTATGCCCTACACTAACAACGACGGCGTAAAGATACACTACGAGGTAGAAGGCCAAGGGCCACCCCTCATCCTCCAGCACGGCGTAATGATGTCCATCAACAAATGGAGAGTACAGGGCTACACCGACGCCCTCAAAGACGATTACACACTAATACTCATCGATGCGCGGGGACACGGCAAAAGCGACAAACTATACGAACCCGAAGCTTACACGATCGACAAGATGGCTGGGGACGTGATCGCGGTCCTCAATGAGCTCGGGATAGGGAAGACGCGGTACTGGGGATACTCGATGGGAAGCCTGATGGGCTTCCAAGTGGCTGAAGCAGCATCCTCTTGAGGTTCAGCTCATTTGTATTGGGTGGTATGAGTCCCTATCCGTGGCAGTCGAAGGAGGAGCAGGATTACGTTGGACTCCTCCGCGGAGTTGGAGGGATAGGTGTCCGCGGCGGTGCTGAGGCTGTGATTCTAGCCTCCGAGAAGGTCGGAGTTGTGACTGAGTCGTGGAAGCAGCAGTTTCGTGAAAATGACTGGTTTGCAATTGACGCTGGCTTCAAAGGAGCGGTCGGCTGGTTCTTAACTGATGATGTATTGGTGGGTTGCTCGACGCCGTGTTTTCTGTATGCTGGTTCTCTTGATCCCTTCGCTGCTGGGGCGAGGAGGTGCGCGGGCGTGATGCCTTCAGCTTCGTTTGTGTCCATTCCGGGTTTGGATCATACCGGCGCATTCCGACGCCTCGGGCTCTGTTTCTGCCTCATGTGAAGCGTTTCCTATCCAGCGTTTCATGAAGGGTTTTGGGGCCTAGCTTTATCCCCTTAAACCCTAAGCGCTTCTTTGCGTTAGTTAATTCATTCATATTTTAGTTCTGACACTATTCCGATAAATATGGATAATTTACCAACAAAACTATAGGCACCTTACTCCTCCACTCCACTCTGGGTTCTGAGGTCAACAGCTAAGAGAGCACTCGATAGCTAGAGATGAGATGTGAAATGGAAGAAATGGACAACGTTGACCCAAACTGGAAAGGACTTTATCGAGCAGGCGGCGTCGCCGCGTTCATAATCGGAGTACTGTATATCATCGACGTCGCTTTAGCGGCTACCTTAGGATCCCCGCCGAGCACCGGCGAAGACTACCTGAAGTACTTCGCCGGAATCATTCTTCAAGCTCGGGTTGCCGACGTCCTCATACCGGCACTCACAGACCTCCTCCTCATACCTGTCGCCCTGGCCCTCTACCTCGTATTGAGGAGAGTCAATAGAAACGCAATACTCGTAGCCACGGTGTTCACGGGCTTATTCATAGCCCTAGACCTAGGAACAAGCATCCTGAACACATCCACACTCATCACGCTCAGCGTACAATACGCAGCCGCGACCAGCGACGCGCAGCGTGCGGCCTTTGTGGCCGCCGCGGATTATGCTGCGGTAAGTCTCGCGGTGAGCAGCCCCATATACAGCTTCGTAGTCCCCTGCTTAGGATTCATAATCACTAATCTGGTTATGTTGAGAGGGGTCTTCGGCAGGGCCGTAGCCTACGTGGGTATGGTCGCAAGTGTCGCGGGGATTGTTGGTGGCGTCAGCAGCTTTGTCTTTTACCCGTTGTATATACCGCTCATCGGCGCCTGTCTCATCATCCTCGGCGTCTGGCTCATTTTAGTGGGTGTGAGGCTCTATAGGCTCGGCAAGCGGTAAAATAGGGCTGCTCTTTCGTGAAAGCTCCTTGTCCTCGTTTCCCGTCTTGCAAGGCAACCTCGCCCTGAACCAGAGCCTGCGCTCTTTTTGCAGTTTTAGTTAATAAAGAATAAGGAGGAGGGCTAAGTTTAGGTTTGAGGCTATTTGCCCCTCATCATCTTCATAGCTTCTTCAGCGGTGATTGCAACCTTCGTTTCGATCGAGCAATATGCATTCATGGCGACGAACTCCGGCTCCATCAACAGCTTCTGAAAAGCATCCAAACTCGAGGCCTCATCCACGATGACTGTTAGATGCTCCGTGGGGACCAACCAGAGCCCAAGATCCTTAATTCCATGCTTCTTCAACAGGCCCTCTCTTTTAGCCATCAGATCCATCGTTACCTTCAGGACCTTTTCATTGAACCTAGCGTCGTTCTCCGGGGAATACTTTAGATAAAATATTTGAATAACCAATTCAAAAACCTTCCAAACCATCATTTAGGTAAAACCCAATAAAAGACTATCGGCTATTCACAATGTTTTTGGGTTTTTACGTATAAGAGTATCGCCTACACACACGCTAGCTCGTGGGTACTATGATGTTTTATGAATTACGAGGTAAAGACAACACAAAATGACGGTGACCTCAAGGACGCCGGCTGCAACGTTTTCAAGTAATGGAGTACTGGCAGCGAAAAAGTATGTTCCAATACTTAATCCTAGGAGTTGGATAACCACCCCCAGATAATTGAAAAGTCGTCTGCCCGTGAATAGGCCGACTCCCACCAAGATGTAGAGTAGCCCAAATGATGCGAATATCAGCATCTCAAATTCGGTGGTGGTTAACCCTAATACAGCTAAAGCCAGATGGATAACTCCCAGTAACGTTATGAGGATAGCAGCTAGAAGTCTTATAGTTCTAGTGACGTTCATTTTCGGGTTTCAAACTCTGATAGTGTTATAGGTTCATAAGACTTGTGACGCCTATTTTATTTTTGAATAATCTCTCTCTATGTTTCCGAGTTTTTCCAGTACGGTTTCTCTCTGGCATGCAAATTCTAGATTTATCCATTAAATTCCCTATTTACTATCGCTGTGGGCACCGCTGTCACCGATTAGGTGAGCCCCGAAGCCAATCATCCAGAGCAGAGTAGGGTAAACAATTACTCGTTCGATTCCTCCAGCCCCAAGGCCAAGATTGATTCCTAAGGCGCCAAGAACGAGTGCTAAAAGTGTCACCACACCCAACACGGCGGAGACGTAAGATAGAGGAGACTGCTCGAATCTGTATGACACAATAGCTGATAGTCCACCTAATGCGAAGACAGCCAAACTAAGGATGGTGTGTATCGATTGATAATTCTCCGTGAATATGCTGATCCCAACTGCACCAATAGATACCAAAGCCAACAGGACTGTGAAGAGTCTAGACTTGAGTGCCCGCTGAATGAAGTATGTACCAGCAAGGCCAAGCACACCCAGCAGAAATAATGATGAATTGTAGATTAGTGCTGGCGGCCCCACGCCCAAGTCGCTGATATAATTCTGTGAGACGCTGTAACCGGAGTAGAGAGCTTCTGAGATAATTATTCCTAGTATAAATTGTGCGCCGCCGACAAAAAGGAGCAGGCCCGCCATCTTTCTACCATCATACATAAATGTGAGCTAAACCTTTCGATTTAAATCACTTTTGTTTAACTATGAATTATCCACCAATAAAACTATAGAGTCAATCATTCCTACTCCATTCGGGCATATATACCAAAAATGAAACGGAGAGTATGGATTTGAAGTACATCTTGTATTGGGAGTTCCGTCCAGAGGACTTCGCAAAGTTGGCTGAGAAGGTCATGAAGTACAATCAGATGCTTAAGGAAAACCCTGAAAGGTGGGGTAAAGTTATACTTCCCCCACATGCCACCTCCACTAACTATTGGGGGGCATCTTTATTGTGGATTCGGAGCAGGAGCAGGTAGTTGACTTAATATCGTTTATGTTCCCTGAGATGAAGATGACGTATGAGCCTTTGTTCAACGCTGGGAAGCAGTTGGAAATCGTGATGAAGTGGAGGAAGTAGCACGCATCAGACGAGACACTTCTTCACCTTTTTCCACTTTTTTCAGCTCGTATGATTATCCTGTTTAGGTTTGGGCCATAGCCTTATCCTAACTTCCACCTGATTCTAGCCAGTGAATTGTATAGTTGACGTTCACAATTAGTTTAATTGTCCAAGTTGTTAGTTAATCACTCACTGCAACTTTGTAAATGCAGTGTAAGGTAAGAATTAGCTATGAATGAACTGTATCCCGAGATAGAACCCTACGATCATGGAATGTTAAACGTAGGGGATGGAAACCTAATCTATTGGGAAACATGCGGCAACCCGCAGGGCAAACCAGCAGTAGCTATACACGGCGGCCCAGGCTCGGGATGTTCACCTTGGTGGCGTAGACTCTTTAATCCAAGTGCCTACCGCATAGTGCTGTTTGATCAACGCAACTGTGGACGAAGCAGACCACATGCTAGTGCACCAGAAACTGATCTAAGCAACAATAAAACAGCAAACTTGATCTCGGACATAGAGCTTCTGCGTCAACACCTTAACATAAACAAGTGGCTGATAATCGGCGGCTCATGGGGATGCACCCTAGCACTCGCCTACGCTGAAGAGTATCCGAATCGGGTAACGGAGATGATCCTATTCGGTGTTACCACTGGCCGACACTGTGAGTTTAACTGGCTGTTCCGTGGCGGAGTAGCCATCTTCTTCCCAGAACAATGGGAGAATCTTCTCGCCACTGTGCCGCTAGATGAGAGAGGGAACGATATTGTAGAAGTATACCGTAGACTTTTGTACGACGACGACCCCAAGGTTCGACAACGGGCTGTCGATGCTTGGTGCATGTGGGAGTCCGCGACGCCGCAGTGGCCTCCGTCGAATCGACTCGCTCAGAGATTCACCGACAATTCTTTTGCTACGGCTTTCGCCAGAATCGTGACGCATTACGTCAGCCACAACGGTTGGCTTGATGACGGTGTCTTACTTCGTAACGCGGATAAACTTGCCAATATTCCCGGGATACTTGTGAATGGGCGCTTTGACTTTCAGGCACCGATCGGCAACGCGTGGAAGCTTAAACAAGTGTGGTCGAAGGCTGAGCTTGTGATCGTTGATGATGCGGGGCACTCGCCTAACTCGACTGTGAGCCAAGAACTGATTCGAGCCACTAACATATTTTCATCCCCCCAATAACGGCCTCAGCTAAGTAATTGCTTCGTATTTTGAGTCCGCAGTCTCTTCCTGCCTGCATAGACTACTCGAAAAATCATCCCAAATTCACTTTGGATTTTGGTTAACGAATATCTTATCCTCACTTCCACCTGATTGTAACTAGTGATTGTTGAATTGGTTGACCTATCTGAGATTCAACAGCCTACTACATGGTGGCCGCAACGGGAGTAATCGTCGCAGCCATCTACTACGTCTACAACATGAGGACAAGCCAGAGAAACTCAACCCTAGCCCTGAAGACGCAGGAACAGAACCTCAGACCAGGAGACTAGGGCTGGTTGACAGCATAATCACAAGAATATTCGATGAGGGGTTCATGAGGAACTTCTTCGAACTCATGAACTACGAGTGGAAGGACTACGAGGACTTCGAGAGAAAATATGGCTCAGATGACCACGTGGACGCCGCCGCCAAGAGGTTGGCGATGTGGCACAACTTGAACGCCGTGGGCGGCACGCTCCGTAATGGGGTCCTTGGGGCGGAGGATTGCTATGACGCGGGGATGCATAGTTACGTCGTCTACACGTGGGCTAAGTATAAGCCCATCATTGAGGAGAATCGTAGGAGGTATAACGGTAAGGACTATCTGCGAGAACTTGGAGTTCTTTGCGGATGAGATGCAAAGGGTTGTGAAGGAGCATGATCCCTCATATTCCCTACCTGAGACTCTAACCAAATATGTCCCAGATAAGTGATGCATCTCAATAGCCTTATCCTCACTTCCACCTGACTCTAACTTGTGATTAAATGTCAGAGGTTCAGACGATTGGAGTAGTTAGTGACTGCGGCAAGCGTGACGGTAGCGGCGATATACTACGTGTTGAACATCAGGATAAGCCAGAGGAACCAGGAGCTGATGCTTAAGTCTCAGGAGACAAGCGTCATGACTCAGGAGCTAGCCCTCAAGTCGCAGCAGCAGACCCTCGAGACAAGACAGGTGCAGCTCTTCATGAGTGTCTACCAGAGGTTCGAGGAACCAGACTTCCAGAGAGCTTTGGCGAAATAATGTCATGGCAGTGGAGGGACTCTCGACGACTACCACGCCAAATACGGTTAGAAGACGAACCCTGAGGCCTATAGAAAGTTGGATGGTTGGCACCTTCTTCGAGGGCTTCGGGGTCCTGGTGAAGAGGGGCTTCATAGACGCCTCGATTGTGGACGACCTGATGTCGTTGCACGTAATTGGCTATTGGCAGAAGTATGAACCCGTCTTATTGGGTTGCGGAAGTCGATGAACACCCCAACCGTTTGCGAGCAGTTTGAGTATCTCTATGGTGTGGTTTACGGGATTTGGAGGCAGCAGCACCCGGGGGTATGAGAATGTGACCTTATCTCAATAGCCTTATCCTCACTTCCACCTGAGCTAATCAGTGATTCTATGGTTGATGCGCAGACGATTGGAGTATTGGTGACTGCGACAAGCGTGACAGTAGCAGCGATCTACTACATATTCACTCTCAGGATAAACATG